>JBBDZX010000008.1:52766-222830 GCA_040899905.1 Anaerolineales bacterium | reverse complement strand
CCATCGTCCCTACATTCATATGCGGCTTCGTCCGGTCAAACTTCTGCTTCGCCATCCTGATCTCCTAGCTTTTTGCTCCGGCCTGATTCCGGTCGAAGGGCAGAGCCCTCAATGGGATTTGAACCCATGACCCCGTTCTTACCAAGAACGTGCTCTACCGACTGAGCTATGAGGGCGTCGACAGTCCTCAGTCCTCAGTCTTCAGTTTTCAGTTTTCAGTCTTCTGTCCACCTGCGGTTCGCCCTTCCTGAGACTGATGACTGACAACTGACAACTGAGGACTCGGTCCTTGGTGGGCGGTGAAGGATTCGAACCTCCGAAGGCGTACGCCAGCTGATTTACAGTCAGCCGCCTTTGTCCACTTGGCTAACCGCCCAGGGTATTGCGCTCGGCCGTGCGGAAGGGCGAGGGCCAAGCCGACGACGGGGCTCGAACCCGTAGCCTACCGCTTACAAGGCGGTTGCTCTTCCATTGAGCTACGTCGGCATACGGTAAAAACGCGCCCACCGTCCCGGCGCGTGCGAATTATACCAGAGCCCTCCCCCGAGCCTGACGAACCTACAGTCTATCAACCCTCGCCAGACCCGTCCAGGGCCCTTCCGCTTCAGGCTCGCCGCCCGTGCGGGCCTCCCACGCCGCATACAGGGCGATCGACCCCGCCACGGCCGCGTTCAACGAATCGACCGCGCCGTGGACCGGCAGGCGGACGACCCAATCGCACGACTCCCGGACCAGCCTCCGCATCCCCTCCCCTTCGCTGCCCACGACCAGGGCCAGCGGTAGGCGTAAATCGATCGAACGTAGGGAGGGAAGGTCGGCGGCGCTGTCCAGACCGACACCCCAGACCTCGATCGCCTTCAATCGCTCCAGGGCCTGGACGAGATTCCCGCGAGCGATCCGAAGGTGCTCACTGGCGCCGGAGGACACGCTCACAACGGTCGGTGTGATCTCAGCTCCCCGACGCGCCGGGAGCAGCACGCCGTCGACGCCCACGGCTTCGGCGGTCCGAAGAAGGCTGCCGAGGTTTTGTGGGTCCTGGATCACATCCAACACAAGGACGAGCGCCGGACGGGGAGCGCTTGTGATCTGCTTCACAATCTCGTCGAGTTCCACGTAGGGGTACGAGTCCACTTCGAGCCCAACCCCGCCGTGGCGGCCCCCCATCTCCCCAAAGGTTTCTCGCGGCGGGCGCTCGACGCGGACCCCAGTTCGTTCGGCGGCCCGCAGGATCTCTTCGGCTTCAGAACCGTGCTTGCCTTCCTCCAGCAATAGCCGGTGGACCACCCGCCGGGCCGCTCGCAACACTTCCAAAACGGGGCGACGGCCCACGATCAGCTCGCGACCCGGGAGCCCTCCGGACACGTCGGGCTTGCGTCCGCGTCTCTTCAGGACGCCCTCCACTGGGTGCCGCCCACGCCATCTTCCAACAGGATGTTGTCTCTCTCCAAAGCACGCCGGACTTCATCCGCCGTCTCGAATTCCCCGAGCTTCCGCAGGGCGCCTCTCGCCTCGAGCAGGGAATCGATCAGTGGCCTGGCCTCGTCGGCGTCGATCCGCCGGTTTTCCAACTGGCCCTTCGACTCACGCACCGTTCTTGCCAACTCCTGAATTCCATCTCGAAGGACCTTGGGATGGGATCGAAACGACCCCGCCTCTCGCCGAATCTCCTCTTGAAACCCAGCCTGCGTCGCACTCGTGGTCGTCGTGAGGTTCATGAGCAGCCTAGCCGCTTCGCTCGTGGCCATGCCTGACGACCGCGCCAAGCGATCCAGCTCCGCATCCAGGCGAGGGTCGAGGCCGCCTTCCTTTGCCTTGATGATCAATTTTTGCCACGTCTCGCCCATGAGCGTGAGCAAGACGGAACTCGTCGCCAACACCTCACCCGCGTCCAGCTTCTGGGCGCCTTCGACTCCGATCCCTAGCAATTCCACCAGCTCTCGAAGCTCTTTGGCCCCCGCTTGAATATGAGACCTCGACGCACCGCCCTCCTGTCCTTTGTGGATGGCACGAGCGAGTCCAAAGAGGTGACGCAGAGCGGTCGGAGTATTGAAATCGTCGTCCATCGCCTCCTCAAAACCGCGCCGCGCTTCCAAGATGGCACGTGAAATCTCACCCGCCTTCTCCGGGGACGCCCCATCCCCATCCCGCCCTTTCGCCCGGATCGCGGAACGCAATCGCTCCACGTTGGCCTCGGCCTGACCGACCGCGTCTTCGCTAAAGGTAAGCGGCTTGCGATACCCCGAATTGAGCACCAGCATCCGCAACGCGTCGCCCTCATGTCGTTGAAGGAAGTCCTCCACGCTCACGACGTTGCCCAACGACTTCGACATCTTCTCATCTGAAAACTGAAGCATGCCGTTGTGGATCCAGAACTGGGCGAAGGGCTTCCCGGTGAGGGTCTCGCTCTGGGCGATCTCGTTCTCGTGGTGCGGGAAAATCAGGTCGTTGCCGCCTCCATGGATGTCGATCTGCTCTCCGAGATGGCGCAGGATCATCGCCGAGCATTCGATGTGCCAACCCGGGCGGCCGGGCCCCCACGGGCTGGGCCAACTGGGTTCGCCCGGCTTGGCCGCTTTCCAGAGCGCGAAGTCCGCCGGATCGCCCTTTCGCTCATCGATTTCGATCCGCGCGCCGGCTCGCATGTCCTCCGGCTTGCGCCCGGAGAGTTTCCCGTACTCCGGGTCGGTGGCCACACGGAAGTAGACGTCTCCCTCCATCGGATACGCCGCTCCGCGCTCGATGAGCTTCTGGATCATTTCCACGATGGCGGGAATTTCCTGCGAGGCCCGCGGCGTTCGCGAGGCGGGGAGGACGTGGAGTTCCTTTAGATGGGCGTCGTACTCCTGGATGTAGCCTTCCGCCAACTGCATCGGGTCCACGCCCAGCTCGCGGGCCCGCAGCAGGATCTTGTCTTCCACGTCGGTGTAGTTCATGACGTGCGTCACGACGTGGCCACGGTGCTCGAGGTAGCGCCGGATCACATCGAAGACAACCGCCGACATGGCATGCCCGACGTGCGCCTTGGCGTAAACCGTCGGCCCGCAGACGTACATGCGGACCTGACCCGCCCGCAGGGGAGTGAACTCCCTCTTTTGTCGGGTCAGGGTGTCGTAGATCCGAAGCGCCATGCCTGGCTAGCTCCGCTCGCGGACGGACGCGCCCTCCGGCCTGGCGAAGATCATCCGGCCCGCCGTGGTCTGCAGCACTTTGGTCACAAGGACCGGGATGCTGTGGTCGATGTGGTCGCGACCTTCCTCGACCACCACCATCGTTCCGTCATCCAGGTAGCCGACGCCTTGGCCGGGCTCCTTCCCCTCTTGGATCACTTTCACCTCCAGGCTCTCTCCGGGCAGGAACACTGCCCGGACGGCGCTGGCCAGCTCATTGATGTTCAGCACGCGAACCCCTTGCAGCTCCGCCACCCGATTAAGGTTGAAGTCGTTCGTCATGACCGGGCAGCGCAGCTGTTTGGCGAGGATGATGAGCTTGTCGTCTACCGACCGCACTCCTTCGACATCCAGGTCGGTGATATGAAACGGCACCCCGGGGTCCTTCTGCAGCCGGTTCAGGATGTCTAATCCGCGCCGGCCGCGCTGCCGGCGCAACCCGTCCGCCGAGTCGGCGATGTGCTGGAGTTCATTCAGAACGAAGGACGGCACGAGCATTTGACCCGGCAGGAAGCCGGTGGCGGCAATGTCCGCGATGCGGCCATCGATGATGACGCTGGTGTCGAGCAGCACGCTTCGGGCCAGCCCCCCGCCTCCCGACTCATCGGACACGGTCGACAGCCGGCTGCGGAGCATGTTCAAGATGTCGACTTGGCGCATGACAAAGACCGCCACGCCGAGATACGCCAGGACCACAGCTCCCAGGAAGGGCAGGATCTGGCCCAACGGCGCCGGCAGTAACGACAACGGAAAGGAGACCAGGGCGGCGATGATCAGGCCCACGATCAATCCCAGCAGGCCCGCCAGCATGGTCTGCGCAGAGACTTGCGCCATCCGGGCGCGGAAAGCGCGTACCGGACGCGTCGTGAGGAACGGGGTCACCACCAGTCCCACCAGGGCGCCGAGCAACGCGAAGACAGCCGCCCAGAGCTCGGGCGACTCGCCTGCCAGGTCCCCCAGCGAGGTCCCCAGGTAAATCCCGGCCGCCGCCAACCCGACCATTCCAACCAGGCGTATTGCGAATTCAATGCTCATCGCACACCCCTTACGGAGAACGAAAAACGGGCGAGCGCCCGGTTTCCGGCGCCCGCCCGTGACGGCGCGGCATCCTTGGGTGAGCGTGCGTGGCTGCCGGAAACTCTTACGCTGACAGCCGTCGTTCCGTGAACCGAAGGATGAGACCGGGCTCGGCAGGCGGAAATAAGACGATGACCGCCTCCGCCGATGACCTCATCATATCATGCTCGCCACCTTACGGTCAACACATCCTGGTCGGGAAAGGCGGAGCCCGGACAAAAGCCGGGCTCCGCGATCCGTACGTTTGCGATCGGTGGTTCTAGGGTAGCGTGCCCACCACTTGGAATGTATTCAGGATTTGGTCGGCCGCCTCCAGATCCGAGTCGGAAACGATCTGGATGTCCACCCAGATCAGGAAGGCGTTCGGATCGTCGATGGGGACGGCGGAGAGGACCAAAAAGGAGGTCGAGGTTCCGCCACAGCTGACGAAGTAGTCGTACTTGCCTCGGTAAAGTGGGTCTTCATAATCGTATCGGCCATCCAGCTCACAGTCCCCGAAGAAGGACCTCTGCCGCAAAGCATCCAGCACCTGGACATAGCCGCCGATTTGCGCGATGTCCTTAGTCACATTGAATTCGACGCCGGGGGTCCCCCAGGTATCGTGGAAATCCTGAAGGTCCGGCGCCGCCCAGATCGAAGCCCAATCCGTGCCCTCGTCGGTGAAGGGGTTCGCGTCGACATCCGTCCATTCCACCGGGATATCCACTTGGATGGCGTTGAGCGCATCCGTGATGGTGGTATACCCGGAGTAGGTTCCCGCGCTTCCGCCCGTGGTGTCCCCCAGATCGCTGGCGAAGGAGGACGAGACTTCCAGCACCCGCCCGTTCAGCTGGCCCTCCAGGACCTCGCTCGTGTCGTAACGCAAGACTTCGATCGCCAGAGTGTCGGACGGCGAGTGGCTGCGCAGGATGTCGCAGTAATCGGCCATCGTCCCGTCGGTGGCGAGGACCAATCCCTCCATACTCCGGATGATGTCCCCTCCCCGCACCCCGGCCCGGTCGGCGGGCGACCCGGACTTTACCGACGACA
Organism: Anaerolineales bacterium; assembly: GCA_040899905.1. Lineage (GTDB taxonomy): Bacteria > Chloroflexota > Anaerolineae > Anaerolineales > E44-bin32 > JBBDZX01. The sequence continues at coordinate 217,557 of JBBDZX010000008.1, read as the reverse complement.
CCCAGATTCCGAACACCGAACCGTCCTCGGACGAGACCGCTTGGCCGTTCACGCCGATCGAATCCACGTCTCGGCCGAATTGAAGCTCCTCCACCACCGAGCGCGCGTATTGCGCCGCGATGCCGAAGGCCTGCCGGGTTTCGGCATTGCCGGCAAAATGTACGGCCAGTACCGCGCCGTCCGGCGTGATCACCGGGCCACCGGAGTTACCGGGATTGCTGGTGGCGTCATACTCGATGGTCGATTCGACCGAGGCCCAGCTCGTTTCTCCACCGGCCGCCGCTTTGGAGACCACGCCGCGCGTGATCGTAAACTCCGGGTCGCCGAGGGGATACCCGGCCACATACATATCCATCCCCGCGGTGATCTCCTCGTCGTACCATGCCAGGTAAGGATACCCGTCGCCGTCGAGATCGATAACAGCGAGATCGGCGCATTCGGATACGCCCAAAACACGGGCGTTACGGGCCTGGCTCTCCCCGCCCACCCACACTTTGAGCAGCGCCGCCCCGGTGACGACATGGTTATTCGTCACCGCCAGGCCACTCGGGTCGATCAAGAAGCCAGACCCACGTCCGGCCGCATTGATTTCCAATCCGACCGCAGGGTCGACGAATGTCCCTTGCGACTCGATTTGGATGGTCGCCGCCTGGACTCCGTCCAGAGTCGACACCGCACCCGACACGGATTCGCCGCCCGTCGTCGAGCCGCCGGTGTCAGGCGGCGGAGTCGTGTTGGCCGGACCACCGCACGCCAGCGCCGCCAGCACGGCCGAGGCGAGCGGGAGAAGGAGCCACCGCAGTCGATGGGGGGATGCGACAGACATGGAAGTCTCCTGAGCGGCTCGACGGTCGAACGCCGCCCCTGTCATTCTAGCCGAAGGACGCGCGAGGACAACAGGACTCCGGTTGGGTTTGGAACTCCCGCTTCGCTTGCCGGGTAAGCGTCCCGCATTCACCCGAGAGGTACAATCCTCGACGATCCCATGCACATCTTGCTCACCAATGACGACGGTGTGACTGCCCCGGGTCTGCAGGCGGCTCGGGAGGCCCTGGCCAGTCTGGGGCGCGTGACCGTCCTGGCGCCCGACCGCAATTGGTCCGCCTCGGGGCATGCCAAGACCTTGCACCGGCCCTTGAGGGTTTGGGAGACACGCCTTCTGGACGGGACCCCCGCCCTGGTGACGGACGGCGCACCCTCCGACTGCGTCGCGTTGGTCGCGCTGGGGCTCCTGGATGCGCCCGTCGACCTTGTCGTGTCGGGCATCAATCCGCACGCGAACTTCGGCCATGACGTCACCTACAGCGGGACTGTCACGGCCGCCATGGAAGCGGTCATCGCCGGAATTCCAGGGATCGCCGTCTCGCTCGACACCCCCGACGAACGGACCGTTCCGGTCGATTTCGAGCCGGCGGCGCGCGTCGCCGCATCGCTGGCCCGCCAGATCACTGATCACGGCTTTCCGCCTGGCATCCTTCTGAATGTGAATGTGCCTCTTCTCCCGGTTGAGTCCATGGCTGGGGTCCGTATCACTCGGCAGGGCCTTCGTGTCTATCGGGACGCGCTGGTGCGCCGCGACGATCCCCGCCAGCGGCCGTACTACTGGATCGGGGGAGACACCCCCACGGGAGTGTCCGAACCTGGGACCGACTTCTGGGCTGTCAAGGAAGGGTTTGTCTCCATCACTCCGCTTCACCTCGACCTCACCGCCCATGAAACGCTGCCCCAACTCCAGGCGTGGGATCTACACCTCTAGCGCCGGCGGGCACGAGGTCTTTAAATGAAAAGCGGGCGGGCTCAAAGCCCGCCCGCACCTGTCTCCGGTTCAGGTGCCCTGAGCTCGGATCGTGACCGGTTGAGGGTGGCTCGGATCCGCTTCGTATCCGAGCCGCTCCGGATGGGAATACACCCGCATCGACCCTTGCCTCACATACCCCACCAGGGTGATATTCCACGCCCTGGCCATGGCCACCGACATCGACGTCGGAGAATTCCGTGAGGCGACGATCGGGCACCCCATCCGTGCAGCCTTGCGTAGCATTTCGGAAGATACCCGCCCGGTGGCCAACAGGATCCGGCCACGCGGTTCGATCCCCAGCTCAAGACAGGCTCCCACGAGCTTGTCGATCGTGTTGTGGCGACCTACATCTTCCACCTGGACCAGGAGTCGTTGTCCGTCGGAGAGTCCTGCGGCATGGACTCCACGGGCGCGGGCATGCAGGCTCTCAGGCTGGTGGAGGGCATTGAACAATGGAAAGAGGCCTTCCGGATCGGTCCGGAGATCCTCGGTGACCGGATCCAAGTCAATCGAAGGATCGTCAAACGTGATCCCACCGCCACACCCGGACGTAATGATCGCCCGATCCGGCTTGCGAAAGGGCCGGTTGAGCCACACGTCTGCGCAGCATCCGTCCCGGCTCAGGAATAGGAGCTCGACTTCGCCGAGATGACTCAGGAGACCTTCATTCTTAAGGAAGCCGAGGGCGAGCCACCCCTGATCCTTCGGGGTACACATGATCGTGGCGACGTCTCGCCCGTTCACGTAAAGGGTTACGAGGGTCTCTTCGATGATCTCGCCCGGCACCGACTCCCAGCCACCCCGGTATTCCAGCCAGGGGCCGGGGACGGCGCCGCGAGGGGCAGGCTTCGACGGCACCATCTTTCTCCGTTCCGAGGCCGGATTATAAACCCTCGGTTTGACCGGGCCCTGCCTTCGCAATACAATCGGCGAGATGTCCCTCGGCAAAGGTTTCATTCTTCACGACCGATACCGGATCGAAGGTCAGCTCGGCAAGGGAGGCATGGGCACGGTCTACCTTGCCTTCGATCAGACCCTGCAGATCCGAGTCGCGGTCAAAGAGAACCTAAACCCGAATCCCGAGTCGGAACGCCAATTCCGCCGTGAGGCGACCCTCCTCGCCAGCCTCCGCCATCCCAACCTGCCTCGAGTGACCGATCACTTCATCCTCGAGGGCCGGCAATACCTGGTGATGGACTTCATCGAAGGCGTGGATCTTCACACCCGCGCCGCCCACCAGGACCCGACGCTCGCCGAGGTCCTGGCGTGGGGTGTCGATGCCTCGGACGCCCTGGCCTACCTGCACACACGGCAACCTCCGATCATCCATCGGGACATCAAGCCGGCTAACCTAAAGCTTCAGCCCGACGGCAAGGTCGTCCTTGTCGACTTCGGAATTGCGAAGATCTTCGATCAGGCTCAAACCACGACGGGGGCACGCGGCCTCACGCCCGGGTACTCCCCCCCGGAACAGTATGGAGGATCGCGCACGGACCAACGCAGCGATCAGTACTCGCTGGCGGCCACGATCTACTCGCTGCTGACTAAACAATCTCCGGTGGACAGCATCGAGCGGATGCTTAATAAGGAAGAGCTCGTCCCTGCGAGGCAGCACATCCCAGATCTCCCGGCCTACGTGGACTCCGCGCTCACGCGGGCCCTGTCCCTCGAACAGGACGATCGTTTCCCAGATATCCAAAGCTTCAAAGCCGCTTTGCAAGGTAAGTTAGTCGCTCCGACGGTCCGCAAGAAGCTCCCCAAAGGTGCGGCCCGCGCGGGGGCAAACCGCTTGCCGATCGCCTTATTTGCCGGATTGGGAGGCTTGGGCGTCCTCCTCCTCGGAGGCGGAGCCATCCTTGCCCTAGGCCGCGGAAACCTGGGCCTGTCCCCGGCCGCGCCAACCCCCACGCCCTCTTCCGTGGCAACGTTGGCTGGAGTGGCGACGGAACCTTCCACACAAGCCGCGGCCAGCCCGACGCCGGAGGCTTCCGCCACTCCTCCCGCCAGCCCAACCCCGACCCAAGGTGTGCTTCTCGGGAGTGGCGGCAGGATCGCCTTCGTCACAGACCGGGAAGACGATTCCACGCTACAAATCTGGACGATGAATCCCGATGGGTCCGACCCGGACCAGGTCACCTTCGGCCCAGGGGATAAGACCGAGCCTCGCTGGTCGCCTAACGGCCGGCGACTGCTCTTCGTTGCGGACGGAGGGCGTGATCGTTTCGGGACCGAATTGGACCTGGATATCTGGATCATGAATCCCGACGGTTCGCAAGCCGTGAACCTTACGCAGAGTCCGGGCGACGACACGAATCCGGCCTGGGACCCGCATGGGAATCAGATCGCCTTCACCAGTACCCGCAGCGGGAACGTCCGATTGGTATTCTTGATGAATGTGGCCTGCCCCGCCTTGGATCAAGATTGCACCGCCGAGGAACCGCGCAGAATCACGATGACGGGGACGTTCGCGGTCGAGTACTCGCCGGCGTGGTCGCCAGACGGGGCCCAGCTTGCCGTGGTGGCGTCGATCAACGGAGCGCGAGGGGTGATTTACTTCGGGGGTCCCGGAGGGAACGGGAGCGCCTTCGATCGTTCCAACCGGCTTATCGGCATCGATAACTTGCGCTGGACCGCCGCAAGCTTCCTCTTCGCGTGGCGGGTCTCGAGCGGGCAGAATGAGGTTTACACGGTGCCCGTCGACAACCCACGGACACCCACCCAACTTACCAATAGTTTGGGAAACAAGGAGCCCTCCCTCTCTCCCGACGGTCAATGGGTCGTTTTCACTTCGACCCGTGACCAGAATCCGGAGATCTACATCATGACCGCCACGGGCTCGGACCAGCACAACCTGAGCAACCATCAGGGCCAGGACATCCAACCCGATTGGCAGCCGCCCCTTTCCGAGTAAGTCTTTCTCGCCGAGGTCGCGAGTTTTCGGCCGCTGTGTCCATCCTCCTCACGGGATGCGTGGCGGCTTGCGCTCCACCGCCTGTGGACACCGCACAATCCATCACCCTCACATTGGCTTCCGTCGGAACGCACGCGGCCCAAACGCTCGAATCCGCCTCCGGACCCCCCACCCGGACCCCTGTGGTATCCACACCCGAACCCAGCCCGACCTTCGGCATCCCTCCCTCGATGACTCGAGTTTTCAGTGCCGGTCCAGGAGAACCCCGGCTCTCTCAAGGTTTCGTCATCGACTATTCATCTGCCGCCTTGGCGGACGAACACCATGCTATCGCCGACAATTTCCAAGCAAATATCCTCGAGCGCCCGTTCACGCGCGAGGCAATGGGATACCAGCCCTACCTGGACGTGATCCGTGGCGAGATCAGCCTTGAAGACGGTTGGATCTATGTCTCGATCACCCTTCAGGACTCACCTCCGCCGGGGGCGGCCGTGGGATATGCCGTCGAGTTCGATCTCGGGCTGGAGGGCCGAGGCGAGTGGCTCATTGTCACCGACCCGCCAGCCTCGGAGCAATGGTCGAACCTCGGTGTTCGGGCTTACCACGACGGCAATGGGGATGTCGGCGGTGCTCACCCGATGACGGCCGACCCACCGCCTCAGGTGGGAGATGGATACGAGAACCTTGTAGTCGAAGACGGTAGGGGACCGGAAGCGGACGCGGCCTGGGCTCGCCGGGTGCTCGGACACGCGTCTCGGATTCAAATCGCCATCAGACACGACCTGGTGGGTGGGGATGAACGCTTCCTATGGAGCATTTGGGCGGACGGCGGTCCACAACAGCCCCGCTGGTTCGACTACCATGACCACTTCGCGCTGGAAGGTGCAGGCTCGGCCCTTGCCAATAGCCGGTACTACCCTTTGCTGGAGTTGGCATCGGTCGACAACACGTGCCGCTGGGCATTCGGTTTCACCCCGACCGGATCCGAACCCGGGATTTGTCGATTCGAGCGTCCGACTCCCGCACCGAGCCGGACTCCCACCGCCACACCCATGCACTGAATTGGCCTGCGGGCTCTTGCCATCGAACCCGTCACGCGCTTTCGTGTATAGTAGCCGCGCTCTCGACCCCAAACTCCAACTCGCATTGTGCGAGCCATCGGTCGGGCGCAGGAGCGGACGATGAGTGCAAATCGATGGGGACGGCCCATCCTCGCTGCGGCGCTGGCGGGAGCGGCGATGATCGCCTGCGCCCTCCCTGGAGTCGCCCCCGGTCAAGACCTGAACGCCGCGGCCAGCCAGACTCTGTCGGCCCTGGCCACCATTTCCGCAGGCACGCTTCAAGCTGGCGTCCCCAGCCAGGTACCCTCGGGCACGCCAGTCCCCCCCATTGAGCCGACCTCATCTCCCACCGTGGTACACATCGTCCGCCCCGATCGTCCCGGAGGCGTATCCGCGTTCCTCACCGACCGATCTTCCCTTGCGCTGGCGAACGAGCATAGATCGATCGCCGACAATTTCAATGCCAATCAACTCGAGCGCCCATTCACTACCCAGGTCATGGACTACCAGGGTTTCCTCGATTTGAAGGGTTCGGAATGGAGCGCGTCGGGGATCTGGTACTACGTGACCTTACAGCTTGAAGAACTGCCTCCGGCCGGCTCCGGCGCGATGTACGCGGTCGAACTGGATCTGGACGTGGACGGGCGCGGGGATTACCTGGTGATCGCGGCTGCGCCGCCGACGAGCGATTGGACGACGGACGGAGTGCGGGTCCTGCAGGACACGAACCATGACGTCGGCGGCCCCCTCGTACTCCGGCCGGACGCTCCTCCGCAGCAAGGGGACGGCTATGACCATCTGGTGTTCGACTCCTCGGGACCGGATCCGGACGCGGCCTGGGCCCGCATTTCCCCCACCGAGACGAACCAAGTCGACATCGCCTTCAAAGCTTCCCTCATCGGCGGCGACAATCACCTGACGTGGGGCGTTTGGGCCGATGCGGGGCCCAAAGAACCGGCATGGTTCGACTACCACGACCACTTCACCCTCAGCGAGGCTGGGTCTCCCCTCTCAAACGTCTCAGACTACCCTCTGAAGGCTTTGGCCTCGGTCGACAGTACCTGCCGGTGGGGATATGGCTTCCACCCCCTGGGGACGGAACCGGGCGTGTGTCCCGTGCCGGTAACTCCTACGCCGACTGCGACGCGGACAAAGACTCCGACGCCTACGTGGACACTAATCCCGCCCCCTGGGTGAGATTGTCTGTGACCCGATGTCAAAAAGAGCCCGGCGCCTTCTCGGCGCCGGGCTCTTTGATTCCACGGCAGGGAGGTAACTGCCCCTCCTATCCTTACGGCACGATCGTAAACGTGACCGGCGGGGTTTGCGCCACATTGCCCACACCATCCACGGCCCGGGCATAGATGGTGTGCTCACCCAGGCCGACATCGCTTAGCCGAAGTGAGTACGGGACAGAGCCTGCCTGCCCCACGCGTCTACCGTCGAGGAAGAACTCCACGCGATCCAATAGGACGGAGTCGTGCGCCTCCACTTCAAGGATCACCTGCTGGGCGGCCGAGAGATCGATTTGATCCCCATCCATCGGCAGGACGAGACGTACCTCCGGCGCCTGGTTGTCGACGATCAGAGGCAGAGCCGACGTCCGGACTCGACCCTCCTGATCCACCACAATCAACTGGAGCGTGAACAGCCCGTTGAGCCCTCGCGTGTCCCAGGTCCCAAGGGCGCCGTCCTGCACACGCAGATGCACTTCATCGCTCAGGCTCACCCATTGCGTGGGATTCAACCCCTCCCCATATTGCAGCCGGTAGAAGTCCATCGAGGGCGGATGGGCTGTGCCGCGGATGGCGACGATCCCATGCAGGACGGCAAACGCATTCGGCGCCGTCAAGTTCGCTTCCGGGTCCATCGGCGTCGTCTCCGGCAGCGTGTCGTATTCCGAGGGCGGGCGGGGCAGACCGACCTGTCGCGCCCACTCTTCCGCCCCGGGCGGCGGGACCATGTAGACGCGGTCTTCCACAAGGTCCAGCGGTGTGAACAGGGTGGCAAGCTTCCCGGTCTCGCGGTTGACCCGGAACGGTTGGAACAAGGTGTCATAGTGGATCGGTTCGGTGCCCTGGACGAAGACTTCTCGGACGATCCGGGGGCAGTAGGGGGTGGGCAAGAGGCCGGAGGGGTCGCACACCTCGAGCTCACTCATGCCCGACGGGAGTGACATCGCCTCGGGCGGCAGATCGCGGGTCGCGTACTGCAGCAGGGCGCGCCACACCGGAGCCGATCCATTGTAGGAATCGATGTTGGCTAAGGACTGCCCTTCCGGAGCGGAGATCCACACGCCCACGACGCGGGGCGAGGAGAACCCGACCGTCCATCGCAGTTCGCCTCCTCCCGCGGCCCCGTCCAATGCCCCTGCCACACGGCCAACCGCAAGCAACCCCGAGCCCGAAGCGCCCTCAAGGCGGGCCGACTCGTCCGTCAGGACATTCACGATCAGATAGGAAAGGGCCGGGCTCAGGACGGACCTCACTTCTGGCTGCGCGGTGTGGACCCCTCCAGCCTGGTCCGTCACCTCGAGGATGCCTGTCGGAATCAGGTCCGTCCCATCCGCTGAGTCCACAGACCTCCCGACATCCACCCCGGTCATCCTCCCCTGTTGAGCGATAACCCCATAAGCAAATGACATGTCCAAGAGACTGGCCTGCACCTGTTCCAGTTGCTCGGATGCTGAGGCAGGCGCTTGCAAACCGTGCACCCCCATCTGACGTGCCACCTGGAAGACTTGATCGAGGTCCACGAGGGCCAACGTTTGCTCAGCCGCTCCGGACAGACCGTTCGCCAGGGCGGTCCGCATTCGGACCGGCCCTTGAAAGGGACTACCGCCCTCGACGATTCGGCCTGAGCCAGGCACGTCCAGAACCATCGTGGCAGGTGCATAGCCCCGCGCGAACGCTGTGACATACAGGAGAGGTTGGAATGGCGCACCCGCGGATCGGGCGGATGAGGCAGGTCCGACCAAGGCGAGGATCTCCCCGCGGACTGGGTCCAGGATCACGGCGGCACCATCCTGAATTCCGTGGTTGCTCGACGTGTCCCCGGGGCGTAAGGGTGAAAGCAGGCCGGCGACAACGCAGGAGGAGCCATCCTGCGCGGGGAATGCCTGGTCGGGATCTCCGCCCTGCATACGGGCCAGATGGGAGCGGAGCGTGCACTCGGCCTGCATTTGAAGGTCAAGGTCCAGAGTGGTGCGGATTCGAAGGCCTGGCCGGCTGGCAGCCGCTTCCCCAAATCGAGCTCGAAGTTCCCGCCGGACATAGTCCGTGAACTCCGAAGCCAGTCGACTCGAGCCCGAGGACGCCTCGACCCACGTCACGCGTTCGCCTGCGGCCCGGGCCCTTTCTTCGGTTCGGATCAACCCCTGCTCGGCCATGGCCCCGAGGACAAGGTTTCGGTTCTGCAGAGCACGCTCTTCGTCGAGGGGTGCTTCGACGTCGGTTCTGAGTAGCAAGCCGACAAGAGAAGCGCTTTCTGCGAGCGTCAGATCATGGGCCGCCTTCCCCAGATAAACCTGAGCCGCCGCATCGATGCCAAAAGCCGAACGGCCGAAGTCCGCGCTATTCAGAAACCACTCCAGGATTTGTTCCTTCGAGTAGCGTTCGGTGAGGCGCGCCGATTGGTATGCCCGACGCATCCATTCGGCGATCGGGCTGTGCGTCGAGGTCTCAAGGGGGAGCAGCGTGACGTCCGCCAGGCGTTCGGTGATCCCGGGCGAGGGCAGGCGGTCACTACCGGAAAGGAGTGCCGCGGCCGACTGAACCATGGCGCTCGGTTCGTATCCTGGATTGCTCCAGAACGAGGGGTCCAGAGCCGCGACCGCCGCATGCGCGACGGACGAGGGCATGAAGGAAGCGCTATCGGCGCTGCCTAAGACGAGCCACCGGCCGCCGTCATCCGAACCCTCATTGGAAGAAGGGAGGAGAAAACGTCCGGACCGATCGGTCAGGACGGGCGCGGGAAAGTGTTCCTCCCCACGGGGTCCAAACGCACGCTCGATGTTTTCGACGGGAGGCAAGTCCGACGTGAGGCGGTCGATCGATGTGGACGCGGCCCAACCGGAGCCGCCCCCCACCAGAACCAAACCGCCCACCAGGATGGCCCCCACGGAAGCGAAGCCGCGCATGGGTTGTCGCCGGATCTCGCGGCGGGTCCGGGCTCGCAGGATCGACGTCGCTGAGGGCATTCCCGAATTCTACGCGCCACCGAACTCGAAGGCTATAATCCCCTGCAAGTCCCGTGCCGGTCCCGTTCGGCGCCGGACCCACCCCTGTGGCCCAGCCCTCGTGATCCCATCCGACGTGCCGACCTGCGAAGTCCGCGAGCTCGGCCGGATTTCATACCCGGAGGCCCGGGAGCTGCAAGAACGCGTAGCGGACGAGATCGCCAACGGGCGATGTCCCCCCACCTTGCTTCTTCTCGAGCATCCCCCCACCTTCACCTTGGGCCGACGAGCGCGTGAGGAGGATCTGCTCTGGGGAGAGGCGGAACGGTCCCTGCGAGGGATTGAGACGTACCGGATCGATCGAGGTGGGCAAGCGACGTACCATGGGCCGGGCCAGTTGGTAGGATATCCCCTGCTCTCGCTCGGCCGACCGGATGGGGCCGGCCAGATCCCTCGAGCGGATTACACCGGGTACCTCCGCCAATTGGAGGCCGTGTTGATCGAGGCCGCACTCGAGTTTGGGCTGGCCGCGGGCCAGGTGACGGGCCATACCGGCATCTGGGTCCAACCCGACATCGCCTCACGCTGCCCGCGCTGTCCCCCGGATGCCCGCAAGTCTCCTGCCAAGCTCGCTTCCATTGGGGTGCGCATCGACTCCCGAGGGGTTACCCGCCATGGGTTTGCGCTGAATGTCGATCCCGACATGAGCCATTGGGAGGGGATCGTGGCCTGCGGGGAACCGGGCCGGCCGTCGGTGTCCTTCGCCCAATTGCTGGAGCCGGTCCCGGATCCGATCGAGGTTCGGCAATCGGTCATCCGTTCCTTCGGCCAAGTCTTTGGTTTTCAAATGGTCACCTTTCCCAGCACATCGCCCCCAGACCTGGTAGGGGCCCCGACGCGCGAACCCACCGCCCGGGCCCGCCCATGAGGACCATCCTTTCGGTAGACGGCGGAGGAGTCAAGGGCATCATCCCCTTGGCCTGTTTGGTCCGTCTGGAGAGCCTGCGCGGCAAGCCGTGCCGTGAACTATTCGACATGGTCGCCGGCACCTCGACCGGCGCGGTCATTGCGGCGGGCATCGCCCTCGGCGTGAGCGCCCGTGGCCTCTTGGCCCTCTACCGCGATCTCGCCCGTCAGGCCTTCCAGCGACTGCCTTGGTGGCAGGTCCTCGGGAATCTGGGCAACCATCGTTACAGCTCTCAGTTCATCGCCAAGATGCTGGCCAAGATGGGGGCCGCCGTCCCGCTCAACCAACTGCCCCTGGATATCCTGATCACCGGCAAGAACGTGCGCACCACTCAGACCGATTTCTTCGTCACCGATAATCCGGGCAACGCGGGTCGTTGGGGCCAGCTTCCTCTTCAAGATGCCGTCCTGGCCAGCATCGCGGCCCCGACCTATTTTCCCGCCCATCGGGCGGTTCTCCACGGCCGGGAATATGTCTGGGTCGATGGTGGCGTGGGCGTGGCAGGCAACCCGTGCTACCAGGTGGCGGTCGAGGCCATCCACTACAGCGCGGGCAAATACCCCGCAGGGGAGACCCAACTCCTGTCCTTCGGCACCGGGCGCACGCCTCACCCGATCGATGCGACCTCGGCCAATTTTCTTCAATGGGGGTTGTGGGCTCTGTCCGAGGTCCTGGAGGACTCGGCGGATTGGCAGACGCAGATCACCCGGCGCGAGTACGGCGCCACCGGTCGGGTCGACTTCCGGCGCTATCAGGTGGACCTCTCGGCGGATGTCCTGGCGGACCTGGGCGTTCAGATTCCGCCAGGCATGGATGCGACCCGAATCGAGCTGGATTCCGTCTGGGCAGTGGACCTGTTGGAGGAGATCGGGCGCGCCTTCGCCGACCGGATTAACTTCGATGATCCGGCCGGCCTCGAGTTGGAGACCTCCGCGGAGTGGAAGCGGCTCTCCGCTCGCCCGTAGCCCCCGCGCCCCACCTTCCACGCGTCCGCCTCCGCACGCAGGCGCTGCGCTCCCCCGTTCGCCGTCCCTGCTATACTGCCGACGCCGAATTTCGGCTTGAGGTCTGCCGCATGTCCTCTACGATGACCGCTGTCGTCAAACCGCGCGCAGCCCCAGGCGTCGAAGCTCAAACCCGCCCCATCCCCGTACCGGCGCCGGATGAGGTCCTCGTCCGAGTCCTCGCTGCGTCGATCTGCGGCACGGATCTCCATATTTACAAATGGGACTCGTGGGCCGCGGAACGGATGAAACCTCCGGTGATTGTGGGTCACGAGGTCTGCGGCGAAGTCGTCGAGCGCGGCGACCAGGTGTCCTCGCCTCAGGAGGGAGATTTCGTTTCCCTTGAATCGCATGTCATCTGCAATACCTGCGCCTACTGCCGGGTGGGCCAGGGACACCTGTGCGAGAACACACGCATCATCGGGATCGATCGCGATGGCGGTTTTGCAGAGTACATCGCGATCCCGGCTCAGAACGCATGGCCGAATCCCCCCGACCTGCCGCTCGAGATCGCCGTCCTGCAGGAAAACTTCGGCAACGCCGTGCACACCGCCTTTTCCGTAGACCTCCGGGCGAAGAAAGTGCTGGTCACCGGGTGCGGCCCGGTCGGGTTGATGACGATCGCAGTGGCTCGCGCCCTCGGGGCTCGATCCGTCTTCGCCACGGACATCAGCCGCTATCGGCTGGATTTCGCTCGGCGCATGGGCGCGGACCTGGCTCTCCATGCGACCGAAGATCCAGTCCTCGAGGCGGTTCAGCAGGCCACGGACGGAGAGGGCGTGGATGTTCTGCTCGAGATGTCCGGCGCGCCTTCGGCCATCCGCCAGGGATTTGGCTTGCTCAAACCCGGCGGCGAGGCCGCCGTCCTCGGAGTCGCGCCGGGTCCTTTCGAGTTCGACTGGAGTCAGTTCCTGGTCTTCAAAGCGGCTCGCGTGCAAGGGATCGTGGGCCGCCGCTTGTGGCAGACTTGGTATCAGGCTCGAGGCCTAATCCGATCCAAGGCGGTCGATCTCGCGCCTCTGGTGACGCATCGCTTCCGGTTGGCGGAATTCGAGCGCGCGTACGAAGCGATGGCCTCGGGGGAATCCGGCAAGGTCATGCTCACTCCCTAAAGGTAAAGGAGATACACATGCCCCAACCGCGTGGTGGTTTCATTTTGGCGCTGGCGAGGTCTCTTGTCGCGGGCCGCGCCGTGCCGGACCCGACACGTCCCTTTCACGCGAGAACCCTGAATGTCCTCCTCCTGCTCGGAGCGGGCATGGCCGGTTGCACTCGGCCCGCCGCAGACATCGGCCCGGACGCCATCTCCACGCAGGTCGCCGCCACCCTGACCGCAGTCGCCTCCCGTCTCGCCGAGGGCGGTCTGCCCACCTGGACCCCGCCTCCAAGCGCGACGGTGCCTCCTTCGCCCACCGAGACGACGACCCTCACGGCTACCGTCGGCCCCACCGTGACCGCGACCCCTCCGACCTTGCCGACGGACGATCCGCGTTACGGGCTCAATTTGTCCGCCCCGGATACCACGGATGACTTCTCGGAGCGGTTCAAGTGGTTTGAGTTCAGCGATCCCACCTCGGCCACGAACATCTGGGAGCAGGACCACTGGCTGACGACCGATCACATCCCCGACTCCTTCATCTGGTGGAGCACCTCCGCCAGCACCGGGTCGAACGTGTACGTCGAGGTGACGGCCGTGATCGGCGCCTGCGCCGGAAAAGACGCCTCCGGTTTGGCGGTTCGTGTGGGCGGCACCAACTTCGACCGCGGGTACAGCCTCGAGTTCTCTTGCGACGGAAATTACCGACTACGGAAATGGATCAGTGGAGATGCCCCCGTCGTGCTCCAGGACTGGACCCCCTCGAGTGACATCCGGATGGGTTCGGACCAGGAGAACCGAATGGGTTTGCTCGCGTCTCCCTCCGGCCTGTACGCGTTCGCCAACGGTCATCCCTTGTCCGGCGTGACCGACGTGGATTACGTGGCGGGGACGTTTGCACTCTACGCGGCGGCTGCCCAGACCGCCGACCTGACGGTCACGTTCGATGACTTCGCGACCTGGTCGGTGTCTCCCTGACCCGTGCTCGGACTCACGATCCAGATTGACCCGGGACCGCGCGGGCGGCGCGGTCCCTTTCGCAGTCTACGATTCCACAGAGTGGAAATCCGGTTATGAGATACTCGCATGTCAGCCGCTCGGCCCACATGCCACCCCCCCACCGGATGTCCTCCACGTTTCGATCCCGGATCCGCCTTTGGTTAAGGGCTTGGCCGGCCGCATTGCTTCTTGCCGCATGTGCTCCCGCGTCGGAGCCCACGACCACCCCGGTCCTTGAGGTCGGGGTCACCCCAAGTGCCACGATTGCGTTTCCCACGTTCGCCCCGACCACGACGTTGACTCCCGCGCCGACGCTAAGCCCCACGCCCGACGTTCTGTCCAACTTGGGGCCGATCCTGTTTGCGGACGACTTCTCCGTGAATCGAGGCTGGCCGCTCGGCGAGGCGGCCACGGGCGGCACCAGCCTTCAGAACGACCGGTTGGTCGTGGCAGTCCGGGAGTCTCGCCAATTTCGAATCGCGGACCGAGACGAACCCACCCTGGTGGACTTCTACGCCGAAGTGCAGATGGGGACTGAGCTTTGCAGCTTGGGTGACGAGTTCGGGATTCTCTTTCGCATGAACGACCTGGGCGAGCACTACCGCTACACCCTTTCTTGCGAGGGCACGATCCGAGTCCGGCGGGTGCTGCTGGATGGATCGCGTGCCCTGGTGTCCCCCGAGGTGAACCCGGCGGCCTTTCCTGGAGCCCCAGCCCTCAATCAGATTGGGGTCTGGGCTCTCGCCGACCGCTTTCGGCTGTTCGTGAACGGGGTGGAAATCCTCCAGGCCCGGGACGGGAGCCTGGCCTCAGGGCATCTGGGGTTCTATGTTCGAGCGGGACGCGACGGCCAGACCACAGTGTCCTTCGACGACCTTCTTGTGCGTGCCATGGTTCCCGATTCACCCTGACCCGGTGGCCGCAAAACGTCCCTACCGCAACCGATTGAACGACCTCGCACCGCGCGACTGGCTGCTCTTTCAGAAATCGTGGTTCGTCCACAACCCGCCCCGCCGCCGGCGCGAGGTTTTGCGCCACCCGGCGAAGTTTCCAGAAACCCTCGCTCAGGAGTTCATTCGCTTCTTCACCAAGAAGGGACAGATGGTTTTCGACCCCATGGTCGGCACCGGGTCGACGGTCATCGCCGCCCTGCGCGAGGGACGGTCCGCCGTCGGCATTGAACTCAATCCTGCGTACGCGGAGATTGCCCTGGGGTTGGTGAACGAGGAACGCCAGACGCTCGGCGCGGCCGCCGAAGGCTTTCGAGGGGAAATCTTGGTGGCCGACGCCGCCCACATGCGGGGGCTCGATCTCCCCCTGTTCGACTACGTCTTGACCTCGCCGCCGTACTGGGACATGTTGCGCGCCCGCGGCGCCACCACGCAGCGCTCCCGCCGCCGGCGTTCCGACCTGGATGTGTTCTATTCCGACGACCCGGCGGATCTTGGGAACATCACGGACTATGCCGAATTCCTCGACCGCCTCGTCGGCGTGTACGCGGGGCTGGACGCACTCCTCCGACCCGGCGCGTACCTCACCATCATCGTCAAGAACATCAAGAAAGGCGGACGGCTCTATCCCCTCGCGTGGGACCTCGGGCTGCGCCTGCAGTCCTGGTACGCCCTCAAGGACGAGCGGATTTGGTGTCAGGACGATGTCCGCCTAGCGCCCTACGGGCTGGGGAACGCGTGGGTGAGCAATACGGTTCACCACTATTGTCTACAATTCCGCAAACCGGAGCCGGCGCGCTAGCACGCACGGTTTGCCCCACCTCCCGAATCCATGTATCCTAGCTCTGCCTCAACCCCGGGCCGCGCCGTCCCAGGAAGGCCCATGTACCTCGCCATCGAAGGGATCATCGGCGCCGGCAAGACGACTCTGACGCGCCTGCTCCAACCCATCTTCGACGCCTCCCTTCTCCTGGAGGTCTTTGAAGAGAACCCGTTCCTCTCCGATTTCTACGGGGATCGATCCCGTTATGCCTTCCAGACCCAGATCTTCTTCCTTCTGACCCGCTACCGCCATCAGCAGCAGTCGGTCCCCGAGGCCCTCGCACAGGGAAATCTGGTTACCGACTACACGTTTGCCAAGGATTCGCTGTTTGCGCGATTGAACTTGCAGGGCGACGAACTCGCCACCTATCACCTTCTGCACGAAGCTCTGGCCGAACGCATCCCTCTCCCCGACCTTGTCGTCTACCTGCGGGTGGACCCGGCCGTCGCCCTTCGGCGAATCGCTCGGCGCGATCGGCTCTACGAGCGCAATTTCGAGGCGGACTATCTCGAGAGCTTGAACCGGGCGTACGAGGAGCATTTCGCGCGCGCCGGGCCCCCGCCCGTCCTCACCGTGGATACGACCGACTTGGACTTTGTCGCCCGTCCACAAGATCTGACCTGGATCGTGGACCAGATCCGCACCGTGCTCGGAGTTCCGCCCTATCAGCCGGAACTTCCGATGCGTGGCGAGCTGCCGGCTTGAGAATCACCCGCCAGAAACTCATTGACCTTGCCCGCCGCCATGCCGAGGCGACCGCAGCCGAATCGGGCCTGCTGTCCGCCTACTTGACGGGTTCGGTGGTCACCGGCGAGCCCCTGCTCGGCGGATCCGCCGACGTGGACGTGGTCCTGATCCACGAATCGGCGGGGCCGCCCACGCGCGAGATCGTGCACTTGTCCGACGATGTTCACCTCGATATCGCCCATCACGCTCGCACCCTTTACGCTAACCCGCGTGCCATTCGGATCGATCCCTGGCTCGGCCCAGCTGTCTGTGAACCGGTCTTCCTGTACGATCCGGACCATTTTTTCGAGTGGGCCCAGGCGGGCGCCCGAGGACAATTCCACCGGGCGGATTACGTCGCGGCGCGGGCGCGAGGCATGCTTGAAGCAGCTCGGACGGTCGCGCCGGGGAGCTCGGCGAACGGCGCGGCGGACTGGCTGGATGGCTATCTGGAGGCAGCCCAGCGCGGGGCCAATGCGGTCGCGCTCTTGACTGGGTTTCCCGTCTGGGGCCGGCGGATTTCCCTCGGCCTTCAACAGAAGGCCCAGGCACTCGGCCGCCCTGAGGTGTACGATGGATTCCTCCGCCTGTTGGGCGCCGAAGGAAGCGTGGCATGGGACCTCCCCGGTTGGATCGCAGCCTGGGCACGCGCCGTCGACTTGGCGTCGGCCCACCGCCCGGCGCCCGACCTGCATCCGAGCCGCCGGACATACCTCCTGCGCGGCTTTCAGGCCCTGGTGGAGGCGGGTCGACCCGAGGCGGTCCTCTGGCTCTTATTGGTCACGTGGAGTCAAGCCCTGACGAGCTTGGATGGCGCGTCCGGGGATCTCGCCGCCCGAGAAACCTTCCAGCGGACGCTCGAGGCGCTCCAGCTGGCGGAGCCGAATCATCCGTCCCGAGCCGAGGAGTTGGAAAGCTACCTCGATCATGTCGAGACCATTCTCGAGACATGGGCCGTGCAGAACGGCGCATGAGGGGAGGCGGGATTCGTTGAAGAAATTCGTCGTGGTGTCTGGCAACATCGGCGTAGGCAAATCCACCCTCGTTCAGCGGCTTGCCGATCACCTTGGCTGGGAACCCTTCTTCGAGCCGGTGGGGGAAAACCCTTACTTGGCGGACTTCTACCAGGACATGCGAATGTGGTCGTTTCATTCGCAGATCTTCTTCCTGACCCGGCGGCTCAAGACCCATCGCGAGCTCTGCAACCACCCTTCGTCCACACTCCAGGATCGGTGTGTGTACGAGGACGCGGAGGTCTTCGCCCAGAACCTGTATCTCCAGGGGCACTTTTCCGAACGCGACTATTTGTCGTACCGGGAGATTTACGAAGTGCTCGCCAGTTTCCTTCCCGCTCCGGACCTGGTCGTGTTCCTCCGCGCCTCCGTACCGACGCTGGCGGCCCGCATTGGCCAACGCGGACGCTCCTATGAACGGTCCATTGGGCCGGACTATCTAGCCCAATTGAATGACCTCTACCAGGGTTGGATCGACCGTTTCACGCTCTGCCCGGTGCTCACGGTCCCAGCTGATGAGCTCGACTACACCCGCGACAACAGTCACTTGCGTCTGATCGTGGCGAAGATTCAGGACAAGCTGGCGGGGAAAGAGGAAGTGGTCTTCGATCCGGCCGAGCTGGCCTTGGTACACGAGGATGACACTTGGCGGGCTTCTTAGTTCATCCCTTCCCAAAGAATAGGTGGAGGGGTCACACCACGTAAGCAGGGGTCCGCAAGCTCGTAAAGGCGCACCCATAAGTGATCAAGGTCTCGCCAGGCTCACGCACTTCTGCGGTGGCAGGGGCCATCGCCGGCGTGGTCCGTGAGCAGCGGCGAGCCGAGGTGCACGCCATTGGGGCGGGGGCCGTCAACCAGGCCCTTAAGGCGGCGATCATCGCTCGCGGCTACCTGCTCGAGGGTGGAGTCAACCTCATCTGCACCCCCCAAAGTTCACCTCACTCGAAATCGACGACTTGGGGCGGACGCCATCCGGCTCGTGATCGAGCCACGCTGACCCAGGATTTCCCGCCCCGCTCATTCCGATCCGAAATAAGGGAGCTCCAGCAACATTGATTCAACCGCCATTTGCAGGTGTGCGTTTCGCCGCAGGCCCTCGACCACGCGTTCGATCGCCTGGACACCCCGTATCATCGCCGCGGCTCGCCCTTCCATCGAGGCTCCTGGCATAAGCCCATCCACCACCCAGGGTTCCCCGGCTCCAAGCGCATCCCGCATCGCCAGGCGCAACGCCTCCGACCATGGCTCCAAGTGCTCCAAGAGCGCTCCACGTTTCTCCTCATACGACTCGAGATCCTTCCAACGTCCGACTAGTTTCTCCGCATACGCCAGCCGCTCCGCCCTGCCATTCCGAAGCAGTGCTCTCAAGTCATCCAGGGAGCGGGTGCGGGACTGCCGCCGAGCCGGATCACGCAGGAGTCGAATTGCCCAGCCCGGCCTTCCCGAGGCTTCCGCCGCGAGCTGGCGGGCCTCTTCTTCTGAGGCGCCTTCTTCGCGCAGCGCGGTTTCTACTCGCGGCCGCGGAACCGGGCGCAGGCGAATGACCTCGCACCGGGACACCAAGGTGGGGAGCAAATCCTCGGTCGAAGGCGCGGTAACCAGCAGGAGCACCTTCGGCGGCGGCTCTTCAAGGGTTTTCAGCACCGCGTTGGACGCGCCTTCGGTCGCGAGATGGAAGGATCCCAAGAGGGCGACGCGCCCGCGTGCCTCGAAGGGGGAAAGCGCCAGCTGCCGCTCCAGCTCGCGGACGGCTTCCACTCGAATCGCGCCGCCCGCGCTGTCGGGTTGGAGCACATGCCAATCCGGGAAAGCGTCTCGCTCAATCCCCTGGCAAGATCGGCAGACCCCGCAGGGCTCGCCAGGCGCCGGCGGCTGGGCGCACATCCACGCCTGAGCCATCCGCCGGGCAAGCGTCCGCTTGCCCACACCCTCGGGACCTGTGAAAAGGTAGGCATGGCGGACGCCGTTCGATTCGAGATGACGCCGGAGGAGCGTTTCCGCCCACTCGTGACCAATGATCTTCCACATGGCGTCCACGATTGTAGGCGCGCCCCTGTTCCCGGGAAACCCACGCCGCGTGGGATCCTCCTTCGAAATGCGGTATAACCGTCTGCGATGGATCCCCGACCGGTTGCGTTCCATGTTGGACCGCTGGCCATCCGAGGCGACCGCATCCTGGCGCCGATGGATGGATTCTCCGACCTGCCCTTCCGCAGTTTGTGCCGTGAATTCGGCTCGGCGATCAGCATTACCGCGTTCGTCAACGCTCAGGAACTCCTGGCGGATCACGAGCGCGCCTGGCATGAGCTTCGCTTCCTGCCCGAGGAGAGACCCGTTGCTTTCCAGATCTTCGACAGCAGCCCGGAGCGCCTCCTCGAAGCAGGTCGCCGGGTCCTGCGCTTGTCACCCGACATCCTGGACATCAACATGGGTTGTTCCGTTCGCTGTGTCTCCGGACGGGGCGCCGGGGCGGGGCTCCTTCGGGAGCCTGAGAAAGTCGCCCGAATCATCGGCGAACTCAGCCGCTCTCTCCCCATTCCCGTGACGGCTAAGATCCGCCTGGGTTGGGACTCGGAGACCCGGAATTACTTGGACGTGGCGCGTGCGATCCAAGAAAACGGCGGAGCCATGCTGGCCCTGCATGCCCGGACTCGGGCCCAAGGCTACGGCGGCGAGGCGGACTGGGACGCGATCGCGGCGGTGAAGGAGGCGGTGTCCATACCCGTCGTCGGCAATGGGGACGTCCGATCGCTCGAAGACGTCGATCGGATGCGCCAGCACACCGGTTGCGATGCCGTCATGATCGGCCGCGGCGCTATGGGCAATCCTTGGATCTTCTCGCGCCGGCGCAAAGAGGAGGTCACGCCCGAGGAGCTCGCCTCGGCAGTTCATCTCCACCTCGGCCGCATGCTGGACTTTCACGGCCCGGCGCGGGCCGCGGTCCTCTTTCGCAAACACATGGTCCGCTACCTGGAGATCCACCCTCCGTCGGAGGATCTCCGACAAGCCTTGCTCGCAGCTACGGACGTCGAAGCGCTGCGCGAATTGTTGGGAAGGGCTGGCTTAGCTCAGCCACCCCTGGAGCGCGTGCCCTTTCGGGCCGCCGCCTGAGATCACCATGACCCTTGGCCCCAGCCCGAGTTGGAGCTCCCGCTGGCCGGTTCTTTCTCGCATCCGCCGCAACCATGCGCTTGAGCACGCCACGATCCACATCTTGAGCGCGCGCCATCCTCGCACCACCCTGATCGGCCGTTCCGACTCCGCCGGCTTCTATTTGTACGGTGATGTGGGACCGGAGGAAGTTCGCCTTGCCGCCGACAGCGCTCTGGCAAGGCTCCGTGCAGGCGAACACGACCTGGCGTTGCATCCCCATTGCGGTACGAGCTTGCTCACCGCCGGGGTCCTTGTCGGCACCACCTCCTTTGTATCTCTGCTGGGGACCAAACGGAATCGGTGGCAGGACCGGTGGGACCGCTTTCCCTTGGCCGTCCTCGGAAGCGTATTTGCCTTGATTGTGGCTCGCCCGATGGGCATGGCGCTGCAGCGTCACGTGACCACGCAAGGAGACCCAGGCGAATTGCAGATTACGTCCGTCAAGCCTGTGCGCGCGGGCACGCCGGGCTTGCTCCGGGTTCTGACTCAGGGCTAGGCACGCCACCAGGGATCCTGAGGCGTGGCCCGAAGTCTTCCTGTCGTATACCTTTTCTACGGGGATGATGAGCTCGCCCAAGGCGAAGCTCTCGATCAGATGCGCCGAAAGCTAGGAGATTCTTCGGCCGCAGATCTCAACCTGGTCCAGTTTTCCGGCACGACCGTGGATCTGGAAGAACTGGCCGCCGCCGCCCAGACCCTACCCTTCCTCGCTCCCCGTCGAATCCTCGCCGTGCATCACGCCCAGGATCTTCCTCGACACACCGGCTGGGACGTTCGGCTCCGCGAGATGGTTTTGGGCGCCCCGCCCACCACCGCGCTGGTCCTGCTCGAAACATTCGACTTCTTGGAGGCGCGCCGACGCGGCCGCCGGGGCGCCAACGAGTCCTCCGAGGATGTCCACCGCGCCAAGTCGCCGCTCGGCAAGTGGTCCCTCGCCTTGGGGGATCGAGTATTGTCCAAGGCATTCGAGATCCCGCGCGGCGGTGCCTTCTTACGCTGGCTCCACACTCGCGCCAGCCATCTCGGTGGCGCGATCGAGGAGGACGCCACGATGGCCCTCGCGGAATTCGTCGACGGCGATCCCCGCCTGGCCGATCAGGAACTCGCCAAGTTGCTCGATTTCGTCAATCGGGAGCGTCCCATCCAGAGGGCCGACGTCGAGCGCTTGACCCCTTTCCACGCTCAATCGGATGTCTTCGCCCTCGTCGATTCGTTGGGAGCCCGCGATCCACGTCGCGCCATCGGCCACCTGCACGCGCTCCTACAAGATGAAGACGCGCAGTTCGCCCTGCACATGATTGCCAGACAAGTACGTCTTCTCATCCAGGCCCGCGAGGCTTCCGACCGGAACGAGGAGCCGCAGGGTTCGGCTGGCCGCCTGCCCGCATTCGTCCAGGCCAAGCTGCGCGGCCAAGCGGCGAACTTTCGCATGGCCGAGTTGGAGAGCCTTCACCGGCGTCTGGTCGACCTTGATCTGGCGGTCAAGTCCAGCCGGGTAGAGCTGTCGATCGGCCTGGACGCCTTGATCGCCGAGTGGGGCAGAGCCTAGCCTTCGGTCCTCAAGCGCGCCGCTCTTGGACGCTAACCTCCCGGAACGATGCGCCGGCGGTCGCATCCCGCCGGCGAAGGTTTGTCACCGATCTGAGCCCATCGCGTCCAGGCGCTCTCGACGTTCGGCTCTAATTCTCCGCTCGCACACCCAGCCAGAAGTGATGCTTCAACACGGACCGATGGGTCCGCACCTCAAGCGAGCCCACATGCCGAGGCAGCCCCTCTTCTCGAAGGGAAGGATTCACCATGCACAGGTCTGCTTCGATACCGTACTTCGACCGGTAGTAGTCGGCGGCCCGCCGGATCCGAACCGGCAGGGCCGGCTCTGCATCGGCGTCGTACCACAACATCCCGACGTTCATCTCAGCCTCCTGCGGCGTAGACCCGCTCCAGACGCCATGTGCCTAGTTTCGGGTCTTGCGCCAACAGGCAACGCAGCCCGGTCTCGGTCTGACAGCGAATCGCCTGGCCAACCCGGGCGGGAGCGGCGCGGGACCGGCGAACCCGATGCCTTCGGCCGCGCCAGGTGAACTCGGTCGGGGATCCCTCCCCCGTCCACGCTTCCACCGTAACGCGCTCTCGCAGATCTAGGGACTTCATTCCACGGCCTCCAGTGTGAGCATCTTTCGGACAGCGAGTGCCACGGAGGGTCCGTGCAGAGCTCTCACCTCGCCTCGCAGACTCACCACCAGCCGGTTCAGGTCCAATGCGGACAAGAACGCCACCTGCGCGGACGCCTGCCAACCCGAGGCCTTGAACATGAAATCGCCGGGCGATGAAACCCAGCCCCCGGCTCCGGGGACGGCGAGGACGAATCCATCCGCATCCGGGCCGTCCAAGAACTCCGGCAACCGGGAGCCCCCTGCCAAAACGTGGACTCCCGTCGCAATCCCGATCCGGAGGATTATCTTCAAACTTTGCAGGCTTTGAGCCTGATCCGGATCGGTCACCCAATCGAGATCGTCGATCAGAAGGATCAGGGCCGGGGACTGGATGCCGCGCTCCAGCCTGTCCTCCGCTTCCCTTTCAAACCACGTGAGAAGCTGCCCGGCTTCGTCCACTTCCCGGGCTGGAGCCGCGAGCCGATGAGGGATCGCTTCGAGCACGGAAAGCTGCACCCCGCTCAGATCGACAGCGAATAGGCCGACCTGACTTGGGGACGAATGAAGACATATCGAGGCCATGGCGGTGCGCAGCAGCGTCGACTTACCGACACCCCCTGGTCCGACCACGAAGATGTGACCCGTCTCCGGTCGGAGCAGGTCAACGAGGAGCGGGACGCCTCGAGAGGTGATTCCCAGAAGCGCCGAAAGTGGAGGGAGCTCGCCGCAAGCTTTCTCCAACTCGAGCAGCGGCAGAACAGCCTGCGCTCCCGGCGTCGCCTCCCGATCCACCCCGGTATGAGGCCGGACGGTGCCGCTCACTCGGCCCCTCGACGGACGGCCCCGTCGGACTCCTGCATCAGCCCGCGACCATGGCATGACCATGACTACCTCTCCCAGGTCCACATAGAACGCACGTTCTATGCTAGAATACAGAACATTTGTGCGAATGTCAAGCCCTTTTGAGCGTCCAATGCCAGCGTGCTACAATTTCAGCGCACCCCGCTTGGCCTACAACAAAGTGAAGGATGTGCGTCCCTCCCCGATCGCCGGAACCTGGTACCCAGGCGACCCGGAGGTTCTCGCCGGGTCGGTGGACCAAATGTTGGCCCTGGCGGGTCCGCCACAGGCTGGGGAGAACATCATCGGGATCATCGTCCCCCACGCAGGCCATCGATATTCTGGACACGTAGCTGGGCGCGCCTTCGGCTGCCTTGCCGGTTCCAGGCACGGGCTGGTGGTCATCGTCGCCCCGTTCCATGGACGCCACGATTCGCCGATCCTGACTACATCCCACGCCGCCTATCAAACGCCGCTAGGGGAGGTGCCGGTCGACACGGAGGCTTTGGCCCGGTTCGAAGACCGACTTAGCACGATTTCTGATTTGAGAGTGACGCGAGTTGCGCGGGACGGAGAACACTCGCTGGAGATCGAGTTGCCCTTCCTACAGAGAGCTCTCCCCCAACCCTTCCGGTTGCTTCCGCTCATGCTCCGGGACCAATCGCGGGCCGCGGCCGAGGCGGTCGGGAGGGCCTTGGCCGACTCCGTGCCGCCGGACAGTCCGCTGCTGATCGCCAGCAGTGACCTTTCCCACTACCGGCCCACCTCCGAGGCCCGGCGGCTCGACCAGATGCTCCTGCATCGGATCGAGTCGTTCGACCCCGCCGGCGTGCTGTCCGCCGAGGAGGAGGGGCTGGGCTACGCGTGCGGCAAGGGAGCGATCGCGGCCGTCCTTTGGGCAGCTCAGCGCATGGGCGCGACGAAGGCGCGCATCGTGCACTACGCCGACTCGGGGGACATCACGGGCGATCGAAGCGCCGTCGTCGGCTACGGCGCGGCGGTTATCTACCGCCCACGTCCATGACCATGCGGCCCTCCTCGTCCCTGCGTCGTTCACGCGGATGAGCTCCGACCTTTCCTCCCTCATGGGTGTGCTCGCCATCGTCGCCCTCCTGCTGGCGAACGCCTTCTTCGTCGCGGCGGAGTACTCGATGGTCCGCGTTCGCAAGACCAGGCTCGAAGAGCTGGTCGGGCGCGGCGTCTCATCCGCCGGCCCGGCGCTGCGCATCCTGTCCCGCCTGGAGCGTTACATCGCCACAACCCAGCTCGCCATCACGATGGCCGGGATCGGCCTCGGCTGGGTGGGCGAGCCGGTCTTGACCGCGTGGTTTGGACGGCTGCTCGATCTCCCGCTGGCCGCGATCGATCCCACCCTCCGACGGGGGCTGTCGGCTCTGATTTCCTTCCTGCTGGTCACAACCCTTGCCGTCGTGATCAGCGAGCTGGTCCCTAAGTCGCTCACGATCCAATACCCCGAGCGGACTGCGCTCGTCGTGAGCCGGGCTGTCCTGGCCACCGAAGTTCTTTTCCGACCCTTGATTTGGGTCCTGCACACCTCGGCTGACCTTATCCTTCGCTTGATGGGCGTCCCCGCTCCGAGTCGGTCCTCCTCCGCCTATACGGTGCAAGAGCTCAAGCTTCTGCTGGCCGAATCCGAGGAGACGGGAGTCATCGGGGATACCGAGCGGGAGATGCTTCACGCGATCTTTGACCTCCGCCACACACTGGTCCGGCAGGTGATGCTGCCCCGAACCGAGATCGTGGCCGTGCCGGCGGAGGCCAGCCTGGAGGATGTGATTAACCTCGCAGCGCGCCATCCGTTCACCAAGTTCCCGGTCTACGAGGGCAGTCTGGACCACATTCTCGGCGTGGTCCATCTCAAGGATGTCCTTCCGGCGTGGACGGGGAAGGCGGCAACGACGAAACGAGCTCGCGACGTGATGCGCGAGGCCATTTTTGTACCGGAGACGGCGCGCGTGCCGATCCTCCTCCGGCGCTTCCGCTCCCGCCGCCAGCACCTGGCCATCGTGCTGGATGAGTACGGCGGAACCGCCGGAATGGCGACCCTCGAGGACTTGCTCGAAGAGATCGTCGGACAGGTGCGAGATCCCTTTGACGCGGAGCCCTCCATTCAAGTTCTCCCCGACGGCTCCTCCATCGTCGACGGTCTCACGCCGCTCGAGGATGTCAACGAGCACTTCCAACTCCAGCTCGTAGATCGTCACTACGACACGTTGGCCGGCTACATGCTCGGACGGCTGGGCCGGCTTGCCCAGGTGGGCGATACGGTCATGGTCGACGGGGTCCGGCTCCAGGTCGAGGCCCTCGATGGCCGGAGGGTTTCCCGCGTCTCCGTGACGCCCGTCGCCCAGGCCCGACGTGCCCGAGCCGCTCCAACCGCAGAATGACCTCGCCTTTCGCCGAGGTGGCGATCAACCTCCCGCCCGTTCGCGGGACTTTTCACTATCACCTTCCGATCGAGTTGACCGGCCGCACCTTGCCCGGCCACCTGGTCATCGTCCCCTTCGGACCTCGCCGCGTTCAAGGCATCGTCGTTGCGAATCCGGTTGAGCCGGCGGTTCAAGACACGCGGCCGGTCGAAGCGCTCGTCGACCCCGATCCCGTTCTTACCCCCGCCCAACTGGAGCTCGCCCATTGGCTTCAAAGAGAGCATTCGGCATCCCTCATCGATTGCCTGACCCTCATGCTCCCCCCCGGGCTCAGCCAACAAGCCGATTCGCTGTACCGCCTCTCGGGTGAGGCCGCGACCCCGCAGAACTCCACCGAGGGACGCTTGCTTTCTCTCCTGGCGCTACGCGGCGCGTTGAGGGGTAGGCAGATCGAGCGAGCGCTCCCGCGTACTTCGTGGCGACGGGCGGCCGACCACCTCGTCCGAAGGGGCGGACTCTCCCGCGAGTCCGTATTGGCGCAGCCAGGAGTTCGCCCGCGCCTCGCCCGCTCCGTGCGGTTGGCAGTGGCGCCCGAGGGCGCCCGCTCCGCCCTGCCCGTGGGCCAAGGTGAATCTCAGGCTGCGGCGAGACGTCGACGGGTCGTGGAACTTCTCGCGGCCGAGGGAAGGGCAGTTGAAATCGCCTGGGTCTATGCCGAGGCACGCGCAACCGCGGCCGACGTCCGCTCGCTCGTCGAGCGTGGCATGGTCGAGATTGTGGAACGGGAGAACTGGCGGGATCCGTTGGCCGACCTGGATTTCGTCCCGAGCGACCCCCCGAGCCTAACTCGAGATCAATCGCTGGCCTGGGCCGAGATCTCGGCTCGTCTTGCTCCGTCTGCCTCCGGCGCCTCCACCGGGATCTTGCTCCACGGCGTCACCGGATCCGGGAAGACTGAGCTCTACCTGCGCGCGGTGGCCGAGGTCCTGTCGCATGGGAAATCAGCCGTCGTCCTGGTCCCGGAGATATCCCTCACGCCCCAAACCGTGCGCCGGTTTTCAGAGCGGTTCCCGGGGCTGGTGGGGCTGATGCATTCGCGGCTCTCCCCTGGCGAGCGTTTCGACACCTGGCGACGCTGTCGTACGGGAGCAATCCGGGTTGTCGTGGGGCCCCGGAGCGCCCTCTTCGCTCCCCTGGCGGATCTAGGGCTGATTGTCGTCGACGAGGAGCACGACGAGTCCTATAAGGAGGCCACCTCGCCGCCACGGCACCACTCACGTGACACGGCGCTGGCGTATGCCCGAATCCTGGATGTGCTGTGTCTTCTTGGAAGCGCCACGCCTGACCTCGTGACTTCCTACCGCGCCGATCGGGGTGAGATCCACCGCGTTCGCCTCGATCGCCGAATCCTCGGACATCAACAACGCCTCGCCGACCAGGCCGGCCGACTTCACCTGACGCGCCGCTACCGCCCATCCGAGGGTCAAGCCGAGGCCATCGATCTGCCTCCGGTCGAGGTCGTGGACATGCGGGTGGAACTGCGAGCCGGGAACCGCTCCCTTTTCAGCCGATCCCTCACCCAGGCTCTCACGCAGGTTTTGGATTCGAATCAACAGGCGATCCTGTTCCTGAACCGCCGCGGGACTGCCACACATGTCTTCTGCCGGGACTGCGGTTGGACGGCAACCTGCGCGCGCTGCGAGAACCCACTCACGTTCCATCGGCCGGCGGACCGGCTACTCTGCCACCACTGCGGCTACACCCGCAAGATGCCCGAACGCTGTCCCCAATGTGGTGGAGTCCGCGTCCGTCAATTCGGGGCGGGGACGCAACAAGTGCAAGCCGAGCTGGAAGCACGATTTCCGGCCGCGCGCGCCCTGCGTTGGGACCGCGACACCGCGGCGGTGGAAGAGGCCAGCACTTTGCTAGCCCATTTCTCGGCCCATCGCGCCGATGTGTTGATCGGCACGCAGATGGTCGCCAAGGGTCTCGACCTCCCGCTCGTAACCCTGGTGGGAGTGGTCTCCGCCGACACGGGCCTCAACCTTCCGGATTACCGGGCCGCGGAAAGGACCTTCCAGGTTCTGACGCAGGTGGCAGGCCGCGCCGGCCGAGGCCTGTTGGGAGGCCGCGTCATCCTCCAGACCTACCAGCCGGAGCATTTCGCCATCCAGGCGGCTGCCCGGCACGACTTCGAGGCCTTCTCGGTCGAGGAGCTTGGGCACCGCCGGGCGCTTGGATACCCACCCTACCGCAGGCTGGCCCGGTTGGTCCTTCAACACACGAGTTCCGAGGGCGCCGAGAGGGAAGCCAAGCGCATGGGGAACGTCCTGCGGGTGCGGATTGCACGTCAGGATGTGCCCGCGGACCTGATTGGCCCGGTCCCGTGTTTCTACGGCCGCTTGCGATCTTTCTACCGCTGGCAGGTGGTCGTCCGCGCCGCAGATCCACGACCTTTCGTCCCTGAGCCCCTGCCCGAGGGATGGTCACTGGACATCGATCCGGTCTCCCTGCTCTAGGGGAAGAACACGATCGACTTCCCACTCCAGTAGAATCAGCCTTCCGAGTCGAGACTCTGATGTCGCCCCGTTCGCGTCGACCCGTTGGATTTGTTCGCACGGCGCCGTATCCACCAAGGTGGATGGATCAGTAACGCTCGGCCCGGGCCGCTTACGCGCCCGTTGCAATAACATCCCTCAAGAATCAGACTGCCCCGTCCGGGGCGGTCGCGCAAAAAAAGGGTGGGGCCCATTCGTGAAGGGCTTCACAATCGCGCCGACAGGCGGCGTCACCGCTCAGGCGACCAGTCGTTTCTCCCCGTACAGGGTTTCTCGCAGAGTCAGGACCTGCCGCCGCAGCGTCTCGTCGGCCTTCAGGCGATCCGCGATCCGATCCACCCCGTACATGACCGTGGTGTGGTCGCGACCCCCCAGCGTCTGCCCGATTTGCGGCAGGGAAGCTCCGGTCTCATGTCGAAGCAGGTACATGGCGATCTGCCGGGGGAGGACGACTTCCTGCGAGCGCTCGCGACCTCGCAACCGGTCCATCGACACATTGAACTGCGCCGCCACCGCGTCCAGGATGCGGTCTGAGGTCAAGGAGGCGGGATTCGGGACCAGGTCCACGAGTGCGCGTTCGGCGAGCTCATGCGTCAGCGGGGCCCCGCTCAGATCACTCAGGGCGATCACACGTGTGAGCGCGCCTTCCAGCTCCCGGATATTGCTGTGCACTCGGCGGGCGATCAGCTCGAGGATGTCTCCCGGCAAGCTCCGGTGGGCCCGCTCCGCCTTGGAGCGCAGGATGGCCAGCCGCGTCTCCAGATCCGGCGGCTGGACGTCCGCCGTCAGTCCCCACTCGAAACGTGAGCGCAGCCGTTCCTCGAGGGTCACCAGAGCGCGGGGGGCCCGATCGGAAGAGATCACGATCTGCTTGTCCTGCCCATGCAGGGTATTGAAGGTATGGAAGAACTCCTCCTGGGTTGACTCCTTTCCCGCAATGAACTGGATGTCATCGATCAGGAGGACATCGATTTGCCGGTACCGGCCGCGGAATGCGTCGGTGGTGTGACCCCGGATCGCGTTAATCAAGTCGTTGGTGAACTCCTCGGACGAGACGTACAGCACCTGGAGCTGGGCCTCGGCGCAGGCGTTGCCCAAGGCATGCAGCAAGTGGGTCTTTCCCAGGCCGACACCTCCGTACAGAAAGAGGGGGTTGTAGGCGCGGGCCGGGTTCTCGGCCACGGCCAGAGCGGCCGCGTAGGCCAGGCGGTTGCTGGGGCCGACCACAAAGTTTTCGAAGAGGTATCTAGGGTGAAGCCGCGAACCGCGGCGGTCCGGCGCCGCCTCGGGCGTGGGCGGGGCCTGTTGCGGGCCGGTCGCCTCGCCCGCCTCTTCCTGCCAGACGATGAACCGAACGTCCACCGTCCGGCCCACGATCCCCGACAACACGCGCTTCACCGTGGCCAGCAAGCGGTCTTCCAGCCAATCCCGGGCGTAGGCATTGTGGACCCCGATCACGTACGCGCCGTCTTCGTAGCTCAATAGGGATGCATCCCGGACCCAGGTGTCGAACGCGGCTCGCGGCATCTCGATTTGAAGCTGGCCGAGGGCTGCTTGCCAGGATCGGTGTGCATCCATCCGTATCTCTCCCTCCCACGCCGGTGGCCCCGGCCCGGGCTATCGAAGTCGACTTTTCACGCGGCGGCCCCGCCCGCAGACGACCCAAAGCCAGGCGCCGCCGCATCGAACACGCAGTCCGCCCCCAAAAAGCGGCGAAACCGCGTGGACCACCCAGATTGAAGTTGGACACGGCAAGCCGTGTGGTGATGCCGGGCGCCGAGGTTGACGCCCGCGCGGCCGAGTCGGGGACTATGGGATCGCCGGCCCTCCTCCGGCGAGCGCACCCGATGTTCGGCGAGATCATTCTAGCATTGGCCGTCGCGCAGTTCAATACTTTCGGCCCGCCGCGAACCTAAAAACAATTGAAGATTTAAGGGCACTCGATGTTAACGAACGCGGGGCCTTGCTCGGCGACGGTCCCCCTCTACTCCCGGCCCCTCCCACTTCCAGGCGGCACATGCCGACCGCGCCGTCCCTTCCTCCCCCACCACTAGGGGCTTTGGCGGTGTCTCGCCAGTCGACGGAATGGGTTTCGTAAAACCTTAAGGATGAGACGACGCTTCAGCGCGCGGATTCAAACTGGGGAACATCCGATTCCAACGCTTCCTTTTCTACCAAAACGATAGAATGCGCGAGGGTGGCGATTCGTGCGGTCCGAAATCAGCGCGAACAGAGGAATTACTTCCTCAGCGCGAGGTCGAGCGCTTCGCGAACCGTCTTGGCGCGGACGAGCGCGATCGAGGCGGGGGGCGCGGGGTCGGGATCACCCCCGGGCGGGACGACCGCCCTCCGGAAACCCATCTGGGCCGCCTCCCGAAGGCGGGCTCCCAGTTGGCCGACCGCTCGGACTTCGCCTGAGAGGCCCACCTCCCCGATGAAGACCAAGTCCGTGGCCACCGGCCGATCCCGGACGGAGGAGGCGATGGCCGCCGCAATCGCCAAGTCCGCCGCCGGTTCCTCCACCCGCAATCCCCCGACCACGTTCACAAAGACGTCCTGCTCGGCAAGAGGGATGCCGACTCTCCGAGTTAGAACCGCGATCGTGAGCAACAGGCGATTCAGGTCAACCCCGTTGGCGGTCCGGCGTGGGTGGCCGAAGGAAGTCGGGCTCGTCAAGCCCTGGACCTCGACCAGCAACGGCCGAGACCCCTCCATCGTCACGGCGATCGCCGATCCTGGAGCCTCGAGAACGCGCTCGGCGAGGAAGGCTTGTGACGGATTGGCGACCTCGACCATGCCGTCCCCCCGCATCTCGAAAACACCAACCTCCGTCGTTGGGCCAAAGCGGTTTTTCACCGCCCGGAGCAGGCGATAGGCGTGGTACGGGTCGCCCTCCAGGTAAAGGACGGTGTCGACCACGTGCTCCAGGAGCCTTGGACCCGCCAGGGCCCCGTCCTTGGTGACGTGGCCCACCAGGAACACGGCCACGCCGGTGGCCTTAGCCACTGCCTGAAGCCGAGACGCCGCCTGCCGGATCTGGGTGATCGACCCCGCCTCGGACCCGAGGTCCGGCTGAACGACCGTCTGGATCGAATCGATCACTGCCAGGCTGGGGCGCATCGTCTCCAGATGGCCGGCGATCGTGTCGAGGTCGGTCTCATGGAGCAGGAACAAACACTCCATGCCACCCTCGGCGGATAGCCTCCGGGCCCGGTCCCGGACCTGGGCTTCCGACTCCTCGCCCGAGATGTAGAGCACCTTCCGCTGGGCGGCCAGCTCCCCCGCCGCTTGCAGCAAGAGAGTGGATTTGCCGACACCCGGGTCCCCGCCGATCAATACGACCGAGCCCGGCACGATGCCTCCGCCCAGCACCCGGCTGAATTCCGCTAAGCGCATGGGAATCCTCTCCAGAGAGTCGGTCGAGACATCCTGTAGACGCTTAGGGGCACCTCCGACCGGAGCCGCCCGGCTGCCCGGTCCGGGCACGACCACAGCCTCTTCCACCAGGCTGTTCCACGATCCGCACTGGGGGCAGCGGCCCATCTGACGCGCGGTCGCCCGGCCGCACTCGCGACATACGTATCGGACTCGGGGCTTGGCCATTCAGGACTCCGAACCAGGGGGCGCCGCGGATTATACCGCCCGCATCCCTTCGCCTATCGAAA
Organism: Anaerolineales bacterium; assembly: GCA_040899905.1. Taxonomy (GTDB): domain Bacteria; phylum Chloroflexota; class Anaerolineae; order Anaerolineales; family E44-bin32; genus JBBDZX01. The sequence continues at coordinate 185,273 of JBBDZX010000008.1, read as the reverse complement.
AAGAACCGGGGCCGGCTGCGCCGGCCCCGATGGTTCACACGGGTCCCAAAAGATTCGTGTCAGGCGGCCGGCAGGGCCGGCTCCGCCGTGTCGGCGGGTTCGGGCCGTTCGGGACGAAGCACGATCTCCCCCTCAGTCGCATCCACCATCACCCGGTCACCGGTCCGGAACTCTCCGGATAGCAGCCCGTCCGAAAGCCGGTCTTCCACCTTGTTCTGGATCACTCGTCGCAAGGGCCGGGCGCCCATTTCCGGATCGAACCCGAGTTGGGCGAGCAAGGCGCGCGCGCTCTCGCTGACTTGAAGCTCAATTTGGTGGTCGACCAGCCGCTCCGACACCTTGGCCAGCTCCAGGTCGACGATCTGGGCGATCTGCCCTCGGGTGAGGGCATGGAAGACGATGATCCCGTCCACCCGGTTGACGAATTCGGGCCGGAACGCCTTGCGCAGAGCCTCCATAAGCTTCTTGCGCATTTCATCGAAGGCGTACTTCTCCTCCACCTCGACGTCGCGTTGAATGTTAAAACCCAGCGAGGAGGTCTGGCGGATCAGTTCCGCCCCGATGTTCGAGGTCATCACGACGATCGCGTTGCGGAAGTCGACCCGCCGGCCGCGCGCGTCCGCCAGGTGTCCTTCTTCCATGATCTGGAGGAGCATGTTGTGGGCTTCCGGATGGGCTTTTTCGATCTCGTCGAACACGACGATAGAGTAGGGCCTACGTCGGAGGGCTTCGGTCAACTGGCCAGCATCTTCATAGCCCACATACCCGGGCGGCGCGCCCACCAAACGACTGACGCTGTGCCGCTCCATGAACTCGGACATATCGATCTGAATCAGGGCATCCTCGGTCCCGAACATGAACTGGGCCAGCGCCTTGGTCAGCTCGGTCTTGCCCACGCCGGTCGGCCCCAGAAAGATGAACGACCCGATCGGCCGCTTGGGATCCTTCAGGCCAGCCCGCGAACGGCGGACGGCCCGGGCGATCGCCTGGATGGCTTCGTCTTGGCCGATGACCCGCTGGTGAAGGGCGGCCTCCATCTGCAACAGGCGCTCCGATTCCTCCTGGGCGATCTGCATCACGGGCACACCGGTCCACATCGCCACGACCTCGGCGATGTCGGCCGCGGTGACCCGCGGAGAGTCTCCCTCCCGGTCCCAGCCGGCGCGCAGGTTCGTCAGGCGCTCTTCCAGTTCGGATTCCCGCTCCATGAGTTCCTGGGCATCGTCGTAGCGCGCTTCCTCGACCGCCAGGGCGTGCTTCGCGCGCGTCTGGCGCAGTTCGGTCATGGTCTCTTTCAGGGAACGCGCCTCGGGGCTCTTATACATACGCACCCGCGAGGCGGTCTCGTCGATCAGGTCGATGGCTTTGTCAGGGAGGAAACGCTCGGTGACGTAGCGGGCGGACAGGTGGGCCGCGGCCTCGATCGCTTCATCCGTAATCGTCAGTTTGTGGTGCTCCTCGTAGGGCCGCTTGACGCCGCGCAAGATCTCGATCGTTTGCTCCACCGTCGGCTCTTCCACCGTAACCGGCTGGAATCGGCGTTCCAACGCCGCGTCGCTCTCGATGTATTTTCGGTATTCATCGAGCGTGGTGGCGCCGATGACCTGGAGCTCGCCGCGCGAGAGGGCGGGCTTGAGAATGTTGGCCGCGTCGACCGAGGAGCCGGCCGAGCCCGCCCCGACGAGCATGTGTACCTCGTCGATGAACAGGATCGCTCCGGCGGACTTCAGCTCGTCAATCACCCGCTTCAGCCGTTCCTCGAACTGACCTCGGTACATGGTCCCCGCCACAAGCGACCCGACATCCAGCTGGAGGACCCGCTTGCCGATCAAGGGTTCGGGGGTTTCGCCGGCGATGATTCTCTGGGCCAGCCCTTCGACAATGGCCGTCTTGCCGACGCCGGGTTCCCCGATCAGGGCCGGGTTGTTCTTCGTGCGGCGGGCGAGGATCTGAATTACGCGTTCGATCTCGGTCTCTCGCCCGATCACGGGGTCCAGTTTGCCTTCTTCGGCCAGGGCCGTCAGGTCGGTCGCGAGCTGGTCGACCAGGGGCGTCTTGGCTGCGGGTTCACGTCGAGACGTGCCGACGGGCTGGGCCGCCCGCCGGGTGGGGCTCTCTTGCAAGATGCGTCGGGTTTGGCGTCGGATCTGCTCCGGGGTAACGCCAAGCCGCCGCAGGACGTCCAAGCCCACGCCTTCATTTTGGCGGACGAGGCCGAGCAGGAGGTGCTCCGTTCCAATGTAGTGGTGACCCATGCGGCGTGCTTCTTCAATGGCCAGATGAAGCACCTGTTCCGTCCCAGGGGCCAGTTCGATCCGGCCGCCGGCATGCCGTCCGATCCCGGCCAATCGCTCGACGGTGTCCTTCACTCGCGCGGGATCCAGGCCGAGCTCGCGCAGAACGCGACCGGCCACGCCTCCCTCCTCCCGGATCAGACCCAGGAGAAGGTGCTCGGTCCCGATGTAGTTATGGTGCATCCGCTCGGCCTCTTCGTGGGCCAGGCTCAGCACCCGACGGGCCCGTTGGGTGAAGCGCTCCATCTTATCGGTCACAAGTCAGTCCTCCCGCCAGGCATCTCACCTCGCGGTACGCGACGGATTCTACCAAATCCCCATCGCGCCAGTCCCCTGCGATCCCCTTACACCTGGAAGCGTCGGGCCGGGCGTATCCCCATCGCCCGACCCGAGTGATTCTACTAGGATGCCGAGTCCTGCGCCCCGGGGGGCTGCGCCGGCGTCGCGTCGTCCGCGCCGGACTCCGCCGGAGCCTCGGCGGGGGTGGTTTCCGCATCGAGGGCGGCGTCAAAGTCCTCTACCACGTCCTCGGCAGCGGGATTGGGCGGGATCGGAGCGAGGGGCGCATCCTCCGCCGCCGCCTGCCAATCGAGATCGGCGAATTCCATCGAGTCCACGCGCTTGAGACTCAAACCGATCCGTCGCCGCTCGCGATCCAACTTGATCACGCGCAGGCGAAGTTTCTGGCCGGTATCCACCACTTCTCGCGGGTCTTCCACCCGCCGGTCGGCCAATTCTGAAATGTGAATCAGGCCCTCGACCTCGAAGTCCCCCAGTCCTTCCAAGCTGGCAAAGGCGCCGAATTTGGTCAACTTGGTGATCGTCCCCTCGAGCAGCTGCCCCTCCCTCAGTTGGCCGGCCACCTGCTCCCAGGGATCCGACTCCAATTCGCGGAGCGACAAGCTGATGCGCCGCCGCTCGGGATCGATCCCCAATACCTTCACCTGCACTTCTTGGCCGATCGCCAGGACCTCTTTCGGGTGCCCGACGCGCTTCCACGAGATCTCGGAGCTGTGAACCAGGCCGTCCGCCCCGCCGATATCGACGAAGGCGCCGAATTCCGCCAGGCTGATGACGGTCCCGGTCCGGGTCTCCCCCGGGCGCAGCTCGGCGATCAGGCGCTCTTTCAGCGCCTCCCGGGACTCCCGGGCGGCGGCTCTCTCCGAGAGGATCAGCCGGTTTCGCTTCCGATCCACCTCGATGACCTTGGCCACGATGGGTTCCCCCACCATCTTTCCCCAGCGCTGGTCGAGGGTGTCTCCCTCCGCTCGCCGCCGCCGCGCCAGGCTCACCTGGGATGAGGGAATGAACCCTCGCAGCCCGCCCACCTTGACGATCAGCCCGCCTTTGTTGTATCCGCTCACGGATCCGTCGTAGATGGATTGGTCCACCTTCATGCGTTCGGCTTCGACCCAGTCCTTCTCCTCCTGGGCCCGACCGAGGGAAAGCACGACCCCCCCGTCCCGATCGCCTGTCCGTACCACGTAGACCGTGATCTCACGCCCGACCTGAATGCCCGCCCGCTCCTCTTCCGAGAGAAGCTCCATCTCCTGCGCGGGGATCACGCCTTCCGATTTTGCGCCGATGTCCACCCACACGTCATTGGCGGCGACTCGCGCGACCGTTCCCTTGCGCACCTCGCCGCGACGCGGCGTTTCCAACCCCTCCAGGTACGCGTCCATCGGATGGACGACGGCGCCGGCCTTCTCTTCGGCTGCCGCTGGAACTCCGACGTTGTCTTCGTTGCGATCCATGATGGTCGCGTCCAACCTTTCGTGCGCAGTCTCGCGATTATAAGGGTGAACCATGGTCCTGACAACCGGAATCCATATCGGGCGATTCGCCTAAGGTATAATCCCTCGAATGGCCCTCTACCGATCGGTGGTCTATCCGTTTACGGCGATCGTCGGGCAGGAGCGGATGGGCCGAGCCCTCGTCCTGAATGCGATCAACCCGCGCATCGGAGGCGTGTTGATCCGAGGCGAACGCGGCACGGCCAAGTCCACGGCCGCCCGCGCCCTGGCCGCACTGCTGCCGGAGGTCCGTGTCGTCGCGGATTGCCGCTTCGCGTGCGACCCCGACCAACCGATTTCATGGTGCACCGAATGCAAGGAGCGCGTGGCGCGCGGCGAGCAGCTCCCGGTGGAGATGCGCCGCACGCCGTTCGTTGATCTGCCGGTCTCCGCCACCGAAGACCGCGTCGTCGGGACCCTGGATATCGAGCGCGCGATAAAGGAAGGCGAGCGCCACTTCGAGCCGGGCGTCCTGGCCGCCGCCAACCGGGGCCTTCTCTACATCGACGAGGTAAACCTGCTGGACGACCACGTCGTTGATCTCCTGCTCGACTCAGCCGCCTTGGGGCTGAACATCGTCGAGAGGGAAGGCATTTCCTTCAGCCATCCGGCCCGCTACATCCTGGTGGGGACCATGAACCCCGAAGAGGGCGACCTACGGCCCCAGCTATTGGATCGCTTCGCCCTTTCGGTCGAAATCCACGGCTTGCACGAGCCCGATCAACGGGTCGCCATCATGGAGCGGAACCTGGCCTTCGAAAGCGATCCAAAAGGCTTCCGGGCGGTCTGGCTCCCCCGAGAGCAGACGCTTTCGCGTGAGATCGAGGCCGCCCGAGACTTGCTGGATGAGGTGAGCTACAGCCGGACCGACCTCCTGTCCATCGCCGCGCTGACCTCGTCTCTCGAAGTGGACGGCCACCGAGCGGATCTGGTGATCCTAAAGGCGGCACAGGCCCACGCGGCCTGGCAGGGCCGCCTGTCGATCCAGGATCGGGACATCGCCCTGGCCGCCGAACTGGCCCTGCCCCACCGCCTCAAGCGGGGACCGCTGCCCCACACCGAGGTCCGCCTCGAAGAGCTTCAGAATCGAATCGATCAGATTCAGTCCCAGTTTAGCGGCTCGGAAGACAGCGAACCCGTGCCGGCTGAAGAAGATCCTTCGTCCAAAAAAAAAAGACGGCAGGGAGTAGAGCATGAAGCCCCCGAGGCCACCCAGGACACGGGCGAGGCGCAGCCCGGCCGGCAGGCCTACCCCGAGTCGCTGACCGGTAAGTGGTGGCAAGGCGGCGATCGGGTTAAGGTGGGGGAGACCTTCGTCCCTCGCCGCTTGACCAATCCGATCGACCGGATCACCCGAAAGCAAACCGGGCGGCGAACGCAAACCCGGACCGACCGCAAACGCGGGCGCTATGTCTCGGCTCGCCCGGCTTCCGAAAAAAACCCGGACGTCGCTTTCGATGCGACCGTGCGCGCCGCGGCTCCATTTCAAAGGCATCGCTCAGGCCGCCCCGGAATCGCGCTGGCCATTGAACCGAGCGACTTGCAAGCGAAGATCCGAGTCCGGCGCGCCGCGAACCTCATCCTCTTCGTCGTCGACGCTTCGTGGTCGATGGCCGTCGCCGAACGAATGTCGGCCACCAAGGGGGCCATCCTCTCCTTGCTTACCGACGCGTACCAGCGCCGCGACCGCGTGGGCCTGATTGTTTTTCAAAAGGACCGGGCTCTGACGATCCTGCCTCCGACCAGTTCGGTGCGGCTTGCCCAGCATGCCTTGGCGGACATCCCGGTAGGCGGAAAGACCCCCCTCTCCGCCGGCCTCCAGCTCGCCCTCGAGGTGTTCGAGCGCGAGAAGGTCATCCACCCGGACGTGCTGCCCCTCATGATCCTGCTTACCGACGGGGCCGGCAATGTCTCGCTAGGGGACTTGCCACCTCAGGAGGAGGCGCATCGGATCGCCGACCGGGTGCATGCCACCGGCATCCGGGCCGTGGTCATCAACATGGAGCACGCCGCATTCGATCAAGGCCTCGCCCGCAACCTGGCCGAGCGGCTGGGGGCGGTGTGTTACACGTTACATGAATTGAAGGCCGAGCATCTCTATCACGCGGTCCGCAAGGAGTTGGCAGGCGTCGAGTAAGACCCGCGTGCCTGCGTCCCATGACAAACGGCCCCTCTTCGAGGGGCCGTTTTCGTCCGGGCTCCGACTCGTCGGGCGCAACGCGTCAGGCGACGAGACTCAGTTTTCGCATCAGGCGTGCCAAACGGTGCTGGATGAGCCCCCGGACCGCGTCGCGGCGCCACCCGCGCGGCCAACCCTCGAGGCAGCCTCGGGCCCGCTCGGCCCACGCCCGCGCCTCCCCGAGATCAAGGGCCTCCCACTCGAAGTACTTGGCCAGTTCCAGGCACGGACGCGGGTCCTCTGGAGCCAGTGCATGCCAGCGGCGCCAGGGTTCCACGGCATCCGCCTGGCGGCCGGACTGCTTCAGGTGTTCTGTCAGACGGCGCAGGGTTTCCGTTTGGAGATCGGCTTCGTCCGTCTCCAGGGCCCTTTGAAACGCCGCGTCGGCGGTGTCTTGCCGCCCGGCTCGCGCATGCCAGCGCGCCATGGCCAGCGCCTCGGGCGGGCTGAGCCGAGGCACCTGGGGCGCGCGATGGAGATCGATCACATGGGAAAGGAGGGCGACCAGGGACAGCACGTCCAGCGCATTGTGATAAAGCACACGGGCCATATCTTCCGTGCGCCCGCTACGCAGGTACTCGAGGTACAAGGACGGAATCAATTCCCCCGGGACGTCCGCTTCGCTCCGGACCACACGCAACACGCGGCGCTCGATGGTCCCCAGGCTGCAGTCGGGCAGCGAGCGACGCCATAAGCGTCTCGAGGCGCCGAGCAAGTCGACGTGAGGCGACCGGTGCAGGGGCCAGGTGCGGCGCAGACCCATCCCATAGCGCATCTCGAGCAGAGGCAGGTCGAACGAGCGGCCGTTGAAGGTAATGAACGCGCCGGCCCTTTCCAGATCTTCCTGCAGCGCGTGCAGCATGGCCGGTTCTTCGTCCGGATGGCGCAGGAAGTACTGCCGTAAATGGAATTCGCCCCCGGAGATAATCCCAACCCCGACCAGGAATACCAGCGTCCCCGCTCCGCCGGCCAACCCGGTCGTCTCCGTGTCCAGGAAGACCAGGTGCTCTTGCCCCGCGAATTGAAGCGTGGGGGCAGCGGCAAGCTCGGCCGCCAGGTCCATCTCGACGGAAAACAGGTCCACCAGCCGCGACCGGCCGTGGAGCAGATCCCCCGTGTAAGACCGGTCGATCCGGTACGCGTTCCCGTGCGGGGTGGGGATCTCGGCGCCTGCGGGGAACACGAGCTGCGTCCGCGGGGCTGGAGGCGGCATGATGTGCCGTCGTCGGGCCCCGATGCGGCTCAGCCGCCTTCGCAACGCCGCGTGATCGGTCATCGAATGAGTTGAGATCCGCTCCGTGGAATTTCTTGTCGATTATAGTCCGGAGGTATCGGCCAGCTGGCCGGGGATATCGGCCAGTCCCGGACCTGCCGGGGTCTGTGCTTGGCCGGGGTATCGGCCAGTCCCGGCCTTGCCGGGATCTGTGATGGGTCGGGGTCATCGGCCACAAGGGGCGGCCGCGGTGAAAACGGAGCGGTGGGAATCAGGAGGCCGGCGCGGGCAGGACCACGGTGAACGTGGTCCCGCCGCCCAGTTTGGACTCCACCCAAATCCGGCCGCCATGGTTATCGACGATCGACTTGACGATCGAGAGGCCGAGGCCGGTCCCGGGGGTTTCGTCGGGAACATTGCTGGCTCGGTAGAACTTATCGAACAGGTACGGCTGATCCGCCGGCGGGATTCCCGGTCCGTCGTCGCGCACGTGCAGGATCACCTGATCGGCATCCGCTTCGCCTTCGACTCGGACGTGCCCGCCGGCGGGTGTGTACTTGATCGCGTTCTCGATCAAGTTGGCGATCATCTGGCGCAGCCGGATCGGACTCCCCATGACCATCGGAAGGTCCTCCGGCATGGTCAGGTCTAGCTTCAAGCCGCGTGCCTCGGCCGCTCCGCGCAATCCCTCCACCGAGTAGCGCGCCAGCACGCCGACCGGTGTCCGCTCGCGGGCGTTGTCCAGCCCGGCCTCGATCTTGCCCAAGTCGAGCAGGTCGGTCACGAGTTCGGTGATTTCCTCCACACTGAGCTGCACGCGCCGGACGAACTCCTGTTGCTGTTCGTTCAAGCTCCCCGCCCGGCCGATGAGCTGGCTGTAACCCAGGATCGCGGTCAACGGCGAACGCAGGTCGTGCGACACCGTGGTGACAAACTCCGATTTGATGCGATCCAGCTCCTTGAGATGCGTGATGTCCTGCAGGATGATCGCTTCGCCCACACCTTGGATCGCGGTCCGTTGCGCGTTGAGGGTCCGACCGTCCGCGAGTTCGATCTCTTCGCGGCGCGCCTGGCGGCCCGGCTCTCGAATTAGCGCCAAGAGCCGCGGGTCGTCAAACGCCTCGGCCACCGAACGGCCCAGGAGATCCCCATCCACGCCGAAGGCGTCCTGCGCGGCCCGATTGATCAAGAGCAATCGGTGATCCGGGTCGACCACGATCACGCCGTTCTCCGTCTGGCTGAGGACGGTCTCCAGCTTTGAGCGAGCCTCCTCCGAGCGCGTGTAGAGGCGGGCATTCTCGATGGCGATCGCGGCGTAGTCGGCCATCGCCAGCATGACGGTCACATCCTCACGCGTGAGCGTCCGGCCCGCTTTTCGGTTATCGACCCCCAGCACGCCGATGGTGTGGCCCCGTACCCGCAAGGGCACGTAGATCAGCGAATGCACGAGGTACGAGGTCTTGATCTTCTGAGGTGCGCTCTCGTCGAGGAAGACCGGTTCCCCGGAGGCGATCACACTCCCGGCCAGAGAGTCGTCGGTGCGAAGGCGGAACGTGCGGGCGAACTCCTCATCGAAGTTCTTCGAGGCGCGCATCGTGAGCTCTCCGCCGTCGTCGAGCAGAAGCAGGCTGCCTTCCTCCGCTTCGGTGAGCCGGACGGCAGCCTCGACCACCGTGGTGAGTACCTTGTCCAGATCGAGCATCACGGTCACGGTGCGACCGATCAGGGCAAGGGTTTCCAGCTCCTTGAGGCGGCGTTCGAGACGGCGGGCGCCCTCCTGAGAATCCGTCTGCGCCACGACCAGCGCCTGCCACCGTCTTCCCTCGGCCAGGGCGCGGCCGACGGCGGCCAGCATGTGCTCCGCTTCAAAGGGTTTGGTGAGGTAATCGAGGGCGCCGGCGCGCATCGCCTCGACGGCGAGGGCCTCCGAGCCTTCACTGGTGATGAGAATAGCGGGAATCGTCGGAGGATCGCTGCGAAGTTTGCGAATGAGTTCGATGCCCGTCAGGCTGGGCATGTGCTGATCGGTGATGACCAGGTCCGGCTGGAGCTCGCGGGCGAGGGTGAGCGCAGACAGTCCGTCGCCCACCGAGCGGACTTGGTATCCGGCGGGCCGAAGGACCGCCTCTTCCAGGAAACGACGGATCTCCGGACTGTCTTCGGCTATCAGAATCAAGGTGTCGGGCATCGGGATCCGCCAACTTCCGATGCTAGCACACCCGTATCCGCCTCGGAATGGTACTTCCCTCTAACGTCAGCCGATCAGGCGGAAGGGGGGTCTCCATCGTTCGGGGGCTCGCGCAGGGCGCGGCGCACAGCATCGACCTCCCCGGCCAGAGCTTGCAAATTCCCTTTCCATACGGGATCCGCCGTGCCCGCCAGGCGCTCCAGGGAGGCGGCGACGGCGTCCACCCGGTGCTCGAGGTCGCCGGTTCGAGCCGCATCTGAGGCCGCGCCGGTCTCTTTCTGCTCGACCATCTCCTGAAGCTTCAGGGCGCGGGACTCCAGGGCCTGAAAGAGCCGAGCGTTCACCAGGGAGATGGAGGCGTAGTCCGCCACGGCTTCCAACATATGTTGATCGCGCTCGTTGAACGGCCGCGGTTCCTGATGGGCCACACACAAAACCCCGATGGGCTTATCCCGAACTTTGATCGGCGCCAGCAATGCCGCCCGGGCGATGCGCGCCAGCTTGAACTTGGAAAGCCCTTCGCCGTGGATGCTCAGGGCCTCTCCCGACAGCATGACCAGAGAGCTCACACCGTCGTCCCACGCTTGATGGACTTTTCCCGCCAGCGCGGGGGGCAGATTCCGCTGGGCCCTCAGGAAGAGCTTGTCCGAGCCATCTTCCATTAGCAGGATCCAGCCCAGGTCCGCCTCGCACACAAACAGGCTGCCTTCCATGATCTTGTCGAACAACTGGGTCTGGTTGGTCGTAGAGGTGACCGCCTTGCCGATCCCGTACAGCGTCGTCAACTCGCGCACGCGCCTCTCGAGCTGCCGGTTGCTTTCTGTGAGCTGTTCGGCCAGCTGTTGGCGTTCGTTGCGCAGCCGGACCTCGTTGAGGGCACGTTCCGCCGCCGCGACCACCTCGGCCTCCCGCAGCGGTTTCACCAGGTAGTCGCGCGCGCCGAGGCGGAAGGCTTGGATGGCGTTGCCTTCCATCCCCTCGCGGGCCGTGACCAGCATTTGGACTTCCAAACCCTGCGACCGAAGGGCCACCAGGAGGTCCTTCCCACTCAGTCCTGGGAGGGTCAGGCTGGCGATGATCAGGTCCGGAGCGAAGTTGAGGGCTTGCTGGATGGCGCTGCCCGCGTCGTCCGCGGTGGCCACGTGGTATCCCAGAGGGCCGAACACCTGGCGGGCGAGCAGATCGAGGACGTCGGGGTCCTCGTCCACCACCAAGACGCGCTCGCGAGTTTCGCGGACGCCCATGCGCTCATCATAGCACGGAAGGGACCGCCATCCCGTCGGTGCGAGCCCGGATCAGGTTAGAACTCGATAAGACTGCCCCTGTAGTTCTTGACTCGGTTTGTCGCGGGCGCTTAGAATTCATGATGAGGAACACGCGACGTGGAATATCGTGATTACTACCAGATTCTGGGAGTGCCTCGAGGCGCCGACGCGGCCGAGATCAAACGCGCCTACCGCAAACTCGCTGTGAAATTCCACCCAGACAAGAACCCCGGCGATGCCAAGGCCGAGGAGAAGTTTAAGCAAATCAACGAAGCGTATGCCGTCCTGCGCGATCCGGGGAAGCGCGCCAAGTACGATCAGTTAGGAGCTTCCTACCAGGAATGGGAACGCCGGGGCGGGCCCGGCAGCGGCTTCGATTGGTCCCAGTGGTTCTCGCAGAGCCAGGGCGGAGCGCGGGTGGAAGTGGGGGACCTGGGGGACCTTTTCGGGACTGGTTTCTCCGATTTCTTTCAGTCCATTTTCGGCGGCATGCCCGGGGAACACCCTGAGTCGGGGCGGGCGCGCGGCGGCCGCGCTCGCGGAAGGGGACGAGACCTGGAGCAGCCGGTACCGATCAGCCTGGCAGAAGCATACACGGGCACGCGACGGACCGTCACCCTGGATGGCCGATCGCTCGACGTCTCCATTCCGGCCGGGGCACGCAGCGGGACACGCGTGCGCCTGGGAGGCAAGGGTCAGGCGGGCCCGGACCAGGCCGGGGACCTGTACCTTCTCGTCCAAGTCCTCCCCGACCCACTCCTAGAACAAGAGGGCGACGACCTGCGCACCACGGTCTCCGTAGACATCACCATCGCCGTGCTCGGCGGCGAAGTTAACGTGCCAACTCCCGGAGGGCCGCTTGTCCTCACCATTCCTCCGGGGAGTCAGCCTGGGCAAGTCTTCCGATTGAAAGGTCGAGGCATGCCGCTGCTGCGCAATCCCTCCGAACATGGAGACCTGTATGTCCAACTATCCGTCGACATCCCGACGGAGCTCTCCGAACGCGAACGCGAGCTCTTCCACGAGCTCGCCAGACTCCGGCGCAAGTGAACGCCCGTCGCGCATTCCCAGCGCAAAAAGGACAACCCATGAGAACCCACCGAACGCTCTTGGTCGCGGCCGTCGTGGCGGCCTCCCTTCTGGCTTGCACCCTTCCGCCTAGCTGGGTGCCCACGTCGATCCTTCCCGCAACAGCCGCCACACAGAACCAGCCGGGGTCCCTGACTCCCATCGAGACTCTTCCTCAGGCGCCGCTCCTGGCCCCCGAGGACCTCACATCGCTTTACATGTCAGCGAACCCGGGGGTCGTCGCCATCCTGGTCTACTCCCGGAGTCCCCAGGGAGGGCTGCTCACGCCGTTCGCCCAGGGGTCCGGCTTCGTGATCGACAACCAGGGACACATCGTGACCAACCAGCACGTCATCGCCGACGCCGACAGAATTGAGGTCGATTTTCCCGACGGGCTCAAGGCCTGGGCCGAACTGGTCGGCCAGGATCTCGACTCGGATCTGGCGGTGATCCGCGTGGACGTACCGCCGGGCACGCTGGCTCCCCTGCCCTTGGCCGACTCGGAAAACGTTCGGGTGGGAGAGTTTGTGGTGGCGATCGGCAATCCATTCGGTCTCGCCGGAACCATGACCGTGGGTGTCGTGTCCGCGGTCGGTCGGACCGTCGAATCTCTCCACGCCGCGCCCGGCGGGGGCCTCTTCTCCTCAGCGGACATCATTCAGACCGATGCGGCAATCAATCCCGGCAACTCGGGGGGGCCCCTTCTGAACCTTCGAGGCGAGGTGATCGGGGTCAACCGTGCGATTCAAACGGAGACGGTCAGCGCTTCTGGAACTCCTCTGAATTCAGGCGTGGGATTCGCCGTGCCGTCCAACATCGTGCGCAAGATCGTTCCGGCTCTGATCGAAGATGGGAAATACGATTACCCCTATCTCGGGATCTCCAGCCTGGGCGATCAAGGAATGGACTTGCAAACGCTGGAGACCCTTGGCCTCGCGCCCGATCAGGGCGGCGCCTACATCACATGCGTCGTCCCCGGCAGTCCGGCGGATGAGGCCGGTCTGGCGGGCGCCGGTTCTTGCTCCGCGGCGGGCGAGATACGGACAGGCGGCGACTTGATCACCGCCATCGACGGCCGGCCGGTCCGGGTGTTCTCCGACTTGCTGTCCTACCTGATCAGCCACACGGAGGTCGGCCAGCGGGTCAGCCTGACGGTGATGCGCGACGGACAGGAAATCGAGGTCTCGTTGACCATCGGGGCGCGCCCCTGAGCGGGCAGGGGACGGCAGCGTAGGGTCTGCCCCCATGAATCCGACGGGGCGGGTCGCGTGACCCGCCCCGTTGTGATTCCAGGACCCGGTGAGATCAGGGGGCGGGGGTTGGGGCGAGTTCGGCATCGAGCGCGGACAGGCTCGCGGCCAGGATGCTCAAGTCGGACTGGGCGGCGAAGACATCACGATCGATCTCCGAACGAATCAGGTCGAGCCGGCCTTGCATCGAAAGGATCTGCTCGGCGAAGTCAGGACCGAGGGCTTCGGCGAGAGCGGCAAGACGGTCCGGGGTCTCGCGCAGCGCGGTCTTGGCCGCGGTCCTCTCGCCTTCGCCGAGAGCCGCCTGGGCGCGCGTCACGTCGACCAGCACCTGCAGGGTGAGCCGGCGTTGTTCGGACCGAAGGAAATCACCCTCGATCGGCTGAAGCCGCTCCGATTCGGCCTGCGCGGTCGCCAGATCGCGGGTCGTCGTCTCCAAATCTCCTCTCAGCCGGGTGATCTCGCGCGTTCGTGGGCCCACCTGGACGATCCAAGTGGCGATGATGCCCAGGGTAAACACAGCTCCCACGGCCGCCGCCCAGCGAAGCAAGCCTGCGGTGAAGCGCCTCGTCCGGCTTGGAGGCGCCGGCGGAGATTCGGGGCGGGTTTCGGGCGTGGGGGTCTCCGGCATCGTCATCAGAAAATCCTCCAGGGCCGCGGTCAGCCGGACGGACGTCCGGTTGGCCGCGGGAGATAAGGAATGGGGATGTATTCCACGGAGGGCCGTCGCTGCGAGGCCTGGGGGTACAAGCTCATGAGGCGGTAGACCTCATCCGGCATCTCGGTGGTAATGGGCAGACCCAGCTGGCGAGCTTCCTCCACGCTGATCGGATAGTCATGCGTCCAGCGGCCGCTGGTGAGAATCTGGGCCAGATCGGCCGCCTTGTCCGGGCCCATCCGATCGGAGGCGATTCGCCTCACGGTCGAGTCGACCTGGGCGATCGCCTTCCGCGCCACATCCGCCAGGATCAACGTCTGGTCGTCGATTTCGTTGATGTTCTTCTGGTCCAGCACGCGGAGCACCGACGCGGCCGGGAATTGGCCCAGCTGCGGATCGACCGGTCCGAGGACGGCGTTGTCATCCATGGCAATCTCGTCCGCCGCCATGGCCACCAGCGTCCCGCCGGACATCGCGTAGTGCGGGACGAGGACCGTCACCTTGCCCGGGCGTTTGCGTAGGGCGAAGGCGATTTGCTCGGCGGCGAGCACCAGGCCGCCCGGAGTGTGCAAGATGAGGTCGATCGGAAGGGCGGGATCCGTCAGCTTGATGGCACGCAGCACGTCCTCGGAATCCTGGATGTCGATGTAGCGCGCCAGGGGGAACCCCAACAGAGCCAGCGTTTCTTGTCGATGGATGAGCACGATGACCCGGCTGCCGCGCTTCAGCTCGAGCTGGCGAAGAATTCGCACGCGCGCCGACTCCAGGATCCGCTGACGGATCACCGGCTGGAGAGAGGCGATGATGAAGAAGATCCACAGGATGTTCAGAAAGTCCATGGGCAGCCCTCGATCAATACGGCCAATACTCGTCGCGGTGCCACTCGGCGTAGGCCCGGGGGCGGCGCTTGAACACATTCACCATCACGAATCCGAATGCGAAGCCTCCGATGTGGGCCCACCAGGCGATGTTGCTGACCGCCCCGGCTGAGACCAGCGCCCCAAGCCCGGATATCACCTGGGTCACCAGCCAGATCCCGATGAAGATCACCGCAGGAATTTCGACCAGCCACGGGATGACGATGATCGGGACGAGCGTGATCACCCGGCCGGTGGGAAACAGGAGGAAGTAAGCCCCCAGGACGCCGGCGATGGCCCCGCTGGCGCCCACCGTCGGGACGTTCGCGTTCGGATTGACGAGTACCTGGGTCAGGCCGGCGGCGATTCCGGCCAGGAGATAGAACGCCAGATACCGGGTGGATCCCATCCGGTCCTCGATGTTGTCGCCAAAAATGTACAGAACCCACATGTTGCTGATGATGTGAAGCCAACCCCCGTGGAGGAACATGGACGTAACCAGGGTGATGAAGGCCGTCGGTGACAAGCTGGAGACATGCGAGGGGATGAGGGCAAAGGCTCGAAACAGGCGGTCGATTCCGTACGGGCCCAGCGAAGTCTCATAGAGGAAAACACCCACACTGGCCACGATGAGGGCCCAGTTGACAATGGGGAAGGTTCGGGAACGAACCGTGTCATGCAGGGGGATCATCGGGTCCTCGGGCTTGCGTTCCCAACGCACTTCGGGGGCCGATGATTGTACCCCAAGGGAGCAGGGTCCCGGCCATGATCCTTCGTGGTCAAGTCTAGGCAGACGGATGGGCGAAGGCCGCTCGCTACGAGCCGCTCGCCACTGACCCCAGCCTCAAACGTGCTTCCAACACTTGGCCCTTACTCTAAAGGAGGCCGGTGGGCTGCATCGAGGTTCGGACGCGGCCCGGCCGGCATGTCCCAATTACATGACGAGGTCGACTCGATGAACCCAGACCGGTATACGCAGAAGGCCCAACAGGCGATCGTGGAAGGGCAAAGCCTGGCCCAAGGCCTTCATCACGCTTCGATCGAGCCCGCCCACCTGTTGCTGGCGTTGGTCCGCCAGCACGATGGGGTAGTCCCCGCGCTCGTAACCCAAGTTGTCGGTGACCCCTCGCCATTGGCCAAGGCTGTCGAGACGGATCTCCAACGCCTGCCCCAGGTTCACGGGGCGTCGCAGGCGGGCTTTTCGCGCGCCGCGGCCGAGGTGTTCGATGCCGCCGAACGGCGGGCGGCCGCCATGAAGGACGAGTATGTCTCCACCGAGCATCTGCTCCTCACTCTGGCGGCGGGCCCGGAAGCGGCGCGGCTCAAGGGTTTTGGTCTTACGCCCGAAGCCATCCTGAAGGCCCTGACCTCCTTGCGAGGCTCGCAGCGGGTGGTCTCCCCCAACCCGGAAGGAACCTACCAAGCCCTGGAAAAATACGGTCGCGACCTGACCCAGCTGGCCCGCCGGGGCAAGCTCGACCCGGTCATCGGACGCGATGAAGAAATTCGGCGGGTGATTCAAGTCCTTTCGCGCCGGACGAAGAACAATCCGGCTTTGATCGGCGAACCCGGCGTCGGCAAGACGGCGATCGTCGAGGGACTGGCCCAGCGGATCGTGCGCGGAGATGTCCCTGAGGGTTTGAAACATCGCCAGGTGGTGCAGCTCGATCTGGGAGCCCTGGTCGCCGGCGCCAAGTATCGGGGCGAATTTGAAGAACGCCTCAAGGCGGTCCTCAAGGAAGTCACCGACCGCGCCGGGGAAGTGATCCTGTTCGTCGACGAAATGCACACGGTCGTGGGCGCCGGCGCCGCCGAAGGCGCGATGGACGCCGGCAACATGCTCAAGCCGATGTTAGCCCGGGGCGAGCTGCATCTGATCGGCGCCACGACGCTCGATGAGTACCGCAAGTACGTCGAAAAGGACGCGGCTCTGGAGCGTCGTTTCCAGCCGATCCTGGTTGCCGAGCCCAGCGTGACCGACACGATCAGCATCCTGCGCGGCCTCAAGGAACGCTACGAGGTCCATCATGGAGTCCGCATTCAGGATGGCGCTGTGATCGCGGCCGCCACCCTTTCCCATCGCTATGTCAGCGATCGCCATCTGCCGGACAAGGCCATCGATCTGATCGACGAGGCCGCGGCGCGACTGCGGACGGAGATCGACTCCAAGCCGCAGGCCCTTGACGAGGTCGACCGTCAGATCATGCAGTTGGAAATTGAACGCCAGGCCTTGCGCAAGGAGAAGGACAAGGCCTCACGCGCGCGTTTGGAAGGCATCGAGCGCGAGCTTGCCGACCTGGGCGAGGACTCGGCCCACCTCCACGCCCGTTGGAACTCGGAAAAGGAGGCCATTGGACGGCTGCGCTCGATCAAGGAAAAGATCGAGACGACTCGCCTTCAGATCGAGCAAGCCGAGAGGCAAGCCGACCTCGAGGAAGCGGCCCGGCTCCGTTACACAACGCTGCGCGAACTCGAGTCCGCGCTCAGCGAAGGTGAGTCACAACTCAAATCCCTGCAAGGGGCCGGGGCCCTGCTTAAAGAGGAGGTGGACGACCAGGACATCGCTGCCGTGGTCGCGCGCTGGACCGGGATCCCGGTTACCAAGCTTCTCGAAGGCGAGACGCAAAAGCTGATCCATATGGAGGACCGACTGCAGGCACGGGTCGTCGGTCAGGAACAGGCGGTTCTGGCTGTCTCCAACGCCGTGCGTCGCGCTCGCTCCAGCCTGCAGGACCCGGATCGCCCGATCGGATCCTTCATCTTCCTGGGCCCGACCGGGGTCGGCAAGACGGAGTTGGCCCGCGCCCTGGCGGAGTTTCTTTTCGACGACCAGCGGGCCATGATCCGCATCGATATGAGCGAATACCAGGAGAAGCACACGGTCTCCCGGCTGATCGGCGCGCCTCCGGGCTACGTGGGTTACGAGGAGGGCGGCCAGCTGACCGAGAGCGTGCGGCGGCGGCCCTACTCGATCGTGTTGTTCGACGAGATCGAGAAGGCGCACACCGAGGTCTTCAATGTGCTGCTCCAGCTTCTAGATGAGGGCCGGCTGACGGACGGCCAGGGGCGCACCGTCGACTTCCGCAACACCGTGGTGATCATGACCAGCAACCTGGGCAGTGAACTATGGTCGGAAGGAGGCACGCAGGCGGCGACGGAAGACCAGCTTCGCTCCCTCCTCGCGCGACAATTCCGGCCCGAGTTTCTGAACCGGATCGATGAGATCGTCGTCTTCCAGCGGCTCACACGCGAGCAACTCGCTCGCATCGTGGAAATCCAGCTGCGGCGCCTGGCCGGCCGCTTGGCCGAGTCGGGATACGGATTGCAAGTGTCCGAGGCGGCCCGGCTGCACCTGGCCGAGGTGGGTTACGATCCGCTTTACGGGGCTCGTCCGCTCAAGCGCGCCATCCAGCGCGAGCTGCAGGATCCCCTCGCCCTTCGACTCCTGGCCGGGGAATTCAAGCCCGGACAGACTATCGTCGTCGACCGCGGCGAGAAGTCCCTTACCTTCTCCCCCGCCTCACGACCCGAGTCGCTCCCAGCCTAGTCCGCGCATTCCCAGGTTCACAACCGGTGGGCTATCCCTCGAGAGGGACGGCCCACCAGTTTTGATTCGTCTCGGGGCATACAATTTCGAGGATCACGGGTATTGAAGTTCCCTGGAGGGACGATGAAGGAGCTGCTTCATGACGCATCACACAGGGCCGCCGCCTACCTCGACAGCCTACCCGGACGGCGTGTCTTCCCTTCCCCGGACCATCTCGCCGGCCTGCGCCGTCTCGCGCTTCCCCTGCAGGACGAGCCCATCGATCCGCAGCTGGTCCTGCGTGAGCTCGATGCGCACGGCTCGCCAGCGGCGACGGCCAGCGCCGGAGGCCGCTACTTCGGGTTTGTCATCGGAGGCAGCCTTCCGGTCACCGTCGCGGCCAGCGTTCTGGCCGCCGCGTGGGATCAGAACGCGGCCTTGATGGCCACTTCTCCACTGGCGGCCGCCCTCGAGGAGGTGGCTGCCGTGTGGTTGATCGACGTCCTGGGCTTGCCGAGCGGCACCGGGGTGGGGTTCGTGACCGCCGCCACCACCGCGAACTTCACGGGACTGGCGGCCGGGCGACACGCCGTACTCGATCGCCTTGGGTGGGACGTGGAATCGAAAGGGCTCTTCGGTGCCCCACCCATCACCGTCGTCGTCGGCGAGGAGGTTCACGCCAGCGTCCTCAAAGCCCTTTCGATGCTTGGCCTGGGCAGTGAGCGCGTCGTGCGCGTGGCCGCCGACTCTCGCGGTCGGATGCGGCCGGACGCGTTCCCCGAGATCTCCACCCCGGCTCTCGTCTGCCTTCAGGCGGGGAATGTCAACACCGGCGAGGCCGATCCGTTCGAAGATCTGATTCCTCGTGCCCACGCCGCAGGGGCTTGGGTTCATGTGGATGGCGCGTTCGGATTGTGGGCGGCCGCATCCCCCGCGCGGGCTCATCTGGTTCGCGGCGTCGCCGCCGCGGATTCATGGGCATTGGATGCCCACAAGTGGCTGAATGTTCCCTATGACAGCGGACTGGTATTCGTGCGTAACGAAAAGGTTTTGCGCGAGGCGATGGCCATCCGGGCGGCTTACCTGATAGAAGGCGCGGCGCGCGAGCCGTGCTACGCCACACCCGAGCTCTCCCGCCGCGCCCGAGGGACCGAAATTTGGGCTGCGTTGCGTTCCCTCGGGCGTCACGGCCTGGCGGAGCTGATCGAGCGCGGCTGCCGTCAGGCGTCGCGATTTGCCGAGGGGCTGACCGCCGCCGGGCACTCTGTGCTAAGCCCGGTCGTCCTCAATCAGGTCTTGGTCTCGTTCGGCAGCGACGCGGCCACCCAGGAGGTGATCCGCCGTGTGCAAGAGGAAGGGACGTGTTGGTGCGGCGGGACCTTCTGGCAAGGAAAGGCCGCGATGCGTATCAGCGTCTCCTCCTGGGCGACGACCGACGAAGATGTGGAGGTCAGCCTCCGGGCCATCCTGCGCTGTGCCCAGGATACGGGAGCAGGCTGATTCTCTAAGAAACAAAACGGGCGGGCTTTCAGCCCGCCCGTGAGCTATCCAGAATGCTGAGGGGAATTAGAAGCCCAACGATCGAAGGGGGGCGTACAAGATGTCCGGATAGTAGGCGTCCATGACATAGAACAGCCCTGCGCACACGGCCAACAGCACCAAGCATCCGCAACCCGCCAGGAGCCAGCGTCGTCTACCGCCTTTCGCCGGCGGTTCCCCAGCTGCGTCCGTACCGGCCATCACCGGAGCTTCCGCTGGAACGCGAGCCGGGGGAGCCTGCCTCGGCGAAGAGGTCGGACGCGCCCCACCCATGACGGTGGCCGCCGATTCGGGCGCGGTCGACTCGTAAATCATCGTCACGTTCTCCCCCATTTGGACCAGGTCTCCGGGACGCAGGAGCCGCGGCGCGGCCAGGCGCTCTCCGTTGACGAAGGTTCCGTTCGTCGATCCCAGGTCTTCGAGCACAATTCCGCCCTGGCCCCGGGTCAACCGGGCGTGTTGGCGGGAGACCTCCGCGTCCCCCAGGACGAGGTCGTTCGTCACATCCCTGCCCGCCAGGGCCACTTCCTTGGTCAGCTCGTAGACCATGCCCGGATTCGGGCCGGTGCGAACCACCATTCGGAACGACGCCGCCATACCGACCTCCTCCAAAAAACCTGGTGTGCCGAGGTAGTTTACTGTTGCTCCGCGGCCTCGTCAACGCCTCTCAAGTCCGGCCGCACCCCGGGCTGGCAAGGTGGTGCTTCGATCAGGCCGATCGTCCTGGCGCAGGACGCACCCGTAAGCGGAGCCCGTCCATGGCCACGACCTCGACCAGCTCACCCGCCGCGACCGGGGCCGCCTCGGGTGCCAGCTCGGCGGACCATAATTCGCCGGCGACCTGGACCATCCCCGAGGGCGACAGCGCGGTGCGCGCCTCTCCGGTCCTTCCTACCAATGCAATCCCGCCCACGGTAACGGGTCGGCGCTGGGCCCGTATGGCGAAACCGATCACGATGAAGAGCAGCCCGGCTGTGGCCAACCCTACGGCGATGACCAACGGGACGGAGACACGCTGGAAGTCGGGCACCCCGGGAGAGTTGAACAGGACGAGCGCCCCCACCACAAACGCGGCGAGTCCAGCCGCCGACAGGGCGCCATGCGTCGGGGCTTTGACCTCCAGAATAAAGAGGATGAACGCGGTCGCCAGGAACACCAGGCCGAACCAATTCACCGGCAGGATTCCCAATCCATAAGCACCCAGCGCCAGACACACTACCCCCACAAATCCGGACACCCAACCTCCCGGACTCGAAAGCTCGATGAGGATCGCTTGGACGCCCAGGGTCAAAAGCAAGAAGACGATGTTGGGGTTGGTGAGGGTGTGCAAGAATTGTTCGATCCACGTCTGCGGCGTGCCCACGATGGCCGCGCCGCGCGTGTGGAGGATGTGTTCGCCGCCGCCCATCCTGACGCTCCGCCCATCAACTTGGTCGAGGAGGCTGGGAATGTCGGAGGCCACCACATCGATCAAGCCGGCTTCGAGGGCCTCTCTCGAGGTGGCGGCTCGGGCTTCTTCGACGCTGGCCTCTGCCAGATCGATCGCTGCCTGACCCCGGCCCTCGGCCAATGTACGGACCGTGGCCTTGAGAATCTCCTTAACTTTCGCTTCGAGAGTCTGACCCAGGTCCTCTCCTTGAGACCCCACCGGGCTGGCGGCCCCCAGCGCGGTTTGGGGGGCCATGGCCGCCAGATGCCCGGCGAGCACGATCACGGTCCCTGCGCTCCCGGCGATCGCCCCATCCGGGGCCACGTACACGATCACGGGGATCTCGCTTGCCCGAATGGACTGGACCATGCGGTTCATCACGTCAATCGATCCACCCGGGGTATCGAGCTTGAGGACCACGGCCTGCGCCGCGTTTCGGCGCGCCGACTCGAGGCCTCGATCGAGGTATTCCGCCAGCGCCGGCGTCAGGGGTCCTCTCACCGTCAGGACCCACACCGACCCCGTCGCTTGCGCGGATCCTGGACCGGCGAGGCTGGCAAGCATCGCCCCCGCCAGCACCAGGCCACCGAGAACGCCCCGCATACAGGTGCGACCCATAGAATCGATTATATGCCGGTGTCTCCGAGCCGAGCTTTCCCTCTCCGCCAGAGCGGGAAATTGGCGGCCTTATAATTGCGCCGTGCCCACCCCCTTCCATCACCTCGTCCTAGCGGAGTCCGTTCGCCAAAGCCCGAGGCTCGCATCGCCGGTTCGCGAGATGTTGAATCGCAGCCGTCCTGCATTCCTCCTGGGCCACGTCGCTCCTGACTATGTGAGCCTGGCGGGCCGCCCGCGGACGGAATCGCACTGGTTCGAGGTTCCGATGGTGGACCGCATGCCCGCTCACATTTCCCTCTTCCAACGCCATCCTGAACTTTCGGACCCGGGTCGGCTGGACCCAGACCAGGCGGCCTTCCTCGCCGGTTACCTCGTCCACTTATGGGTCGACCAGGCGTGGATCGCTTACATTTTCGAGCCGGCATTCGGCCCGAGTGTGGCACGAGGCACCTTCGAGGATCGCCTGTTGGATCACAATCTCCTTCGGGCAGCTCTCGACCGGGAGGATTTGGCTCGCCTGCCATCCGGCCTTGACTCCGTCCTCCAGCGAGCCGAACCCCAGGCCTGGCTCCCGTTCGCGTCCGACGTCGATCTTCGCCAGTGGCGCGACACTTTGGCGGACCAACTACGACCCGGCGCCCGTCCTTCGACGGTCGAGGTGTTCGCCTCGCGACACGGGCTTGCGCCGGAAGCCTTTGCGGCGCGATTGTCCGCCCTCGAGGCTGGATCCCACGCCGCGCCAGGGGTGGTCCGCCCCGGGCGGCTCGAAGCCTTTCGCCGGCTGGCCGACGACCATGCGCGCGTGCTAACCGAGGCGTACCTCCTGGGATCCCTGCGTGAGCCGGGCCCTTGGAATGCGCCCTTCCCCCGGCCCCGCCGCGAGACGCGCCCGCAAAGAGTGGCTTCGTGAAGACGATCGAGCGCTCGGAATTTCGGGCCGAAGACGGCACGATCTCGATCGATCGGCGTGTGCGTGGCACGCTCAAGTTCGGCTTGCGCTGGTATGGGGAGATGCAGGCGCAGGCCTTCGTCACCGGGCAATTGGGCAAGTCCCTCGGCGCCGATTACGTCCTCATCCGGAATCTCGCGATCCCAGGCACCTTTCATATCCTGCCCCTGATCCTCATCGGTCCGCAAGGCGTTCGCGTCTTGTATGCCTCGCCGGCGCGGGGCGTTTTCCGCGCCAAGGGCGAAGAATGGATGGTTTTTAACGGGAGTGCGCGCCACTTTCGACGGACGCGCCCCAACCTTCAAACCGACGTGGTGGCCAACGCCAAGCTCATCCAGGACTTGCTCCAGGAGCGGGGTTACCCGCTGCCGGAGGTCGAGGCCGTCCTCATCTTCGCCAACCCGCGCACCTATGTCGACACCGCGCGACCGCGGGTCCGCGTTGTTCTGGCCGACGCCATTCAGAACTTCGCCGCGAACCTGCTCCAGTTCCCGCCCATTATGAACCAAGGCGACGTGGACTTGTTAGTGGAATCCCTCACGGTTGCGCCGGCCGTCCCCGAACCGCCTCCCGCTCCGGAGGTAATCCCCCCGGTGCGGTCCGCGCCGATCCGGCCGGCGCCCTCCCTGGGCATGCCTGCGCCTCCGCCGCGCGGCCGCCTGCGGCTCAGCCGGACTCAGTGGATCCTCTTGGGCGGCTTGCTTCTCGCTCAAGGGCTCATCGTCGCGGTGTTCGCGCTCCTGCTCTTGAGCAACGCCTTCTCGTTCTAACCGCACACCGCTTTGGCCCCCTTCCTCTCGATCATCATCCCGGCCCACAACGAAGAAAGCCGACTGCCCTCCACACTGGAGGCCGTCTTCGATTTCCTCGGCGGGCAACCGTATTCGGCCGAGGTGATCGTCGTCGACAACGCGAGCCACGATCGGACCGCCGAAATCGCCCGGGCCCAGGCGACCCTCCACCCAAACCTTCGCGTGGAGTCCCAGACTGTCATTGGAAAGGGAGCCGCAGTCCGCGCCGGGATCCTTGCCGCGCGCGGCGACTTCCGTTTCATCTGCGACGCGGATCTCTCGATGCCGATCCAAGAGATCCGCCAATTCCTTCCCCCGGCCCTGGACGGTTTCGATGTGGCCATCGGCTCGCGGGAACTTCCCGGCTCGTCGCGGCACGACGAGCCGGCCTACCGACACTGGATTGGACGGGCGTTCAACACCTTGGTACGGTGGATGGCCATCCCCGCCTTCCAGGACACCCAGTGCGGATTCAAATGCTTCCGCGGCGAGGTCGCCGAGGAGTTGTTTCGTCAGCAGCGCCTCGACGGCTGGACGTTTGATGTCGAGGTCCTCTTCCTGGCGCTGCGCCGGGGATACCGGGTGGTCGAAGTTCCGATCTCGTGGTACTACGTGCCCGGAAGCCGGGTGCGTGTGATCGCCGACTCCTTCGCCATGTTCTTCGATCTGATTCGGATCCGTCGCAATTGGAATCGCGGCCTATATGCGTGAGCCCTCCTTGCGCTGGGAGCGCCGAACCCGCCGGGACGGGGCGGGACGAATCGCCGGCATCGACGAGGTAGGCCGCGGCGCCTGGGCCGGCCCCGTGGTGGCCGCGGCGGTGGTCCTTCCATTGGGGATGCGGAAATTGGCCGCCACCTTGCGGGGAGTGCGCGATTCCAAGCAGATGACGGCGCCCCAACGTGAGCGCTGGGCGCAGGCGATCCACGACCTGGCGGAGGCGGGGGTGGGCCAGGCCGGACCGCAGGAAGTCGATGCGCTCGGTTTGATCGCCGCCACCCGTCTGGCGATGGCCCGTGCTCTCGCGGCCCTGCCGGTCCCTCCCGACCACTTGTTGATCGACCACCTGCGCCTGCCCGACATCCCTCTGCCGCAGACGCCTCTCACATTCGGCGACCAGCTTTCGCTCTCGATCGCCGCCGCCTCGGTCGTGGCCAAAGTGATCCGCGACCGCGTGATGGACGAGCTCGACCGCGTCCACCCTGAGTTCGGATTCGCACATCACAAGGGGTACGGGACGGAAGAGCACCGACGTGCCCTGGCCGAATTCGGCCCCACCGCCATCCACCGGTATTCGTACATGCCCGTCGCGGCTCGAGCCTTCCCCGGTTGGGACGGGCTCGACTTCGGGGCGGTTGCCTCCGCGGTCTGAACCCAACCTCATCGGAGGGGCTTCCGGCCAGGGTCGCAGAAGGATGGGACCGCAATCCATGGCCCGCGTGACGACCAGCCTCGATTCTTTCTTCTCGCCGCGATCCGTGGCCGTGATCGGCGCCTCGCGCGATCCGTCGAAGCTCGGCCACGCGGTCGTTGCCAACCTGGTGCACGGCGGCTATGCACAGCCCAATCGCCCCGTGTACCCGATCAACCCCAAGGGCGGCGAGATCCTCGGACTTCCCGTCTATGCCTCACTGGCAGACGTGCCCGGACCGATCGATCTGGCGGTGATCGTCATCCCCTATCCCGCCGTGCCGGACGCGCTGCGAGCGTGCGGCGCCAAGCACATTCCGGCTGTGATTGTCATCAGCGCCGGATTCCGCGAGGCCGGGCGCGAAGGGATGCAGCGGGAGCTCGAACTGGTGCGTGTGGCCCGCCAGCACGCCATCCGCTTGATCGGACCCAATTGTCTCGGGGTGATCGACACCCACACGCCTCTCAACGCCTCGTTCGCGGCCGGGTCTCCGCCGGCCGGGCCGATGGCGTTCATGTCCCAGTCCGGAGCGTTGGGAACCGCCATCCTCGATTGGGCGCGGGCGGGTCGGCTGGGCCTGTCCAAATTCGTCTCCCTCGGCAACAAGGCTGATATCAGCGAGATCGACCTTCTTCCCGCGTGGCAGGACGACCCGGCCTCGCGTGTGATCCTGATCTACACGGAAGGTTTGCCCAACGGACAGGCTTTCCTGCGTGCGGCGCGACTCGCCACGCGCTCCAAGCCCGTCGTGGCGTTGAAGTCGGGCGTGACCCAGGCCGGATCGCGGGCCGTCAGCTCTCACACCGGATCGCTCGCCGGCTCCGAACAGGCCTACCGTGCAGCCTTCGGCCAGGCGGGAATTGTGCGGGCCGAATCACTCCAGGACCTGTTCGACTTCGCCGCCGCCTTTGCGTACTTGCCGAGCTTTCCCGGAGACCGGGTGGCCATCGTCACGAACGCAGGCGGCCCCGGGATCCTTGCCGCAGATGCTCTCGAGCGGGCGGGGCTCGCCCTCGCCCGATTCGAGCCCGAGCGTCTGCGGGGCCTCGAGGCCCATCTGCCGGACGCAGCCAGCGCGTCCAATCCTGTCGATCTCCTGGGGGATGCTCGGGCGGATCGGTACCGTCTCGCGCTCGAGCAGGTCCTCGCGGATCCCGGTGTGGACGCGGTGTTGGTAATGCTGGCGCCGCAAGCGCTCACGGAGAGTTTCGAGACTGCGCAGGTCGTCGTCCGGGCATCGCAAACAGCCCGGATCCCCGTGCTGGCATGCTTCATGGGCGAAGTCGCGGTTCGGGAAGGAGTCGCCCACCTCGAAGCGCACCGGGTGCCGAATTTCCCGTTTCCGGAACGCGCGGCCCAGGTCCTGCGCGCCATGGCCGAGTATCGCCGGGCGCGGGCGGTTCCGCTGCCCGAGTTCCCCACCCTCGTGGTCAATCAGGCCCTGGCGCGTCAGGCCATCGACCGTGCCCTCGCGGATGGACGGACCGCCCTCGGGGAAGACGAAACACGGTCGCTGCTCGAGGCGTACGGTTTCCCCGCGCCGAAGTCCGCTAACGCGGCCACTGCCGACGAGGCGGTGCAGGCCGCCGACCGACTTGGGTATCCGGTTGTCCTCAAGGTCGCTTCGCCCGACATCCTGCATAAGACCGACGTGGGAGGGGTCAAGCTAGACCTGAAAACACCCGAGGAAGTGCGCGACGCATTCGACTTGATCACGTACCGCGCGAGGCGCTACCTCCCCGAGGCGCGGTTACTCGGATGCCTGGTGCAGGCCATGGCCCCGCCCGGGCTCGAAACCCTGATCGGGATGACCCGCGATCCACAGTTTGGCCCCCTCGTCGCCTTCGGCCTGGGCGGGATCTACGTCGAGGCCCTGCACGACCTGACCTTTCGGGTGGCGCCCTTCTCGGCCGCCGAAGCGGACGCCATGCTCAGCGAGATCCGCGCCCGAGTCCTTCTGGAGGGTTTCCGCGGCAAGCCCGCGGTGGACCGCTCCGCCTTGGTCGACACCCTCCTGCGCGTCGCCCAGTTGGCCATGGATTTCCGTGAGATCGCCGAGCTCGACCTCAACCCGTTTGTCGTGTACGAGCAGGGTCGCGGCGGTCTGACGCTCGATTTGCGAGTCGTGCTTCAACCGCCCCGGAGTGAGACATGAAGATCTTATACGTGGCCTCGGTCGAACCTTTTTCAGGGAAGACCTCGCTGTGCTTGGCGTTGGGCAGACGTGCCCAGACGGCGGGCCGTCGAGTGGGGTATCTGAAGCCGCTGAGCACACAGCCTTGGCGCACCCCGGCCGGCGCGATCGCCGATGAGGACGCGGCCTTCGTGGCGGAGGCCCTGGGTCTGGCCGGGGCCCCGGAGACGCTCTCTCCGGTCGTGGTCACCCAGCCGATTTTGAAGGAGAGACTGGCCCGGCCGACCGCTCCGGACCTGTTGGATCGAGTCCAAGCCGCCATCGGGAAGGCCGGACGTGGGGTGGACGTGCTGTTATTGGAAGGAGGCGCCAGCCTGCGCGAAGGGCACGTCGTGGGGCTTTCGATTTCCAAACTGGCTGATGTGGTCGACACGCAAGCGATGGCGCTGGTCCGCTTCCGAAGCCCCATGCAAGCCCTCGACGACTCGCTGGCAGCCCACTTCCGACTCGGCGCGCGGCTGCTTGGCGTCGTGTTCAATCATGTCCCCGAGGAGGCGGCGACATTCTTGCGGGAAGAGGGGGTGCCCTTCCTCCAGGGACAGGGCATCCGAACCCTGGGTGCACTGCCCCACCGCCCGATGTTGTCGGCGCTCAGCGTCGGCGAGGTGGCGACCCTGCTCGCCTCCTCTAACCTCACCCGCCTCGAGAGACCGGAGGCGCTGATCGAGGCCTTCACCGTCGGAGCCATGACGGCCGACATGGCCCTGGCGCGGTTTCGCAGACAGCCCAACAAGGCTGTGATCACCGGCGGAGACCGCACCGACATTCAGCTGGCTGCGCTGGAAACCTCGACCGTGGCGTTGATCCTGACCGGCAACCTGACGCCCAACCCGGCTGTGCTCGAGCAAGCCGAAGCGCAATCCGTGCCCGTGCTTCTTGTGAAGGAAAGCACAATTGAAACGGTCGAGCTCATCGAGAGAGCTTACGGAAAGACTCGCCTGGGCTCCGCTCAAAAACTAGAAGACTTCCTTCAACTAGCCGCGAAGCACCTCGATTTCGCTTCTATCGACACGGCCCTCGGGCTGACGAGCTGATCCGATACCGTCGGTTTCCACCTCCTCGGCCCCTCACCCCCACCCTCGCTCTTCCATGGAGAGGAGTAGAAAACTCACGCGGTATACTCAGATTCCGGCTCGGTCGCTTGATCGCGTCGACCTCGAATGGATTTCGACCCTCAGCGTAGTCGGACAGAACTTAAGACCCGCCTCGGGAGCTCAACGATCTACCGCCTCGAGGCGCTCGAACGCGCCGGGCTGACGCGCCTGGAGGACCTCCCCTACTCCATCCGCATCTTGCTCGAATCCGTCCTGCGCCAGGTCGATGGCCGCGCCATCACGCTCGACGATGTGGCCGCCCTCGCCGGCTGGCAGCCCGAGTCCGCCTCCCGCCCCGACCTTCCCTTCCTGCCCGCCCGCGTCTTGATGCAGGATTTCACCGGTGTCCCCGCGATCGTCGATCTGGCTGCGATGCGCAGCGCCCTCGCCCGTCTCGGCGGTGACCCGAAACGCATCAACCCGCGTATCCCCGTCGACCTCGTCATCGACCACTCGGTCCAGGTCGACTTTTTCGCTTCGCCCGAAGCGGTCCAGCGCAACGCCGAGATGGAATTCCAGCGCAACCGCGAACGCTACGAATTCCTCCGCTGGGGCCAGACGGCCTTCGATAACTTCCGCGTCGTGCCCCCGGCCACCGGAATCGTCCACCAAGTCAACCTGGAATTCCTGGCCCAAGTCGTCATCCGCCGCCAGGTGGACGAAGGTTGGGTTGCGTTTCCGGACACCCTCGTCGGAACCGATTCGCACACCACCATGATCAACGGGTTGGGCGTGCTCGGTTGGGGCGTGGGCGGGATCGAGGCCGAGGCCGCCATGCTGGGCCAGCCCCTGGTGATGGTCGCGCCGGAGGTGGTCGGTTTTCGCCTGATAGGGCGCTTGCCCGAAGGCACGACCGCCACGGACCTGGTGCTCACGGTGACGCAGATCTTGCGTCGTCACGGGGTGGTGGGCAAGTTCGTCGAGTTCACCGGTCCGGGAATCGCGGATCTGTCGCTGCCGGACCGGGCGACGATTGCGAACATGTCGCCGGAATACGGCGCCACCGTGGGCTTCTTCCCGGTCGATGAGGAGACCTTGCGCTACATGCGCCAGACGGGCCGGCCGGAGGAGCTGATCGACCTGGTCGAACGCTACACCAAGGAGCAAGGACTCTTCCGGGGGGCCGGCTCCCCCGAACCGAAATTCAGCCAGCTGCTCGAATTGAACCTGGACGACCTCGAGGCCAGCGTGGCGGGCCCCAAACGGCCTCAGGATCGCGTCCCGATCTCGGGCCTGCGCCAATCCTTCCGCGACTCGCTCGTCCGTCCCGTGAAAGAGGGCGGCTTCGAACTCGCGGCGGAGGCCGTTGGCCGCCGAGCCGCCGTGGGATCCAATGGGAGACAGGCGGAGATCGGGCACGGCTCCGTGGTCATCGCCGCCATCACCTCGTGCACCAATACGTCCAACCCTATGGTCATGGTCGGCGCCGGCCTGGTGGCACAGCGAGCCGTGGCGCGCGGTCTGCGCGTTCCGGCGTATGTGAAGACCAGCCTGGCGCCCGGTTCCCGGGTCGTCACCGAATACTTACGCCGCGCCGGTCTACTCGATCCCCTTTCCGCCCTTGGGTTCAACGTCGTGGCCTACGGCTGCACGACCTGCATCGGAAACAGCGGGCCCCTGCCGGGAGAGGTGGTCAAGGCGATCTCCCAGGAGGACCTGGTGGCGGTGGCCGTCCTGTCCGGGAACCGGAACTTCGAAGGGCGCATCAACCCGCACGTCCGCGCCAGCTACCTGGCCTCGCCGCCTCTCGTCGTCGCCTACGCGCTGGCCGGCACCACCGACATCGATTTATCCCACGAGCCGGTCGGAGTGGACCCGCAGGGTCAGCCGGTCTACTTGCGAGAGCTGTGGCCGACTCAGCAAGACATCCGCAGCATCGTGGAGAACGCCATCCGGCCCGAGATGTTCCGGGAGCAGTACGCCGACGTGTTCAGCGGCAATGACACCTGGAATGCGATCCCGGTGGCGGACAGCGAGCTCTACCCGTGGGACCCCGGATCGACGTACATCCAGGAGCCGCCCTTCTTCGCCGATCTCTCACCCGAGGCGCCGCCCCTCGCCGATCTGCGCGGCGGGCGCGTACTCGCCGTCGTGGGCGACTCGGTGACGACGGACCACATCTCCCCTGCCGGCGCAATCGCGGCCGACAGCCCCGCCGGGCGCTACCTGATCGAGCGCGGCGTGCCGCCGCGCGAATTCAATTCCTACGGATCGCGGCGCGGCAACGACCGCGTCATGACGCGGGGGACGTTCGCCAACATCCGATTCAAGAATCGGCTCGTCCCGGGGGTCGAGGGAGGCGTGACCCTGCATTTCCCCGATGGGGAGCGCATGTCCATATTCGAAGCCGCGATGAAGTACCGCCAGGAAGGCGTGCCGCTTCTCGTCCTGACGGGCGCTGAGTATGGCGCCGGCTCGTCACGGGACTGGGCGGCCAAGGGCGCCTCCCTGCTCGGCGTCCGGGCCGTGATCGCCGAGTCCTTCGAGCGCATTCACCGTTCCAACCTGGTCGGAATGGGGATCTTACCCTTGCAGTTTCTACCCGGCGAAACCGTCGAGAGCCTCGGCCTGACCGGCCGCGAGGTGTACGAAGTCCTCGACCTGGCCCAGGGCCTTAAGCCTGGCGGATCCGTTCGCATCCGAGCCAAGCCCGACGACGCCCCCGCCGCTGAGTTCCAAGCCCGTGTCCGCGTCGACACGCCGAACGAAGTGGGCTATTACCGCAATGGCGGGATCCTCCACCGCGTCGTGAGAGAAATGGTCAAGAGCAGTGGCGAGTGAATGGTGAATAGTGGATAGTGGAGAGCGAACAAGGAGTGGGAGTGATCGGGCAGTCGAGTACGAAACCAATTGACAAGTGGACCCGTTGGCCAATTGACCCATCGACCCGTTGACCGATTGACCCCTTGACCCCATGACCCAACGCGGCTTCCTGGTCCTCGCCGATATCTCCGGCTTCACCGAATTCCTTGCCCAGGCGGAGCTCGATCACGCCCAGGATCTAATCGGCGAGCTGCTTGATTTGATCGCCGGCAGGCTTTCCCAAGGGCTCACGCTGGTCGAGGTCGAGGGGGACGCCGTGTATGTTTACGCACCCGACGACCGCTTCGTGCGAGGCGAGACGCTGCTCGAGATTCTGGAGTCGGCTTACCTTGCCTTTCGCGATCGACTGGAGACGATCCGGCGCAACACCACGTGCGACTGCGGGCCTGCCGGACCATCCCCAACCTCGACCTGAAGTTCCTCGTCCACTACGGCGAGTACGTGCTGCAAACCGTCGCCGGAAGGCAGAAGCCCCTCGGCTCCGACGTCAACCTGGGCATCGACTGGCCAAGAACCATGTCGCCGAAACGACCGGGTGGCGGGCATACTTGCTCCTCACCGAAGCGTGTTTGCGCAGGCTCGAACTCCCCGAGGCGGGCTGGCTCGTGCAGCCTGAGAGCTATGAGGGCCTTGGCGAGATCCGCGGCTTCGTCCTCGACTTGCACGCGCGATACCGCGAACTACTCGAACTCCGCCGTGTCGTCGTGGCAGACGAGGACGCGGACCTGGTGATGACCTATGACTTGCCCGCGCCGCCCCCGGCCGCCTGGGAGTGGCTGAACGATCCCGCGAAGCGATCCCGCTGGGAGGGCTTGCACGTCTATGCCGACGGTCTCCTGCAGGGCCGCAGCGGGCCAGGGATGCGGACTCACTGTGTGCACGGAAAGAAGGAAAAGAACGTGCACACCGTCCTGGATTGGAGGCCGTTCGACTACTTCACGATCGAGATCTCCGGCGGCGGGGGAACGCCGAAGATGGCCGTGAACACGGTCCGCCTCGAAGCCTTCGACGGCGGGACCCGAGTCACAGATCTCTCCCGAACCCTCATCCGGCCCCGATGGCTCTCGCGTGTGATTTTGCGGCGCGCCTTCGAGCCCGATATGCGGCGGGCGATTCAGCGCCTCAGGGACTTGGTTTCCAAGGAGGGGAAGTCGACGGGAGAAGTGGCGAGCGGTTAGTGGCGAGCGTCACCAGAGGCAACCCGACCCATTGACCCCTTGGCCCATGGACTCGTTGATCGATGGACCGCACGACCGATGGACCGCTCTTAGACCTTCACCACGACGCGCGCCCCGCCCAGTCGCTTCGCTTCCCGCTCCGCCAAGTCTGCGGCTTGGATCAATCCCTCGGCATCTTCGGCGGTGCGCGGGAACACCGCGCCGCCGACACTCATCGTCGGGCGCATGGAGGCGCCGCCCGGAAGCGGGATATCGGTCTCGCGAATGGCGCGGTGAAGGTTTTCGGCCACGGCCCGAAGCTGGTCCGGCTGGCAGCCGGGGAGCACGGCCACGAATTCGTCGCCTCCGTAGCGGGCCACCCAGTCCGTCTCGCGCAGTTTCCCGCGCAACACCCTCACCACCGTCTTGAGCACCAAGTCTCCGGCCACGTGGCCGTGCTCATCATTGACCTTCTTGAGCTCATCGACATCTAAGATCAACAGGCCCACCGAGGTCGCCAATCGCCGCGCGCGACTGAGCTCGTCCACCAGTCCGGAATCGAGAAACCTGCGGTTGAATGCTCCCGTCAGCGCGTCGAGCGTCGCCTGGCGCTTGACCTCGTGATACGTCTGAAGGTTGGCCAGGGCGAGGGCCGAGACCTGGGCTAACGCAACCAGGAAATCCAGGTCGGCTTCTCCGAACGGCTCGGCGCCGGATCGCGCCTGCAGAGCTCCCACCACGGTCCCCCCCAAAACGATGGGTGCGGAGAAAGAGCCCACGGCCATTCCTTCGGCGGCCGAGGGCGGGCGCGCAATCATCGGAGCCTCCACCTCTCCGGCGACCGCGGCGAGTTTCATCGTGGCGCCATCATCGCCCGTGAGGTACAGCCCGCATCCGGCGGCTTTCATCGCCGCCCGGCCTTCCTCGACGATCAACGTCAGGATGATGTCGGAGTCGAAGTGGGTCAGGATCTCTCGCTGAAGTTTGAGCAGGACCGACTGCTCGCCCGTGCGCCGGCTGAGCAGCTCCGCCACGGCCATGTGCTCGGAGACATCGCGGGCGCAGCCATCCGTGCCGATCACCTCGCCCGCCAGCCCCACCGCCGGGACGAGGAACACTTCCACCCAGACCGTCCGCCCGTCGGCGCGGCGCAAGGAGGAAACGACGACCGACTGCGCCGCGGAACCATCGCGAAGCTGTTCGAAGGCAGCTCGAAGATCGCGCCTGCCCTCCTCGGGCAGTGTCCCGTCGAGAAACTCGGGTTGGCGAAGAGATTCGGCCGGAGAATATCCGGTGAGCCGCTCGAAGGCCGGATTGACCTCCGTCAAGCCCACCCCGTACTCGAAACGGAAATACGCGTCGCCGCTCCTGTCGATGAGGATCCGGAAGTCAGGCGAGGGGTTCGAAGGCGGCATCGATGCGTGCATTTGTCGAGGGGTCAAGATGTCAAGGGGTCAATGGGTCGCACGAATCACCCGTTCAACCGATGAACCGATTAACAAATCACCTATGGCTCCCATTGACCATTCACGATCCACTATTCACTATTCACTCGCCACTGGCCACGGGCCACTCGCCACTGATTCTAGGTCCTTTCCCCTATGGGGCCAGCCAACAATAGGAAAGCGAGGCAGCGGCAGACGGCCTCGCTTTCCTGTGGGCGCTCGTTCCGGTCCGTATCGGCACTCGCGCTTATGGTAGGCCGGCTTGATCGGTCCGGGGCTTGGTTGCAAGCCGACTGCAAGGGCCCAGCTTTACGCCGCCAAAGGGGTGTCCAACCTATAATCAGGCCTCCCCCGCTCCGAGGTTGCGCATGAAACCCGTCCAGGATCAAGTTGTGCATGCCCCGCAGGGGCTTCCAGAGCCGCGGATACTGCTGGGGGCAGGTCCAAGCATGGCCCCACCGAGCGTCCTGCAGGCGATGGCGGCGCCGCTCCTGGGGTATCTCGACCCGGAATTCCTGGGCGTCCTGGCCGACATCCGCCGGTTGCTCCGCACTACATTTCAGACCGAAAACGAATGGACTCTGGCCGTTTCGGGGACCGGGACGGCGGCGATGGAGACCGCCCTCGGAAACCTCATCGAACCGGGGGACCGGGTCTTGGCATGCGTACACGGATACTTCGGGGCGCGTCTGGCGGACATGGCCGCGCGTTACGGCGCCGAGGTCCACGCCATCCAGCGCGATTGGGGCCAGGCCTTCGATCCGGACGAGATCCGCGCCGCCCTGCGGCCCGGCATTGTGAAACTTGTCACATTAGTGCACGCCGAGACCTCGACCGGAGTCTTGCAGTCTGGTATCGCCGAGATTGCGGCGGCGTGTCACGAGGCCGGCGCGCTGCTCGTGCTCGACTGCGTGACATCCCTGGGTTGCGTGCCGGTGACGGTCGACGCGTGGGACGTGGACGTGGCCTACAGCGCGGGACAAAAAGGGATCTCCGCGCCGCCGGGTTTGTCACCGATCACCATCGGGCCCCGGGCGCGAAAGGCGATCCAAGCCCGGCGGTCTCCGCCTCCGGCGTTCTACTTCGACCTGCGTCTGCTGACGACGTACTGGGGCGACTCGCCCGCCTACCATCACACGGCGCCGATCAGCACCGCGTTCGCACTGCGGGAGGCTCTGCGGCTGGTGCAAGAGGAAGGGCTCGAGGCTCGTTTCGCGAGGCATCGGGCAAATTCCGAACTCCTGTGGAAGGGGCTGGAGGCGCTGGACCTCCCGCTATTCGTCGCGCCGCCGAACCGGCTCGTCCCGCTAACCACGGTGCTGACTCCCCCGGGCCGGGACGAAGCTGCCATCCGGAGGCGGTTGCTCATGGATCACAACATCGAGATCGCGGGCGGGTTTGGTCCGTTGGCCGGGAAGGTCTGGCGAATTGGATTGATGGGGTATTCGAGTATGAAGGAGAACGTGGCGAACCTTACAAATGCTTTGGAGAGTCTTCTGCGCAGCCCAGAATAAGACACGGTATCCTGGTGGTCGCGTTTAGCTGTTGGCTTGCGGCGGGTCTTAGGCTCGCCGCTTCGCTTGTCACATTCCCCCGTCCCCCATTCCCCCGTCGCCCCTACCGCAGCGACATCGGCGTCCGGCGGTTCATGCGCGAGGCGTAGTAGCCCAGGCCGGCGGCGGCCAGGACGAGGGCCACGCCCACGATTCCGAGCAGCGTCGACCGCGCCTGCTCTTGGGGCGACACCGGGCCCCCAAGCGCGCCGCTCGGCTGGGCGCCGAATTCGACGTACTTGATCTCGCCCGGCGCCAATCGCAGCGGCAGGCTCATCGAGGTCGTGGCGTTGTAGCCGGGCGGGACCGCGGCGCTGACGTTGTACTCGCCATTCTGCAGTCCGGAAAAGCAGTACCCCTCGGGCGTCTCGTCGGTCGTCGTTTCTCCCGCCACCTCGCCTGCCACGTTCACGACGGTCACCCGCCCTTCCGCCAGGGGCAGCTCTCCCGTCTCAAGGCGGGCGTTTCCGTTCGTGTCGATGAAGAGCAGCACACACACTTCGCCGGTCCCGAAGATCGGCGTGGGTGTGACGGGCGGCCCGGAGGCCGTGGGTTCGCTCGTCGGAGCGCTATTCGTCGCCAGCGTCGGCCCGCTCAGCCCGAGCACCAGCTGCATCCCGGGCGTGATGAAATCGTCCGGGAGCATCCCGTTCATCGCCATCAGCTGTTCGACGCTGATTCCGGCGATGGCCGCGATGCGCCAGGGCGAGTCTCCCTCCTGGACAATGTAGATGATGCGCCCGTCCGGGCCCGGTGTGGGGGTCGGAAAGGACGTCGGCTGAAGGGCCGGACCCGAGGCACTCTGTGCGCGCGCGGGGTGCGCGCGGCCGGACATCAGCAACCCGGCCGCCATCACCGCCCCGATGAGTCCCATCCATGTCACGCTCTTCACAGGCGCGATTATAACCGGCCATCCCCCGCATGCCCGGCAGGCGATCGCGGCGAATTGCACAATCGGCTCAGCGAGCGACACCGCGCGGAGCGCGGTGGGGCGTCCTTCGACTTAGCCAAGAGCAGGTGCCTCTAGGCACTCAGGACCGTGCGCCCTCACGGCCTCCGGCTTCCTGGAGAATGGCCTGAACCATCGCACTAGAATGACTGGGACCCGGCTGGAGCGCGACTTCAATCCTTCGGAGGTAGATTCTTCGCTCGCACTCGGAAGGGACGAGTGCTTTGCTCAGAATGACGGAAGAAAGTAGCCGGAAGCTTGGGGCGGTGCCGACGGCCCGCCGGCCGCGATACGTGTCGCCCAGTCCCCCGGATTCCCCCTATCCTGTCGAAAGTGCTCAGCCCACTTTCTGCCATGTCTTGGCGACCGCCTCAAGCTTAGGCGCGTCCGCGACGTAGCTCTCGAAATACCCGCAGCTCGTGCACACAAAGGTATCCAGCGGGGTGGGTTTCGAGATGCCATCCGTGAACACATGAAAGCCGCCGTCCCCCATGCTGATCCCCTTCCTCTTCTGGTACACGGTCTTCGAACTGCACTTTGGGCATATCCCCTTTTTCATGACCACCTCCAACCTACCCTGGCTCAGCCCGGTTTGTCGGGATACTTCGGATCTCACCCGGGTCCGGGAGTCACGGTTTTCCGTAATGGGGTTGATAGAGCTGGACCTCGAAGTCGCCTGGGACCCGGAAGTACGTCACCAGACCGAAGCCCTCGTCCACGACATCGTGGGTGAATTCCACGCCCCGCGCCTTGAGGTCGGCCACGGTGGCCTGGATGTCGTCACAATAGAAGGAGATGGCATGCTTGCCGGAGGGTGCGCCGTGCTCCGCGTCCGCCGGGTGACAGCCCATGTCCGCTTCCGGGACGTCGAAGATCAACCAGCCGTCGCCGACGTCGGTGTGCGGGAAGCCGAGCTTGTCGCGCAGGAAGGCGCGCAATTCCTCCGGCTGCGAGGTGTAGAACATCGTGTGTACGCCTTTGATCATGGCGCCTCCTTATTGCCATGCGGTTTCGACTGCCCCTCGCCTATCGTACACCGCTTGGCACCACGGACCGCTGGGGCCCACCCCTCGCCACTCGCCACCGACCCCTGGCCACTGGCCACTGACCACTGACCACTGACCACTGCTCTTGGATGCTATACTCGCAGGCTCGACCCGCACGGCACCCCAGCCACATGTCATCGACCGAATGGTCACGGCCCCATGTTCCGGATTCCACCTGGCGCCTCGGCGACGCGGCCTTCTACACGCTGGCGTTGGCCGCGCTAGCTGTCTTTCTTTTCCCCTTCTGGGCTCCCGTCGCCCAAGGTGCTGGATCCGAATCCGCCGAGCCCTCCCGCGCTCTTCTCCTCGTCGTCACGCTGTGCGTAATCCTTCTCTTGCTCGGCCTGCTGGGCGAGGCGCAAGCCGGCCTGACCGCGCTGACCGTCGCCATGCTCGGGACCCTCGTCGGGTTGAACACCGCGCTGCGCGTGGCGGAAAACATCGTGCCTCTGCCCGGAGGATTCACGCCGGTCTTCCTATTGATCGCTCTGGTCGGATACACGTTCGGACCCCGATTGGGATTTCTGATGGGCGCGCTGACCCTGCTCGTCTCGGGCCCCTTCACGGCCGGCGGTCTGGGTCCTTGGACGCCTTATCAAATGGTCGCCGCGGGCTGGATCGGTTTGGCGGCCGCCTGGCTCCCGAAAGGGAAGTACGGCTTGGCCGCCTTGGGTGTCTATTTGCTGCTTTGGGGGTGGCTCTACGGGGCGCTGACCAATTTGTACTTCTGGCCTTATACGCTTCTGGCACCCGACATCGGATGGACTCCCGGCCTCGGCGCAGCGGAGACGCTGGCGCGTTATGCGCGTTTCTATCTGGTCACGTCGCTGTTGTGGGACACCGTCGGCGCGGTCGGCAATCTCGCGCTGCTCGTCCTGGCGGGCCGTCCACTGCTCGAGGCTTTGGAGCGATTCCGGCGTCGCGCCCACGTAATCTGGGTCCCCGCCTGATCCATCCGGCGCACCCGCCCACCGGCGGGTAGAATCCTCCAGGTGATACGACTCATTCGTCCGGAGCGGGCCATGCGCTGCCCGCCTCCCGCCTCCCGCTGTGCCGGCCTGCGGCCCATGTTTTCATGAACCGCATCGTTTGGACCCGCGGCCGTATTGCCGCGGCTGCCCTCCTCGCAGCGGCCGCTGTGTTAGGCGTCGTCTCGCGCACCGTGTGGTATCAGGACACGATCGGCTGGCGGGTGTCCGCGTTGATCAGTCGGGCATACCTCTCTGTCCGCCCGCCGTCGGCCCGCGCCTTCACTCCGAACCCGACGCTGGCGGCGATGGTCCAGCAGACTCTTGAAGCCTACACGCCCTCGGCCACGACCAGTCCTGAGCCTGTCGAAGGGCCGACGGCGACGCCGCAGGCGACGGGAACCGCCACACCCATTCCCACACCTTTGCCGGAATCGGTGTACCTGGAGGGATCGGTCTTCGAATATCAGGGCTTGAACAACTGCGGCCCGGCCAACCTGGCGATGGCGCTTACATTCTGGAACTGGCAAGGGGACCAGCGGCCCGTAGCGGCCTTCACGAAGCCCAATCGCGACGACAAGAACGTCATGCCCTACGAGCTGGCAGCCTTCGTGGAAGACGAGACGGACCTGCAGGTCATCCTGCGCGTGGGGGGCGATCTCGCCCTGTTGAAACGACTGCTGGCGGCCGGCTTTCCGGTTCTAGTCGAAAAGGGATACGACATCGCCCGTTCCGGCATGGGCTGGTATGGCCACTACCAGGTCGTGCTCGGCTACGACGACGCGCGGGCGCGCTTCACGGCGCACGACTCCTACGTCGGTGAGAACCAGCCCGTGTCCTACGATCGGTTCGAGAGCGCATGGCGCCATTTCAACTACACCTACATGGTCATCTTCCCGCCCGAGCGGGAGGCAGAGGTCCGGGCGCTGCTCGGACCGGCCTCGGATGAAACCACTGCGATCCAAATGGCCGCCCAGCGCGCGTCGGAGGAGATCTTCCGCCTCGAGGGCCGGGACCAGTTCTTCGCGTGGTTCAACCGCGGCTCGAGCCTGGTCCTGCTGCAAGACTACGCCGGCGCGGCGGCGGCCTACGATCAGGCCTACTCCCTGCTCTATTCGCTGGGCTTGGACGATCTCGCCTACCCCTGGCGAATCCTTTGGTATGAGACCGGCCCGTACTTCGCGTACTTCTACACCGGCCGCTACAACGAGGTCTACAGCCTAGCGACTGGCAATCTCGACGAGTCCAACCCGGAGAAGCCTCAGCTCGAAGAGAGTCTGTACTGGCGCGGCCTGGCGCGCGAAGCCCTCGGGGATTTCGACGGCGCGGCGTCCGACCTGCGATTGAGCCTCGACTATCACCCGGACTTCGCGCCCAGCCTGGCAGCGCTGGCGCGGATGGGGGTCTCGCCCTGACCGCGGATCCCCCGGCGGCGGATTCGGCCCCGGCGCGCCGCGGCCCGTCCGCGGTCGCTCGGGCCTCGCTCCTGCTATTCCTTTTCTTCGGCCTGGACAAAGCCCTCGGCCTGCTTCGCCAGGTCGTCATCGGCCGCCAGTTCGGCATCAGCGCCGAGCTGGACGCATTCAACGCCGCCAACAACCTGCCGGACCTGCTCTTCGCGCTGATCTCCGGCGGCGCGCTTTCGGTGGCCCTGATCCCCGTCCTGGCCGCCTGGTTCGGGACTCGCGGGCGCGAGGACGCCTGGGGGCTCTTCAGCCGAGTCGCCAATTGGGCCTTCGTCATCACCGGATCGATCGCGCTGGTCTTGGCCGTGTTCGCCGGACCGCTGGTGAGGGCCGAGCTCGGCGTGGCGCCGGGCTTCACGCCCGAGCGGCAGGCGCTCGTCGCCGACCTCATGCGCCTCAATCTGCTGGCGACGCTCCTCTTCTCGATCAGCGGGCTGGTGATGGCCGGCTTGCAGTCGAACCGGCACTTTCTCCTGCCGGCGATCGCGCCGGCGATCTACGACCTGGGGCAGATCTTCGGCGCCCTGGTGCTGGCCCCCGCCTCGCCGCTCCATCTCGGCGATCTTGCGCTGCCGGCCTTCGGGTTGGGCGTCCACGGCTTGGTGTATGGCGTCATCCTGGGCGCGGCGCTGCACCTGGGCGTGCAGATCCCCGGATTGATCCGCTACCGTTTTCAATGGACGCCCCGGCTGGGCTGGAATCATCCCGGGCTCCGCCAGGTGGCGCGTCTGATGGCGCCGCGCATCGCCACGATCGGTGCCTTCCAGTTGATGTTCGTCGTGCAGGACAACCTGGCCTCCCGGCTCGAGGTGGGTTCGGTCACGGCCCTAGCCTATGGTTGGCAAATCATGCAGGTCCCCGAGACGCTGATCGCCACCGCGATCGCGACCGCGCTCCTCCCCACCCTGGCGGGTCAATTCGCCCGCGGCGAGGGTGCCGAGTTCGGGGCGCGGGTCGGACGTGCCACCCGGGCGCTGGCGGCGATCATGCTTCCCTTGAGTTTGATTCTCATGGTGACGATTCGGCCCCTGGTCCAGGCTGCGTTCGATTTCGACGATCGAGGCACCTCGCTCGTGGTCGCCGCCGCCCGCGCCTACCTGGCCGGAATGGCCGGGCATGCGCTGCTCGAGGTCATCGCCCGCGCCTATTACGCTCGGCAGAGCCCGCGCTGGCCGCTGATCGCCAGCGGGCTGAGGGCCGCCCTCTTCCTCGCTCTAAGCCTTGGGCTATACCGGAGCGCCGGGGCCCTGGGAATCGCGGCCGCGAACAGCGCCGCGTTCACCGTCGAGGCCGTCCTACTGCTGGTCTTGTTGGGACGTTGGGTGCCGGGCGTGAGCTTGGATCGCGCGTCGTTGGCGCGCGCCGCCGCGGCGATGGTGGCAGCCGGAGTCGCGAGTTGGGCCGTGACACAGTTTTTCCCGGGAAGCGCGCTGATCGGGGCGGGGCTGGGGATGGCCGCCGGTGGAGTCGCAGCCCTTGTCTTCATCCATCGCGAAGTGCGCGAGCTGCTGCATTTGTGATTTTTGGCGCAATTGCGTATGGCCCTCTGACCTGTGGCCGTATTC
The DNA here is from genome assembly GCA_040899905.1 of Anaerolineales bacterium. Classification (GTDB taxonomy): domain Bacteria; phylum Chloroflexota; class Anaerolineae; order Anaerolineales; family E44-bin32; genus JBBDZX01. The sequence continues at coordinate 143,985 of JBBDZX010000008.1, read as the reverse complement.
GCTGGCCACACGTTACGATCCGCCCGCTTACCTAATCCCCGTTGTTGGTCCAATCAAAACGCCCCTCTTTGCCCCCTTCCCCTTTAGGGAAGGGGTTGGGGGTTAGGTGCTCTCTGCCCTAACAACGCTCCCGCGCCAGCTGAGGACAATAATCCCCGCGAGCACGAGCGCCACACCGGCCCACTGCGTGATCGAAAGCTTCTCCCCAAAGATCAGGCCTGCCCAGATGACGGTCCCCATCGGCTGCAGCATGAGCATGATGGAGGTCTCGAGCGCCGGCAGGCGCGGCAGGGCAATCCCGATGAGAAGCCAGCCGGACACCTGGGTCGTGAGCGCCAGGGCCACCAGCCATCCGTGGGCGGGCCAAGTCGGCGTTAGAGAAAAGCCCGTCTCGAAAGCCCCGAACGCAACGGCCGCAACGGCGGCCCCCACGGTTGAGTCTAAGAGGGGTCCAGTGGGCGCCCCCGACTGGGCTTTCCCTGAGCGACGGTAGCCGAGTAAGAAACCGGCGTAGGCCACGCCTGCCAGCACGCCGAAGATCACGCCCGCCACGGGCGCGGCTCCATAGGCATCGGCGCGACCCAGGCCAGAAATCAGCGCCACTCCAAGGAAGATCACCGGGATCACGAGGCTGGCTTCGCGCGTTGGGCGTTCGCGCTGGAAAGCCCACGCGTAGAGTCCGACAAACACCACCTGGGTGTTGGCCAGCACCGTCGCCAGGCCCGCCCCAATGTCATCGATCGCCCGGTGCCACAGCACGAGATCCACTGCCAGCAGGACGCCACTTGCCGCTGCCCACCAGCGCAATCGGGATTCACGATGGTCGCCGGCTCGGGTCGAGCGCCAGATGATCCAGAGCACCGGGACGGCGTAGGCCGTCCGAAACAAGGCTGCCGTCGCTGGCGACACGTGGGCCAATCGGACGAAGATGGCCGAAAAGGAAATGCACAGGATGCCGACGAGCGCCAGAGGCCGGGTATGCCGCAAGGGATTCATCGAGGGTGACAGGTCTTGGCCTGGGGTCGTGCTCCAAGCGCCGGCTCTAGTGCGCCGGCATCAAGCGGGCCCTTTGAGATGAATAGGGCGTGGTTGGGAGAGCGATCAGGGCCCATCAAGCTCCATACCAGAGAAGTCACATTTGTTGGCCTGAAGCTTGGAGCTTGACGGCCCAGTTCTTGGGGCCGCTTGACGCCAAGCCCGTGCGTTCCGCCCGGGCTTGGCGCTTGAACCTATTCCTTCTCGTACGGCTGCCCGTCGGCGGCGGGCATTTGTCCACGTCCTACGACGCCGGCGAGGATGATCATCGTCGCCAAGTACGGCGCCATCAGGAAGAGCTGGGAAGGGATCGCCACGCCCAGGATCGCCAGCTTCGAGGCCAGCGAATCCGCGAAGCCGAAGAGCAGACCCGCGCCGTACGAACCGAACGGCGTCCAATTGCCGAAGATCATGGCCGCCAGTCCGATGAAGCCTCGCCCGGCGGTCATCAGCTCGTCGAATCGGCCCACCGATCCCAGCGTGAAGTACCCGCCGCCGAAACCCGCCATCATGCCCCCCAGGATGACCGCCATGTAGCGCGTGCGAAACACATTGATCCCCAGCGTGTCGGCCGCCTTCGGGTGTTCTCCAACCGCTCGCAACCGCAGACCCCAGCGCGTGTAGAAAAGGGCGAGCTGGAGCACAACGAGGAACACAAACAAAGCGTAGAAAAACATATTTTGGTTGAAGAGGATCTCCCCGAGAAAGGGGATCTCAGAAAGCCCGGGGATGGGCCAGAATTTGAAAATGCCCGGGTTGTTCAGCTCCTGGTAGTTCGAAAGCACTTTGGCCGAGAGATACGAGGTCAGTCCGGTGGCGAAGATGTTGATCACGGTACCGGAGACGATCTGGTTCGTCTTGTACTTGATCGAAAGGATCCCGTGGATCAGAGCCAGCAGGGCCCCGACCAGGACGGAGGCCAGCAGGCCTATCCACAGGCTGTGGGTCAGGCTTCCCACGAGCGCGCCGGCAAAGGCGCCCGCCAGCATCATGCCCTCGATGGCGATGTTGACGACGCCGGCGCGTTCGCACAGCACTCCGGAGAGCGCGCCCAGCGTGATCGGAACCGCCCTCACCAATGTGCTCGCAATCAACCCCGCCAGGTTGAGCGACTTTCCGGCCGTCGCCCAAGTCAGGAATGAGAAGATGAAAAAGGCAGCCACGATGCCCAGCACCGCGTTGGTCCCGCGCCCAAATCCCCGCGCCAGTTGCACCCCGCCGACGACCGCGCCGACGAGCGCCAAGACTCCGATGGCGGTCCGGGCCGGCAATTCCCAGTCCGGCAGCCGGGTTTCGGCGCCGCCGGGAGTCAGCCCGTACTTGGCGATCGCCGCCGGGTCGGTCGTCCGCCCGAACGCGAACCAGCCGGCGAGACTGAGCAGGACCAGGAACACCCCAATCACTCTCTGGCGCGTGAGCGACACGGCGGCCAGAGGACGGGAGATGGCGGCGGCGCGGGCCATGATCTAGGTACTCCCCCAGCTTCGGACGGACACGCCCTCTTCGGTTTCGACGGGCGTTCGCAGCCGGTAGATCGTTCGGATGATCGCCGGAGCGGCTACGAACGCCAAAATGACCGCTTGCAGGACCGAGATGATATCGATGGGGATGCCGGCATCGAGCTGCATCCGGGTCGCCCCGCTCCGGAGGGTCCCAAAAAGCAGCGCGGCGAGAACAACACCTACCGGGTGGCTCTTGCCCAGCAAAGCCAGGGCGATAGCGTCGAAGCCATAACCGGAAGAGAAGGCCATGGCGAGATTGTGATTGACGCCCAACACCTCGTTGGTCCCCGCCAGACCCGCGAGGGCCCCCGAAAGCGACATGGCCACGATGGTCGTGCGAGCGATGCTCATCCCGGCATAACGTGCAGCCCGCGGGTTCGCCCCCACCGTACGCAGATCAAATCCCCACACGGTCCGGAAGAGGAACCAGTACACCAGATACGCGACACCCAACGCGATGAAGAACCCCAGGTGAAACCGAATTGGGCTGGCAAAAAACTGCGGCAACATGGCGCTGTCTTGGATCGTAGGGCTAATCGGGTTGAAAGAGTCCGGCCGCTGCATCGGACCCGTGAGCAGCCAGTCGCTCAGCCGGAAGGCGATGTAGTTCATCATGATCGTGTTGATGACTTCGTGCCCGCCGGTGTAGGCCTTGAGCAGGCCGGGGATCATTCCCCAGAGCGCCCCTCCCGCCGCACCGGCCAGGAGAGCCAGAGGAATGTGGATGATGGCGGGCAGGCCCGTGATCGAATAGCCCACGTAGGCGGAGGTGATCGCCCCCACGAAGAGCTGGCCCTCCGCGCCGATGTTGAAAAGACCGGAGCGGAACCCGAGGGCCACGGCCAGACCGGCGAAGATATACGGGGTGGTGACGACGAGGCTTTCCAGAAAGGGGTTGAAGGCGCGGCGAAGCTCTTCCGGATCGGTGCTCCCGAAGGCGGCGATCATTCGGGCCGGGTCGCCGATCGATCCCGTGAAGAGCGCGGTGTACGCTTTGGAGGCGACTTCCCAGGACGCGCTGAGCCCCTGCCCGATCGACTCGCGGAACCCTGCATAGACCTCCGGGGTCGTTAGGACAATGATCAACCCGCCCACGATCAGGCCGCTGAACACCGCCAGGAGTGGGACGAGCACGATTTGCCCGAGTCGATTCTTGCCCGGCGCGCCCTCGGCCGGCTTCCCCTGGAGCTCCTCCATGAAGATCTCGCCCGCGCCCTTCTTCCGGCGCGGCGGCGTGGAAGAGCTGGATCGAGTCTTGCGAGCGGGCTTCTTGGCCATGCCGCTGCCTGCTACAGGGTGGCTTCCGCCACGCGCTTGCCTTTGGATTTGGGCTTCCCCGCCTGCTCCACGGAAATTCCCGCCATGAGCAGCCCGACATACTCCTTGGTCGCCTCCTCGCCGGAGATGACCGCCACGATCCGCCCGCGATACATGACCGCCACACGGTCCGACAATTCCAGCACTTCGTCCAGCTCAGGCGAGACCATCAGCACGGCACAGCCGTCCGCCCTCCGCTCCAAGATCCGGTTGTGGATGTACTCGATCGAGCCGACGTCCAGCCCGCGGGTGGGCTGAGACGCGACCAGAAGCTGAATGGGCCGGGAAAACTCACGCGCCACGATGACTTTCTGCTGGTTCCCGCCGGAGAGGGAACCGACCGAAACCACAGGGCTGGGAGTGCGGATATCGAACTGCTGGATCAACTCCGACGCGCCATGGAGGATCACTTCGGGTTGCAAGATCACGCCCCGGGCGAAGGGCTTCAGATAGTAGGTGGACAGCACCAAATTGTCCGCCACGGGATAGGAGAGCACCAGCCCGTCCTTCTGGCGGTCTTCCGGCACGTGGGCCACGCCCATCTCCGTGATCCGGCGCGGGCTGGACCGGGTGACATCCTGCCCCAGCACACGGATCGTGCCGGCCAGGGCGGGACGCAAACCGGTCACAGCCTGTACGAGTTCGGTCTGCCCGTTCCCTTGCACCCCGGCCACACCCAGCACTTCGCCTGCGTGGACGGTGAAGGAAACCGAATCGACCGCCACTTGGCGGCGATCGTCGACGACCGTGAGGCCCTCGACTTCCAGGACGGCACGGCCGGGCTTGGCGATCGCGTGCTCGGCCTCCAGCTGGACCTTCCGGCCGACCATCATTTCCGCCAGCTGATTACGCGTGGCCTTGGCGGGTGTGGTCGACCCGACCACCGCCCCACGGCGAATGACGGTGATCCGATCCGAGGCCACCATCACCTCGCGCAGCTTGTGGGTGATGAAAATAATCGACTTACCCTGGTCGGTGAGCGAACGCAGGATCTTGAAAAGCTCGTCGGCCTCTTGCGGGGTGAGCACGGCCGTCGGCTCATCCAGGATCAGGATGTCCGCCTTGCGATACAGCAGCTTGATGATCTCGACTCGCTGCTGCACGCCCACCGGCAATTCTCCCACCAGCGCCTCGGGGTCGACCTCGAGGCCGAACTGACGGGAGATCTCACGAATGTGGTCGGCGGCCTCACCGCGCTTCAAGAATCCGATCGGCCCCACCACTTCCTCCCCCAACATCACGTTTTCGGTGACGGTGAAAACGGGGATCAACATGAAATGCTGGTGCACCATGCCGATCCCGGCCGCAATGGCATCGCCGGGGGAATGCAGCTCGAGCTTTTGGCCCCGCACCCAGATCTCGCCTTCATCCGGCTGGTAGAGGCCGTACAGAATGTTCATGAGCGTGGTCTTACCGGCCCCGTTCTCCCCGAGCAGGGCGTGGATCTCCCCCTCCTGAAGGATCAGGTCGATTCGATCGTTGGCGAGAACTCCGGGGAAACGCTTGGTGATGCCGCGCAGCTCGAGGATGGGCGCCATCGGCACTCCGGCGTCGGCAAAGCGGGAAAACGAGCCGGGATTTTACCACGGCGGACGCGGAACCCTATCCGCTGGAAAAGCAATGGGGGCCGGCAGGATCGCCGGCCCCCATTTTCGTTCGTCTCCGAACGCGGAGAACTAGCCTCCGCCCGTGACGCTGACCGTGCCGTCGATGAGCGCCTGTTGGAGCGCAGTGATCTCTGCCCACAGATCAGGGCTGACCATCGCGTCCATCGGGGCCACCGGCTGCGCGATTCCCACTCCGCCGTTCTCCAACGTGCCCACGTACAGGCCGCCGGTGAAGCTCCCGTCCAACGCCTGCTCGATCGCAGTGTGGACGGCCACGTCCATGTTCTTAAGGACCGAGGTCAGGATGATCGGCGTGTATTCCGAGGCGCTGATCGTCCAGTCCACGTCCACCCCGATGATGTAGGCCCCGCCGCGCTCTTGCACGGCCGCGGCCGTGCCCAAGCCGACCGGGCCCGCCACCGGCATGATGATGTCGGCGCCCTCGTCCATGAGCGACACGCCCATAGCGCGGCCGTCATCCGTGCTCTCGAAGTTCCCGGTAAACAGGCCGGTCGTCGGGCTCATCGGGTCCCAACCCACCACCAAAACCGAGGTTCCGTGGACCGAGTTGTAGTGCTGGACGCCGTAGAAGTAGCCGTCCATAAACGCCGTCACCGGCGGGATGGGGATGCCGCCAAAGGTGCCGACGATGCCCGTCTGGGTCACGCCCGCCGCCAGGTAGCCGGCGAGGAAGCCCGCTTCATTCACATTGAAGACCAGGCCGAGGACGTTCGGCAACGTCGGATCGTATGCGAAGTCCACGATGGTGAACTTCTGATCCGGATTGGCCTCGGCGGCCGTCTTGGTGTCGTCTCCAAGCAAGAAGCCCACGGTGACGATCAGGTCGCATCCCTGGTCGAGGAACGCCTGGATGTTCGTGGCGTAATCGGTCTGCTGCTGGGACTCAAGGAAGAAGCCCTGGATCCCCAGATCGACCTCGGCGTCGGTGATGCCCTTGTAGGCCGTGGCATTGAAGGACCTGTCGTCAATGCCGCCTGAGTCGGTGACCTGGCAGGCCACGAACGCGACCGGGGGCTCCGTCGCCACGACCGGGGGCTCCGTCGCCACCACCGGCGGTTCCGTCGCCACGGGAGCTTCCGTGGCCACGGGCCCGCAGGCAGCCAAGACGAAGGCCGCGAGCGTCAACAACGTAAGGCCGGCGTGAATCTTCTTCTGCATTTCTCAACTCCTCCTGGGAGATTTCAAGACTACCTACAGGGTCCTTGCAATCGGCGTCGGCTGGGCAGGCTCTTGCGCATCGCCCTTTTTGAAATGTCTCCTTTGTGCTTGGGGCACAGGCGAGCGGTCCTGGGGATGGGGGCCGATCGGGTGTTCATGATAGCACGGGTGACAGGGGGAGGCAATGCAGGCCGCCAAGGCCCGGCTTCATGCTTCAAGCTCCATGCTGCATGCCGAATGGTCCAAGCGGCGTAGCTTTGGATCAAGCGTTCCTGCGGCCCCTCAAGGGGCATTCGTGGGGATTCGCGCCGTGTCGGAGCCGGGAACTGGTAGCTGGAGACTGGAAACTGGATGCTGGGAGCCGGAAGCTGGGAGCTGGGAGCTGGAAGCAGGTCTTTAGGGTTCCTCGCCCGTGAGGGGATCGATCCCGATGGTCAGACTGCCATCTGCGAGTCCACGCCAGGCCTCATCGAAAATGCGACGATGACCGAGAAGCAGGGCGGCGGAGTTTGGATTCACCAAGGCCAGACCCTCGAGGGCTGCGGAATAGGGCCACGCCGCTCCACCCTCGCCGCCCGCGACGGCCTCCAGGGCCCGCAGGGTGGGCCCGCGCAAGTCGAATGCGATCCCCCCCGCCACGTGATCGGCCGGGATCGCACCCGGGAGAGTCTCTAACCACACCTGCCAAAGATCCACCCCGGCCGCGGGCGCCAGCCCATCGGCCGCGGCGGGTCCAGGGAGAGCGTACAGGACGTCGATCGTATTCGCGCGCAGAGCATCGGTCGTGATTTCACCGGGCGCCCAGGTCAAGACCCGGCAGATGGGGCAGCTGTAGCGAATGCCGGCCTGAAATCCTGCCTCGTCGACGGCGGCGTGCGGGCCGCCGGTCGAGTGGATCACTCCGATCCATCCGGTTCGGCTCACGAGACCCGCGAGAACCCCCACCAGGAACGCGGCCTCGTCCCTTCTTTCACCCGGCGTGCCCACGATGTGGATCCGTCCTCCGGGGGTCGTGGTCGAGGCTTCCAGCACGACCGCTGGCCAAGCCCTCCCGACCGCTCCCACAGGCGGAAACCCGTCCGATTCGTATCCGACAGCGGCGCGCACATTCGGATCCGACACCCAGGAGCCACCCATTTGCTCGACTGCCAATGGAGTCAGCTGCCAGCCTTTGCCGTTCGCCCATTCTGAGAGAGGTGCCTGGAGCGGATCCGCGACACGGCCGGTCAGGAAAACCAGCTGGGGCTCGGCGGAAGGGATGGGGGAGGGAATCTGCGTGCTCGGGCCCGCCTGCGTGGGTGCGGGTGTGCCCGAGCTGGGCGGGCTGGCGCAGGCGCCCGCGCTCAGGCTGAGGCTGGCGAGAAGCGGCGCCAACCGCGCGAGCCGCAGGCGGGTCGATGCGCCCCTAGGAACCGGGTGCAAGTTGACCGTAATCGAGGACCTCGCGCGCGTGCGAGCCGTGCTGCGCCGGTCCGACAATCCCGCGCTCCTCGAGCTCGTCGATCAGCCTCGCGGCGCGCGTGTATCCGATCCGAAGCCTTCGCTGCAAGAGCGAGATGGACGCCCGACGCATCTCGCGCACCACTTCGACGGCGCGGTCCATCATGGCGTCGTCATCATTTTCCTCATCGCTTTCGACGCCCCAGAGAGGGGCCTGGCGCAGCGGCACCCCGGCGGGAACGGCTTCCGAGGAGATCGGCCCGGTATCCTCGACCCCGCGTAGACCGGCCGCCGCCGCCGCGGCCGACTTCCAAAACGCGATCAATTGGATGAGCTCGGGCTCGGACACGAACGCCCCTTGCATCCGGACGGGCGAGGCGGCGTCCTGAGACTGGAAGAGCATGTCGCCGCGACCGAGCAAACGCTCGGCCCCCGGCTGATCCAGGATCACCCGGCTGTCCACGGACGAAGCCACGGCGAACGCGATCCGAGCCGGGAAATTCGCCTTGATCAGGCCGGTGACGACGTCCACCGAAGGCCGCTGCGTGGCGATGATCAGATGGATGCCGGTTGCCCGAGCCAGTTGGGCCAGGCGGGTCAGGGCTCGCTCGGTCTCATCGGGCGCGAGCATCATCAAGTCGGCCAACTCATCCACCACCACGACCAGCCACGGAAGGGTACGCTGGCCGGATAGACGCATGCGCTCGTTGAAGTCGGACAGGTTGCGAACGCCCTCTTTGGCGAAGCGGCGGTATCGCTCATCCATCTCGCGCGAAATCCAGCGCAAGGCAGGCACCACTCGCTCCAGTTCGACTACGACGGGCGCCAGAAGATGCGGGATCCCGTTGTACGTCGTGAGTTCGACCCGCTTCGGGTCGACCATCACAAAGCGCAGATCGTCGGGCGTGTTCTGGAGCAGCAAGCACGCGATGATCGCGTTGATGCACACCGACTTCCCCGACCCGGTGGTCCCGGCGATGAGCAGGTGCGGCATGGCGGTCAGGTCGGAGGCGATCGCCTTGCCCGAGACATCCATGCCCAAAGCCAGTCGGAGCCTCGAGGTCAGGCGTTGGAAGGAGGGCGCCTCCATCACGGCCCGCAGTGCGACGAGGGAGGTCTCGACATTCGGCACCTCGATCCCCACGTAGCCTTTCCCGGGGACCGGGGCTTCGATCCGGATCGAGGGCGCCGCCAGGGCCAGCGCCAGGTCGTCCGCCAGCGCCGCGATCTTGCTGACTTTCACCTTCGTGCGCTTGCCCCCACGGATTTCGAGAAACTCGGGTTCGACGCCGAATTGGGTGATCGTCGGCCCGCGGTGGACTTCGACGATCTTGGCCGGCGCGCCGAACGCGGACAACGTGTCCACGATCAACTTCGCCCGCTGCCGATCCAGTTCTTCATCCACCGAACCCTCGATGCCCGGATCGAGAATGTCCGTCAACTCGGGCAGCCGCCAGGTGACGCCGGGCGGGATTCCTCCAGCTGCCTCGACCGCCAGGCTCTCCTGGTCCGAGGGCCGTCCCGTCCGGATCCAACCCACGCGCTCGATCTCATCCGTCTTGAGGGCAGCGTCTCTCGCAGGAGTCGAGGAGGGACTGGCGACGGCGGCCGGGTGGTTCCCCGCGGTGGGCCTGGAGCTGCGCCCCCGCCTGCGGTCGCGGCGAAGAGAGCCCGTCACGCGGGAGATGGCCGACCACAAGGTCAGAGTGCCGGCTTCCGCGGCCTCGGCCAGCGAAAGGTTGAAAACGACGATGGTGCCGGTGACCAGAAGCGCGAGGAGAAGGACACTGGCCCCTCCCAGTCCGAACGCGGAGGCCAACGCCCCGAATATGATGCCTCCAACCCAGCCTCCACCGGCGCTTCGAGACGTCAGATCGGAGGCGCTGGTGTAATCCACAGCCCCTCCGACCGCGTGCAAAGCGCCGAGAAGCGCCAGCGAAATCGCGCCCACTCCCAACCATCGAGCCGCGCTCATTTGTGGAATTTGGATCCCGAGCGGAGGCGCGGCGGCGGCCACCCCCGCCGCCGTCAGCGCGAAGGGAATCGCGTAACGCGCCCAACCGAAGAGCTGACCGAGGACGACTCCCCACACCCACGTGGCGCCCGTGGCGGAGGACGAGGCCAATGAAATCGCGCTCCAAATGCCCAGTCCGGCGAGCAGCGCACCCAGCACGATTCTCTTTCGACGGCCGAGCTCCTGCCGCAACCATTCAGTGCCGCGGGACGCGGGCCCACCCAGGGACGCGAACAGGCTGTCGAAAAGACCTGCCGAGTTGGAGGGTCGTCTTCGAGGTGGGGAGGCTGAACTGCGGGGACGAGTCGTCCGCCGTCGGCGCGGACGTGAGCGGGCTCGAGAGGGGTCGCGTGCGGAAGACCTGGAATCCACGCCGCGCGCATTATAGCACGGGCGTTCGGACCGGCCCTGCGTGCTACAATCTCGCCGCATGGCCCCCGAAGCCGCCGCGCTGTTGCGCCGCGTTCCATTCCTCGCCGGACTCGAGGAAACTGAGATCGATTCGATCGCCTCACGGCTCTCCCGCGACGAGTACGCTGCAGGAGAGACCATCTCCGCGCTGGGAGCCCGGCCCTCCGCGGTGGGTCGAGGCGGAATGCGTTTCCTCGCCACCGGAAAAGTGGAGCTCACTCCTGCCGCCATGCGTGCCTCACGCCCGCGCTCTTCGGTGTTGACCGCCGGCGATCACTGGGGCGAGATCGATCTGTTTCACCCAGGAGATCGAGCCGCGGCGGCGCGTGCCCTCGAACCGACGACCGTGTACCGTTGGGATCGTGGGGACCTCATCGCCTACCTGCGGGCCCACCCGGATGTCCTGCGCCGCCTCCGATTCCTGGCGGACAGCCGCAGGTTGGCCCATACCGCCAAACTGAATTGGCTAGCGGAGGACGAAACCCTGGTCGCCCTCACCCGACGCCACCCGTTTTTCCTGGCCCAGGCCTTGGTCCCGCCTGGTCTCCTGATCGTAGCCGGCGGCGCACTCGTTGCCGGCGTGGCGGGCAGCGCCTCCCTTTTCGCCTGGCTGGGAGCGCTTGCCATTCTTGCCGGCGCGGCGTGGGCCGTATGGAATGGGCTCGATTGGACCAACGACTACTTCGTCCTCACCAGCCGCCGCGGGGTTTGGCTGGAGAAGATCGTCGGCCTGTATGACAGCCGTAGGGAGACACCGTTGTCCATGGTCGTCTCGGTCGACCTCGCCACCGATGTGTTGGGCCGTTGGCTTGGATTCGGGGACGTCAGCATCCGGACCTACACCGGCCAGCTCGTGTTTCGTGGTGTGAGCCAGCCGGCCACGATGGCGGCGCTGGTCGAGGAGTCCTGGCGCCGGGTTCAGGAAAAGAACGAACGCGACGACCGGGCGGAGATCTCCGCCGTCCTCCGGCAGGCTCTCCATCCGGGCGAATCCGGGGGCGCCAATCCCGAGCCTGCCAGTTCCGCACGTCCCGCCGCGCCGGCCAGGACCGTCGGGCTGGACCGTTGGACGTTTCAAATCCGGTTCGAAGAGAAAGGCGTCATCACCTACCGTAAGCATTGGGCGGTCCTGGTGAGCACCCTGGCTGCGCCTTCCTTACTTATCCTTCTCTTCGTCGGCCTCTTGGGAGCTCAGATCGGGGGACTGATCAGCGGACCGCCGCCCGAGACCGCGTTGCTGGCTTCGGCCGTGCTCCTGATTCCCCTGGCGGCCTGGTGGGTCTACCGCTTCGCCGACTGGGCGAACGATATCTATCAAATCACCCCGGACCAGATCCGCGATATCTACAAGAAACCCCTTGGCCGGGAGGTCCGCAAGGTCGCCCCACTGGAGAACATCCTCGGCACCGAGGTGGACCGCAAGGGGATCAACGGGCTGGTTCTCAACTACGGGGATGTCATCACGAATATTGGGACGACGCAGTTCGTTTTCCACGGCGTTTACGATCCCAATGGCGTGCAACGGGATATCGTCCGCGCCCTCGAGGCACTATTGGCTCGCAAGCGCGAGATGCAGAAAGAGCAGAGGCAAGGCGAAATGGTGGAATGGTTGACCTCCTACCACGAGCAGACGGACGCTGGCGCCGAGTCCGGGGAGGGGTTGTCCGAGTTGCCTGGGTCGGCCCGCCCGATGGATGTGGGTCCATTCGAACCTGACGAAAGCAACTCATGAGCAAAAGGCGCTCATGAGCCAAAGGCGCTCATGACCATGCGGCCGATCCTCACCCTCGAGAACCCCGTCCTGCGCACGCGCGCGGCGCGGGTTCGATCGTTTACCCCGGGCCTTCAGACCCTCGTGGCCGACATGATCGAGACCATGCACGCCGCGCCCGGAGTGGGACTGGCCGCGCCTCAGGTCGGCGTGAGTCAAAGGGTGATCGTGGTGGAATACACCGAGGATCTTGAGGATGAACCCGGACCGGCGGGGACGCCCCCTCCCGGCCCCGTCGGCGGGACGAAGCCACTTCCGAGGCCCGGCCCCGAGAAGCCGCGGCGAACCCACCTGTACGTGGTGGTGAATCCGGAAATCGTCCGCCAATCACCCGAGACTTCGCTCGGAAACGAAGGCTGCCTGTCCATCCCCGGATTCTTCGGGGAGGTCGAGCGAGCCGAGCGAGTCACGGTCCGCGGTCTCAATCGGCGCGGGGATCCTTTCCAGGTGAAAGCGGAAGGCTGGCTCGCCCGAATCTTCCAGCACGAGATCGACCATCTGGACGGAGTGTTGTTCATCGATCGGGCCAAAGATGTTTGGCGGGTGGAGGACGAACCCGGAGAGGGCGAGGTCGAGGGGAGGGGTCCTTCACAGGCCGTCTAATCGGCCGCAAGCGCCATCCGCAAAGTTCGCGGCTAGCATCAAGCTCCATGCTCCAGGCCCGACGGTCCGCCTCCGGTACCAGCATACCGAGTGGGAAGGAGCCAACTACGAATCGAAGCATGGATCGCTTGGAGCTTGACGCCCGAGATCCATCGGGCGCTTGACGTCGGCGGAAGCCGACGCTTGGAGCCAGCCTCAGCGCCCGAAGGCCCTATACCCTAAACCCTCCTCATGCTCCTCACCCACCTCTCCCTGACGAACTTCCGGCTCTTCACCCGGCTCGAAGCGCGTCTCCCCGACGGGCCGATCCTCTTGGTGGGAGCGAATGCACAGGGCAAGACCAGCCTGCTCGAAGCGATCAGCTATTTGTCATCGGCTTCCTCGCCTCACGCCTCTCACGATCGTCAGCTCATCAATCTGCTGGCGATGCGCGGCGAAGCACCCTTTGCGCGCCTCGTCGGGGAGGTCCGGGCCGGCGAGCGCGACCAGCGGATCGAGATCCGGCTGATCTCATCCACGGGTCCGACCTCGGACTCGCGTCTTCAGAAGGAGCTCTTGCTCAACGGCGTGAAGAAAAAGATGCGCGACCTGGTGGGGGTCTTCCCCTCGGTCCTCTTCCTGCCCCAGGACATGATGATCGTCGAGGGCTCTCCGTCGGAGAGGCGCCGCTACTTGGACTCGGCCATCGGGCAGGTCTCACGGGCGTACGCCGAAGCGCTGGGGGAATACGCGCGCGCGCTGACTCAGCGTAATGCGCTTCTCAAACAGGCTCAGGAACACGCCTTGGATCCGGCTCTGCTTTCCGCGTGGGATGTCACCCTGTCGGAACCGGCCGCCACGGTGATCCGCGAGCGTGCGCTTGCCCTGCTCGAGCTGGGCCGATTGGCAGAGCAGATTCACCGCCGCCTGAGCCGGGGGGCGGAGACCCTGCACCTCGAATACCTGCCGGCCTTCTCGCCCGAGGCGCAGGGGGGTGGGCAAATCGCGCTTCCTTTCTCGTCCGCCTCCGAACCTTCGCTCATGACGCGCGAAGCCATCCGGGCGGGCATGCTCGAAGCCCTGGCACGCGCGCGACCCGAGGAACTCGCCCGCGGCACCACCCTGATCGGGCCGCATCGCGACGACGTCCGCTTCACGGGTGACGGCCTCGACCTGCGGATGTATGGATCTCGCGGCCAGAACCGGACGGCGATGTTGGCGGCCAAGCTGGCGGAAGTCGATTGGCTGCGCGAGAAGACCGGGGAAACGCCGGTGCTACTCTTGGACGAGGTCCTCGCCGAGTTGGACACGGCGCGACGCGAAGACCTGCTCGGTCGCGTCCTCGAATCCCCTCAAGCGGTTCTCACCTCGTCGGACGCGGCCATGTTCCCGGCTGAGTTCCGGCGCCGAGCGACGATCTGGGAGATCCGGGGAGGCAGGATCGAAGGATCGGGGTAAGGCTCCCGGAGTCGTAAGGGCGCCATTCAATTGCGCCCTTACGACTCCGGGAGCCCCAAGGGCCGCTTCGCCGCCATTCCGGGCCGACGCGGGAATCGATCGGGCGTGGCCGACATTTTTTCTATCACCATCAAGAATCTGGGCTCAGCTACCCTCGGGAGATTAACCGGGATCATCTCTCGAATCCGTCCGCCGGTGGCTTCGAGAGCGGGCTCAGCCTGCTCTGCCTCGGCCGGTCCCGACTCGCCCTTTTGGGCGATCCCCAGCCCGCCCACTTTCAGAAACGGCAGGAGGAGTTCCACAAGGATGGGCAGCCGGGCGACCGCCCGCGCCACTGCCCAGTCGTAAACCTCACGATGATGGAGCGACCGACCGACCTCTTCCGCCCGTGCGTTCAGCACTTCCACGCCTTCCAGACCCAGACCTTCGACAATGTGACGGCAGAACTCGGCCTTCTTCGAGTTGCTCTCGATCAGGGTTACGGCAAGGTCTGGAGCGGCGATCTTGAGAGGGATGCCCGGAAAGCCCGCGCCGCTCCCGACGTCGGCCAGGCGGCCCGAGGGCCCGGGGCCCAAGACTCGCAGGCAGGAGAGGCAGTCGAGAAAGTGCTTGATCTCGATGTCCTCCGGGGCTTCAATGGCCGTGAGATTGAAGCGCCGGTTCCATTCGATCAGCTCTCGCGCATACCAGGCGAATGCCTCTTGTTGCTTGACACTCAAGGGCAAGCCCAGTTCCCATCGCGCCGTTTCCGCCAGGCCCCGCATCTCGATCTCCATGCGGGTCAAGTCCGTTCGAGACGCAGGACGACGCGTGTCTCGCCCACGTCCTGGCCGCGCCAATTCTGCATGCGGCGCGGCCCGAACTCGAGGTGAAAGGCTGGGTCCCCCGCGCCACCCCAACCCAGCTCCTTCAGAAGAGCCAGCACAACCGGGGTCGTGGCGCGGCGAGCCGCATCGCCGTCGGCGATCTTCAGCGCCACACCCAGCGCAGGCGACCCGGGCCGGACAGCTCGGGGCTGGAGGGCCATCCCGTAGTACCCCTCGGCACCGCCCTTTGCGATCCACCGGCCGGCCCCGAGCTCGATGAGGCGCGTGTCGAACGCTCCGGGACCGGACACCATTCGAGGATCCCCTGCCATCGCTTGAAAGACCCGCCGGCATGGATCCCCGGCCGCCGCGGGCAGGCCGGCCGGGTCCGCCAACCGGGCAAACGCGGTCGCCGCGGCTTGCAGGGGTAGGGCGAAGTTCGGCGCCGAGCAGCCGTCAACCCCCAACCCGATCGATTCGCCCGGCACGCCGGACAGTCGTGAGAGCGCGGCGAGAATCTTCTTCTGGACCGGGTGCTCCCGCTCCACGTAACTCGACCGGGGCGCGCCCAAATGGATCGCCAATGCCAGCATTCCGCTGTGTTTGCCCGAGCAGTTGTTGTGATTGACACGCGGCGGCTCGCCCGCGCTGCGCAGCCGAAGGGCCTCCGCACCATCGAAAGGTGGGTGCACCCCGCATTGAAGATCGGCTTCCGCAATCCCGGCCGCACGCTGGATCGATTCGACGACTTCGAGATGCTCCGGGGTCCCGGTGTGCGATCCGCAGATCACCGCCAGCTGCCGGTCGGTCAGCCCGAAAGCGTCGGCAGCGCCGGACTCGATCAAGGGAAGGGCCTGGAACGGTTTGGCGGAGGAGCGGGTGAACGGGTCGACGTGAGGATCTCCCGCCCAGGCGACCAACTGCCCGCGCGCATCCGCGATCGCGAGGGCGCCGTAATGGATCGATTCGACTCGTCCCCCGCGCAGCACTTCGAGGAATGGCACGTAGCTCATCGAGAAGCTCAGCCCAGGAGGGTCTGGCATGCAGTTCGCCGTCCGCGGGGCATCAGCCCCGCTCCGGCTTATCCCCCACCCTCGCCGGCCCGCTTTTGAAAGTCCGCCAACCCGGATTGCAACCTCTGCAGGGCCCGGGCTTTGCGCGCGGGAGGCAGCCGGAAGGGCCGGGCGAGTTGGGCGGCAAGCGCCGCGACCGCTTCGTCCGAGAGCGGCCGGCCGCTGCCGAGCCTGCGCATCCCGCCGCGAAGTCGGCGAAGGGTTCGCAGCATGGTATTGATCGCCGGACCCTGGACGAGCCCATTGCGCGACGAGAGGATGCGGTACCCGCGCCATCGCTTGCTGCGCAGTTCCGCTAGTGCCTGTAGCCAGGACGGGATGTCGGCTTCACCCAGATACGGCGGTTCTCCCACCCAGACGCAGTCCCCGACAAACACCACTTTCGCTTGCGGGACGGCAACCCAAATGGAACCGGACGTCGGACCGGGCCGATGGACGAGCTCGACCTCCATGTCACCGACGTGCAATCGGATCGTTTGGGCAAAGGTCAACTCGGGAATAGCACGCCGAACCCCGGTGGCCCGCTTGAGCCGATCGGCCTCCGCTCCCATCGGATGGGCGTCGCCCTTGAAGGTGTCCTGCCAGGCGCCGATCCGGTCCCCGCTGACATCATGCGCAACCAGAGGCAGATCCAACCCACGAGCGCCCAGGGCGCGATCCGGATGGTGGTCCAGCAGGACGAGGAAACTCGGCCGCCCCAACGCGGTCACGTCTTCGAGCCAGCGGTGGCCATCTTCCAGGCGGACCGGGGTATCCACCAGGAGGGTTTCGCCTGCGGAAGCCAGAGCGCCCAGGTGGATGCCTGGGTACTTGGTCTCCACGTAGACGCCGGGGGCGATCTTGCGCATGTGGGGGGAGCCTATTAGACGGGAAGTGAGAAGGAGAAGGTGGAGCCTTTGCCCTCTTCGCTCTCCACCCACAGCCGGCCGCCGTGAGCCTCGATGGCCAATCGGCAGAATGCCAATCCGAGACCCAGGCCCTTGGCTCGGCCTTCGCCCTGAATGCGGGTGAACTTGTCGAAGATGTGTTGCTGCTCTCGGGCTGGGATCCCGGGGCCGGTGTCGGAGACGCTCACGGTGATCTGCCCCTTACTGCGGCGGGCCGAGGCGGTGATCTTCCCGCCCGCGCGCGTGTACTTGATGGCGTTCTCCAAAAGATTGATCAACACGCGCCGGATCATGTCCACGTCCATTTCCACCTGCGGCAAATCTGCCGGGAGGCGGAACTGCAGCGCGTGCCCTTTGTTCTCCGCGACCGCATGTACTTCCTCGACGGCCTCGGCGATCACACTCCGAATCGGCGCCGTGGTCTTGTGGAGCACCGCCTTGCCGGCTTCGAGCTGACCGACGTCGAGCAGGGAGTCCACGAGGCGCGAGAGGCGCCGGCTCGACCTGAGGGCGATGGACAGGATGGAATGAGTTCCTTCATCCTTCTTGGGTGCGGAGGTCTGGAGCATTTCCAGGCTCGAGATGATGTTCCCCAACGGGGAACGGAGATCATGGAAGAGCATGGAGGTCAGGTCGCCGCGCAATTCGTCGAGCTCGAGGCGTTCCGAGATATCGCGCAGGATCCACTGCAGGAAGGGTTGGCGGCCGATGTCGATTCGTTTGGTGTGGACTTCGATCGGCAACGAGTGGCCGTCGGCGTGCCACGCGCGCGCCCGGTAGGAGATCGTCTGGCCGGGTTGAAGAGCGGCCAGATCGTCCGGGGTCATTTCCTGCTCCGGCTCCTGAAGGCTGAGGGCCAGCTTGCCCAGTAGGTCTTCTCGGCCGTACCCGAGGAAGCTCTCGGCGCGGTCGTTGGCATCCGTGATAGCGCCACCCAGGTCGGTGATCAGAATGGGGTCGATGGAGTCTTCGAACAGGCCGGCATACAGCTGCCGCGCGGCCTGGGTTTCGGCGAAGAGCTGCGCGTGGGCGATGGCCGTCCCCGCCAGGCCGGCGATGCCCCGAAGCAAGTCGACCTGATCCGGCGGAAACTCACCCCGGTCGGGGTTAATGGCCTCGAGAACGCCCAGAATCCGATCCTGCACCTGAATGGGCGCACACGCGATCTGGCGGGTCTCAAATCCGAGCTCGCGATCGAGGCGGCCATCGAAGCGTGCGTCGGAGGCCGCGTCCTCGACGACGACGGCCTCGCCCGTGCGCGCGGCCCAACCGGCGATGCTCTGCTCCAGCGAAATGCGCCGACCCGCCATGGCCTCGGCTCGCGGCCCGCTGGCCGCCCGAAACTGAAGCTCCCCGTTCCCCTCATCCAGGAGCCAGAGTAGCGCCGACTCGACTCCCAGGCTGCTTCGGGTCTGCTCCGTGATCCGGTGCAAGACCACGTCCAGGTTCAAGCTGGCCGAGACCGCCCGCGCCGTGTCGGCCAACGCGACCATCGCGTGCACCTGGCGTTGGCTCTCGGCGAACAGCTGCGCGTTCAGCACCGCGGTCGCGGCGTGATCCGCGAACGCCATGACCACGTCCACCTCGGCCGGGCCGTAGGCCCCGACGCGATGGCTGTCGACGTTCAACACCCCGACGGCCCGATCCCGCACGAGCAGAGGCGCGCCGATCCACCCCCGGATCAAGAATGATTCCGGGAGGTCGTCGGTCTTGATCCAGGCCGCATCCTGCTGCACGTCGTCCACGACGATAGGTTTCCGGGTGGAGAGCACCCGGCCGACGAAGACATCTTCCCGAATCTCCATCGTGGAACCCAGGACCGCCTCGTTATCCGCGAATCCGCGCGCCGCTACCAGGCGCAGACGATCGCCATCGATGGCTTGAATACTGGCGCTCTCGAATTGAATCACGCGCTCGAGCTGCTCGAGCACCTGCGGGAACACAAGGGCCGGGTCGAGGGCCGACGAGATGGTCCGGGCGATTTCCTGGAGCGTGGAAGCGAATCGCCGCCGTTCCCGCTCGGCGGAATACAGGCGGGCGTTCTCCACCGCCACCCCGGCCTGATCGCCGATGGCGGTGATCAGCGCCAGATCCTCCTCGGAGAAGTACCCCACCTGCGGGTGGACCAGCGTGACCGCGCCGACAACCCGGTCTCGGGCAATGAGGGGCACGCTAATCGCCGAGCGGGACTCGCCGTCGGTCTGTTCGCCCGGCCGGCGCAGCCATCGAGGGTCATCCCGCGTCGAGGGGACGAGGGCCGCCTGGCGGTGTTCGACGACCCAGCCGGCGAGGCCGCGGTCAAAGGTGTCGGAAAGTTGTTGCGCGGTGTGATCGTGGACGGCGCCGCCAAAGGCGAGGGCGCCTTCACTGACGCGGCCGGCCTCATCCAAGACCAGGATCGAACCGCTGGCGGCGCCAACGTTTTCGAGCGTGAGCTGAAGGACTCGCTGCAGGAGCTGTCGCAAGTCGAGTTGGGCGGCGAGCTCCCGGCTGATGGTGTAGAGCAGATCGAGGGACGTGCGGGCGCGTTCGGTGATGGGCGGTTTTTGGGTCATAGGAGGTAGGACCACGGCCGAGGTGGAACTTGGCGCCTGGGAGACCGACGGTCGGGGGGCCATGACGCGGTTGTGAATTCCATCACATTCCGTCCTGGCCCATATTGGCTTTCAGGAGGGGGTCAGATTCACACGTTGCAGGAGTATAGCACAGCGAAACCGGCCACCGGAGGTTACATAAGTAAGGAGCAGCCCCGCACTGGAGAATCCTCCAAGGGGGAAGGAGAGCTCAACGGGGGAGGGAGTACCTGAGGGCTGCGATCCTTCACGATTTCTCCCGCCTTCCCTTGTCCTCTGTATTGAATAGCCAACCCACTACCTCGCCCACATCAAATGCGTCGCTGGACGACCAATCCACCAGGGAAGGGTAGGCCCGATCGAGCCTGGAGGACGTGTCGTCGCCATGGCCGGCCGCGAGACTGGCGCGAAGAGCCGCCAGACGTTCCTGCCAGCGCGCCATATTCTCCGGGCGCAGGTCCACCCAGCCGTGGTCCGCTTCTGTCGCTTTGATCGTCGGTCCCCTAAGCAAGCGATCGCCGCTCGGGAGCAAGATGGGAATCCCGACGGACAGGATGTGTTGGCGCAGCCGCGGGTTGGCTTGGATCTCCGCCGCCGCCGCCGCGGCCAGTTGGTCTGAGGCCATGGCCGTGACGCCTCCCAGGCTGCCCGCCACGTGGCGCAAGATGTAGGCTTCGAACAGGAGTTTCGAGAGGCGCGGCGGCCCGAGGATCTCGAAGGCGAGCGAATCGATCCCGTGCTCGGCCTCCAACTGGCGCAGCCGTTGGAGCGCGGCCTGCCGCATCACCCCGGCGCGATAGGAGGGCCCCATCACGGCGCCGTCGAGCGCTCCAATCACATCCCGGCCGGTGTTCCCTCCCCGGATCTCGGTCACGACGACCTGGGCGATTTCCTCCGGCGTGACAAACGACATTTGGCCGATCGTGGTGAGCGCAGCAAACTCCGCCGCGGCGAACAAGCCATTCTCTCCCGTGTCGATGTACACCGACTCGAGAGACGCGCCCGTGGCAAGGCCAAAATCACCTTCCAGCGCCAGCGTGGCGGGGTCACGCAGGGGATAGGCTTTCTCCGGCGGGCAGTCGAAGAGCGGGATCGGCCGACCGCCGCGCGTGATCGGTCCGAATCCGATCGACTTCCAGGCGATCGCGGCGGTGGGCTTGATTTCTTTCACCACGGCCGGGCCTTCGGGTGTGCGCGCCAGGAGAAAAATCAAAAGCGTCTGCGCGCCGGCGACGGCTGACTTCGAGAGCACCAGCCGCGACGGCCTTTCTTCGCCATGCGTGTAGGGGATGTTGAAACCCATCCCGCCAGTACCGCTGGTCCCGACCTTCACATACGCCTGAGTCTTCGCCCGCCGCATCGCTTCGTACAGAATCTGCATGTGCCGGACCAGGTTCGGCGTGGCCAGCGAGGCGAGAAGACGCAGGACCTCCTCCGGCCAGTCCGTCTCAATCCCGCCGTCGATCCGGCCCAGGAGATCACGGCCGGTTTGAAAGATGTTTTGGTATGCCACGGCTGTCGCCGTGTTCACACAATCCACGACGATATCCGCTGGAGGTCCACTCTTTCCCTTGGCACCGCCGGGCGGCGCACCGGTCGCCTGGCCGAGGATCAATTGATAGAGGAGCGAGGAGGTCAGGATCTCTTCGTTGAGCTCATCCAGGATGTCGGCCGCGAGGCGCCGCCGGGTGGATCGATCGGCCAGGACGGCTGTGCGAGGGTGTTGACCGGGCGGGGCCGACTGCCACTCGGTGCGAAGCAAGATGTCGCCCCACGCGGGCACGATCTCGAGGCGGCCCGCCCGAGGGTCTTGCCGCAAGCGGGTCACGGCGCTCTCGGCCTCTTCCCGGCGCAGCGAGGAAACCACGAGCCGCCTCGGCTCGAAGGGGAGCAGCTCGCGGCACACCGCGGAGCCGACGAGGCCGTAGCCGCCAAGTACGACGACGTTCTTGCCGGCAATATCTATGGAAAGCTCAGCCCGCCCCCAGGGCGGTCAGCTTGGCTTCCCTTCGCTGCGAAGGACCACCATCAGCGCCGCGTTCACCAGCCCCACTAACAGACCGCCCAAGAAAGCGGGCCAAGGCTCCACTTGGAAACCGATGTCAAACCAAGTGCCCACCACCCCGGTGAGCCAAAAGATCACACCGTTAATGACGAGGGTGAACAGGCCCAGCGTCAGAAGGATGAGCGGGCAAGACAGCAGTTTGAGAATCGGCCGCACGAAGCCATTCACCAGCGTGAAGACCACGGCCAGACCGATGAACGCAACGGCCCCGAGCTGATCCGCGTGGATGCCGGTGGGAAAGTACTTCTGCAGCGCGGAGATCGCTACAAATAGCGCCAGCGCATTGGCTGCAAGTCGAAAGATCAGGCGTTGCATGGTATTCCCTCAGCCTCCATTGACCGTTGACCCGTTGATGGATTGACCCGTCGACCGATTGACCGACCCACCCATTCACGGCGAATAGTTTACTCGAGATACACCTCGACGCGCCTTCCTTCTTTCTCGTCGGTCATATCCAGGAGCTTGCCATGCAGTCCCGAACGCATGGCCTGGACAATGTCCTCCGTCGCCAGCCCTTCCATGTCGGGTACGAAACGAGCCCCTAATCGCAGCCCAAGGTTGACGAGCTCCACGGGCAGGTTGACATCGACCGATTCGCCCGCGCCCTTCAGCGGTGTCACCTTGATCCGGAGCCAGCGCGCCTCGCCCCGGCCCTTCTCGGCGGCGCGGCCGCGTCGTTCCGCCTTGCCGAGCGCCGCCAGAAGGCGGGCGCCTTCCTGGGCGGTGATCTTCTTCTCTTCGATGAGCCGAAGGATCTTCAGTCGTTCTTCGAGCTGAGCCATCTTCAATCGCCTCGGTCTAGTTGGGGGCACGCCATGGCATGTCCCTACGGGATGGCCACGCGATGGCGTGCCGGTAAAAGCTGCGCGCCCATCCATGTGAGGCTGCGCTCAGGATGGAACCCCAGGCGGTCCAATTCCGGCCCGGCCGTCGCGGCCGTGTAGTCGAGGACGACCGAGGACTCACTGCCAAGGTAGTCGAGGGCGCACGCGATCAAGCCCGCCTCGACCTGGCCGCGGTGCGAGCGCGCCGAAAGAAGGACCAAACGCCAGACCGACCGATCCCAATCCGGCCTCGCCGTGAGGCTGCCCACGATCGTCGCCCCTTCCATGCAAACCCAATGACGGAACGGTCCTGGGACGACGAGCCCGCCTATGGCCGGCCCTCGGAAAAACTCGACTCGGACGGGGAAAGGCCACACCACCCCTTCCGGATACTCCTCAAGCGCCAGGCGGTATTGCTCCCGCCATTCATCCGGACGGCGCTCTCGCGCCAGACCGAGGTCCAAATTCTCCGGGACGGATACGTTCGCCGGCCTTCGGTACGTCGTGCGGTCCGCCAGGTGGCGGAACCCAAGATCACGGTAGAGCTGGACGGCGCCCTCATTCTGAGTCTCGACTTGCAGGACCATTTCGGCACCCTGTCGGCGCCGGGCCAGCTCGAGGCACGACCGCACCATCTCACGTGCGATCCCGCGCCGTCGATACTCCGCGTGCACGGCGACATTGGCCAGAACCCACCTGGCGGCTCCGGATTCCACGGGCAGGACCGAGGCGTTCCCGACCAATCGCCCGTCTTCGTACCACACGTATCCCCTCGGGTAGGCCGCGGGCGGCAGGACGAATCGCCCAGCCAACCACCCCAGGATCCCGGCGCGGCCGTAGGAGCGCATTTCCCGAATCAAGCGCTGGCCCTCTGGATCGACATCTCCCCCGAAAGCGGCCTCCATCAAATCCGCCAGAGGCGCCATGTCGCGCAAGGACCGGACCGGCATCAGCCCGCGACGAATCGAGGAGCGGCGAGCGATCGCGGCCGCTGTCACGCTTCCCCTTCGAGCGCGCGCAGGAGTTGCTCGGCCTCACCCACGTTGATCCGCCCCGCTTCCAACATATGCAGAATCGCCAGCCGCTCCTTGGAGCCCGCCCCCGACGGGCCCCGATCCTCTTCCCAATCTCTCGCCGGATGGCCCCTCCGGGCGGACGCGCCGGCGCGCGACATCGCGCCCTCGATCGCGCGATGGATCTTCTTCCCCATCGCCTCGCCGTCGAAGGCCAGCCGCCCCGACCGGGCGCTCAGAAACTCCACCCGATGCAGGGCTTCGGCGACGTGGCCAAAGACCTTGTCCTCGATGTCCGCCGCCGTCTCGAGCTCCTCTTGGGCGACGAGAGAAACGATCAGATTGGCTCCTGCACTCAGCTCGAGATCGCCTTCGGCCGCGCCCAAGACGAATTCACCCTTCTCCGACGTCGGGCCCGACACCGGAAGGCGTACCTCTCCTCCGGCCCGGTAGCGTACGTGGGCAGAAGCCTCCTGGCACAGCCGCAGACGGAGGTCCCCGCCCGCTTCCAAGGATCCGCTCCAACCTACCCCGGGGCAGAGTTCGGCGTTCACATCTCCGGCGGCTTTGGCCACCGCGCCCTGGGCGCCGCGAATCCGTGCATCGCCCCCCACGGCGCGCAGATGGAGGCGCCCGGCCACGCGGGTGAGGGTGGCGTCGCCGCCGATTCGGTCGGCCATCAGATCCCCTCCCACCCGCGCCGCAGATAGATCCCCCCCGACGTGCTCCAAGGCGACCTTGGCCACGCGGCGGAGCTCAAGGTCCCCGCCCACATTCCGGAGGAGCAGCTCTTGACTCAATCCGCGCAGGCGGGCCTCGCCTCCGATCGAACCGATCTCAATCCGGGCCGCGCTCGGCAAAAAGATGGAGCAGTCCGAGGATGCCTGGAGTTCCCAGGTCTCCCCCTCACGCTGCAGCGAAAGTCCGCCGGGGTCGTCGGCGTGGGCTTCGAGGCGCGTCCCCTCTCCGCCGATCAGTCGCAGCGATCCACCGACGTTGAGAATTCGCAGCCGAGGCGTGGCGCCGACTTCTTGCTCAATACGCTCGTGGCGCCGGTTTTCGCTTTTCATCCCGTCAATCCCCCTCCAGCTGGTGCATGGCCTCTTCCGATGAAATCACCCCACTGGCCAGCTCATCGAGGATTCGATGCCGCTCGCCTTCCTCAAGCGGCGGCTCCTCAGGCCCTGGTACAAACCCGAGTTGGCGGATGATCTCCCCCAAGCGGCTGCGCAGCGTGGGATACGAAAGCCCGAGATCCTTTTCCATTCGGCTGAACTTGCCCTCGCACCGAATGAAGATCTCGACGAACTCGAGCTGCTCGGCCGTCAGCCGTCCCAGCCGCCCGGTTTCGAATTGGCCCTCGATTGTGGTGGTGCAATTCCGGCAGTGGAGCCGGGTGATTTCTAGAGGGTCCCCGCATACGGGACAGGTGGTCAACACGCTGTTCGACATCGTTGGCGTCCTTTGAGCACTAGGGGCGAGTTCGCGCCAGAGACTGACGAGCCTCTCCGGCACTCGACCGCGAAGCGGTTTCCGTCCGGCGTTCAACCTGCACATCTTGCCACACCTTCCCCCGTCCCAGAGCTTGCCAAATGCGCGCTTCGCCCAGGATCCGGGCATGGTTTTCGAATGCGATTGAGGTCAGGATGTCGATTCTAGAGTTCACTGCCGGTCTCCTTGAGATATCTGATTCGAGATTTAGTATTTCGTAACTACATATTGATATTCTGGATGAAATATATCACTGGAACGCCATTTGTAAATAGTGAACTTAGATTTCTTGATATTAGTTACATAAGTCACAAGATTATGTATGATTATGGGAGGCTGAAAGGCTGAGCCGATGTCGATCCCCGTCAAGGACCCCTCTGATACAATCCCCCGCCCGACCCGAAAGCGAGGCCTTGATGGCAAGGCTTTTCATCCCCGGTCCCACCGATGTCGCTCCTGACATCCTGCGTGCGCAAACTCAGCCCATGATCGGGCATCGAAGCGAGGCGTGCGACGCCCTCTTCCACCGCATCCAACCTCGTTTGCGCCAGGTGCTGGCGACCAATCAGCGGGTGTTCATCACGGCCTCTTCGGGGAGCGGCCTGCAGGAGGCCGCGGTTCGCAATCTCGTCACCGGCCGGCTCCTATGCTGCGTCTGCGGCGCGTTTGGCGAACGCTGGCTCGATGTCGCCCGGGGCAACGGGATCTCGGTTCAGCGGCTCGACGCGACGTGGGGGGAGCCGAATCGCCCGGAGGGCGTCGTCCAGGCTCTGCGCGAGTCCGCCTACGACGCATTGGCCGTGGTCCACAATGAAACCTCGACCGGCGTCGAGAATCCGATTGCCGATATTGCCGCCGCGGCACGAGAAATCCAACCCGAAATCATGATCCTCGTCGATGCCGTGTCTTCGGCGGCCGGCGCGGATATTCGAACCGATGCCTGGGGCCTCGACGTTCTTCTCACATCGTCGCAGAAGTGCTTCGCCCTACCTCCTGGCCTGGCCTTCGCCGCCGTCAGCGATCGGGCGATGGCCCGGGCGCGTACCGTCCCATCTCGGGGCTGGTATTTCGACTTCGTCGTCCTGGAAGAGTATCTGCAGAAGGACACGACCCCGGCGACACCCGCCATCTCGCTCCTGTTCGCTCTCGACGCGCAGCTCGACCGGATCCTGGCGGAGGGGCTGCCCGCCCGCTACGCCCGCCACGCCCGCATGGCCGAGCGCGCCCAGGCATGGGGTCGCGAGCCCTTTGGCCTGCTCGCGGCGGAGGGTTTCCGATCCAAGACCATGACCGCTCTGCGCAATGACCGGGGCGTCGACGTGCGGGCCTTGAATGCCCATCTGGCGCGCTGGGATATGACCATCGCCGATGGGTACGGCAAGCTGAGGGGGAAATCGCTCCGCATTGCCCACATGGGTGAAATCCAGCCCGCCGACCTTGACCTGCTTCTGAGCCGGATCGACGAGTTCCTGCGGTCTGCCACGTAGGCATGGATCGAGGACTTCGGGCCGCTCCACCGGCCGGTGCAGCCGGGCTGTCTCGCCGGGTTTGGATCGGCCTGACCCTGGCGGGTCTGGTGCCTCGATTTGCCTTGGCCCTGGTCTTTCTGCGCTTCCCGATCGGCCTCGACGACATGTATCAATACGACATGCTCGCCCGATCGCTCGCCTCAGGCAATGGTTACCGCTGGTATGCGGCCGCCGACGTCCTCCCGATCCGGCCTTACCTGGAGCGCGTGTATGGCTGGGATTTCGAGAACCAGGACCTGCCCGAGAAAGGTTTTCTCACCTCGCACCGCGCCCCCGGATATCCGGCCTTCCTAGCGGGAATCTATGCGCTGAGCGGTCCCGAGGACCGCATTGCGGCCGCGCGGTTGGCGCAGGCCGTGCTGGGTGCGGCGCTGGCGCCCCTCACCGCCTGGCTCGCCTTGCGTCTGGGGCTCGCACCTCGCGCCGCCCGCTGGTCCGGGCTCGCGCTGGCCCTGTACCCGGTCCTGTGGATGTACCCGCTCGGGCTCGGCTCAGAAAACCTCTTTCTGCCGCTGGTGCTCCTAAGCCTAATCGCCCTGCTCACCAGCGCTGAGCGCCGCCAGGCTTCTTCCGCCATTGCACCGGCGATTGCGCTCGCGGCTGGCGTACTCACCCGTAGTGTGCTGGCGGCCTTCTTGCCTTTTGCTGCGTACTGGTTGTACCGCCGGCGCGGCTGGAGGCACGCGGCCGTCCTGCTCGGAGTGAGCGCGCTTGCCGTGTTGCCCTGGTCGATCCGCAACACCCTGGTAAATGGGCGGTTGACCTTCATAGAGAACAGCGGAGGCTACAACATGTTCATCGGCTATCATCCGCAGGGCGATGGTGGTTTTGTGGCTGGCATTGCCTCCATCCCGCTTCGCTTCGTCGAGGACGCAGAACGCGATCGCTGGAGCTGGGAGCGGGCGCTGCAATTCATCCGGGACGATCCTTCCATGGTTCCGATTCGTGTGTTCCATCGACTGGTTTTCCTCGCCGGCCTCGAAGACCGAGAGATGGTCTACTTCTACGCCAACGGGTATTTCGGCCCCATCCCTCAACCGTGGCTCGCCCTGGCCTACCTCATCCTCGTGCTTCCCTGGGTCGCTGTCGCGGGCACGGCTCCGTTGGGCCTGGCGGTCGCCTGGGGTAACTCCGACACGCGCCACGGCGCCTCCCTGGTCCTGGGTCTCGTCGCCGCGACGCTGATCGCCTACCTTCCGATTCTGGCCGAACCGCGTTTCCATCTCCCGCTCGTCGCCCCTCTGGCGTGCTTCGCCGCTTCCGTATGGGCGCGCCATCGCCCGCCCCTCGCGCTACCCAACACGCCGGCCCGTCGGGCCGCCTGGGTGGCGTTGGCTGTGCTCCTCGTGCTCTGGTCCGCCGATATTGCGCGCGACGCGCCGGTGCTGATCCGCGTGATGTCGCCGGGCGGCGACCAACTGGCGTTGAGTTACTGATGCCGGCTCGCAAACTTCCACGTCCGGCGTCGGCCCCGCTGCGCCCACTCATCCTCCGCCTGGCCGGGATGGACCTCGACGTGCGCGCAACCGTGGCCTTGGTCGTCGTCACCCTCCTGCTGATCGTGGACGCCTACCACTCGTTCTTGTCCGGCGATGGCGTGGAAGGCGCTCTGCGGGCGAAGGCGATCGAACGCTTCGTGTATTACTTGATCATCCCCCTCGCCGTCATTCTTCTCATCTTTCGTGATCCTCCGAGCGAATACGGATTCGGGCTTGGCAACTGGCGCCAGGGGCTGCTTTGGAGCGGATCGTTCATCGTGCTTTCGATCCCGCTGATCACAGCCGTGGCCGGCACGCCCGCCATGGCCCGCTATTACTCAGCCTATCGTGGGAGCGGCCCCGATCTCTTGTTCACGTTTTTCCTGGATCTGGTCGGGTGGGAGTTCGTCTTTCGTGGGTTCCTGCTGTTCGCCCTCTATCGGCTGATGGGGCCGACGGCCATCGTCTTGCAGGCGGTGCCCTTTGCCCTCGCCCATATCGGCAAGCCCGAGATTGAGACGCTGAGCACGATCTTCGGCGGGACGTTCTTCGGGTGGATCGCCTGGCGCTCGAGGTCCTTCCTTTACCCCTTCCTTCTACATTGGTTCATCTTCAGCCTTACGGTCGCGGTGGCCACGTCGGCCCTGTGAGCGAGGCGGCATCGACCGTGGCGCCGGAGGATCTGGCCGGTCGTTTGGCATTCGCCATCCGCGCCGCGTACGAAGCCGGTGAGATCTTGCGCCAGGGGTACGGCCACGCCCGTGATATTGGCCTCAAGGGCGAAATTGACCTGGTCACCGAATACGATCTGCGTTCGGAGAAAACGCTCGTCGCCGCCGTGGAAAAGAGCTATCCCGGCGAGTCGATTCTCGCAGAAGAGAGCGGTTGGTCGGGCGCGGCCGAGGCGACCGGGCGCTGGCTGATCGATCCTCTTGACGGCACAACGAACTTCGCCCACGGCCTGCCTCTCTTCTGCGTCTCGATTGCGTGGGCGCTCGGCGAAGACACTTGGGTGGGCGTGGTGTACGACCCGGTGCGGCACGAGCTATTCCACGCCGTCCACGGCGGGGGGGCGTGGCTCGGCCCTCCGGGGCAAGACCCGCGCCGCCTGCATGTCACCGCGGAATCGGATCTCGGCCTCAGCCTGCTGGTCACCGGATTCCCGTACGACATCCGGACCAACCCGGACAACAACCTGGATCATTTTGCGGCTTTCGCCTTGCAGGCACGCGGCGTGCGCCGCCTCGGCTCGGCCGCCCTCGATCTTTCCTATGTGGCTGCCGGGCGATTCGACGGCTACTGGGAACTGCGTCTCAACCCATGGGATTGGGCGGCGGGGGTTCTGCTGGTGCGAGAAGCCGGCGGGGTGGTCACGCGTGTCGACGGGGGAGAAGATCTATTCCGTCCTCCCACGTCCCTGGTGGCAGCGAACAGGGAACTCCACACGGCGATGCTGAAGAGGTTGGGCGTCAGCCCAGAGAGCGGATAGAACTCGTTTCAGGCGTTCCTCAGATAGCCGTCAAGGTCGGCAAAATCCACCCTCGATGTCAAGTCCAAGCTCAAGGGAGTGACCGCCACCTGGCGCGCCACCCGGAGGACATAGGCGTCGGTGCCGGGTTCTAGCGCGTTCAAATCTGGGGTCACCTCGTAGCCGACAACGGCCGGTTCGTCCAGTCGCTGACGCTGCGGGCTGACCAGGCGGTAGTAGCGCGCCCGGGACAGCCGGCACAATTGCCACGGAGTATCCGGGGTGGCGTCGGCCGGGACATCCACCTTTAACACATCCACATCCGCCATCGGCGTTCGCGTGAGCAGGATTTCCGCGAAGATGCGGGTGAATTGCGCCGCCGCGGAAAAGTCAATGTCCTCGGAGTGTGTGAGGTGGTAACGCGCCTCGGTCTCCAGACTGACTGCAAGGGCCGGAACCCCAAACGCAGCCGCCTCCAGGGCAGCCCCGATGGTGCCTGAGATCGTGATGCTGGTGCTGACGTTCTCGCCGTAGTTGATTCCGGCCACGACCAGGTTCGGCGGGGATGGGTACAGCTCCAGCAGCCCATGCTGAATGGTTTGTGCTGGGGTGCCCCCGACCGCGTAGACCTTCCATAGCTTTCCCCCAACCTTGACCTCTTCCTGGTGGATGACCCCGTCGGAGCTGCCGGGCATGCTCCGGCCGCTCCCTGAACGTTGTTCCCGGGGCGCGGCGACCGTCACATAGGCGAGCGAGGACAGCGATTCGGCGGCGGCCCACAGGCCGGGCGATCGAATTCCGTCATCATTCGTGAGCAGAATCTGAGGCCGTTCGGTGGACACGCCGGAGCATGATAGCAGTCCGGTTCGCGCGGGTCAATCGCCGGTCCCGGCTTCGCCCGCTAGCGCCTCGAAGAAGGATCGGAGCAACCGAACACGGGGTTCCGCCATCCGGCGGGCTGGCTCTGTGTACAGACGCTCGGCCACATGAGAGAGCTTGAACAAATACTCATGGTAAGCGCTGTGCGGCTCCCCCGGCTCACCCTGGCCGGCCTGGCGAAACCGGGCTGAAGGCTCCGCATAGGCAGGCTGCCCTGCTTGGGTCGCGTACCCGAGCGTGCGCGCGATCCCGAATGCCCCCAGAACATCCAACTTGTCCGCATCAAACAAGACTTGTGCCTCGAGCGATTCGGGGTCCTCGGCCGAGCGATACCGGTGGGCGCGGATACAGTGCAGGACCGCCTCGATCCGGTCGGGTGGCCAACCTTCCTCGCGCAGAATGCCTTCCGCGAAATCGGCGGATGCCTTTTCATGGCGAGCCCTTCCACCTCCTCCTGCCGAAGAGGTGGGAGCCGCGCCGGAGGCATCATGCAGCAACGCCGCGGCCCGGACGATTTCGATATCCGCTCCGACCTCGGCCCCGATCTGTTCGGCCAAATGGACGACGCGGACGATATGGCCGAATCCATGAACCGGGTCGTCAGCGTCGTACCACGCTCGCGCCTGATTAAGAGTGGGCATGGGAGTTCTCCTGGGCGGTGGCTGGTGGGGAGGCCCCCCGGACCTCGGCGGGGGTGGCCGGACGCGGTCGACCGGTCAGCCGCTGCAATGCGGTGCGCGTCTCAGGACGCGAGAACAGCGTTTCGGCTGGCGGTCCAGAGGCGAGGATGCGGCCTCGTTCGAGCACCACACACGTCTGGGCGTTCCGCGCCGCGAACTCGACGTCATGCGTGGCAAGCACGATCGCCGTCCCGCCATTACGGAGCTCTTCGAGAACTCGGCTCAAGCGCTCCTGCGCGAGTGCGTCCATCCCCAGGGTCGGCTCATCCAGCAGGACCACCTTCGGGCGCCCCACGATAATCGCAGCCAACGCCGCCCGCTGGCGTTGGCCAGCGGAAAGATCGCGCGGATAGCGCCCCGCCACTTCGAGCAGACCAAAACGCGTCAGGAGCTCTTCCGGCTCGAACGGAGGATCCGATTCTCGGCCGAGATTGCGAAGTGTGATCCGGAGTTCTTCCCGAAGGTCGTGGGCGAAAAGCAAGCCGGCTGGCCACTGCGGGACGTAACCGACTTCACGCGCCCTCTCATAAACCGGCCGGTCGAGGATGGAACGTCCATCCAGCTCCAAACTTCCGGCCTGAGGCGTCAAGAGGCCGATCAAGCAACGGAGCAGGGTCGTCTTACCCGAACCGTTCCGCCCTACGAGCGCGACCGTCTCGCCCGCCCCGACCTCCACGTCGGCCCCTTCGAGCACGGGGATTCTATCGAACGCGAAGTGAAGGCCGTTAGCGCGAAGTCGGGGGGGGCCGCTGACTGGCGGGGATCCATGGCTATTCGACAGGAGCAGCAGCCTCCTCTTGATTTCGTCCTGCGCCCGGGGGCCCAACCATTGGTCGAGACCGAGGGCGCGCGCAGCTTCAGCCAGCGGAGAGGCGAGGGGCATGTGTTCGATCGCCTCCTCCGGGCTTCCCTCCACCCGGATCCGCCCGGCTTCCAGATAACCCACTCGCTGCGCGACTTCGACCCACCGCCCCAGTCGACTTTCCCCGAGAAGTGCGGTCAATCCGATGTCGCGGCAGAGCGCCGTCACCCAGTCCACCACCTCCTCGGCCCCGATCCCGTCGAGCTGGGAGGTCGGCTCATCCAAGAGCAAAATGGCGGGTTGGCGGGCCAGCGCTGCAGCTACCGCCACGCGCTGCTGTTCTCCCGCCGAGAGGGTCTCGAGCGAACGGCCGAGCAGCGGCCCGATGTCGATCCGTTCGACGCTCTCCGTGACTCGCCGCCCGATCTCGGAGGAGGCCAATCCTGCCAGCTCGAGGCCAAAGGCGATCTCGTCTTCCACTCTCCGGCTGACGAAGCGGTTTTCCGGTTCCTGAAATACGGTCCCCACGTGGGCGGCCATTTCCAGCGGCGGGTGGTGGCGAGTGTCCAGCCCCGCCGCGATCACTCTGCCGGAGAACCGGCCCCCATAAAAACGCGGCACGAGCCCAACGACGGCCCGCTGAACGGTCGACTTTCCCGAGCCGGAACGTCCCGCCAGAAGATACATTTCGCTCTGCGCCACGCGTAGATCCAAGCCGTCGAGCGCGGGCTCGTCTCCGTCAGGATAGTAGTACCGCACGGAGGCGATCTCAATCACGACTCAGGCCCCAAGCCGGAATGGCGAACAGCGCGCCGACCAGGATCAAGGCGCCCCGGACCTCAGGCCACGCCGCGGTCGGATAAGGAGAGTAGCTCAGCCAACCCGGCGCGGTGGAGGCAAGCAGGGCGACGACAGCGGCCGATCCGAGACTCAGCCCCACCATGAGGCTGTCGGCCCGGGTCCAGATCTCCGGCCGGTAACGCGGTCCCGCGTAGGTCCCGCGCCACGCCGCGACGAACGCGGCGGCGGCCAGGAGGCCGAGAGCCACGGCCAGCCACCAGGTCGAGGCGTCGAAGGCGATCAGCAAGAGCGCCGCCGCCCATGCCAGCCAGCCGGCGGCCGCCCAGCCCCGCGCACGATTCGGCGAGGTCGCCTCCGGCCAGCCGCGCACGACCAGCGCCTCGGCGACCTCCTGCGCGTTCTCGAGGCTGAGGACCAGAAGCGGAGCTGCCCAGCCGGGGAAGTCGCGCCCACCTCGCGGCCGATGACCGCGCACAAGCTGGGCCTCTCGCACGGCCGCCAGCGCGCGCCGTGCGCGACTCGTAAAGGAGAGACCGATCGCGGCGCTCACCCCGAGCGGGTACAACGCGGCCGGCATACGCCGCAGCACATCCGTCGGCTCAACACCCTTCTGCAATGCGACCATGACCGCGAGCAGGGCCGCCAACTGAACCCCGGCGGTGATCCCGAACAGAAAGGCCTCCAGCGTATAGGGGCCACCGAGCCATCCCCAAGGCAGCTTCAGCAAGATGGTGGAGCCCGATCGGCTCAGCAGTCCATTGAGGACCCCCGGGAAGAGGATCAACCCGGCGGTCCAGCGGATTGTGCGGGCAGAGATTCGCAGGCTCCCCAGCCGCATTCCGGCAACCGCCCCGGCCAGCCCGATCAACGCCAGGTAGACGGGGTGCCGAAAGAGCAGTGCCGCACCCGCCGCACAAGTTCCCCAGATCATCCACGCGACCGGGTGCCCGCGCGATGGGGCCCCCGCCGTGTTTTTCACACGCCCCTGTCCGAACCACGCCGTCCAAGCCACCAAGCAGCTCCCAGCGTGATCGTGAGCGCAACGATGGCCAACACCATGCCCTCCGCGACCCCGGGTGCCGCGCTCGGTAAGTTTGCAGGCAGGGCCGTGGCGGTGGCCGCAGTGGGTAGCGCGGTCTTGGTGGCCGGGACCGGACTCGAGGATGGCGTCGGGGTGGGACGGACGGGTTGGCCGGCGGCCGCGGCCAGCGCGGGGATGGCCTGTACGGTTGCCAGCAGATTCCCACCCGGGGTGGAAGCGCTAAATGCGAAGCTCCCATCGGGTTGCTGTAAGGTCAGCAGGGTTGCAACCGGATCACCCCACGACGAGAGGTCCTCGCCGGAAGCGGCCAGGGCCAGAATGACCAGCGCCGTCGAGTTGGCGTCGGTCTCTTCCCCAAACGCACCGGGTTTCTGGTAGGTCCATCCTCCGTCCTCGTTTTGGGACGATCGGAAGTAGGCAAGCGACGGTGCCGCCTCTTCGTCTTCGCCCAGCGCGAGCAGCGCAAGGACCGCGATCGCGGTCGTATTGCTGTCACCGGAACCTGGGGTTCGGTCCCCGCTGAACGCGTAGGATCCGTCTTCGAGACGGGCTGCCAGAAGTCCACCCAGCGCTCCTTCTGGAATGGGGAACCCCGCCTCGGCCAAGGCGATCAGCGAGAGGCCGCTGTCGTAAACTCCGCTGCCAAAGGTGCCCAGCGCGGGATCGAAGCCAGCCACGACGCTGGCAACAAGATTCACGCCGCCCAATTCCGTCGGGTCCTCATCGACCGCGTGAAATGCCCGCATCACCTTCGCGGCCAGACCTGGATTCCCGGCGAATCCACGCGTCGCGTCGGCTGCCGACTCAAGATAGGCGAGCGGAGTCGGGCCGGAGTGGATCCACGTCAGGGGGTCTCTGCCTGCGGCGCGGATCCCCGCGATGACGTCGGCGGTCGTGCCGGGGTCGCTCGAATCCGAAAAGCCGTTGGAGAAACCGCCGTCGGGCCTTTGTGCGCTCTCCAGCCAGGCCAACGCGGCCTCTAACGCAGGCGCCACTTGAGTCGGTTCACGGCCTGCGGGGACGCCCAGGGTCAGAGTCAGAATGAGAAGAGATCGGATCCACATGATGCGTTCCTCCTGGTGGGGGCGTTGACTGGGTGGTCGAACTCGGCAGGGGAAAGCAAAAGGCCTTCCCTTATGGAGGTTCAGAGAAGGCCCATCCATCATCCCGCATCTGCGCTGCCTCCTTTCCGCGAAGGCGAAACCGGCGCCGGGCAGAGGCGGGTATCCTGACTTGGAGTGAGTCCTCAGCTTTCAGTCTTCAGCGACGCCAGAGCCTTGATGGCTGTGGCCTGAAGACTGAGGACTGCTCCTCACAGTTGCGGGACAGTGCCGGACTTGCGCCGCGTGCGCGCGCACCGGCTTCCCCGTGAGAGGCCGCCGCATCCGGGCGGTCGGCCACCTCGGCCCTTGCTATCGAAGCCTGGAGTATACCGGCGGCCCGCACGTCGGGCAAACGCTCCCGGCCGTCAGGGGTTGCCACCGGATAGGTCGGGTGCCGCATCTCGGAAGGATCATGGTGGAAAGCTCGCGCGGGTCGCGCGCGGCGTGCGTGACCGTCTCACTGAACACAATCGGGAAGCTCGATTGACGGATGTCCGGCCCCATGTTACAGTCACATGGATGCCCGCTCCCTCCTCGCCGGTCGTAATCCGCAAGAACGGCGTCGTTCGCTCCTTCGATGGTTCCAAAGGCTACGGCTACATCGACGCAGAGAACGGCCTGGAAGTCTTCGTCGATTACATCGCCTTGCCTGCCCATGGCCCCGCGCTCTTGAGCGCGGGAGAGCACGTTTCTTTCTCCCTGGTGCAGACCGTACGCGGCCCGCGGGCGTTGGACGTAGTCCGATCGAACTGAACGTGCGCGCTCGACATCGAACCCCATCGCCCCGAACGGCGCATCGCCGACGGGGCGGTGTCCTGTCCCCCTCCGAAACCGAACCCAAAGGAAAGCGCCCCAACCCGGCGAGCGGCAAGATGCTGCGCGTCGTCCCCCTGGGGGGCCTGGGGGAGATCGGGAAGAACATGATGGCCATCGAATACGGCAGCGACATCCTGGTGGTCGACGCCGGCATCATGTTCCCGGAAAATGACATGCTCGGGATTGACTACATCATCCCGGACTTCGCGTACTTGCGCGACAAAGCCGCACAAGTCCTGGGCGTGGTCATCACCCACGGCCACGAAGACCACATCGGGGCGATCTGGCATGTGCTCGAAGCCCTGCCGGCGCCGGTGTACGCGACCCCGCTGACGATGGGCCTGATCGGGGTGAAGCTCGAACGCTCGCGCCTGCGCAGAGAGGCTCAGCGCCACACGGTGCAGGCCGGGGACCAGGTCCAGATCGGACCGTTCCTCGTCGAATTCTTCCACGTCGCCCACTCGATCCCCGATTGCGTCGGCCTGGCGATCACGACCCCCGCTGGCCTGATCGTTCACTCCGGTGACTACAAGTTTGACCACCACCCCGTCGACAACTGGCCGACCGATTTCGCGAAGCTGGCCGAGCTCGGCGGCCGCGGCGTGCTGGCCTTGTTGGCCGACTCAACCAACGCCGACAAGCCGGGCTGGACGCCTTCCGAGACCGTGATCGACGGCGCATTTGACGATGTCTTTCGCGAAGCCAAGGGCCGGATCCTCATCGGCACGTTTGCCTCCTTGATTTCGCGCATGGCGCAGGTCTCCCGTGCCGCGGCCCGACACGGCCGGGTCATGGCGTTCGTCGGCACCAGCATGGTCGAGAACGCAAAGATGGCCCGCCAGCTCGGGTACCTCGAGATCCCGGACGAGCTGGTCGTTTCGCTGGACCAGGCGCTCAAGCTCAAGCCTTCGCGTGTCGTGTTGATGTGCACCGGGACGCAGGGCGAGCCGTCGTCCATCCTGGGTAGGCTTTCCACCGCCACCAACCGAAGTTTTAATTTGCTGCCAGGCGACACCGTGGTCTTCTCCTCGCATCCAATTCCGGGCAACGAGGAGATGGTTCACCGGACCATCAACCGGCTCATCCAGCGCGGCGCGGAGGTCATCTACGACGTGATCCACCCGGTCCACGTCTCGGGCCACGCGTCCCAAGAGGAAATGAAGCTCCTCCTGCAGCTCGTCCGGCCGCGCTATTTCATTCCGATCCATGGCGAGATTCGCCATCTCAAGCTCCACGCCGCCCTCGCCCGCCAGGTCGGCCTCGATTCGGAGAACATCGCTATCGTGGAGAACGGCATGCCCATCGAGTTCTCCCAGGGGATCATGCGGATCGGCGAGCGGATCCCAGGCGGATACGTCTTCGTCGACGGCAGCGGCGTGGGCGACGTCGGCCCGGCGGTGATGCGCGAACGCGAGGCTCTGGGCCGGGATGGGTTTGTCGTGGCGCACCTCGATCTGGATCCCCAAACCGGCGCTCTGCGCCACGAGCCGGAGATGCTGTCCAAGGGCTTCGTCTTCATGCGCGACGCCGAGGAGCTCTTTGAGCGTGCGCGGGAACGAATCCGCCTGATGGCCCTGGGCGGGAGCGGGGAAAGTGTCCGGGCCCGCGTGGAAAACGACCTGGAGAAGTTCTTCTACACCGAGACCCACCGCCGCCCAATGGTCTTCGTCTTCACCAACGACCACCATTGATCCGTGGGTCCATGGGCCCCCCATCCCTCGGAACGACGAGGCCACGCGACGTGATCGCGGGCCTCCTCCGGTGGACCTGGGCGCACGCCGGCCTCGTTTTCCTTCTCTCCGCCTGCACCTTCGCCTCGGCGGGGACCCCCACCGCGACTCCACCACCGGCCCCGCCGACGGCCACGCCCGTACCCCTAGCGGCGCGGGTCAATGGCGAAGGCATCGCCCTGGCGGACTATCTCTCTGAAATCGGACGCTTCCAACAGGCTCATTCCGCACTTGGCACTGACCTTGCAACCATGGGGGACTACCAGGCCCAGGTCTTACAGAGCCTGGTGGATCAGGAGCTCCTCTCCCAGGGTGCGCGGGCGTCCGGGTTGACGGTCACGGATGCGGAACTCCAGGCTCGCATGGGGGAATTGGCCGCCGACGCAGGCGGCGTCGAGGCCCTCGGCGCGTGGTTGGCCGAGAACGACTATTCGGCGGAGAGCTTCCAGAGTGCCGTCGCCGAGGAGATGCAGGCGCAAGCTATGGTCGAGAACATCGCGTCCCAGGTCGGCGAATCGGCGGATCAGGTGCATGCTCGCCATCTTTTGGTATCCAGCCGGGAGCAGGCCGAGGCGCTTCGCCAGCAGATCCTGGCCGGCGAGGAATTTGCGCTCCTGGCGCGGCAGTTTACACTCGACCTGACGACCCGCCCTGCGGGGGGCGATCTGGGATGGTTCCCGCGAGGGGTTCTACTGACACCTGAAGTGGAGGCGGCCGCCTTCGCCCTGGCCCCGGGCGATGTCAGCCCGGTGGTGGAGAGCATTCTCGGATTTCATGTCGTGGAGACCATCGAACGTGGGGAGCACCCTCTTTCCCCTTCAGCCGCCGTCCGGCTTCGTGAACTCGCCGTGGTGGATTGGCTTTCGGCCCAGCGCGAATCGGCCGTCATCGAGATCCTCGTCGCGCCGTGAGCGCGGCTCCGGCCCGTGGGCCGGCAGGAGGCACCTGACCGATGGATGACAACCTCGAACGGCGTCCGCGGTTCAGCCCGCTTCGGCTGATCCTCAATTGCCTCACCCTGGTCATTCTGCTCGCCACGCTGGGCGTGGGCGTGGTGATGGTTTTCGTGTTCATCAACCCCCAATCGTCGATTAACCCGTACCCTCCGCCGACCCTTCCGCCGACCCTGGGGCCGCCCACGGCGACGAACACCCCCCAGATTTTTCTGCCCACCTCCTGGACCAGCACGGCCAGCGTGACCTTGGCGCCGACCGAAACAGAAACTCCGACGCCGCCCGCGACCTTCACGCCTTCGGCCACGTTGGGGACGATTACGATCACGTCCACCGGCGCGCCCTTCGGCCTGCAGCCCGGCAGCCCGGTGGCCATCCCGAATATCGCCAACAACGATCAGTGCAGCTGGATGGGCGTGGGCGGGCAGGTCTTCGATCTTAACGACGCCCCGATTGTCGGGCTGGCCGTCCGCATCGACGGAACCCTGGCCGGCCAGCTGGTTCTGATTGACACGCTGACCGGAAGCGCGCCCGCCCTTGGGCCCGCCGGGTATGTCTTCAACCTATCCGATCATCCGATCGCCAGTTCGGGCACGCTGTTCGTTCAATTGCGGGATAACGCGGGGATTCCCCTTTCAGACCGGATCGCGGTTTCCACCTTTGACACATGTGACAAGAACCTGGTTCTGGTGAACTGGAAACAAGTCAGATAGCACGCCCTAGGGCCACGCGATCGCGTGGCCCTAGGGCTGCGGAAGCTCATCCGACCACCTGCACGACCGCCTGGCTCACGAGATCGACCTGGTCCTCCGTCATGACGCTCGAGAAAGGGAGGGCCAGGCTCCGCCGGCCCAGGTCTTCCGCCACAGGGTAGTCCCCCTCGCGGTAGCCAAATCCTTCGCGCATGTATTTCTGCAAGTGAATCGGGCTGAAGTACGGCCGGGTGGGTATCCCCAAGCCTTCCAGGCGCTTCGCCACTTCGCGACGGTCCCGCGCAGGATCGAGCCGGATGACATACACAAACCAGCTCCTGCGCGTGGTGCTCGGCACGGTGTGCGGCGTTTCGACGCCGGCGACGCCGGCGAGTCGCTCGGCGTACCAACCGGCAACTCGTCCGCGCTTGGCCATGAGTTCGTCGAGGCGGCCGAGCTGCACGCGCCCGAGCGCAGCGGACATCTCGTCGAGTCGATAGTTGAATCCCAGGTGACTGTGCTCCAACCAGGTGTCGCCGGCTGCGCGCCCTTGATTCGTCATGGCGCGAACGAGCTCCGCCCACGCGCCGTCATCGGTCACCACCGCCCCGCCCTCGCCGGTCGTGATCTGCTTATTGGGATAAAAGCCGAATACGCCGATGTCGCCCAATCGACCGGCGGGACGGTCATGGTAGGAGGCGCCGAGCGCCTCACACGCGTCCTCGATCAAGGTGAGGGCATGCTCTTGCGTCACGCGCCGCAGGCGATCGTAATCTGCCGGTTGACCGAAGACATCCACAGCCAGCAGGGCGCGCAGCCGTCCCCATTCCGTGACCCCTCGGCGCGGCAGCCAGCGCTGCGCGGCCGAGCCTTTCTGCACCAGGTCCGCCGCCGCCTCGGCCGCCGGGCCGGGATCGATATTGCCCGTGACCGGGTCCACATCCACGAAGACCGGAAGGGCACGCTCATAAAGAATCGCGTTGGCCGACGCCACAAACGAAAACGGCGTGGTGATCACCCAATCGCCGTCGTGCACTCCCGTCGCGCGGACCGCGAGATGTAGCCCGGTCGTCCCGGACGACACCCCCACCGCGAATCGCGCTCCTGCCGCCGCAGCCAGGGCCCGCTCGAACGCCTCCAACTCAGTCCCCATGCTCAGCCGCGGCGTGCGCAGCACGGCCATCACGGCCTCGCGCTCAGCCTCGCCGAGGTCCGGGGACGACATCGGGACTTTCATCCAGGTTCTCCATGTGGGAGCTCGAGCACCGCCTCGAGCCCATCCAGATCCGCAAGCTCGACGTCGGCCGCGTCGGCGTCGGAGGCAGGCTCCAGGTCCGCGTAGACTCCGCCCGGCCGCCTCACACGCACGGTGCGCATCCCGATTTGGCGCGCCCCACGAAAGTCTTTGCGCGGATTATCCCCAACATAGACCGCCTCCCGCGCCGGGACTCCCAGCGCTTCCAAGCATCGGGCGAACGGCTCCGGACTTGGCTTCCAATTTCCCGGCTCGTCGCGTCCCAGGATCACCACCGCGCGGAAGAGGCTCTCCACCCCAAGGGCGGTCAGCTTGGCACGCTGGGCGGCCGAATCGCCTTCCGTCACCAACCCCATCTCGTAGCTCCGCCCGATGCGGTCTAACGCCCGCCGCGCATCCGGGTAGAGTCGGATTCGCGGGCGATGTGTGCGGTACGCGTTCACAAGGTCCCGGCGCCAATCGGCTGGAAGATTCCGACGCTGCAACCATGTGTCAAAGGCCTTGCCGTGGGGGCCGGTCCGGGAGCTCTCCTGCAACTCCGCCTCCACGATCTGGACCCCAATTCCCGCCTGACGCGCGGCCCATCGGGCGGCGGCTCGCATCCCCCCGGCGACGAATTCCGTCTCCGGATAGAGCGTGTCATCAAGATCAAAAACGACGGCGCGCAATCCGCTCGACATCCGACTCAGAGAGGAAGAAGGAGCTATCGTATCGGGTCATGTACAACCCTGCCCGGTACGTGCCCAAGGGCGGAGGATGGACGGGCAGACCCGCGGCTTCGGCGACGTACCAAGCCGGGGATGGGACGCCGGCGGCGATCCCCAATGGGACGCCGCCGCCGAATCGTGCGTTCACCTCGGTGAAAATCGCGCCCTCCTTGGCGCGCAGGCATTGGACGGTGATGGGGCCTCTGGCATCCAAGCCTCTCGCAATCGTGACGCACTGACGTTCGATTTCCTCGTCGTGCTCGGTCACCCCTTTGGCCACTTCCCCCCACCGGACTTCGATCCGGCGCCGGGACACGACCGCCCACACCTCTCCGCTCAGGCTGCAGAAAACATCGTTGGTGATTTCCGGCCCTTCGATGTACTCCTGAACCACGGGATCCGGCACATGCGTTTGCAGGCTCTCGAGCGCCTGCCGGTCCTCGGCGCGGAAGCCGTGCTTCCCGGCGCTTCCAAACCGAGGCTTGATGAAAACCGGAAACCGGATGTCCTCGGTCGAGGCCTCCTCGGCCGTCCAGGTCTTCGGGTGCGGCACGGAAAGCCGGGAAAACAGCTCGGCCGTGGCGAGCTTATCGAAGGTCATCTGCGTCTGGGCCGCGCCCAGCGCCGCGAGTCGGGCGCCCGTCGCCTCGATCTGGGCCCGGCCTTTCGCCAGGACCGGAATGTCCGGGTCGAGCAGGGGGAAAATTAACCGAATCGATTCCGCGCGGCAAATGTCGACCAGGGCAGGGACATAGCCCGCATCTTGATTCTCCGGAACGACGTAACCCGAGTCCGCCACCTGAAATGCGGGAGCCAACGGGTCGATATCGACCACGACGACCTTGCCCGCGATGCCGACTTCGGTGAACGCAGCCTGGAACGCGCGCAGCAGCTCGACGCGGCGTCCAGCGCTGGTGAAGAGGATCGCGAGGGGTTCAGTTCGGCTTGCGGCCGACGCCAAAGTAGCCTCCGGGAATGCGATCGCGCTGCGGGCCGCCGAGCACGAACCCATCCAACGCTCGAAGCGGGTAGCATATCAAAGATGCCGCGCCCTTTACAGGCAGATACGCAGCCGGCATCAGCCTCGCGGCTACGTCCGCGAGAAACTCCACCGCCACCCGGTACAACCCGGTTCCCGCACCCAACGCGGGCTCGAGCCGTTCCACACGCAGCCCGGCCTGCTCCAGAAGCTGCCGAACTCCGGGCCCGGTGAAACGCCAGTAATCCTCCGGGCCGGGATGGTATCCGAGCACGAAGGGCACCTGCAAGTAGAGCGCCCCTCCGGGCTGCAGCACGCGCGCCATTTCTCGCACGGCGGCAAAGGGGTTCGCCAAATGCTCCACCGTTTCTTGCGAGGCGATCAGGCGCAAGGATCCTTCCGGAAACGGAAGCCGGTGGGCATCGGTGCGCACGTCCGCCGCGGCGGTCGGGGCTCGATCGGCGTTGATCACCTGGGGGTGCAAGCGAGCCTGGCCGCAGGCCAAATTCAATCCGCGGTCTCCTGGGCGTAGCTCGCCCAACACCTCCTCGAGGGCTCGCCGGATGTGGCGGGAGTCGTTGTGACTCGCCCACCAGCGCCGGACAAACCGTGCGCGCCAGCTTCGCCCTTCAGCCACGCGCCACCGCCTGCAAGGTTTCCTCGAGCAAACGCGCCAGGGCGGACCGATCGAAGTGGGCTTCGACGTATCTGCGCCCGCGCCGCCCCATCTCGCGCGCCGCGTCGCGGTCGGCCGCGAGACGGCGG
The DNA here is from genome assembly GCA_040899905.1 of Anaerolineales bacterium. GTDB lineage: Bacteria > Chloroflexota > Anaerolineae > Anaerolineales > E44-bin32 > JBBDZX01. Next base: position 101,258 of record JBBDZX010000008.1, on the reverse strand, counting down.
ACCGCGTCCGCCAACGCCACCGCGTCGCCCGGTGGCACCCCGATCCCCGCCCGCGCGCCTTCCACAACTTCGCGGATGGGTCCCTCCATGGCCAGGACGATCGGGCGTCCCGCCGCCATGTAGTCAAAAACCTTGTTTGGGTACGTGGTCCGGTAAGCCGGGAGCGGCTGAAGGATCGCGATCCCACAATCTGCCGCCGCCAGCACGGGCGCCATTTCTTCTTTGGCCACCGCGGCGGCGAAGGTCACGTTGACCAAAGAGCGCTGGATCGCCTCGCGAACCAACGCCCCTTTCTCGCGTCCATCCCCGACGAAGACAAACGCGATCCCCGACTCCGTGAGGAGATGCTCCGCCGCGTCCAGGACCACGGCAAGGTCGTTCGAGACGCCGTGCGCACCGGCATACAAGGCCACGAACTTGCCTTCGAGGCCGAGGCGAATTCGGAGGTCGCCCCCGTTGGACGTCGGATCGAACATGGCCGGGTCGACGCCGTTCGGGATGGGGACGATTGCGCTTCGCCGACCCCCCCGAGCGAGCACGGGGTCGACGAAACCCGGAGAGTTGAGGATCAGTCGGTCCGCATGACGATAGAGAAACGATTCCCAGCTCCGGGCGAGCCAGATCCAGACCGGATTGCGCAAGGCGCCGACAGCGATGGCGAATTCGGGCCACAGGTCGCGCACTTCAAATACCCAGGGGACTCGGCGGAGCCGGGCCACGGCCCAGGCCGCGACGGCCTGTGGGAGAGGAGGCGATGTGCCCCACACCAGGTCAATCCCTGGGACCCGCAGGCCCGCCCAGAAGGCGGTCACCATGAACGAGAGGAACCCCGCCCCTCGAGATGTCCAGCTGCGTTGGCCACCTCCGCGCACGCCGCAGCGGATGATCTCGACCCCGGGATGGAGCTCTTCCCGGCTCGGCGCCTGCAGGAAACTTCCGGTCAGGTAACTTCGGTCCCCGGCCAAGATCGTGACGCGATGACCCTGTGCCGCGAGGTACCGGACGAACTCGGCATGCCGGGTTCCGCCCGCGTCGCTCGGCCGGACGAAGACTTGATGAATCAACAGGATGTGCATGTCAGAAATGAGTCGGGTTGCGGCTCGGCCGCCGGGCGGCCGCTTTGGGGAGCGTTCAGACCGCCGATTTTACACCCCGGCTCCTCTTCCTTTCCCCAAATAGGCTCCCGGAGCTCTTCGAACATTCCGGGAGCCGGATTCCCTCCTTCCCGCGCATACAATGGGCCACTCTGGGCCCGTCGTTGCGCTGCCGGGGTCCGGACTTCTCAAGGAGAGGTACGCATGACCGACTTCACCGGAAAAACCGCCTTGATCACCGGCGTGACGGGGAATCTCGGGGGCGCGGTCGCGCGAGCGTTTCTGGCCGCGGGTGCCAATGCCGTGCTTCCCGATCGGGGCCAGGGGAGGGTGGCTAAGGCGATCGGCGAGGCGTGGGATCCCACGCGGGCGCTCGCCGCCGAGGGAATCGACGCCACAGACCCCGAGGCGGCCGAACGCGCCGTTCGATCGGGCCTCGAGCGTTTCGGTCGGATCGATATCCTGGTCAACACCGTGGGCGGGTTCCGCAGTGGCAAGCCCTTTGCCGAGACGTCTCTCGAGGATTGGGAATTCCTCATGAACTTGAACGCCAAGTCCATGCTCGTAACCACTCGGGCGGTCGTCCCACCCATGCAGGCTCAGGCTTCCGGCAAGATCGTCAGTGTCTCGGCCCGGGCAGGCTTAAGCGGCGCCGCCAAACTGGGGGTGTACAGCGCCTCGAAGGCCGCCGTGATTCGGATTACCGAGGCGCTATCGGCGGAGCTCAAAGATCTTGGGATCAATGTGAATTGCGTTCTTCCCGGAACGATTGACACGCCCGAGAACCGCGAGATGATGCCCAAGGCCGACCCCGGTCGTTGGGTCTCGCCGGAGGCGATCGCAGATGTGATTCTCTTTCTGGCTTCCGAGTCCTCGCGGGCGATTCACGGCGCCGCGATCCCGGTCTACGGACAAAGTTGAAGGAATGAGGAGGAAGACATGGATGGGTTGAAAGGGAAAGTTGTCCTGGTCACAGGGGCCTCGTCCGGGATTGGCGAGGCCACAGCCCGGGCATTCGGCGCCGCCGGATGCCGGACGGTCTTGGCCGCACGAAGGCTTGAAAAGCTGCAGGCGGTCGCCGACCAGATTGCCGCGTCGGGCGGCGAGGCCATACCCGTCGCGGCCGACCTCAGCCGATTGGAGGACATCTCCGGTCTCGTCCAACAGGTCCTGGATCGATACGGACGGATCGATGTCCTGTTCAACAACGCCGGCGCAGGCGGGATTGGCTGGCTGGAGAACCTGGATCCTCAAAAGGACATCGCCGGCCAATTCGCGGTAAACGTCTTGGGTGTGGTGCAGACCACTCGCCAGGTCCTGCCGATCATGATCCGCCAGAAGTCAGGCCAGATCATCAACATGGCCTCCATGGCCGCCCTGGCCGGCACGCCCACCTACACGATTTACGCAGCCTGTAAGTTCGCCGTGCGCGGATTCTCGGAAGCCCTCCGGCGCGAGGTCGCACCCTGGAGAATCAAGGTCTCGGTGATCTATCCCGGCGGAGTCTCGACGGAATTCGGCACGCACGCAGGGATCAAGCGCAAGACCAAAGTCTCGACCCCCAAGTGGCTGGTCCGGAGACCGGAGGACGTGGCCCAGGCCGTCGTCGGGCTTGCCCGACGGCCTCGGGCGAACCTGATCTATCCCTGGCCCTGGGCCGTGAGTGCGGTCGTGAACCAGCTCTTCCCCTGGATCGTGGATGCCACCACAGTGCGGGGATTCACGATCCCGGAACGGAGCGACGAACTCAAGGCCGCTGGCCTGCTCTAGCAAATCCGCTCCCGGAGCCTCAAGGTCGCCGCGCCCTAACCTGGGCGAGTGGGCTCGCCCATGGCTCCGGGAGCCGTTGTCCGAAAACGCAGGCCGCCCCCGTGCGGGGGCGGCCTGCGCTGCGCTCACCGAAAAACCACCTGTAGGCTAGGGATTGGTCTTGGCAAATTCCTCGGTGACGATCCGCCAGGCCTCGTGGGTGCCGGCCGGCGCCTTGGCGACGGCAAAGTAGCGCAGCTTCCCCTTCGAAGTCTTGGTCTCGATCCGCCATTCCGTGCTTGTGAACTTAGATCGGGATTTCACATCGTAGAACTCAAGCGGGTTCTTCATTTGCCTCCTCCTGGCTGGCTTCAACGGGGTACCCATTGATGGTACATGCCTTTCCAGGGTACGGCAAGCCCACCTGTGGCACCCCAGAGCCTACGGAGGCCTACCCCTACGGCGTGGGGTCCCCCAAGGAGGGGGATCCAGGCACATCTTCAGAGCCCATGAACTCGCTCGCTGTATCCCGGCCAGGAGGGCTGATCCCCTCCCGCCGAACAGCCTTCCAGAGCGTGAGCCCAATGATCTTGACGTCTAGACCCAGGCTCCAGTGGTCGACATACCATAAGTCAAAGGAGAACTTCTCGGTCCACGTAAGCGCGTTTCTTCCGTTCACCTGAGCCCATCCAGTCATCCCGGGCAACACGTCGTGCCTGCGCCGTTGCTCCTGCGAGTATCGAGGTAAGTAAGCCATCAAGAGCGGCCTCGGGCCCACCAGGCTCATTTCTCCGCGGAGTACGTTCCAGAGTTCAGGTAGCTCGTCCAAGCTGAATGAACGCAGGATTCGCCCGAGGGGTGTGAGCCTGGCGCCGTCGGCCAGGAGGTCCCCAGCCACGCCCCGGTCTTGGGTCATGGTCCGGAATTTGAGCAATGAGAACGGCTTTTCCCGGTAGCCCGGCCGGACCTGATGGAATAGGACCGGCCGACCCACCCGAAGCCATACAAGGATCCCGATGAGAAGGAGAAAGGGGCTGATGAGTATCAACCCCAGGCCGGCACCCAGCAGATCCAACAGCCTCTTCGAGGACGGCACGCCGCTTGGAAACAGGTTCATCGCCGGGCACGGCTTACGCCAAATATCGGGGAACCCAAGATGGTCGCTCTCACGTCAGGCTATCCAAGCTGAAGAGTGCGTCCATTCCATGAGACCCGTGACCCGTGGAGCGATGGTGGGCCAGGCTCGAACAGCGGCTCCGACCCGTTGCCGATCGTGATCCAAACTCTCGAGTGAACCGGGAGCACATCTGCACAGTGAAAGACTGCCGTCAGGCCGGGTGCTCTCGAATTGTACGTCGGGGATCGCCAACCCAGATTCTCCGCCGTCGATTCGACATCCTCTCCGCCGGCGAAACGGCCCTCTTGGTATAGTCCAAGCCGGCGATCCGGTCCTTCCATACGGATTTTGAGCCGCCCACCCAGCCGGACCTCACCGAGGTCACCCGCGAGCTCGTGGGCTTCCGGGGGCAAGAGCCAGCACGTGGTGATGGTGTGGCGACCGGAGCCCTCCACCTCATCTGAGATCAGCCACCCGTCCGACCCGGCTCGAATCACGGCCCGCCGTACCCGGATTCCCATTCGCCTGTATCCATCGTGTTCGCACAGCACGGCCTCAAGATCCCCCTCCGGTGTCCTCCACCTGCCGATCACCCTCCCTTGAGCCCATCGGAGCCACAGGAATCTCCCGGCCCGTTGCATGGGCTCCTCGCCATCAATCATCGGCCCATTGTGCACATGGGAAAATGCCAAAGCATTGTCCCAAGGCGGCGCTGCCCGATATCGATACGTCCCAGGATCCCCGATGAGGCTCGATCCATCGAACCACGCTTCCACATGCAGCTGATCCGAATGCGCCGGGCGTGATCGGAAGTGGACGCAATGGACCTGCGCCTTACTTCGACCCTTTTGCAGGATGTGGATTCCTGCAGACGGAAAAGTTTCGGGTAGCCCCGGCGAAAGTGCCTGAGCGTCTTTGGGTTCCAAGCCCAACCACGCGGCTAATTCATCCCACGGCCCGGGCGGGTAGGCGGCCGTCGATCGGAACCACAAACTCGCTGCCTGGAGCGAGAAGCGGTAATCCTGGCCCGAAGGGAAGGTGAATGGGAAGAAGACGCTCCCGTCATCGTGCCCAAGATGGCTGGCCACCCCGGTCTCAGGATCCACCTGCGCCTGAAGACACTCGGTCAATCGGGCGCAGCGTTCCAAGGCGCGGTCCGGAAATGGCTGTCGATGCATCGCGGCCAGCCTGGAAGTCCAAAGGCACAAATCTACGACGAGGCGGTGATACCGGGTCGAGTGCTGCACGTACCCCCCATCCTCATAGACCTGCCGCGCCAGGCCTTCCAAGAACGCTTCTCTTCCCGTCTTCGCCCAACGGCGGGCGGCTTTGAACTCCGGGAACAATAAGCCAATGGTGTAGAGGGCGGCGGCTTCACTCAATACGTGGTTATTGCCCTGCGCCCGGGCGTAGCTCATCGTGGGAGGGATCCGGGCGGCATGGACTGCGATCGCGGCCGCCAACTCCCCTGCCGCGTCCGGCCTGGCCTCCAGTTCAGAACCGAAGGCATACCATGCCGTGGTGAGCGCGAGCGCGCGGAGTGCCACTTCCTGCCCCGACACCCAGTGCGGGCCGGCATGGATGGGAGCGCTCTTCCGCCAGGATTTGAAGCCTTCCCAGAAGGTCTCAAAGGTTGCCGGGTCTCTGTGTAGCCGGTAGGCGCGCGCCAGAGGGTAGACGAATCCGAAGCGGGCAGGTTCCCATGTGAGGCGGATGTCGTCCTCCGCCTCGAGATCGACATCGGACCAGTGCACGGGGCTTGCGCCCTTCGGGGCGCCGAGCCAGTTCGGCGGCCAGCCCACTGGCCTCAGCTCGCCTCCGAAGAGGCGGAGCTTTCCGGCCCGGACCTCATCTCCACCCGCGCGGGCTTCGTCGCTCGACGCACGCAAGTAGTTGAGCAACTTTGCGGGAGTCTCGAGAGCGGGGAAGAAAAAGGAATCATCTTGGAACGCCCGACGCGAGCGGAGGAAGGCCGCGGGGTTATCGGGCGCCTCAGGACTCAGCCAGTCGCGCAGGGGTTTGGATACCCATTCGGTGATGGGCGTGGCGCGGCGGTAGCGTCCCGACCTTAGCCCCGCCTGATACCAGGCATAGTGCAAGAGCGGCCGAAGGCCGAGTTCTCGCCCCGCCTCGAATCCCCGGCGTAACCGGGCCATCAATTCGCGGAAGGGGGTTGGATTTCTAGCGCCCGCCCCGCGTGCAAGGATTCGGACGCGGCAATCGTCGCCCTTGCGACGCGAAACACCTGATCGTAAGGGATGGGCGGCGGGCCGCCCCGCCCGATCGCGTCCCGAAACGCCTCCCAGGCGGCGCGGTTTCCTTTGTCCTGCCGTAGCCAGGAGCGCCGAGTCCGCCGGCGGCCGGCTTCGGCCAGCGTGAGCGTGCGGAAGTCATCCAGCACCGCCGAATAGCCGGAGCCGGAAACCTCGAGACGTTCCTTCGAGACCGCCCGATCACCGTGGCCCGAATATTCGACGGTCCCCAGCGACCCATTTTCGAATTCAATCCGGATCAAGACAGCGTGCTCGCCCGCTTCGGCCAATCCGGATGTCTGAACGCGCCATGGGAGGGAGTCAAAAAGAAAGGTGAAGAAATCCACGAAGTGGCAACCTTCGCCCAGAATCCGCCCCCCGCCTTGCCGCGGGTCGAGCAACCAGTGGCCCGAGGGAAGAGGCCCGGCGTTCACCCGGTAACTCCCAGTCCATGGCCCGCCACCTCGCCGGAGGAACTCCTTCATCGCCACCGCCATCGGAGCAAACCGGCGATTGAACCCCACCATGAGCAGCTTATTGGACTCGCGGAGCGCCGCTTCCACTTCTGCGACTCCCACGGCGTCGAGCGCCAGCGGCTTCTCGCACCACACATGCTTTCCGGCGCGTAACGCGCGGGCCGTCAACTCCGCATGCAGATGATGCCGGGTGAGAATGGCGACCGCGTCAATCTGATCGTCGGCAAGAATCCTCGCGCTATCGGACGTGGCGTACGAAAAGCCGAAACGCCGCGCCGCTTCCGCCGCGCGAAGCCCACTGGGCGAGGCCACCGCCGCGCGCTGCACCCCGGCGAGACGGCGCACAATCGGCAGCGCGACGTGCATGGCGTAGTTTCCCGCCCCCAGGACTCCCAACCGAAGGGATCCAACGCCAGGCGGAGAGGCGGACACCGTCAGACTTCGGTCGGCCAGGTCCGCGCCGTCCAGGCCGCCTTCCGGGTACGTCAATACGACGCTGAGCGCTCCCTGGGAAAGCGCCGCATAGGCTGCCTCGGCCTCTTCCACCGGGAAGCGGTGCGAGATGAATGGCTGGACATCCAGTTTCGCCTTGGCAAACAGCTCCACCACAGCCTGCAGATTCCTTCCCTCCGTCCATCGGACCTCGCCGATGGGATAGTCCTGACCACCTTCCTCGTACGCGGAATCGTAACGGCCGGGTCCGTAAGATCTAGACACAATCAGCCGGAGCTCCTTCTCATAGAACGCCTTGCGAGGGACTTCCAAGCCAACGGCGCCCACGGCCACGATCGTGGCGGTGTCTCGGGCTAGTTCGGCGGCCAACTGGATCGGGTCGTTGCTCGAACTGTCCGCACAAATGAGCACGGAATCGAATCCGAGCCCGCGGCTAGCCCGTGAACCCGCTGCCTCGGCCTCCTCTCGGATGGCAGCCTCGGCGCCCTGGCGTCGGGCCAGCTCTACGCGATCGCGGCTGAGGTCCACCCCGAAGACTCGACAGCCGGATGCCCGGGCCACTCCGCACGCAAGCTGCCCAATCAGGCCGAGGCCGATCACGGCCACGTTGTCGCCGGGGCCGGATCCCCCCAAATGCAGAGCGTGCAGCGCGATGGCCCCCAGGGTCGCAAATGCGCCCGCCTCCCAGCCCACCGACTCGGGCAGACGGGCCACCAGGTTGCGAGGGACGACGGCGTAGTCCGCGTGCACGGCGAAGCCCCCGCCCGCGCACGCTACCCGGTCCCCCGGCGCGAAACCCTCCACCCCCTCGCCGACCTCCACCACGGTGCCCGCGGAGGAATAACCGAGAGGCAAGGCCTCATCCAATCGGCTTTGAACGGCCTCCGCCGCGCTGAGTACCCCTTCCCGCCGAGCCTTATCCAAAGTCTGCCGCACCAGGTCAGGACGCGAACGGGCCTTTCCGAGCAAGCTCCGGTTGGAAAACTCCACCAACGTTCTCTCGGTGCCGGAAGAAATCACCGAGGCCGCCGTGCGCACGAGGATCCGCCCGCGTCCGGGATACGGGACGGGCGCTTCAACGATGTGCGTCTTTCCGCTGCGGATGTGCTGGACGACCTGTCTCACGGGGATTCGCCCATCGATGGGGGAATGTGCGGATCGAATCGTCCGAGGATTATAGCATCCGGCCTACGCCGACCTGCCGCCGGCCACGGAACGGCAGAAGGATTCCGCCTCGGTGAAGACCCTTTGGCGCTCGGCTTTTTGTACGAGGTCCCAGTTTTTTTCTGCAGCCCGGGCGCGCCACGCGGCATCGTCGAGGACTCGGCCCACCGCGTCCGCCCACTGCGCCGGCTTCCCGGCATCCAGGAGGATGCCATTGACTCCGTCTTCGATCCACTCGCGTATCGATTCCAGATCGCCGCAGATCGGAAAGGCGCCGCAGGCCATTGCCTCAAGAAGCGTGTTCGGCGTCCCATCATGTACACTCGGCGACACGCTCACCGCGGAGCGCCGAAACACCTCGGCCATCTCCGCGGGGCCAAGGCGCGGCAGAAAGTGGACGGATTTCCCAATCCCCAATCTGCCCACCCAGCGTTCCGCCTCGCTGTCTCCGGCCATCGAAGGGCACAACCAGCGAAGACCCGGGCGCGGGGCTTGAAGCAGCGACGCGGTGCGGAAGAACGTGTCATTGCGAACGTAACCGCGAAACCCACGCGGGTTGACCGCGTGCTCGTCCCCGTCCCCGAACGCGTCCGCTAACCGCCCCGAAAGGGGCGCCCCCTGGCCTCCGCGAGCGGGATGGAACCATTCCAGGCGTACCCCACCGTTGCTAGGCAGGACGGCCGTGGGCTTTCCCTGAGCGAAGCCCCAGCTTGCGGCGAGCCGGATATCGCGGCGGCTGTCCGCATGCAGGCCGTCCGCCCGCCGCAGCGCCGCGCGCGTGAGGCGGCGCATCCCGGGCGCAGCCGGCGCATGCAATGTGAAGTCGTTCCCCCAAATGGAGATGAGCAATGGGCAGGCAGGATCGGCCGCCGCCGCCAACATCCCTTCCATGGGTAAGCGGAGCGCATGGACGAGATCGGGCTTCCGGTGGGCAAGGATTGCGCGCAGCCGGCGAGAGGCTGGGAGGATCGTCGCGGGGCCAAGCCAATGCCGGAGGCTCAGACGAAGTCGAATCGATCCCGCTCCGAGCAGCCACGGCATGGCCTGCCTGGAGACGCGTCCTTCCACCTCCCCATCGGGCTGGCGGCCGAGGCGATCTCCACGCAGGCCGCTGAAACCGACGGGCACGACCTCGGTGGAGGCCGCGCCTGGCACGGGACCACAGGGGTTCGTCGAAACCACGTGCACTTCATGCCCGGCCTCGACGAAGGATCCGATCCAACCCAGGGCGATCGGACTGCGGGCATCGGCCACGTACAGGATCCGCACGTCAGAACCCCTTCGAGACGGCCGTCACGGCCTGCACGAACACCTCGGTCATCGCTTCCAGGTTGAAGCGATCGCGAGCCAACTGCCACGAAGCGCGACCTTTTTGGGCGAGCTTCGGCCGATCCGCGGCCGCCTCCTGGATCGCCTCGCGCAACGAGGCGACATCACCGTCCGCGATGCGCCAGCCGTTGACCGGCGTGACCATGTCCTCCTGCGTCCCGTCGCCCTGCGCGACGATGACGGGCAGACTGTGCGCCAACGCCTGCTGCACCGCCAGCCCGCCGGTCCCGGGGAGGACAAAGAGGTCCGCTCGCTCGTACACGGCCTCCAATTCCGCCCCGCGTACATCCCCGAGAAACGTCGCATTCGCGCGCCGGCTGAGGGCCAGGGCTTGCAGATCCACCCGCGCCGGCCCATCGCCCGCCACGATGAGCTCGACGGGCGCCGTTTGGGAAGCGGCTGCCTCGATCAGGAGATCGACCCGTTTGCGCGGCTGGAGGCGCCCGACGAACAGGATGCGGAGAGCCCCATCCTGATTTCGGGGCGCAGATTCGGAGGGTTTGGGGGAGGGACGGGGCGTGACCGCGTTCGGCGCGACGAAGACTCGCTCGGGCGGGAAGCCCAATTGCTCGAACTCCCGCTTGCCGCGGCGGCTGTAGGCGATGGCCCCTGCGGCTCCGCCCCACATGGCGCGGCGCATCGCCAACCGCAGCGCGGCCAGCGGACCGCGGCGCGCGGCGGCGCCCAGCCCCCACAACAGCACCGGCCGGCCGCGTCCGCGCATCCAGCCGAGGGCGGAAGCATTCGAGAGCTCACGCGGATTGGCTTCCAGGATGAGCACGTCTGGATCGGCCTTGGCCAGCCAGCGCGTGATTCCCCACTGCCAGCAGGCGTAGAACTCGCCGGGGGCAATGTGAATGTTGCGCGCCCGCGCCCACTCTGCCGCCCCAAGATCCCCGGCCGATACCACGCCTTCTCCTGGCAGCGGACTCCCCGCGAATACACTCATGCCCCCTTTACAGGCGCGGGCCAGACGATCGAAGAAGGACCTCCGGTAATCTGGTGCCACACGCTGCTGAATCGCCAGTCGCCCTTGGAATTCCATTTGGCTAGGCCGCCCGCGCGCGCGGGACGGCGACCACGTAGGCCTTCCAAGGCTGCACCCCTTGCGCTGCCTCTTCCGGATACCGGCCTTCCATTGCCAAGAGGCAATAGCCATGACGGCGAAGCAGTCGCCTGGATGCCACGGCCGCGGCCGGCCCGTGCAACTCGATCAGGAGAAGCGGTCGATCGCGGTCGAGGATTCGGCGCATTCCGGCCAATACCATCGCCTCGGCACCCTCGACGTCAATTTTCACGATCTGCGGCGGCGGGCCGCCTCGGGCCACGAAACGATCCAGGGTTGTGACGGGGACCGAGGCTACGGAGGTGTAGGACTCCGCGCGTCCGGGTGCACCGACCAACTTCGCCATCGAGGTCGAGCGGTGAATCTGAAGACGCCCTCGGCCGGATTTCGCTCCGACCGCGGCGGCCACGACGGTCACCCGCCCGCCCTCCCGGTTACTCGCCACATGACGCGCCAACCGGGTCAGGTTCCGCGGTTCAGGTTCGAACGCGAACACATGGCCATTCGGCCCCACAGCGCGGGCCATCAACATCGCCGTATATCCCAGGTTGGCCCCGACATCGTAGGCGGTCATACCCTGGCCGGCGAAGGTGCGAATGGCGCGCTGCAGCTCCGGTTCATACGTCCCAAGCCACAATGACTTTTCAGCCTTCAGGTCGAGGTCCAATCTCGCGCCCGCCAGGTCCCCGGACGCGACGCGGACCTCTTCGACCGGACCGGCCGCCGCACGGTTCAGGGCGGCGCGCATCCAGCGCGAGAGGGGACCCAAGCGGTAGAGCGAGGATCGCCATCGGGCGGGAAGGATCCGGGCCGCAAATTCAGCCAAAGGGAGAAGGGGCGATCGCATGTCGGAGGGTCAGTCTACCCGAAGGAGCAGTGCCCGGTGGCCAGGGGTCAGTGAGGGGGCGCGCCATGGCGTGACCGTACGCGGATGGATGAGGGTAAGGGTCACCACCCAAGGACGAGTGAAGGGGCACGCCATGGCGTGCCCTTACGCGGATGGCCGAAGGTGGGGGGTCACCACCCCAGCACATCCAGATATCCCTGCACCATCCGGTCGAGGGAGAAGGCTTCTTCGGCGCGCGCGCGGGCGGCGGCGCGGAAGCGCGGCAGGTCCATCAACACCTCACCAGCCGCAACCGCCAGGCCGTCCAGGTCCGGCGGATCGAGACGCCACGGATCGCCTCCATACTCGGCCAGCCTACCTGCGTCATTTTTCACAATCTCAGATAGCGATCCGGTGTCGAACGCCACCGTCGGCAGGCCGCAGCCTAGGGCTTCGATCACCGAATTCGGGCACGCCGGCAATAGGTCGGAGGAGAAAAGGAAGTGCGCGCCGCGGTCCAGCGCCGGGACCTGCTCGTTCGGGACCGCGCCCGAGGCCTCGATGCGAACACCGGACGGCGCCGGCCCAGGGATCTGCCCATCCTGCACCCCGACGATGTTGAGTTCGACCGCCTTCCCGCCCCGCGCGAGTCGGGACGCCAGTTCCACCGCCCACTCCAGCCCGATCTCGTAACCACCACCGAATCGGGCTTCGAGGACAAGCACGCGCCAGCGATCGGCCGGCGGCTGCTCCGGTCCGCGCGGCGTGAAGCGGTCGAGCGGCACGCCATTCAGCACGACCGACGCGTGGACCGGGGCCACCCCGCACGATCCCTCCCACCAGCCGCGTGCGAATTCGCTTTGATAGACGACAGCGGTGGCGAACCGGTCGCGCACGAGGCGCAGCCGCCGGTTGTTCCACACCGCGCGCAGGTAGTGCAGCACTCCGGTGCGGCGGCGGCGGTGGATCCAGTTGCGCCCGTTCAGCCGCTGCACGATCGGAATCCCCCGCCGTCGCGCCCGCGCCAAATCGCCTATGTGCCGCGTGGCGCCAATGACAAGGATGGCCTGCGCCGTGGCCTCCGCCGCGTCGTAGACACACTCCACGCCGCGCGCACCCAACCCCTCCGCGAGGCGGCGCTGGAATACGGACGGGCCGCCGACGCCTGTCAGACGCGCCGGAAACGCAAGTTTGTGGGAGGTGGGGCTCAAGAGCGCTGCGTCCTGAGCCCTGGCCTGAGCGAAGTCGAAGGCGCGTCGAAAGAGGCCCGCGCGAGCAACGCGGCGACAATCCGCGAGGCAGCCCGGCCATCGCCATAGGGATTGGAGGCGCGGGCCATGGCCTCACGCTCCTCGGGATGATCGAGGAGGCGCTCGGTCTCCGATAGGATCCTCTCTGGGTCGCTCCCCACCAGGCGGGCTGTCCCTGCCTCGACGGCCTCGGGCCGTTCGGTCACATCGCGCAGGACCAGCACCGGCGTCCCCAACGCCGGGGCCTCCTCTTGGATCCCGCCTGAGTCCGTCAAGACGAGGTACGCGCGCTCGAGCGCATGCACCATGGGCTGGTAGTCGAGGGGTTCAAGCAGGTGAATATTGGCGACTCCGCCCAGGATCCTGTGCGCCGGATCGCGCACGTTCGGGTTGAGATGGACCGGGTATACCAGCTCGACCTCGCCTGCGCGACGGCGGGCCAGCTCGGCCAGCGCCCCGAAGATCCCCTCCAGCCTCTCTCCGAAATGTTCGCGGCGGTGGACCGTCACGAGCAAGACGCGCCGGGTCCAGTCGATCCCCGCAAGCGGACCGCGACTCATGTCGTACGGTTTGCGGCGGATCTCTTGGAGTGCATCGATGACCGGATTGCCGGTCACGGCGATCGTCTCCTCGGCGACCCCTTCCCGGAGCAAGTTGCCCTTCGCCCACTCGGTCGCGGCGAAGTTCAGGTCGGCCACGACGCCGGCGATACGGCGGTGGATCTCTTCCGGAAACGGCTGCCATTTGTCGCCCGTCCGCAAACCGGCCTCGACGTGCCCGAGGCGAACATGGTGGAAGTAGGCCAACAGGCTGGCGGCGAGCACGGTACTGGTGTCGCCCTGGACGAGAATCCAATCCGGCCGGTCGGATTCGATCACGGGCTCTAATGCCTCGAGGAGCGAGCGCGTGAGCGGGCCGAGGGCTTGATCGGGTTGCATCACGTTCAGGTCGTAGTCGGGCCGGATCGCAAACAGCTCGAGGACCTGGTCGAGCATCTCGCGGTGCTGTCCTGTGACGCAGACGCGCGAGTCCACACCGGGCGTCTCCGCCAACTTGCGGACAACCGGAGCCATCTTGACCGCCTCGGGCCGGGTGCCGAATACGGAGAGCACCCGCAGGCGCCGTTCAGCCACCGGGCTGCCCGACTCCCAAGACGCTGAGTTCGTAGCCCGCGGCCTCCCAATCGGCGCGCGTCCACACGCCGCGCGTGTCGACCGCCACCCGGCCGGTCATGGCCGCGGCCGCGCGAGCCGGGTCGATTTGGCGCAGCTCACGGTGGTCCACGAGCAGGACGACGGCTTGCGCGCCGCGCAACGCCGCCTCCAGCCCGGCGGCCGTCTCGGCCCCCTCGACGTGCGCCTCCGGCGCGAGGGGCTCCCAGGTTCGCACTCGGCCTCCGGCGCGCACGAGGGCGGAGACGACGCCGACGGCGGGGCTCTCGCGAAGATCATCCACATCCGCTTTGTACGCGAGGCCCAGCGCGGCAATCGTCCGTCCTTTCACTCCGCCCATTCGCGAAGCGATGAATTCAGCAGTGTGGGCCGGCTGAGAAGCGTTCACCTGCCGCGCGGCCTGGATCAAAGGCGTCTCACCGGGCGCAGCCTGAGCCAGAAACCATGGGTCGAGGCTGATGCAGTGGCCGCCCACGCCCGGCCCCGGCCGCAAGATGCCGACGCGTGGGTGCAGGTTGGCGATCTCGATGGCCCGCCAGACGTCGACGCCCAGGTGCTCCGCCAAGCGCGCGAATTCGTTGGCGATCCCGATGTTCACGTCCCGGAACGTGTTTTCCATGAGCTTGACCATCTCGGCCGTCGTGGCGTCGCTGAGGATGATTTCTCCTTTAACGAACACGGAGTACAGATCCCGGCCCGCCTCGGAGGAGGTCTGATTCACGCCGCCTATTACGCGTGCGTTCTCCACCAGCTCGCGCAGGATCTGCCCGGGCAACACCCTTTCCGGCGAGTACGCCAGGTGGAAATCGATGCCCGCCCTCAGGCCGGACCGTTCCAGGATGGGAGCGACCACGTCCAGGGTCGTGCCTGGCGGAGAGGTCGACTCCAAAACGACGAGGTTTCCCTGTCGCATGTGAGGCAGGATCATTTCGGCCGCGGTGACGACGGCCCGGAGGTCGGCCCGGGGAGGGGATTCACCCACCGCCGGAGTCGGGACCGCGATCAAGAACGCGTCGGCGGGGGAGGGCTGGTCGGCGAGGGTGAGATTACCTGAAGTCAGAGCCTCCTGGGTCAGCGCACGCAACCCGGGCTCCTGGATGTGAATCTCGCCCTTGCGCAAGATCTCGAGCACGTGCGGGTTGACATCCACGCCCAGAACCTTGACGCCGTGCGTGGCGAAAGTGCACGCCGTGGGGAGGCCGATGTAGCCCAGGCCGAGCACGCAGAGCGAATTGAATTCCAACTGCCGCCTTTTTTTCACCGAGCCGGTCATTATCCCACCAAGTGCAGGGAGCAGGCATCAGGGATCTGGGAGCAGGTATTCGCCCGATTCCCGATTCCCGATTCCGCTCCCCTTGGAGGTAAGGGCAAATCGGCCTAGAATCCGCGCTCCAAGCTGGAGTACTTCGATGGACACCCCCCAACGTTGGTTCCGCGCCGAAGCGCTGCGCTCCCTGGCGCTTCCCGCGGTGGTCACCGCCATCGGCCTGCAGATGATGCGCGTGTTCTTTCCCAGCCTGGCGTGGTACTTGCGCGACACCGTCGGGATCGGGTCGGTGACTCTCGGCCTGTACGCGCTGGCGGCTTTCGCCGTCACCTTCGCCGCCGCGGGACTTCGCCGCCTGCTCGGTGCGCGGGCATCGCTCTGGCTCGCCGCAGGCGGCTTGGCGCTCGTTCGCCTGATCGAACAGGTGAGCACACAGCCGGCGGCGGATCTCTGGCTCAGCCTGGTCGGCACGGCGTTGTTCGGCGTCTTTTTCCCGCTGTGGCTTGGCCAGCTCCGGTCTGTCGCCGGACCGGCCGCGGCACCCAGGCTGGTGTTCGGCTTGTGGCTGGGTCTGGCCCTCGATAGCGGGATCCGCGGGTTTGCGGGTACCCTCGATCTAAGTTGGATCGCCGGGTTCGTGCCTCTGGTGGCGACCGGTCTCTTGGCCGCGGCGGTGCTGTGGCTTCTACTTTTCGAGCCCACGCCCGAGCCGGATGCCGTCTCGGATGCGTCTTGGGCCGTCGTGCTCCCGCTCATCGCGCTCGGTCCCTTCCTTCTACTTCAAGCGTTGATTTTCCAGAACTCGGGCCTCATCAGCGAGGTCGGCGGTCTCACTCCCGGCTTCGCTTTCGTCGTCGTGATGGCGGGGAACGTCATGGGAGTCCTCGGGGGCGTGTGGGGATTTGGCCGGCCGTCCACATTCCGGTCGACCGCCGCGCTGCTGGCTTCGGCGTACATCGTTTTCTCCGCCGCCGTGGCCGAGCGCTTGGGGCCGTCCCTGCCGCTCACGGTCATCGTCTCCCAGCTCCTGCTGGGGTGGTCCTGGGTATCGCTGGCGTCGTGGGTCATGATGCGTCAGGAGCGGGGATTGCTCCGCTCGACGGTGGTCGTCGGCGTGAGCCTGATTCTCTTCCTGCTGATGGCCTTCATTTACTACGTTTCACTCGACCTGCCACTGCCCATCCCGCGGGCCGCCATCATCCCTTTCGCCGCGCTTCTGTTCGCCGGCGCCGTCCTCTTGGTCGCCTGGCGGCGCGGGGGTGCCGAGCCCCATGCCTGGATGGATCGCACTCCCTTGGTGGCCGCGTTGGCATTGTTCGTCCTTCCGTTGGCGGCGTGGTTCCGATCGCCAACGCCTTCGCCGATCTACGCCACGCCCTCTGCACAAATCCGCGTCATGACCTACAACCTGCACTCGGCGTTCAATGTCGCCGGACGGCAGGACCCTGAGGCGATTGCCGATGTCATTCAGGCAAGTGGAGCGCAGGTGATCGGGCTGCAGGAGGTCTCACGCGGCTGGTTGATCGACGGCTCCACCGATCTGGCGGCATGGCTTTCCCAACGGTTGGGGATGGGATTCCTCTTCCGCGGCACGTCCGACGCGGTCTGGGGCAATGCGCTGATGACGTCGTATCCCATCCTCGACAGCGGATATGGCGAGCTGCCCCAACTTGACACGCTGATTCGACGCGGCTATCTCTGGGCGCGTTTGGACATCGGCCCGGGCGGCCCACTCACGGTGATCGTCACCCACCTGCACCAGATCGAAAGCGACTCGGACGTGCGGCAAGCCCAGGTCCCGGTCGTGCTCGAGGCGTGGGCTGAGTCACCCCACACCATGATCATGGGGGACTTGAACGCGGAACCAGGATCTCCGGAGATGGACCTCTTTGCCGCGGCGGGTTTGCGTGATGCCTGGGCGGCGGCGGGCTCGGGCGACGGGCTGACGTGGCGTGCGGATGAGCCCTCGCAACGCATCGACTGGATATGGCTCACGCCCGATCTCGTCATCCTGCGTGCCGAGATCCCGCGAACTACTGCCTCCGACCACTTGCCGGTCTGGGTCGAGGTGACGATCGCACCTTAAGAGAAGTGGTTAGTGGCTAGTGGTTAGTGGTCTTACCGAGGGTCTCAATTTGTGAAAAAACTCACGAATGGTAAATGCCCAATATCGGCGGGACCAATCCAGCACCCCGAGCCCTTCGGCACGCCTTCGACTGCGCTCAGGCCAGGGCTCAGGGCAGGCTTTCGACGCTTCGACTTCGCTCAGCGCTCAGCGTGCTGGAAACCTCGCCCGCATCAGTCTTGTGGTCACCAACTCCTGAACTCATCGATTCGTGTAGAATTCTTCCACCAAGACAAGCCTCGGATTCGCCCTAACGGCCATGCCTCCCAACCTCCCTTTCCACCATTGACCTGAGCCCCCTGCGCGCCCGCGCGGCCCACCCGGCTGGCCCGTCGCTACCTCGTTCCGACTTCCCCTGCGACGTGAGGTGAACCGTGCGTGAAATTCCAGATCCCCACCGAACCTCGATTTGGCTCCGCGTCGGGCGGCGCAGCCTGCCCTTTGCGCTGTTGCTGCTCGTTATCGAGTTTCATGACGAGTTGGCCTACGGCGCTCTGGGCGCGGGCCTGCCCTCCATCCGCCAGGACCTGAATCTCTCGTACGCCCAGATCGGCCTGCTGCTGGCCGTCCCCGGAGTCTTCTCTTCGATCCTGGAACCCGTCCTCCTTCTGCTCGGTAGTGGTCCGCGGCGCCGGGCGTTGGTCATCGGCGGCGGCCTGACGGTGGGCCTGGCGCTCATCCTGGCCGCGCTCTCGCTTTCCTTTCCGGTCCTTCTGCTGGCGCTCTCGATCGCCTACCCCGCCGGCGGCGCCTTCATCACCCTCTCCCAGGCCACGATGATGGACGCCAACCCGGGCGCCGAGTCGCGCGCCATGGCCTCCTGGACCTTCGCCGGTACTCTGGGCGCGCTGGCGGGACCTTTGCTCTTGGCCGCCGCGCTGGCGGCTGGAATCGGTTGGCGACCCATCCTGCTCATCCTGGCCGCGCTCGGCATCGCGCTCGCACTCTCCGCCCTTCCCGCTCGCTTTCCGGTGCACCCGCAAGCCTCGGAGGCACCGGCGGGCGCACGTCAACTCATTGCATCTCTACGCGAGGCGGTCGCCAACGCATCCCTGGTGCGTTGGACTTTTCTATTGCATGTCTCCGACCTGGGGCTGGATGTCTTTACCAGTTACTTGCCCCTCTATCTTGTCGACGTCTCGGGCGCCTCGCCGAGCCAGGCGGCCCTTGGACTGGTGGTTCTTCAAGCCAGCGATATCCTGGCCTCGGCGCTGCTCATCCCCGTCCTGCGACGCTGGCCTGCTGTGCCCCTCGTGCGCGCCAGCGCCGCTTTGGGCGCGGCCGCGTTCCTGGCGTGGCTGCTCGTTCCCACTCTCGTAGGCAAAATGCTGTTGCTCGTGATCCTCGGCTTCTGCCGCGCCCCGTGGTATCCCGTTTTGCAAGGCGAGGCCTACGCCTCGCACCCCGGCCGGTCCGCAGCCGCCGCCTCTCTCAACTCGATCTCCGGACCGATTGGGTATGGTCTGGCGGGCCTGCTAGGCTTGTTGGCGCAGCAGGCGGGCATCGGCGCGGCGATGCTGATGGTCCTGGCTTCGCCGCTTGTACTGGCGGCTCTCATCCCGAGCCGTCCCGGCCATGTACAATAGCCAACGTGCCCGATCCGCCGGCCGGGAACCACCTCGGTTGCGTCGCCCCCGACACAGCCCGTTCCGCCGGAGGCAGGGCTTCATCTTTGACCTGGCGCATTGCGATCAGCGACGGCCTCGCCGAAGAGGGCCAGGCGCGTCTGCGAAACGAGGCCGAAATCGTTAGCGACCCGGAGCTCGCCGCACTCGGCTCGATCGATGGTTGGATTGTGCGCAGTCGCACGCGCGTGACCGACTCGACCCTCAAGTCAGCCAGCCCCCGTCTCAAGGTGGTCGGTCGGGCGGGCGTCGGGGTAGACAACATCGATCTCGAGGCGGCGCGACGACGCGGTGTCATCGTGGTGAACTCGCCTCTGGCCGCCACCCAAGCCGTGGCGGAATTGGCCCTCGGTTTGATGTTTGCGCTGGCGCGGCACATCCCCCAGGCCAACGCCGCCGTCCATCGCGGCGAGTGGCCCAAGTCTTCCCTATCCGGAGGCGAACTGGCCGGCAAGGCCCTGGGCTTGGTGGGCGTGGGTCGGATCGGAGCCGCACTGGCCGGTCGGGCCGGCTCTATAGGAATGAGGGTGCTGGGATATGACCCTCTCATCACGGGAGAAGCCATCCGGGTGGCCGGCGCCGAACCCATGAGCTTCGATCAGGTGCTGGCCGAATCCGACTATCTCAGTCTGCATGTCCCCTTGACACCCGAGACCCGGAATCTCATCGGCCCACGAGAGCTGCAGAAAACGAAACCCGGGGTCCGCTTGATTTCCACCGCCCGCGGTGGCGTCGTCGACGAGGACGCGCTCGCCCGCGCCCTGGCGAGCGGACATGTGAGTGGCGCGGCGCTCGACGTGTTCGACCATGAGCCGCCGGGCGATTCGCCGTTGCTGCGTGACGAACGCGTCATCGCCACTCCCCATCTCGGCGCTCAGACCGCAGAAGCTCAAACCCGCGCCTCTCTCGATATCGTCGACGAAGTGCTCGCGGCCCTCGCCGGCCTCCCGCTCCGTTGGCGGGTCGCCTGATCTCATCCCCTGGAGGATTGATGCCCACCGCCTACGAAAAGCTGCGCGCCCTCATCGGCACCCATTCCGATCTCGAGATCGCGGGGGCAGTACTGGAATGGGACCAGCAAACCTACATGCCCCGCGGCGGCGCGGAGGAACGCGCCGAGGCGCTCTCGACCCTCGCCGGGCTGGCCCACGAGCACCTGACCGCGGATGAGATGGGGGAGGCGATCGAGGCAGCACTCCACGAAACCGGCAACGCCGACAAGGATTCGGATGAGTACTGCGTCACCCGACACATGTCCCGCTATTACGAGAGACGCAAACGGATCCCGGTCGAATGGGTCGCGGAGTATTCCCGGATCACCTCCCTGGCCCAGACCGCCTGGGAGAAGGCCAAGCCGGCCGAGGACTTCCCTTCCTTCCGCCCCCACCTGGAGAAGGTGATCGAGTACCGCCGAGCGTATTCCGAGTTCTTCGCGCCCTACGACCACGTGTACGACCCGCAGCTCGACTACTTCGAGCCCGGGACGAAGACGGCCGAGGTGCGCGCCGTATTCGCCGAGCTCCGGCCAGCGCAGGTGGCGCTGGTGCAGGCCATCGCCGACCGCGGGAAGCCGGTCGACGATTCACCCCTGCACCAGACCTTTGACATCCAAAAGCAGTGGGACTTCGGGGTCGAAGTCGCCAAGCAGTTCGGCTACGATTTCACCCGCGGCCGGCAGGACAAGTCCGCCCATCCGTTCACGACCTTCTTCGGACTGGGGGATGTCCGCATCACGACCCGCTTCCTCGAGAACTATGTGGGGTCTGCCCTCTTCAGCACCATGCACGAGGCCGGGCACGCCATGTACGGGCAAGGCATCGCCCCCCCCCTCGGCCGCAGCCAACAGATCGGCGGCGCCTCGTACGCGTTCCACGAGTCGCAATCCCGCATGTGGGAAAACCTGGTCGGCCGCAGTCGTCCCTTCTGGAAAGCGTTCTACCCGAAGCTGCAGCAGACCTTCCCGTCCCAACTCGGCAGCGTCGATATGGAAGCCTTCTATCGCGCCATCAACAGGGTGGAGCGTTCGCTGATCCGTGTCGAGGCCGATGAGGCAACGTACAACTTGCACATCATGCTTCGCTTCGAGCTCGAGATCGACCTGTTGGAGAAAAAGCTAGAGGCCCGGGACTTGCCAGCGGCCTGGAATCAGAAGGTCCAGGACTACCTCGGCCTCACGCCCAAGAACGATAAGGAAGGCATCCTTCAAGACATCCACTGGTCCGCTGGGTACGTGGGCTACTTCCCGACCTATTCGCTGGGCAATCTGATTTCGGTCCAGCTGTGGGAGAAGATTTTGAGCGACATCCCCGATCTGGAGGTGCAGATCGAGCGCGCCCAGTTTGCCCCCCTGCTCGGATGGCTGCGGGACAAGATCCATCGCCACGGGGCCAAATATGAGCCTGTCGACCTCTTGCGCCGGATCACGGGGAAGGGTTTAGAAGCCAAGCCCTACCTGAACTACCTGACGACCAAGTACAACGAGATCTACGGCTTGTGAGCACCGGGCCGATCTCACGCTCTCGATGGATCTGAACTCGCTCCACCGATCGCTGTCGACCGCTCTGCTCCTCTTCACCGCGGTGTCGGGGCTCTGGGGGCTCGCCACCTATGCCCGCGGCCGCGGCGTGACCGCATCGTACTGGGGGATCCTCGCCTGCCTGGAATTGCTGGCCGTCGGCCAGGGCCTACTTGGCCTGGCCATGCTCCTCTCCGGTGAACAGCCGGGGCGCCTGGTCCACATTTTGTATGGGATCGTGGCGGTCGTCACGTTACCCGGGGCCTACGCCTACACCCATGGGCGTGATGACCGGCGCGCCGCGCTCCTGTACGGGCTGCTTTGTTTCTTCCTGTTGGGCGCATCCTTACGAGCCGCGGCGACGGCCGGATAGCGATGGCCAGGGTCTTGATCGTGGACGACGAGATCGCGACGGTGGACATGCTCTCGAAGGCCTTGCAGCTGTTTGGGCACGAGCCCGTCCCGGCCTATGGCGGCGAACACGCGCTCCGCAGTCTGGAGATGGAGACTCCGGACATGATCCTGCTCGACCTCATGATGCCCGGCATGGATGGCTACGAAACCCTGCGCCGCGTCCGCACCTCCCCCGCCGGACACGACACGCCCGTCGTGATCATCACCGCCTCCCCGGATTCTGATCTCGAGCAGCGAGTCTCGGAGGCGGGGGGCAACGGCTGCCTCCGAAAGCCCGTCGACCTGGACGCTTTGTCAAGCACCATCGAAACCCTCGCCCGGCGCGCCTGAGCGGCGGCCCGGCCCAGTTCCCTCAAATTCGACGACGAGATCCCCACCGTGGACATCCTCGCGACAGGCCTGGACCTGCAACCTAACCCCTTTCCCCTAAAGGGGAAGGGGGCGACGAGGTCATCAGCATCCCGATGCAGGGGAAGGCCGGGGGTTAGGTGCCTCCCGGCCTGTTCCATGCATCTCGAGGGGTATTCATGCCCGACGTAAAACGAGTCGCCATGAGAGCCCACCGCGCTTTTGTCATCACCCTGTTCCTCTCCGCTTGCGGCGGTGGACCTGTCCTCGCGCCTACCACCATGCCTCTCGCCCGACCCTCGGAAACGCACACGGCGCCCCCCCAACCCGAGGCCGGAGGAAGCCCGACCCCCGGGCCGCTCACCGAATCCACGCCGCCCATCGTTCTGGAACCGCCTTTCGTGATCCCGAGCGCCACTCCGCGCCTCGTCACCGCACCGCTCCCGTTAGAGAAAATCAGCATCATCCTGCCGGGCCCCGGTTCCCAGATCACGAGCCCGCTTGAGGTCATCGGCCGGAGTGGACCCAGTTGGGACCAGCGAGTGCACCTCAGGATTCTCGGCGAGGACGGCCGGGAACTCAATCGCGCCACGACCTATATCCTGGCGTTGCCGGAAGCCTCCGGGCGCTTCACTGCGGCGCTTGCCTTTTCGGTGGAAGGCGTGGCGGAGGCAGCCAGGCTGGAGATCGTCACGGACAGTCTGCGCACCGGCCGCATGGCCCACCTGGCCAGCCTCGATTTGATCTTGCTCTCCGTCGGTGCCCCGTTGATTCATCCGGGGGACGAAGGGCCGGAGAAGATCGCCATCTTCGCCCCGCGCGATGGGGCGCGCGTATCCGGCGGGCGAGTGACGGTCCGCGGCGCGGGCTGGGTTAATTCGGATGTGCCGCTGCAGGTCCAGGTGCTCGACCGGGCCGGGACTGTGGTCGGATCGGCCGAGGTCTCCCTCGACTCCCCCGCCGTGGGACAGCTCGGCACCTTCCAGGTCGAGGTGGCGTATTCCATCCCGTCGGCCCAATTCGGACGAATCGCCGTGTGGGAGCCTGGGACAACCATCCCAGGGATCGTGCACTACAACAGCCTCGAGGTGTATTTGGAGCCCTAACCCCGGGGGATGTTAGAATCTGCCCTTCGATCGACCCCATGGATCTCTCTCGCTCTGTCTCCCGCCTCACCTCCGATCCCGCCCTCCTGCTGCGCCGCGCCGGATTGCTCGTCGCCGGCGCGCTCGCGGCCAGCCTGGCAACGGCGCTCCTGTTCTTCCTGGCTGTCCGTCTCGTCTATTCCGGCAGGATCTTGCCCGGCGTGACATCGGCCGGAGTCACCCTGAGCGGATTGACGCAGCCCGAGGCCGAAATCGCCTTGGGTGCGGCGGTCGCGTATCCGGCTCAGGGGCACATTCTCTTGCGTGACGGCGACCACACGTGGCTGGCCACACCCGCGCAATTGGGCGTGGTCATTGATGTCCCGGGAATGGCGCGAGAGGCTCTGAGCGTCGGGCGGGAGGGATGGCTTGGCGCCCGCGTCGCCGATCAGGCCCGGGCCTGGTTCACCGGGCGGCCGGTAGGGGTGCGCGTGATCCTCGACGAACCCGCCGGCGCGGTCTACCTCGACACGATCGCAGGCGAGGTTGACCGGCCCCTGGTGGAGGCCTCGCTTTCCGTCCAGGGCCTGGATGTCAGCATGGTGCCGGGCCAGATCGGCCGGCATCTCGATATCCCGGCTACGTTGCAGGCCGTAAGCCCCCTGGTGTCACGACTGTACGACGCCGAGGTCCCGCTCGTCATCCGCGAGTCGCCTCCCCTCGTCCTGGACGCCTCCGCCCAGGCGGCCCTCGCCCGAGAGATCCTGTCGCAGCCATTAACGATCGTGGCAGAGGGCGGCGGTCCATGGGTTTTCGACCCCCCCGCGCTGGCAGCCATGTTGCGATTCCAACGCGTCGTCGACGCCCAGGGAGCCCGCTATCAGGTCGGCCTCGACTCAGACCAGCTGGCGGGGTTCCTGGTTCCGCTGGCGCCGGAACTCCAGCGATCGCCTCAAAACGCCCGATTCATTTTCAATGATGAGACGCGCCAGTTGGACCTGCTCCAATCGGCGGTGATCGGACGGGAACTCGACCTTCCGGGTACGTTCGAGTCGATCAACGCCATCCTGGCGCAAGGGGGACATCAGGTCGAGCTCGCCTTCGAGCTCACGGCCCCCGCCGTCGGTGACGACGCGACGGCCGAATCCCTGGGCATCACCGAAAACGTGGTCAATGTCTCCACCTACTTTCGTGGCTCCAGCTCCAACCGGCTGCAGAACATCATCACCTCCGCCGAGGCCTTCCACGGACTTCTGATCGCCCCCGGCGAGACCGTCTCGATGGCCGACATCGTGGGAGAGATCAGCCTGGACACCGGCTACGCCGAGGCGCTCATTATTTACGGGAACCGGACGATCAAGGGCGTGGGCGGCGGGGTGTGCCAGGTGAGCACAACCCTGTTCCGGGCCGCGTTCATGGGCGGTTACCAGATCGATGAGCGTTACGCCCACGCGTATCGGGTCAGCTATTACGAGCAGGGTCCTGGGTCGCCCGGCCCCGGTCTGGACGCGACCGTCTTCCCGCCGTTGGTCGATTTTCGTTTCACGAACGACTCGGCGTATTGGATCTTGATGGAGACCTACCTGTACAACCACAACCAGCTGCAGTGGAAATTCTATTCCACGTCCGACGGACGCCAGGTCACCTGGTCCAGCAGTGGACCGATGAATGTAAAGGAGGCCCCCAAGCCGCTCTACAAGGAAAACCCCGACCTGGAGGAAGGCGAGATCGATCAGGTCGATTTCGAGGCGGACGGCATGGACGTCGTCGTCCACCGGACGGTTACGCGCTCGGGCGAGACCCTGCACGAGGACACGATCCGAACCCACTATCTCCCCTGGCGGGCAATCTACGAATTCGGACCGGGGACCGAGCTGCCCGAGGACGCGATCATCGAAGGCGAGTGAGGCAGTGAGAGTGTCTTCAAGAGGGCCTGGAACAGGGCTTCTTTCACGTGGGATCGAAGCGCGCTGAACCCTTCGACAGGCTCAGGGTGAACTACGCGCCGAAGGCATGGAGTTGAAGCGGCAATGAAAGCTTCACCCCTTCACTGCCCCTTCAACTACGGGCGTCCTCCCGACGCCCTTCGTTCAGGGTGCTAAGAGTGAAGCGCGCTGAGCGGAGCGACGGAGGAGCGCAGTTGAAGCGGCGATGAAAGCCCCGCCCTCTCACTGCCCCTTCAACTGCGGGCGGAAGGGCGCCGCCCTTCGTTAAGGGTGCTAACGGAACCGGAGTACAATCCCGCAGCCATGGTCAACCCCGATCTCCTCGAAATCCTCCGCTGCCCGCACTGCGTGCAGGATAAGGAAGGCCTGCTCCAGCTGGTCAAGGAGTCCTGGCTCGTTTGCCAGGAGCCGGACTGCCGCCGCAAATACCCCATCCGCGACGACATCCCGGTGATGTTGATCGATGTCGGCGATAAGTGGATTTCGGTCGCCGACAGCGACCTGCCGATACCGCCTCCCGACGACGACTGATCGGCCCGTGGCCGGTCTCGATGAGATCCTCGCCCGGCTCACCGGCGGGGTCGACGACGAGGCAGAGCGCGCGGTCGCGGAATTATCCGCTCTTCGCCCGGCTCCCCTAACCCAGCTCTCACATCTGGGCGAAAGCTCGGACCCCGACCATCGATGGTGGGCGACGCGCGCCATCGCCGCGATCCCTGGAACCGAGGCCACTGCCGCACTGATACGGGCTCTTCAGGACGAAGCCAGGGAGGTCCGGCAGTGCGCCGCCGTCGGATTGAGGGGGAACGCCTCGGCCGAGGCCATCTCACCCCTTGTGGCTGTGCTAGGCGATGAGGATCGATTGGTGGCCCGGCTTGCAGGGGACAGCCTGGCTTCTGTCGGCGAGGCCGCCGTCGATGCGCTCGCCAAGGCGGCGCGATCCGACTCCGCGGCTGTGCGGATCGAGGCCGTGCGCGCGTTGGCGCAGGCGCGCGTACCGCAGGCCATCCCGGCGTTGTTTCACGCGCTGGACGATCCCTCGACGGTGGTCGCGTATTGGGCCGATCAGGGGTTGGAGACGCTGGGCGTGGGGATGACGTTCTTCAAACCGTAGTGACAAAGACACCGGGTGTCTCGCAGACACCCGGTGTCTATCTTGCGATCACCCACACCACCCACGCCGCGACCATCAACAGACTCACTCCGATCTTGACCACGAACGCGACCCCGTAACCAATTCCCATCCCGGCGGTGGCGCGGGAGGCGTGGGCGACATCGCGCCGGCGTAGGTACTCCACCAGGAACGTCCCCAGGAGCAATCCGAAGAGAGCTCCGAATGGGCCCAAGAAAATCAACCCCGGCAGACCCAGTGCCAGGCCACCCAAGATCCCTGCCCAGGAGGCACCCCCCACTCGGGCTGCGATTCCGCCGACCCACACATCGGCCACGAGCCCGGCGATGGCGCCCAACGTGATGACGGCGAAGATCCACGGCCCGAATCGCCCCCACCCGGCGAGCAATCCGTAGGCAAGTGACGCTCCCCAGATCAGGAGCAGGTCCGGGAATCCCGGCAAAAACACGCCTACGATTCCCAGCGCCATGGCGACTCCGACTCCCAGCGTGATCCAGGACTCGGTCGAGCTCACTTCGCCGCCTCGATCCTTTCTTCCCCACCCATCCAAGGGCGCAGGGCTTCCGGGATCACGACGCTTCCGTCCGGCTGCTGAAATGCCTCCAGCACCGCGATCAAGGTCCTCGGCACTCCCAATCCTGACCCGTTCAGGGTGTGCAGATGGCGAGGACCCGCCTTGGCCGCTGGACGGTAGCGGGCGTTTGCCCGCCGAGCCTGGAAATCACCGCAGTTGGACACAGAAGAAACCTCCAACCACTCGCCCACTCCCGGCGCCCAGACCTCGACATCGTAGGCTTTCTGCGCACTGAAGCCCAGATCCCCGGCGCAATGATCGAGGACGCGGTAGGCCAAGCCCAGTCCCGCGCACGTGGCCTCGGCGTGCCCGATCATCTGCTCGAGCTCCGCATCCGAGGCTTCGGGCTCGCAGAAAACATACATCTCGACCTTGTCGAACTGGTGGCCGCGCTTGATGCCCCGGACATCCCGGCCGGCCGACATCTTCTCTCTCCGGAAACAGGGCGTGTAGGCCGTGTACCGGAGAGGCAATTCCTGCCCGTCTACGATTTCCTCCATGTGCAGACCCGTGAGGGGAACTTCTGCGGTCGGCACCAGCCAAAGGTCCTCCGCGTAATCCCGGTAGAGGTTGTCCTCGAACTTCGGCAGCTGACCGGCGGCGAGCAGCGTCTCGCGACGGACCAGGAACGGAGGGTAGACCTCGCGGTACCCCTGCCGACGGTGCAGGTCCAGCATCCAGGCGATCAGCGCCCTCTGCAGGCGAGCCCCGGCCTCAAGCAGGATGTAGAAACGCGAGCCGGTGATCTTGACGCCTCGCTCGAAGTCCAGAATTCCGAGCCGCGGCCCCAAATCCCAATGGGCCAGCGCCGGGAAGGGCAAGGGCGCCGGCTCGCCGACCGTGCGGAGGACGATGTTGCCACGTTCGTCGAGACCTTCCGGCACGCGCGGGTCCGGCAGATTAGGGATGGTGAGCATGAGATCATGGAGCTGCCCCTCCGTAGATCTCAACGCGGTGTCCAGCGTTTCAATGGCCTGGCCCAATCCGCGCGTTTGCTCAATCGCCGCCTGCCGTTCCGCGCCGTCGCTCATCTTGCCGATGGCCTTGGAAGACTCGTTTCGATTCCCGCGCAAGCCTTCCACTTCCCCCAACAGCCTGCGCCGTTCCGCATCGAGCTCCAGGATGCGATCGATCGGCGCCTCTTCGCCCCGTCGGGCAAGAGCGCGCTTCACCTCCTCCGGCCGTTCGCGCAAGACCTGGATGTCGAGCATGATTCCACCTCCACAAACACAACGCGCCCCATCCGATGCAGGACGAGGGGCGCTCGTGGTGCCACCTGCTTTCGCTCTACCACTTCGCCTGGGCCAGCGCTCGCACGGTGCCCCAGGCTCCGCACAGAGCCTCGCGGCGCGGTATCGGGCGCACCCGGCTCCCTTCGGGCTTCTCTCCGCCCCGACAGGAGCGACGTCCCTCCCTGAACTCCGGAAGGGCAGCGGAGGGGAAGGTCGCCTGCGTCGTGCCGTCTCGCACCACCCGACGGCTCTCTGAGGTCTCGCACAGGCGACGCGCACTCCGCGCTCGTCACCATCGGCGCCCGACGGGCGCCGCTCAATTGTCCGACCATTCTAGGTCTGGCTGGAGACGACGTCAAGCCTTTAGGTTTGACTTCGATGCCCGCCCGCCTTATCCTCAGGATCTGACCCCACCCGCCTCCACGGCGAGGGGCCCACGGAGAGGACAGGCGGATGGACATTTTCGAAAAGTGCGGCAACTACACCGAGGCCCGCCTCGCCCAGGCCGCCGGCATGTATCCGTTCTTCCTGCCCCTGGAAGATACGGAGGGTACCGAGGTCGTCATCAACGGCCGACGGATCCTGATGATCGGCTCCAACAACTATCTGGGGCTGACGACCGACCCGCGGGTTCGCCAGGCCGCCATCGATGCCGTCAACCGGTACGGGACAAGCTGCACCGGATCGCGCTTTTTGAATGGGACGCTGCGCCTGCACCAGGAATTGGAGACTCGCCTGGCGGAGTTCATGCACAAGGAGGCCGCCCTCGTCTTCTCGACCGGTTACCAGGTCAATGTCGGCGTGATCTCGGGCCTGGTCGATCGGGAGGATGTCGTGGTGTGCGACAAGGACGACCACGCCAGCATCGTCGACGGCTGCATGCTGGCCCTCGGCGAGATGCGCCGGTTCGCCCACAACGACATGAGCCACCTCGAGCGCGTGTTGCAGGCGATCGATCCCAAGGCCGGCACGCTCGTCGTCGTCGACGGGGTCTACAGCATGGGCGGAGATCTGGCTCCTCTCCCCGAAATCGTCCCGCTGGTCAAGAAGTACGGCGCTCGCCTGATGGTGGACGACGCGCACAGTCTGGGCGTGATGGGCGAGGGCCGGGGCACGGCGGCCCACTTCGGCCTGGAAGATGACGTCGACCTGGTCATGGGGACGTTCAGCAAGTCCTTCGCCTCCTTGGGCGGTTTCATAACCGGGTCGGAAGTGGTTGTCGATTACATCAAGCACCATGCCCGTTCCCTCATCTTCAGCGCCTCCATGCCCGCCTCCAACGTGGCCGCCGTGCTGGCAGCCCTCGACATCATCGAAGACGAGCCCCAGCGCCTGGCCCGGCTGTGGACGGTCACCGAACGGATGCGTTCCGGCCTGGCCGGAATGGGCTTTAATATGGGGCCCAGCGTGACCCCCATTATCCCGATCCTCGTGGGCGACCGGGAGCGGACGCTCATCGCCTGGAAAATGTGTTTCGAGGCCGGCCTGTACACCAACCCGGTCTTTTCCCCCGCCGTTCCTCCGGATCGAGGCATTCTCCGGACCAGCTACATGGCCACCCACACCGACGAGCAGATCGACCGCGCCCTCAATATCCTCGGTGGGGTCGGCCGGGAACTGGGCTTGATTGCCTGAGACGGTCCTGGTCACCGGCGCCACCGGATTCCTCGGGTCGGCGCTTTGCCGCTCGCTGCTCGCGAGCGGCCATCCCGTCCGCGCCTTGCATCGTCCGACCTCTTCCCTGGCGGCCCTCGAGGGGCTTGCCGTGACCAGGTTTGTAGGCGATGTCCTGGAGCCCGATTCGTTGCGGCCTGCGCTCGAGGGTGCCGAATGGGTCTTTCACGCCGCGGCTACGGTGGCGCACTGGCGCAATCCGGAAGACCTCTTGCGGACGGCCGTCGAGGGCACCCGCAATGTGCTCGAGGCGGCGCGCAAAGCGGGCGTGAAACGCTCCGTCCTGACGAGCTCGATTGCCGCCCTTGGCGCGCCCAAACCGGGCACCCTGGCAGACGAATCGCATGAATTCAATTTTTCGCCGAAGGCGTTTCTGTACGGGTACGCGAAGCGTCAGTCGGAGATCGAGGCCCACTGGGTAGCGGCTCGCGGTCTGCCGGTCGTGATTGTGAACCCGGGCGCAATCCTGGGCCCGCGGGACCTGAACCAGATCGGAGGTTCGGTGGTCATCGAATCTGTCCGCGGCCGAACCGTCGTGTATACGGATGGGGGAACCAACTGGGTCCACATCGACGATGTCGTAGCCGGCCATTTGGCGGCCATGCACAAGGGACGGCCTGGTGAGCGCTACATCCTGGGCGGTGAGAATCTCTCCCACCTCCAGGCCTTCCAGACCCTGGCCGAGGTCACTGGCGGCGCCCGGCCGCGAGTCAAAATCCCAGGCGCGCTCGTCGGACCTATCGCCGCGTTTCTGGACCTTTTCGGCCGGCCCCTGGGCTTGCCCATCAATGGCACCACGCTTCGGCTGGCGCGGAATTTCTTTTTCGTCGACTCCGCCAAGGCGCGCCGTGATCTCGGTCTCGCAGAGCCGCGGCCCTTCCGTCTCGCTGTTCAAGGGGCCTACAACTGGTACCGGGAGCAGGGAGTGCTGTAGGGGGGGATTCTCCCCCTCCCCGGCACGGGAGGGGCGTAGGGGACGGGTCAGTTGCAACGACTCGCTTCTCGAAACCGTCCAACGGCCTTAAACTATTCCGCTTTCCTCAATCGCCGTCCTTCTCGCACGAATCGTGGAGCGGCACGAAATGGCCCAACGATCCCGATCCACGCGCGCCTCCAAAGCATTCGTCCCTCCCTACCCGCCGAGTTGGTTCGATCGACTGACGGAGGCCATCGAACGACTTCCCGGACCCTACTGGGTCCCATACGCGATCGCGGGAGCGGTCTACCTGGCGGCGGTTGGGCTTTCCCCGGCACCCCCCGATCCTGCCCCCTTTCGCGAGGCTCTGTTCTCTGCCTCCCTCCCGTTCTACGGATTCTGGCTCATCCACTACCTCAACCGTAGGGCCTCCTTGTCCCTCGATGCCTTCAGCCCAGCCTTCGCCGGGGGCCAGGCGGAGCTCCGGGATGTGCATTGGCGCCTGACAAAGCTCCCTGCACTGCCAGCCCTCTTCGTCTCGTTCCTGGCCCTTCTGTTGGGCTTCGTTTCCTCTCTTGACTGGATCACGACCACGCCGGCCGAAATCCTCGGCAAGCTGGCTTACCTCGCCACGACCGTGTTCGGCGGCCTGTATGCGTACCATGCCATTAGGCAACTTCGTCTTGTGACCGAACTCTATGCCCACCGGGCCCGGATCGACCTGCACACCGTCGCGCCGCTGTACTCCTTTTCCACACTCTCCGCTCACACCGCCATCGGCATGCTGTTTCTGCTTTCAGCAGCGGTTCTCATCACCCCATCGGGCCTAACCGGTCCTTTCCTTGTCGGAGCCTTTGCCTTTGGGACTCTGGCCGTGTTGATTTTTCTTCTCCCGCTTGCCGGACTCCACCGGAGGCTGGTCGAAGTGAAGGAGGCAGAACTCTTGGGGAATGGACGGCGTTGGCAAGCTTGCATGGCCGAGCTCTACCGCGGCATCGACCGCGGAAATCCGCGGACATCGGACCGGATCAACAACAGCCTCGCGGCGCTCGAACGCGGCCGGGCCGCCATCGAGCGTGTGCCGACTTGGCCCTGGCGCCCGGAGACTCTGCGCGGAGTGGTGGGCGCCCTCGCCCTGCCCATCATGATCTGGCTGATCCAATTCGCGCTGCAGAGAGTGCTGGGATGAGCGCGAGCCGTCTCCCCAAGACCCGCCGACCGGCCCCACCCGCGCCCTTCGTCCCGCCCTATCCCGCGAGTTGGTTCGACCACTTCAAGGTTTGGGTCGAGAGGCTCCCGATTGCTTGGTGGCTTTTCTACCTGATCGCCGCGGCGTTCCTCGAGGGAATCCAGGTCGCCATCCTCTCGCGGGAGGGCATTTTCAGAGACTATGGGGTTCAGTTCTTCCAGTTCTTCTTCCCTATCACTTGGATCCTGGCGACATTCCTCATGCACGCCTTTGACCGGCGCGCCAAGACCGCCCTGGAACGATTCCGTCCTGCGCTGAAGCCCGAAGGCACCACGTACGTGCGCCTGCTTTACGAATTGACGACGCTTCCCGCGGGTCGGACGATCCTGGCGGGGCTGGCGGGTTTGGCCTTCGGCCTGGGTACCGTCTTCCTGATGCCCATCTCTTTCCTGGACTATCCCCTGTTCGGCATGAATTCCACGCCCATCGCGGTGACCTTCACGGTGGCCGTTTTCCTTCCGACGCTGTGGTTCTGGTTCACGCTCGTCTACCACACCATCCATCAGCTTCGGACCGTCCACAAGATCTACGTCCGCCACGCCCAGGTGGACCTATACCGCTTGCGGCCCGTCTACGCGCTGGCCGGGCTGACGGCCGCGACCGCACTCGGGTTTGCGGCTTACACGTACCCCTGGCTCACCGACCCGGGCCTTCAGGCGGGTTCGTCGCTCAGTGGATATACCCTCGTGCTCAGCCCTCCCTTCTACGTCTGGCCGATCCTGATCTTTGTGTGGCCGCTGTGGGGCGCCCACCGCATTCTGGTCGAACGCAAGGACCAGGCCCTGGCCGACCTTGGCCAGCGTAAGCAAACCATCACAACTCGCTTCCATGCCCAGATTGACCGCGGTCGCCTCGGGGGGATCGACGAGTACCACAAGGCACTCACGACCCTGGATCTCGAATCTGCGGCCATCGAAAAAATACCCACCTGGCCCTGGCCGCGGGGCATGTTTCGGAACCTGATGGCTGCCTTCCTCCTTCCCCTCTTCATCTGGCTGCTTCAGTTCGGGTTGGCCAAGCTCCTGCAGTAGGGAAGTGGCGAGCGGCGGGTGGCCAGTGGCCAGCGTAGCGGGCGCGTCCAAGACCCGCCGAACTGAAATCGGTTAGCTGCTCTTCCCCTCCCCGCCAACGGGAGGGGAGCAGGGGAAGGGTTCTCCCCCCCAAGCCCGCGTTACAATCCGTTCGTGCCCGATGCCGTGATCGTCTCCGCCGTGCGGACACCGATCGGCGCCCTCGGCGGCTCCCTCTCCCGCGTTCGCCCCGATGACCTGGCGGCTCTCGCCATCGCCGAGGCCGTCCGGCGCGCGGGTGTGGACGCGGCGCTCGTAGAAGAGGTCTACCTCGGCTGCGCCAACCAAGCCGGAGAAGACAATCGCAACATCGCACGGATGGCCGCCCTGCTCGCGGGCCTGCCGGTCGAGGTGGCGGCGGTCACGATCAACCGGTTGTGTTCTTCAGGACTGCACGCCATCAACGCCGCCGCCCGGGCCATTCGCTCGGGCGAGGGCGACGTGTTTGTCGCCGGGGGCGTCGAGAGCATGTCCCGCGCTCCGTACGCCATGGCCAAGCCCGACCAACCCTTCCCGCGCGGCAACCAGACCATCTGGGATACGGCACTGGGTTGGCGCTTCCCGAATCCGCGTCTCAAGGAACGCTACAAGAACGAGTCCATGGGAGAAACGGCCGAGAACATCTTCGAGATGTCGCCTTCGATCACCCGGGAGGAGCAAGACGCCTTCGCCCTCGAGAGTCACCGCCGAGCGGTGGCCGCGATCGACTCGGGGTTGTTCGCGGAGGAGATTGTCCCCGTCCCCGTGCCTCAGCCGCGCGGCGACCCGGTGCTGGTCTCCAGCGATGAACGCCCCCGCCGGGACACCACGCTGGAGGGGCTCGCCCGTCTCAAGCCCGCCTTCCGCGAGACCGGCTCCGTCACGGCCGGGAACTCGTCCGGACTGAACGACGGCGCATCGGCCCTCGTCGTGATGAATGCGGATCGAGCGCGGGCTCTCGGCATTCGCCCCTGGGCGCGGATCGTGGCTTCGGCCGCGGCGGGCGTCGCGCCCCGCGTGATGGGCCTGGGCCCAGTGGCCAGCACGCGTAAGGCACTGGCCCGGGCGGGCCTGGGCCTGGAGGCGATCGGCCTGGTGGAGTTGAACGAGGCGTTCGCCGTCCAGGCCTTGGCGGTCATGCGCGAGCTGGGGCTGCGCCACGAGATCACGAACGTGAACGGCGGCGCGATTGCCCTGGGACACCCGCTCGGCTGTTCCGGCGCGCGGCTCATGACGACCTTGGTCCACGAGATGCGCCGCCGCGCCCCGCTCCAGGCCAAGCCCTTCTACGGCTTGGCCACGTTGTGCGTGGGCGTCGGCCAGGGCGAGTCCACCATCGTGGAGTGGATCGGCGAGGCGGTTAACACCTAGTCCCTTCTCCCCACCCTGGACCCCCCGGACCGTGTGTTAGACTGCGAATCGCCGGTCCGGACAACCTCACGTGAAGCTTTCGGCCAAGAACCAGGACCGCTCCGAAGTTGATTCGATCTGGGCCGCGGCTCTCTTGGCTGCGACCGGAGTGGCGCGCCGGGCCGGGTCGAGCGAAGCCGAGGTCCTGCGCGCCGTCACGGAGGAGCTGCGAAGGCTCCACCTCCGAGGCGGAGTCGTCCTCCTCACCCCCGACGGCCAGCTCGAGGTTCGCAATCGTTTCCTGAGCCCGGCCGTGGAGACGAGCCTGCGACGCCTGCTCGGGCTGGACCTGGCCGGTTATCGATTCGATCCAGCCGGGGTCGAGCTTTATCGCGAGATTCTCGAGAAGGCTCGTCCGGTATTCACCCCGAATCGCTCGAGGGTGGTCGGCCAGATCTTGCCTCCCGCGCTGCGGATTCTTCTGCCGCGCGTCATGGCGCTGCTCGGCGACCACCCTGTCATCGCCGCGCCCCTCCTGATAGGGGACAAGGTGATCGGGGCGATCAGCGTGAGCGCCCCCTGGCTCACCGAGCGCGACACGGAGATGGTCGGCGCTCTCGCCGATCACATCGCCATCGCCCTCGGGCAAGTTCGGACCAACGCGGAGATGAAGGCCGCCCTGGAACGCGAGCGCCTTCGCAATCAGGCGGCCGAGACCATCGCCAGCGCCCTCGACCTGCAAACCGTTCTGGAACGGATCATCCGCCTGGCAGCCGGCGTCACCGGCGCCGAGGCGGGGTCCATGGCCCTGCTGGAGCCCGATGGACAGGCGCTCGGCTTCTCGTATTTATTCAACCTGCCGGAGACACTCCGGCGCCAACCGGCGCCGCGCGGCCAGGGGCTCGCCTGGGAGCTGCTGCGCGAGCGTCGGCCCATTGTGCTCGAGGATTATGGATCCCATCCCCAGGCCTTGCCGGAATGGGTGCGCGCCGGCGTACATAGTTTTCTCGGGGTCCCCCTCATGGCCGGAGACGAACCGATCGGGGCGATGGGGCTTTTTCATTTGCGACCCGGAGTCACCTTTCGCCCGGAACAGGTGGCCTCGCTCGAGGCCCTGGCGCACATGGCCGCGATCGCCGTGAAGAACGCGCGTCTGTACAGTGAAGCCACGCGCCGGGCCGAAGAATCGCAAGCCCTGATCCGCACCGCCCGTTCCATTTCCGCCTCGCTCGACCTCTCGACCGTCTTGCACCTCATCGCGCGCGAGGCCAAGGACCTGCTGCGCGCCGACGGCTCGCGGATCCAATTGCTCGACGCCAGCGAAGACACGCTTCGCTGTCTTGTGGCGATTGACCCCCACGCAGAAGCCGTGCTGGGCCTGGAGCTCAAGCCGGGGGTCGGACTCGTTGGCCACGTCATGGAGACGGGAGAACCCCTGCTCACCAACGACCCGGCCTCCCACCCACGTGCGCTTCAGATCCCGGGGACGCCCGAGGACGAACAAGAATCCTTGATTCTCGCCCCGCTTAAGATCCGCCAGAGGACGATGGGCGTCATGACCGTGCGACGCATCGGACGGGATCGACCGTTTCAGACCTCGGACCTCGATCTCCTAAGCGCATTAGCCGCGCAAGCCGCGATCGGGATTGAAAACGCCCACCTGTATGGTCAGATTGAATCCCAGGCGCAACGGCTCGAGGTCGTGGTTGTCGCGCGGACCCATGACCTCGCCCTGTCCGAGGCCCGCTACCGGGCGTTGGTCGAAACCTCCCTGGCGGGGATCATTCAGACTGACCCCACAGGCCATCTGGTCTACGCTAACCGGGCGCTGGCAACCCTTCTGGATCGTTCCGAATTGGACTTGATCGGCCGGCCGTTCTCCGACTGCCTGGCTCCGGATTTCCGCCCCGAGGAAGAACGACGCTTCCGCGCTCGACTGCGTGGTGACCGCCCTGCGCGAGAGGTGTATGAGGTGGCGCTTCAAACCTCTTCCGAGCGCCGCATCCCGGTTCTGTTGGCCGTGAGCCTGATCGTGGATGATGCCGGCAGCCCTCAAGGCATCAGCGCGCTCGTATTTGATATCTCCATCCGCAAGGGGCTTGAGGCGGAGCTCCAATCCGAGCGAGACCGCCTGCACACCATTCTGGCCAACGTCGGCGACGCGGTGGTCGTCACCGACTCGGAATCCCTCATCCAATACGTGAACCCGGCCTGGGAACGTCTCACCGGCTACGACTCGGCCGAGGCGATCGGGCAGACGCCGCGCCTGCTGCGCAGCGAGGTCCAGCCGAGGCTCGCATTCACCCAGATGTGGCAAACCCTTCGCGAGGGAAAGACATGGCACGGCGAGCTCGTGAACCGGCGCAAGGATGGAAGCACGTATGACGCCGCCGTCACGATTACCCCGGTCCTCCACGAAACCGGGGCCCCGATTAACTTCGTCGCGGTCCAGTACGACATCAGCGCCCTTAAACAGCTCGACCGGCTCAAGTCGCAGTTCGTCTCGGACGTCTCGCACGAGCTCCGGACACCCCTCACCAACATCCGCCTGTACCTCGACTTGCTGGCCGAGACCGACGACCGGGAACGCTCCCAGCGATATCTGCAGACCCTGACTCGGGAGAGCGAACGCCTTGCGGATTTGATCGAAGACTTGCTTTCCCTATCCCGTCTTGAGTCGGGGGTCGCCCCCCTCGAGGTGGGGCCGGTCGACGTGAACGAGTTGCTGCGCGCCCTGGTCGAAGACCGGCATCGAATGGCGACCCAGCGTGGACTTCACCTCTCGCTCGAGTGCGCCCCTCGCTTGCCCCCGGCAGCCGGCGACGCGCGATTGCTTGCGCAAATTTTCACAAACCTTCTGACGAATGCCTTGAACTACTCCGAGTCGGGGGGTCGAATCACCTTGACCACCGAGATCGAGGGTGAATCCGAAGGCGACCGCTGGATCGTGGCTCACGTGGAGGACACCGGGTTGGGAGTCGCGCCCGAGGAAATCCCGATGATCTTCAGGCGTTTTTACCGAGGCAGGGCCAGCCACCTGGCGCCCAATGCCGGGACGGGGCTGGGCCTCTCCATCTGCAAGGAGATCGCCGAGCGGCACGGGGGCAGGATCATGGTTTCGAGCGAAGGCATCCAGGGCCGTGGTTCGCGTTTCACCGTCTGGCTCCCGGCGGCCATGTCCGAGGCCGTCGTCCCGCCGGCGCCCGCCCGGCCCGCGGAGTCGGCCCGAGCCTAAGACTCCCGCGGCCGCGCCAGGCCGCGATCACGCCAGGTGGAACTGAGAGCCCTGCGGGGTCTTCTCCACCTCGATCCGCACCGGAAACGCGTCCTTCATCTCCTCGATGTGCGTGATCACCAGAATCCGGTCGAAATCATCCTGCACCCGGTGAATCGCGGAGATGAGCTGTTCCCGACCGCGCGCGTCCTGCGTTCCGAAGCCCTCATCGATGAACAGACTTCGGAGGTGAGCCCCGGCTCGTCTGGCCAGAAGGCGGGATAGGGCGATACGGATCGAGAAATCGATCCGAAAAGCCTCCCCCCCGGAGTAGAGCTCGTAGGGGCGGGAGCCGAGATCGTCGGAGATCACGATGTCGAGCGCCTCCCGCATCTCCCCGGTCCGAATCTCATGCTGCGTCTCAAAGCGAACGTGGAGCCGGTTCTC
This sequence comes from Anaerolineales bacterium, assembly GCA_040899905.1. Lineage (GTDB taxonomy): Bacteria > Chloroflexota > Anaerolineae > Anaerolineales > E44-bin32 > JBBDZX01. The sequence continues at coordinate 63,148 of JBBDZX010000008.1, read as the reverse complement.
GGTGAGGCCGGTCAAGATCTCGTTGGCGGCTCGCTCCAGCTCGGGTACGGCCGTCTCGATGATCCACGCCGGCACCCCCCGCTTGCTGAACGCCTGCCGCAGGTCCTGATCGATCGCCAGATCCACCTCTCGCCGGGCCCGCTCTGCCTGGACGTCCTCGCGCTGCCGGGCGGCGGACTCGAGCGCCGCCAGTTGCTGGCGAGCGCCGCCGACCCGTTCGTCCGCCAGCCGTTTCTCCAAGCGTATCCGCTCAAGATTCTCCTGAGTCAAAGAGGCGGCTGCCAGGCGCGATTCCCACGTCTGGGCCTCGGCCTCGAGCTCCACCCGCTCGCGCGCCCACGCCTCGAGTTCGCCTCGGCGCCGCTCGATCCGTTCGGCCACGCGGGCGGCGAGGGCGGCCGCGTCGTCCGCGTGCGCCACCGCCGCCTCGACCTCGCCGCGGCGCTTTTCCAGACTGGGCCGCGCGGACAGGCGCCGCTCGAAATCCTTTGCCTCGCGCTCTAATGTCGACGACTGTTCCTCCAGCTCTTTGATCCGGACCTGTAGGCGCCGAAACTCAACCCGTCTCGCCTCGACCTCAGCCTCCAGGGCCTCGACCAGCCGGTGCCTCGCCGCGTCCTCCAGAGGCTGCCCGCATGTCGGGCAGACGGGATCCGGTGTGCTCCGCAGGAGGGCAACCCGGGTCTTAATCGGTTCCGTCTCCGGTCCGAGGGCCTGGTGGGCCCCGCGCAACGTGGCCGTTTCCTGTGCTTTGTCGGCCGCGGCGGCTCGCGCCTCACGGAACCGTCCTTCCACCCCCGCCAGCTCTGCGAGTTTCCCCACTACGTCGGAGGCGACGGCCTCCCATGCCACTCGATCCGCCTTGCCCAGCGCAGACTCTCGTTCCCGCTCATCCTCCGTCTGGTCCCGCTGGGCAGCCGTGATCCGGCGCGTCAAGTCATCGATCTGTTTCTGCAGCCGTACCAACTCGGTCCGCGCCCGATCCAGATCCGCCCATTCCCGCTCCGCCACGGCGAGCCGCTCCGCCTCGGCGGTCGCCGCGGCCAGCGCTGCGCCCAGCTCCTGCTCGTGGGCCTCTCGCCGCTCGAGCTCACGATCGATCTCGAGACGACGACCCTCCAGCCTCGCCATCGCCGCTTGGGTGACCGCGATGCTTTCCTTGGCGCGATCCTCAAAGCCTTGCCAGCGAGCCAATCCAAGGATATCCGCCAGGATTTGTTTGCGCATGGAGGGGGCTTTGGTGGTGAACTCGTCCGCTCTCCCCTGGCCCAGAAAGGCGGAGTTGGTGAACGTTTCATAGTCCAGCCGAAGCAAAGAGTTGATCTTGGATTGGGTTTCGCGGACCGCCCCTTCCCCCAGGCCGCGCCAACCCCCGGCTTCAGGGTCCCAGGATTGAAGCTCGAGCAGCGCTGCGCTTCGCTTGCCGGCGCGCCGTTGGCGGATCACGCGGTAGCGGGCTCCTTCCTGATCAAAGGTCACGCGGACCGCCATATCGGTTTCGCCTTGGTGGACTAAGTCATCCACCTGGCTCGAACGCGCCCGTCCCCACAGGGCCCAGGTCAGGGCATCCAGAAGAGAGGATTTCCCCGCGCCGTTCGGGCCTGAAAGGACCGCGACGTGAATTCCATCCAGCCTGAGCGGGCCGGGGTGCCGGTACGCCAGGAAATTCTCGAGCTCCAGTTCCACCAGAATCATTCCGGTTTCACGCCGCCCCTTCCGCGGCCTCGGCCTCGCCGGGTTCATCCTGCATCAGCTCGGCCGCCCGGTCGAGCAAGGCGGCCATCCGCTCCGGAGACTCCCCCCGCCCCTGAAAGTACGCCTCGAGAAGCTCGAGCGGCGCCAGTGCCTCGGGCGAGACGCCGCCCAGTCGGCCGCGTTCGTCTTCCACGACATCTCGCCAGATGGTGACGTGGGCCGCAGTTCCCAGGGCGGCCTGAATCTCGCGCTCGCGCAAATCGGAGGTTTGATCGGCACGCAGGCGGATCAGCAGCCGCACCACCGCGCCGGCGAGGTCACCGCGGGCCACGGCATCAAGGACGGCGCGGGTCGGATCTCCTCCGGAGCTCGCATCCACCCGCAGGGTGCGAAAGGGCCGCGCCGCCACCGGCACGAAAGTCCACTTCGTTTTCCCGCGGATCAACTCGACCCAGCAAAAGCCCTTCGCCTCCTGCTCCTCGCCGAAATCAATCCGCTCCAGCGAACCGCTGTACACGACCGGCGGGTATCCCGAGGGATGGAGCTCTTGATGTCGGTGGACATGACCGAGGGCGATGTAATCCCAGGCCGAGTCCTTGAGGGCCGAGACCGGAAGGGAGAGATCCTTTCCCAGCATCACCAGCCGCTCCGAACCGACCCGCGCCTCGGCCACCGAGAGGTGCGCCGCCAGGACTCGGGGCATGTCCTGGGCCCCCGCCGCCTGCGCCAGATCCCGCACAATGTCGATCACGGTCGATTGCAGCGCGGCCTCCAGCTCCTCGATCGATTTGCCTTGCTGTTCGGGCTGCGAGAGGAGCCGGTTTCGAATCGGATACGGCATCCACGCGAGGTAGACCGGACCCCGCCGGGTCTCCACCACCTGGCCTCCCGATCTGCCCCCGACGATGATGCCGGGAACCGCCAGCGCGTGGAAGATATCGACGCTGCTCGCCTTCGCCGCCATGCCCGGTGTGTCATGGTTCCCCACCACCAACAAGACCGGCATCGCGTCCGCCAGCCGCTTGATCCGGGCCGCGAACTCGCGCTGGTGCGTGGGCTCGGGGTCTCGATTCTTGAAGGCGTCACCGGCGAAGACCGCCAGATCCGCCTCCCCTTGCAGCGCGTAATCGATCATCTCGTCCAGGCGATCGAGGAAATCGCGCACGCGGCTCGAGGTCCCCGTGGCGGGGTCGAGGCGGCCGTAGTTCTCCATCCCGATATGTACGTCGGCGAAATGGAGGAGGCGGATCGGGTCTGGCATCTTCCCTCAGGATCGCGCGTGGGGGCGAGACTGAACCTGTCTGCGGATCGTGGACCCAAGCCTCAAGCGCCGCCCCTTCGGGGCGGCATCAAGCCTCAAGGGACTTCCATAGGATCGGTGCCACGCGGCCGTGGGCCCCTTGCCGTTGATCCTGCCTCCAGCTCAGGATGCGGAGTCTCTCCCCTATCTGGGGAAGAGAAAGCACCCCTTGAACCTTGATGGCCCGAAGGACCGCTTGCCGCCCGGCGGGTGCCGGGCGCGTGCTCCTGCCTCACCCGGGTTTGTCGATCTTGGGCCGATCGAGATTCAGCAGGCTCAGGCAGAGAAAGAGCTCACCGCGATGATGGATCTCCTGCTCGAACACGTGCCAGAGAATCCACATTAGCTTCGGGGTGCCATCGTCGGGGACCTGGACGATTCGCTCGAAGTCATCCTCGCTCACGGCCTGCAGGTAGTCGACGGTGTCCTTGTGGACGCGTTCCAAATCGGCCCGCGCTTGTTCCACGGTCTTCCATCCCGGGCCGCGCTCCGCGGGCCACCCCGGAAGGGCGCGGCGGACGACGTAGTGGATCCAGCCCTCCTCGAGGTTCACCAGATGGCTCAGGATTCCCCCGACGGTGCGCGCGTAGCGGGGTGCAGGACGGAAGGCGAGGTGTTCGTCCTGCAGGACCGACACGCCCCGCAACAAGTCCCGCCACACCACCATCCAATGATCGAAATACTGCGCCGCGTTCATGCCTCTTCCTCTCTTCGCTGCATCCAGCGTTCCAGTCCGGCGGGCGGTTCGTAGTTCTCCAAACGGTCGACCAACGTCGCGGGATCGGCCGAGGTGAGCAGCAGTTGCCGATGCTCCTCATAGACGAACCCCTCGGACGCGGCCCGATCGATCATCGCCAGCATTGAGTCGTAGTACCCGGCGACATTCAGAAGCCCCACCGGATGCCGGTGATGCCCGAGCTGCGCCCAGGTGAGGATTTCGAAGAGCTCTTCCAGCGTCCCAAATCCCCCGGGCAGGGCGATGAAGGCATCCGCCAGGGAGGCCATCAGCGCCTTTCTCTCGTGCATCGTCTCGACCACACGGAGCTCGCTCAGGCCCGCATGCGCCAAAGCGCGGGTGTTGAATTCACGGGGCAGTACCCCGATCACCTTGGCGCCCCCGGCGAGCGCCGCATCGGCCAGGGCCCCCATTAGGCCAGTCCGGCTCCCTCCGAAGACCACGCTCAGGCCGCGCTCGGCCAGGACCTCCCCCATCCCTTGGGCGGAACGGAGGTACGCAGGACCAATCTTGTCGCTCGATCCGCTGTACACACACACCGTGCGCAGCCCGCGCTTCATCGGCGGTCCGCCACGCGCCGCGGCGCCTGAAGAGCTGTCCGAATGCCAGCGGCCTGCGCCTCCAGTTCCTCGCGCGAGGGCGGGCGCACAGCGGGCCGGCGGAGTCCAAAACCATCCGCGGCCGCTCGCGGCAAGACGTGCAGGTGGCAGTGGAATACCGTCTGACCGGCCACGGCGCCATCCGCCAGGAAGTAGTTCACGCCTTCGCATCCGGGGATTCCACGCCGAAGCGCCGCCGCCACGCGGCGCCCCGCCGCCATCATGTGCCCGCCGAGATCCGGCGTCAGCTCCGCCAAGCCGCTCACGTGACGCCGAGGTACGACGAGCGTGTGGCCCGGCATCCAGGGGAACACATCCAGGAACGCGGCGACCTTGGTCCCCCGAAAGAGGAAACTAGCCTCGGCCCGGCCGGCGATGATCTTGCAGAAGATGCAATCAGGATTCGGGGGCACGCTGCCCTCAAGCCGGGTGCGCGCGGGGGTGGATCGGCCGAGATTGTATCATGCGAGACCAGCACCCCGAGCCTGTCGAGGGGCGCCCATGGGAGATCTCATATCATCGAGCGCGCTTCGACAAGCTCAGCGTGCTGGAAATCTCACGCGTCGAGGGATGTTCGAATCGAAAGTCTCTTGCTTCCCCATCCGCACCGCGGTCAGCCCTAGGAGGGCCCACTCCCCAATCGAGGATCCAGCGCATCCCGCAACCCATCGCCGAGGAGATTAAACCCGAGCACGGTGAGCATGATCGCCAAGCCGGGGAAGAACACCAGGTGCGGCGCGCTGAAGACCTGGTTGCGCTCCAGGCCGAGCATCGATCCCCACTCGGCGGTGGGCTGCTGCGCTCCCAGACCCAGGAAGGAGAGCGCCGCCGTCTCCAGGATCGCGGTGGCGATCCCCAGCGTTCCCACGACAATCAGAGGCGTGAGCGCGTTCGGGAGGACGGAGCGGGCCAGGATCCATATCCAGTTCGCGCCCAAGGCACGCGAGGCCTGGACGAAATCCTTCTCCTTCACGCTGAGAACGCTGGCCCGCATGACCCGCGCGTAGGAGGGGATGGAGACCAGGCTGATCGCCAGCAAGGCGTTTTCCAATCCGGGACCCAACACCGAGACGATGGCGATGGCCAAGAGCAGCGAGGGGAAAGCGAGGACCACGTCCAGCAGGCGCATGATGACATTGTCCACCCACCCTCCCAAATAGCCGGCCACGGCCCCGAGCAGGGCTCCAACCACAATGGCAACGCCGACGATGGTGAAGCCGATCACGAGCGAGACCCGCGCGCCGTACACGACCCGGCTGAACAGGTCGCGCACGTTTCCATCGATCCCCATCAGATGCTGGGGCTGATCGGCGGGGCATCCCAGGAGATGGATGCACGGAGGGCCGCGCCGTTCCACCCCCTCGTCGTAGAGCGCTTCCGCCGGGTCGTAGGGCGCGATCCACGGGGCGAAGATGCCGAAACTCACCAGCAGACCCAGGATGGCCATGCCGACCAACGCCGAGCGCCGGCGGAACAGGCGATGCCAGGTGGTCCGCCACAGGCTTGTGGGCTGGACAGTGTCGGCACGCCGGTCCACGGAGCCCAGGGGCTGCTCGAGGCGAGCTTCGATCGCCACGGCCCGATCCTAGGACATCCGGACGCGCGGATCGAGGTAGGTGTACGAAATGTCCACGATCAGATTCACGCTCACATAACCCAGGGCGATGACAAACGTGAAGGCTTGGATGATCGGATAGTCCCGCGCCGTGATGGCTTCGAAAAGGATCCGGCCCACGCCGGCCAGTCCGAAGACGGTCTCCGTGAGGACCGCCCCGCCCAACAGCCCGCCCATCTGCAGCCCAACGACGGTCACCACAGGCAGGAGGGCATTGCGAAGTCCATGTTTCAAGACCACGACCCGCTTCGGCAAGCCCTTCGCCCTAGCGGCCCGAATGTATTCCAATCCGAGCACATCCAGCAGGCTCGATCGGGTGATGCGGGCGATGATCGAGGCGGGGATGGTGCTCAGGGCGACGGCCGGCAGGATAAGGTGTTTGACGGCATCGACCAGGACCGCCCAGTCGAAGGTGATGATCGAGTTGAAGATGTATAGGTTGGCAAAGAACTCCAGGAATCGCTCCATCGTCGAGTCGGCCGCCACCTGCCAGCCGTAGACCTGATAGAACGGCACCGCGGTCAGGCCGGCCGTGAGACGGGCGGAGGGCGGCAGGACGAAGGGCGTGTCCTTCAGTAGCAACGCGAAGACGTAAGCCAGCATCAGCCCCAGCCAGAAGACAGGCATGGATACGCCGATATTCGACCCGACCATGGCCACTACGTCGGAGGTCGAATTGTGACGGACGGCGGCGATGATCCCGGCGGGAATGCCGATCAGCAACGCGATCGCGAGGGCCGTCAAGCTGAGTTCGACGGTTAGCGGCAGTCGTTCCACCAGAATCAGGGACACAGGCCGCGCAAAGCGGATCGAGTCGCCGAAGTCGCCCTGCAGGACACGGCCCATGTACAGACCGAATTGCACCAGGATGGGCTTGTTCAGGCCGCGCGCTTCGGCGAACCGCTCACAGGTGTCACCGCTCCGCGCCGCCCGTTCGCCCAACATGGCGGTGCATGGATCTCCCGGGATGAGCCGGGCCAGGGCAAAGGTCACGATCAGGATCCCCAGAAGAACGGGGATGGAGGAAAGGATGCGGCGAACGCTGTATTCCAGCATGAGGAACTCCGGAGCTGGCCCAGAAAGGACAACGCGGGATGGGACTCAGACCGTGCCGTCCCATCCCGCGTTGGTTTTACCTGCGCGGCGTTAGGACCGCCTCGCGCTTACCCCTCCGGAACGTTCAGGCACGCGCTCCAGAGAAAGCAGTAGTACTCGAAGACGCCGGTGTTGCCCACATGCAGAGGCGAGGCGGCGTCCAAGCCCATGGTGAAGGTCACCACGACGTCATTCGCATCCAACGACGAGCCGTCGTGGAACAGTACGCCTTGACGGAGGGTGCAGATGTACTCCGTCAGATCGGCGTTCGGCACACACGCCTCGGCCAGGGCCGGCTGGACAGCCGTCCCACCGACTTCGTACGAGTAGAGCGCCTCGGTCACCTGCTCACAGGCCCGCAGCGCCTCTCCGTCGGTCTCGTCCGCGCAGAACAGGTTCGGCGGTTCGCCGTTCTGCATCCACACGAACGTCGTTCGGCCGCCCGGGTCCATCACGCCAAAGTACTCGTTCGACAGCGGGCTGGCGTGCGCCCCGGTGACATCCGCCCGATAGGCCAGGGCGGAACCGCCGTGGGCGACCGGGATCAACGGAACCAGCTCACGGATGGCATTGTTCGCCTGCTCGTAGACCGGGGCGGCTTCGGCCGCATCCGCGATCTGCGCGCCTTCAGTGAGGTGCTCGTAGATCTCCGGATGCGCCGCGCCGAACTGCAGTTGGGCCTCGGGGAAATGGTAGTCCAGGAAGTTCGTTACGTGCGGGTAGTCGGCACCCCAGCCCAGCAGGTGCAGTCCCTGGACGTCCCCGACGGCCGTGGCGTCGATGAACGCACCCGACTCCATCTCGATGACCTCGGCGGTGATCCCCAGGTTCACTTCCAGCTGGCGCTGGATCTCGCCGGCGACCTGGACGACTTCCGGCAGATACCCACGCACAACGTTCCGGTAGCTGAGCGTCGTCTCGAAGCCATCAGGGTACCCCGCCTCGGTCAGCATGGCGCGGGCCGCTTCGGGGTCGAAGTCGTACCAGGGATCGCCCTCACACGCGTTCGGAATCGCGCACGGCGTGAAGTGCGACGCCACCTCCGAGCCCTCCGGATAGTAGATGTCGACAATCAACTGGCGGTCGATGCCCATGGCCAGCGCTTGCCGGACCTCGACATTGTCGAAGGGAGCCTGGTTGCGTTGGATTCCGATGTAGAAAACGTTGAGCGCCGGCCGAACCTGAAGCTGCAGGGTCGCGTCGCCTTCCACGGTGGCGAAGTCGCTCGGGGCGACGTTATCGATCCCGTCCACTGTCCCGGCTTGCAGTTCGAGCAGACGTGCGGCCGACTCGGTGCTCCAGCGGAAGACCAGGGTGTCGTTCTCAGCCGGCTCGCCCCAATAGTCCTCGAAGCGATTGAAGGTGATGCTCTCCCCGCGCGCCCACTCGCCCACGGTGTACGCCCCGGTGCCGACCGGTGCCTCGAGGGCCTCCCCCGTGGCGCCGGTCGCCTCCAGCCATTCGCTGGGGTAGATCGAGAACACACTGAAGGCAATCTTCGACAGGAAAGCCGGGTCCGGCTTGCACAGGGTAAAGCGAACGGTGTGCTCGTCGACCGCGGCGATTTCCTGGAAGAAGCCGCCGTAGTCGCACGAGGCCGCCGTCAACGGCGCCACCGGCTCGAAGGCCATGGGCGGTTCGGTCGCGGGCGGTTCGGTCGCGGGTGGTTCGGTGGCCGGAGGCGGCGTCGTTGCCCCGCCGCACGCGGCCAGGACCATCGACGCGGCCACGATCAGGCCCAGTGCTTGAAAAAGTTCTCGGCGTTTCACAGTTCTCTCCTCCATACGATGTCTAGGATGGTACACGTGGGGAAACCGATTTGAACGCTCGCCCTTCACCTCCCTCGGCCTGCCCGAACGGGACAGACGCATACCTTAAAAGATGATTGTAGGCGGCCTTGCGCGGCGCGTCAACTAGAGCCTGGCGGGCTCGTCAAGGGACGCTCAGGCTGGGGTCGGGCCGATGACCGACCCGGCGGGGAGGACGGCCCCCTTCGGGATGACGACCACACCGTCCCGGACGCTCCAATCTTGCTCCTCCTGGTGCGTGCCTCGTGGGAAGGGGTTGATCTGGGTTCGGGCGCCGATTCGGGCATTCTTGTCCACGATCGCCCCCCGCACGACGGATCCGGCGCCGATCCCGATCGGGGGAACCCCGGCCGATTCGGCGGCGCCGTCGTCTTCATAGTAGTCCGCCCCCATGATGACGGCGTCCTCGATCACCACATCCTCTCCGATCAGACTGCGCAGGCCGACCACCGAGCGGCGGATGGCGGCCCCTCGGATCAGGCATCCATCGGCCAGGAGAACCTGATCCAAGCGGGCGTCATAGATCCGCGATCCCGGCAAGTAGCGCGGGTGGGTGTAGATCGGGCGCTGTGGGTCGTGGAAGCTGAAGGGTGCATCCGGACGGGTCAGCGCCAGATTGGCCTCATAAAAGGAGCGGATCGTCCCGATATCTTCCCAGTAGTCATCAAAGGAATACCCGAACACGCGGTGCGATTGAATGGCGGATGGGATCACGTCGCCCCCGAAGTCGTCGTGATCCAACGCGAGGAGCTCGGCCAGGACCGGAGTCCGGAACAGGTAGATCCCCATCGATCCGAGATATGGGTGCTCGGCGTCACCCCGACTGGCGAACGGGGCCAGGACCTCGGCCGACTTCGGCTTCTCGGTGAAGGCCGTGATTCGACCGTCGGCCTCTTGTTTGAGAATCCCGAACCGAGAGGCATCCGAGCCCGATACCGGCTTGACCGCGACCGTGACATCCGCATCGTGATCCCAATGAAAGCGAGCCATCTCCGCGTAGTCCATGCGGTACAGGTGGTCCCCGGCCAGGATCAGGACATCGGCCGCGCCCGTCACCTGGATCTCAAACAGCTGCTTGCGCACGGCGTCGGCCGTGCCTTGATACCAATCGGCGCTGTCCAGGGTCTGTTCGGCGGCCAGAATCTGCACCCATCCGGGATGAAAGTTGTCGAAGTGGTAGGACTGCGAGATGTGCCGGTGCAGGGAAACGGAATTGAATTGGGTGAGGATTGCGATCTGGTGAATCCCCGAATTCAGGCAGTTGCTCAGGGGGATGTCGACCAGGCGGTATTTGCCCCCGATCGGCACGGCCGGCTTGGCGCGGAGCTTGGTGAGGGGCCATAGGCGGGCACCCCGGCCCCCGCCCAGCACGACGCCGAGCACCTTCTCCAGAGATCCTTGCGACATGGAAGGCTCCGCAGGGATCCAATTCTAAGGCCGAAAGCCCGCCTCCAGCTTCCGGCTGCCAGCCGCCAGCAACCAGCATCCAGCATCCAGCATCCAGCATCCAGCATCCAGCATCCAGCATCCAGCA
>JBBDZX010000008.1:0-52666 GCA_040899905.1 Anaerolineales bacterium | reverse complement strand
CCAGCATCCAGCATCCAGCATCCAGCATCCAGCATCCAGCATCCAGCATCCAGCAACAAGGCTAACCGCTATTCACGATTCGCGATTCACTGCTGCGGGCCGCTCCCCACTCTGCATTAATGTCACTCCAGGCCTGAGCCCTGGCCTGAGCGCAGTCGAAGGCTCCGCGAAGGGGCCGTGGAGTCGCTAACGCGCGGCCCATGAGATCGAGCCGCTGGGAGCAAAAATTGTGGTGGATAGCGGTATGCGTGGGGGCTTTCACTTCGTTTACGCGCGTCCTCAATGGGTTGGTTTCAGCGATTCCACGCCCCTCCCCTGGGCGGAGCCTCGAGCCAGACCGTCAGCCTTCACGCGAGAGGCGAAGCCGAAGGGTCGGGGCTGGAATGACACTAAGTGAGGAGGAGTCTCTCCCCTCTAAAGGGACTCCGGGGCCCCTCCCAAAGCCCTGTAGCCATCCGTCACTGCTCAGGCGGCCCGAATCTCGCCCTCGAGTTCCAGGTGGAGAGGAACGTCCGGGGCCGAATCCCCGTAGTCGGTGAGGTCCTCTAGTGTCAGGCGCACTACCCTCGAGCGGCCTGGGGTTCTCGCCAGATGTGTCAGGATCGCTTCATCGGCCGCGATCCCAAACGTTTTCAGCAACCGGCGAGTATCATCCCGGCTCGGATTGTCCATCGTGGCCTCCTACGCTGCGGATGGAAGGATGCCGACCCCCATCGCCACGGCCGCACCGAACGCCGTGGCGAGAAGGTTCACGCCATCGTTGTCGAGTTGGCGGATCCCCCTGTGGTGGCGGGTCGGGCTGCCGCACCGGTGGCGCGGGAACTGTTCGGTCTCCTCTCCGCATGCCGGACAGAAGTACATTCCTTGCAGGGTGGCCCCGAGCAAGCTGTCGAAGAGGGCCGCGCTCGTGCCTGCCACCACAGCGATCAGGCCAAACGAAGGGTTGGATCGTAGCCAGGCCGCGGACACGCCGATCAAGCCCGCGCCGGCCGCGGCACCGGCGAGACCGAGGGGCGTCACGCCGCCTGACGTACCGGGCGGCACACGCTCTCCGCTCGTGATCCGCCGCGGCCAAACTCGGGAGAGCCCGCCCAATTCGGTCGCCCATGTGTCTGCGGTCGCGGCGGCCAGGGCACCAACGATCCCGGCCCACCATGCACTCGACGCCTCCAAGCCGAAGGCCGCGCTCAGGGCGGCCGCCACACCACCGTTGGCCAGGACTTGTGCTGCGTCCCGACGGCCCCCCTTGGCATAACCGGACTCCGCGATTCTTTTCGCGCGCCATCCCAGCCGGGTCAGAACCGTGGCGCTTGTGAAAAATATCACCATCAACACAGCCGCGGCCAAGCCGCCTCCGGCGAACGTGGCGGCCCCCACACCGGCGGCCGCGGCCGCGCCGCCGGCCGTCAACGCCTTGGCCCGATATGCCAGGTAGGCGATCGCCGCTCCCAGGAGAGCTCCCATAACGAGAGTGGCCACGGGAATGGTCTTATCCACTACGGCTGTGGACACAAGCTGTGGAAACGGTGGAAAACCACACGGTCCCAGTGGAGAACTACGAGCGTGAAGCCGCGAGCATTTGCAACGTCGCCCCCCACAGCAGGCAGCCGGCCAGAAGCGCGGTCGCCCACACAGCGTAGGAAATCGGCCGGTCCGCCTCCCGACGATAGATCCAGGCGCCGCTGACAAGATTGAGGGTCCAGAAAGCCAACCCAAGGACGGGAAGGAGCAAGAGGCGCCCTTGTGGTGCGGCGGGGTTGGGGCGACCGAGAGGATCGAAACCGAAGGGCACTTCGGCTGGAAGCCCGGCGGAACGCACAGCCAGGTAGCCGATCAGGGCCAGCGGAATGAACAGTCCCGCAATCAAGAGCCAACGAGCGCGCCGATCCGCCCAGACCCGGGAGGCCAGGAAATCCGGCCGGACGGATCTCTCGGAAATCGCCGTGAGCACGCCCTGGCGCGTAGCCTGGATATACGCGTCCATGAAATCATCGGCGCGATCCGGCGAAATCACTACGTGACGGCTCCCGGTGCGCATCAGGAGGGCGCCAGGGCCGAGGTCTGTGCAAAAGAAATCCACCTCCCCCAGGCCGTCCACTCGAGCCGTCCCCACGACGCACCCTGGCCACCACAGCCCAGGCCGAGGGCGGACCCGCGGCGCCACTCCCGCGAGCGGACGGATCTCCCGAACCGCCGACCAGGGCATTTGCTCTGTCGCCCACCCCCACTGGAGCTGAAAACCATTTCGGTCGATGTGGTAGGCGGCACTCCAAAGCCCCGCCGCGCGGTAAACCAACGCCGCGGCCGCGGCCAGGCCGGCGACCGGCAGCAGACCGAGCAGCAACCCACCCGGGGTGATCGGAGAGGCCGCGAGCAGGGCGGTCCCCCCCGCCGCGGCCGCAAGGGAAATCGCGATTCCCGCGGCCGCGACAGCCAGGCCCAAGGTCCGCCGCGGTCGAAAGTTCAATCTCTACCTGCGTGAGAATCGAAAAGGAGGTACGAGGGGTTTTGTCCGGCCCGGCGCCTCGTCATGGCGCCCCGGGGCCGGGGAGCCTCAACCGCCGATGCGGGCGGGCTCGCGAACGTAGACGGGCTCGTTCCAGTGGCGGTACTTGGGGACGCGCCCGCGGACCACGTCGTCGTAGAGCTGCACGAATTCGCGTGTGACGGGGCCAATTCGCCCATCCCCAATGGGACGATGATCGACCCGGACGATCGGGGTGATCTCGGCCGCGGTTCCGCTCATGAACATTTCGTCGCACAAATAGATCTCGGTCCGGTCGACCGGTCGTTCGACCACCTCCAGCCCAAGCTCTTCGCGGGCCAGGGTCAGCACCGTCTTGCGGGTGATCCCCTCCAGGATGTTCTCGGTCACCGAGGGCGTGGCGAGCACGCCGTCGCGCAGGAGGAAGAGGTTCTCCGCGCTCCCCTCCGACACATGGCCCTCCTGGGTGAGGACGATGGCCTCGTCGAACCCGGAGCGGACCGCGTCGGTCTTGATGAAGGCGGAGTTGATATAGGCGCCGGTGAATTTGCCTCGAGCCGGGACTGCATTGTCATCGATGCGCCGCCAGCCCGAGATCGTGACATGGGCGCCGGCGTCGGCCTCGACATACCGGTCAAACGGCACCGAGAAGATCGTCAATTGGTCGTGTAAGTCGTGCAGACGGACCCCGATGATTTCATCTTCCTTGTAGATGAGGGGCCGGACATAGCAGTCCTCATGCAGGTCCTCGGTCCTCAAGACCTCCAGCGTCAGGTCCCGCAGCTGTTCGGGGGTGTACTCCGCGTTCACGCACAGCAACTTGGCCGAATTGAGAAACCGATGGAAGTGATCGAGCGGCCGGAAGATAAAAAGCTGCTTCTCCTCCGGGTTCCAGTACCCACGCAAACCCCCGAACACACCCGTGCCGTAGTTGAAGGTGTGGGTCATCACGCCGACTTTGGCTTCGGAATAAGGGACGATCTTCCCGCGGAAGTACGCGAACTTGGGAAGGGGCACAGAAAACCTCCTCCTTGACGAGTCCGGCCGGGACGGAGGAACCGCCGCAGAGGATGCGGCGGCACGGCCTAGAAGAGCTTAATCATTATAGGCCCACTAGGGGCGGTCGCAAGATCGTTTCTCTGGCAGGCAGGCTCGGTCCGGTTCAGCCTTAAGGGAGGCGCAGGGTTCACGTCAGCCGGTCGTCCACCTGGACCACGCCAGGAACCCCCCTTGCGACCTGCACGACGGCTTCCCGATCCGTCCCTGGGGGCAGCTGGCCCGTCAAGATGACCGCTCCGTACCGGCAGTGGACCAGAACCGAGCCGGGCGTGAGGGAGGCCGTCCTTGGGGCTAGGGCCAAGGCTTCCGCCACCCTCACCTCCAGTTCTGGATCTGCGATGATGTGGTCGATGACCTCGGCCACGCCCGGGACGGCGCGGACGAGCTCGAGAATCTGATCCCGAACAAAGCGCGAGCGCGCCGGGCCGCGCAAGATCACCCGACCGTCGCTCCCAACCTGCACTCGGATCGGGCGATCGGCTGTGCGCAACGCATCGAAATCCCACAGGACTCGCTCGACTTCCGCGGTCAGATCGAGCACGACGTCCGTGCCCGCCAGCGATACGCCCACTAGCCCTCCTCGAGAAAAAGGCCGGGAGGCCGATTAGGCCTCCCGGAACTCCCCTTCGATCACTTCGCCCTCACCACCGGGTTGGCCGGAGGCGGCCCCGTTGGACGGACCCGTCGCCGGGCCGCCCGCGGGTTGAGCTCCGATCTGCTGACTGAGGGCATGACTAGCTTGCTCGACTTCGGTCGCCACCTGTTGAATTCGGGCCGTATCGTCACCGTTCATCGCCTGACGGAGCTCGGCGACTTTGCCTTCGATGCGCTGACGGTCCGCTGCGGGGACACGATCGCCCAACTCTCGCAACGCCTTCTCGGCGCCATAGGCCAGGCCGTCGGCCCGGTTCCGAGCCTCGACAAGATCCCGAAGCCGGCCGTCATCCGCGCTGTGCTGCTTGGCTTCCTCGACCATCCGCTGGATGTCCTTCTCATTCAAATGAGTGGTGGCGGTGATCGTCACACGCTGCTCCACACCGGTCGCCTGGTCCCGCGCGGCCACATTCAAGATCCCATTGGCATCGATGTCAAACGATACCTCGATTTGCGGCAACCCGCGCGGCGCGGCCGGCAGGCCTTCCAGTCGGAAGCGTCCGAGCGTGGTGTTATCCGCCGCCATCGCCCGTTCCCCCTGGAGCACATGGATGTCCACGGCGGTCTGCCCGTCCTCCGCCGTGGAGAAGACTTCGGCTTTCTTTACCGGGATCGTCGTGTTCCGGGGGATCAACGCCGTGCGGACGCCCCCCAGGGTTTCCACGCCCAGCGAGAGAGGGGTGACATCCAGCAAGAGGACATCTTTCACTTCTCCAGCCAGCACTCCACCCTGGATCGCCGCGCCGACGGCCACGACCTCATCCGGGTTCACGCCCTTATGGGGCTCCTTGCCGGTGAGCGATCGCACCAGGTCTTGGACCATCGGCATCCGCGTCGCGCCGCCGACCAGGACCACTTCGTGCACATCCCCGGCTTGGATCGCGCCATCCTTCAGGACGGCCTCGAAGGGCCCCCGCAAACGGGCCACCAGCGCCTCCGTGAGCTGCTCGAACTTGGCCCGGGATAGCTTTCGCTGGAGATGCTTTGGACCCGTGGCATCGGCGGTGACAAACGGGAGGTTGACTTCCGTCTCGTTCACTGTCGACAGCTCGATCTTGGCCTTCTCGGCCGCCTCGCGAAGCCGCTGCAGGGCTTGCCGATCCTGGCGCAGATCGATTCCATGTTCCTGTTGGAACTCACCCGCCACCCAATTCAAGATGGCCTGGTCCCAGTCATCGCCACCCAGGTGGGTGTCGCCATGGGTAGCCTTGACTTCGACGACACCTTCTCCGACTTCGAGCAAGCTGACGTCGAACGTACCCCCGCCCAGGTCGAAGACCAGGATGGTCTCGTTTTCCTTCTTATCGAGCCCGTACGCGAGCGCGGCCGCCGTGGGCTCATTGATAATGCGCACGACCTCGAGACCGGCAATTTTGCCGGCGTCCTTGGTCGCCTGGCGTTGCGAATCGTTGAAGTAGGCGGGCACCGTGATGACCGCCCGGGTCACCGGTTCGCCCAGATACGCCTCGGCATCGGCCTTCAGCTTAGCCAGGATCATGGCCGAAATCTCTTGCGGGGTGTAATTCTTGGCCGGGCCGGGTAGCTTGACAAGGACTTCCTCGCTAGGGCCGGCCACCACAGAGTACGAGACCATCTTCCGTTCGGCCTCGACCTCGGAGAGCCGCCGGCCGATGAAGCGCTTGATGGAGTACACCGTGTTTTCGGGGTTCACGACGGCCTGGCGCTTGGCCGTTTGGCCCACCAGGCGTTCTCCGCCCTTGGAGAACGCGACTACCGATGGCGCCAGATTCCCGCCCTCGGCGGTTCGAATGACGGTCGGCTGGCCGCCTTCCACCACGGCCGCCACGCTGTTCGTGGTCCCTAGATCAATACCAATGATTTTCGACATGTGGTATCCCTCTCATCCCCATTGGGGAACGTTCTCCTGCAAGGATAAGCGGACGGTGCAAGAAGAGCGTTAACGCCCTTTGGGCGCAGCCAGCCCGGGCCGGCAGCCGCACAAACGCGCTATCCTAAAGGGCGCTGCGGGGATGCCCCATGAACGAACTCGAAGAGTTTCGCCAACAGAAGGACGGCTACTTCCAGCACAGCCCTCACAGCCCCCTCAAGCCGGACCAGAGGCAAGGGTTCGCCGGCTTGCGATACTTCCCGGAGAACCCGGCGTTGAATCTGGCGCTCGAGGTCGTCCGCATCCAAGAAAAGCGGCCGGTTGCGATGCCCACCAGCACCGGGGCGGTCCAGGACTACGACCGGTTTGGCCGGTTTTCCTTCACGGTCGAAGGGGTGCCGGTCACGTTGACGATTTACCGCAACCAGCACGGATTCTTCCTTCCCTTCGTGGACTCCCTGGCCGGCCAAGAGACCTATGCCGCGGGACGCTACCTCGAGCCGAAGGAAATTGCCGGCAAGCAGTTCCGGGTGGATTTCAACTACGCCTACAACCCGTATTGCGCGTACAACGAACTGTGGTCTTGTCCGATCCCACCGGCGGAGAACCATGTACCCGTGCCGATCCGCGCCGGGGAAATGCTGTTCGAGTCACACGACTAGAGCCTCTCGCGATCGCGAACTCGGCGCAGGCAGGACCACCAGGGGGACTCCATGGTCGAGGAGGCGCCGCGACCGGGGTCAACGGCCAATTGGCGGCGGTCCATTCGCCTGCGCGGTTTCGATTACGGCCAGCCGGGCGCGTATTTCGTGACGATTTGCACCCAGGGGCGGGCCTGCGTTCTCAGCGACATCGTATTGGGCGAGGTCTACCTCCGTCCTCTTGGCGAGGTTGTGGATGAATGTTGGCGAAACATCCCCATCCATTTTCCCCACGTGACGCTGGACCTGCATGTTGTGATGCCGGACCACATTCATGGAATCCTGCATTTCATCGGTAGGGGCACGCCATGGCGTGCCCCTACACCCGCGCAATCGCGTGCCCCTACGCCACCACCATGGGGTGCCCCTACGGAGGCATTCGGTCGTCCCGTCAGGGGTTCCCTGCCCACCGTGATTCGGGCCTTCAAATCCTCGGTCACCCGAATCGTCCGCAATCACGGTTTCGAGGGTCGGCTGTGGCAGCGCGGGTATTACGAGAGGGTAATTCGAAACGCTAATGAACTATCCCGCGTCCGGCAATACATTCAACTCAATCCTCATGCCTGGGACTTCGATGAGGCCGATGCTTAACGACCAAACGCTCGGCTCGGCGCGAGATCGCCCCTCCCTCCTCCCCCTCGTCCTCCTCACGACCGTGGCTCTCGCCGTGCGGCTGATTGGACTGGGTCGTCAGAGCCTGTGGTTCGATGAATCCGTGAGCGTGTTCGTCGCCCGGCTCGGTTGGCGCGAGGGCACCGAATTCCTGTTGGCGGACGGCGTCCACCCCCCGTTGTACTACGCCGTCCAGAAGGTCAGCCTCCTTCTTGGGTCCTCCGAATGGGCTGCTCGCCTGCCCGCGGCCGTTTTCGGCGCGCTCACCGTCGCCCTTCTTTACCGATGGAGTGCACGCTGGGTCGGTCCTGCCTCGGCGGCCCTGGCCGCGACGCTTCTCGCCCTCTCTCCTCTACACGTGTGGTATTCGCGCGAGGCGCGCATGTACTCGCTTCTGGTCGTGCTCGCGTTGGCAGCCATGTGGCTGTACACGCGGATGCTGCGCGAGCCGCCCTCACCCGCTTCCGGCGCGGCGTTCGTCGCCGTTCACGCCCTCGCCTACCTCACCCATTATTTCGCCGCTCTCCTTTTCTTGATCCAATTGGCCCACCTCGCCCTGCACCTGCGCCGTCATGCCAGGGAGCTACGCCGATGGGCCGCTTTCCAGGCGCTCGCCTTCCTGCCTCTCGCTGCGTGGGCGGCGTGGGTGGCGCAGCGAAACGGCGGATACTTCGGAATAGGCTGGATACCCGTGCCTACCTGGCAGGACCCCTGGCTCACCCTGATCAACTTCACCGTTGGGTACACGCCTCCCCTCCACGTTGGGCACGTCGTGACCGCGGTGGGAATCCTCGGACTGGCTCTCCGGGGGCTGTTCTCGAGGTGGCCTGACCCTTCCTTACGTACCCTGTTCGCGCTGTGGGCCCTTTTCCCGGTCGCCTTTGGCCTGGTCGTGTCCCTGTCCCGGCCGCTGTACGTCGACCGCTTCTTCCTCGCCAGCTTGCCGCCTCTTCTCGTGCTGGCCGCGGTGGGATGGGCACGCCTGCCCGGCTGGACCCGCCCGGCGTCGACGATCTTCGCCGTGCTGCTCACCGGATGGGGGTTGTACCGGATGGACTTCGCCTCCGGTCAGCAAAAAGAACAATGGCGGGAGGCGGGCCTCACGCTGGCCGCCGCCACCTCCGAGGAGATCGTGATCCCGCGCGTACTTCAGATTGTGGTGCCCTTGTCGATCTACTACCACGGGGATGCGCCGGTCCGCGCCCTGGAGGTGAATCGCGAAGTGGGATCTCTGGAGGACCTAACCCTGGGGTCGAATGGGGTGTGGCTCGTTTTTTGGAACGCGGCTGCGGACGCGCACACGGTCGCCCCCCGCGTCCCCTGGGATCCGAGCGCGGAACACAACCCAGAGGTGATCGCCTGGCTGGGCGGCACGGTTCGACCCGTTATGGCTCAGGTGGATCTCGTCGGGGTTACGATCGTCCACTTCGGCCCCCACCTCAATCCCTAGCGGGGAAACCGGCGTCGATAGCGAAGGATCCCGGACAGGACCGCGAGCTGGATCGCGGCCGTCACCATCGTTGAAAACTGCTCGAAGTACATCACGACAAGATTGACCACGGTCAACGAGAGAAGCAATGCCAGTGTCCCGACCGCAAGGCCGGCCTTTTCGCGCCGCAGGATCAGCAGGGTGGCGCCGAGGAGCAGCGCCAGGCCGATCGCAATCTCCAACGACACCCGCAATGCGAACAGCCGCGGCGCGGCTTCCATGCCGAAGTGCCGCCCGGTGAAACTCCCGAATAACCTTGGAAGCTGCTCGCCCAGAAGGGTCTCGGCGGGGTTCTTGAATTCCAGCACGGCCAGACCGAGCAGACCTCCCACCAACGTCGCCCGGTGACGAACGCGCGGGAAGATACGCCGCTCCCAACGTAGGAGTCGCTGCTGCGCATCCCGCCATGGGCCGCGCACGAAGGGAGCCGGCCTCCGGCGTTGAGAGACGAAGGTACGGAGATCCCGCGCCAGTCGCGCCAGGTCGGCCCGGGGTGCCTTCGCCTCCGCCCGGCGCAGACGGGCACCGAGGGCGGCGCGTTCTTCGCGGCTCAGGTCGCCGTCGAGGATTTCCTCCATCTCGCCCAACGCGGCGTAGAGCTCCGTGCGCGCATCGGCTTCGCGCGGGCGAGCCACACGCAAGTACACGAGGACCGTGAGCAGAAAGAACGCGTAAACAATCGGCGCTGCGGCGGGGAAGAAGTAATCGTTGGTGGCCGTGATGAACTTCCCGACCTCGTCGATGAACAACCCCACCCCGGCACCGGTGAGAAGGGCCCCGGCGCGATACACCCACTGGTTCGCCCAGATCAAAGGGAGCAGCGCCGCCACGAAGAGCAGCAACCCTCCCCAGAGCACGTGCGCGATATGCAGACCGCCCCCGCCCAACTGCGGGTAGCCGGTCAGGGTGAGGAACACCCGCGTCACGAAGACGGAGCCGGCGAAGCTCAGGAGCATCAAGATCAGGTTGTTCTGGGCTCCTCCGCGACGCACCGGACGGCGTACTTGGAGCCGCAGGGCCCCGGACCGCGCCGCGGGGCGTGTCATGACCGGGCCGCCTGAAGGCGACACCACGCGTACAAGGCGTCGTAAAGCAGGAATTGGTGTTCGAGGTTCGTCTCGTCATCGGGAAACAGCAGACTGAACCCGGTGGCGATCGCCTCCAGGCCCGGGCCCAGCGAATCCGAGCCCAGGTCCGTGGAAATGTCTGCCGCGTGAACGGCCTTCGCCAGCCGCTGGAGCCCAGCGTCCCTCAACTCGTAGCGGTGCAGGATCGACTCAAAGGAGCACCGGCCTTCCTGATGTCCGAGCTCCGCGCCGGGGATGTCGAACGGCGTGGCTCCGGTCGCCTCCGCCGTCGACTTGACCTCCGAGGCGGCCACGAACAGGAACTCGGCCTCGCTGTCGACAAAGCGACGGATCAGCCACGGACAGGCGACGCGATCGACGTGGACGTGCGCCCGTGTGACCCATTTCATTTCGCACCCTCCTCATGAGGCGGCAGACGCCGGAACCCGGCGTAGAGCGCCAGGTCGTACAGGATCTTGAGACCTCCGGCCAGCAGAAACGGAACCCCGCTGCTGGCGAGTTGAATGGCGATCCCGGCCAGGACCGGGCTGACCGCCGTCGCCACCGGGCGCACGACCATGGTCACGCCGCTGGCGGCCGTCCGTTCGGTAGGATCGACGACGGCCACGACGTACGCCGCGCGCGCCGGGACATCCATCTGGGCAAGGGTGTGTCGAAGAAGGAGCACGACCACGGCGAGTCCCAGGGTGGGCATGGCGGGCAGGAGGAGCAGGAGGACATTCGAAGGCAGATGCGTGAACACCATCGTCCGGACCAACCCGATCCGGTCCGCCAGGCGGACGGCCAGCACATAGGAGATGGCTTTGATGAGCGAGACCGCAGCGAACAGCGGCCCGAGGAACGCCAGGCCCACCCCGAAGCGCAGGCTGAACCAATAGACGACGATGCTCTGCGCCACAAATCCGCCAGCGAATGCGTCGAGCGCAAACAAGCCGGCCAGTTTCGCGACCACGGGCCGCGACTTCTGCAATGACCATCCGCGTCGAGCCGGAATGTTGGAGGCTTCCACGCCCGGCGAAAGTCGGGTCAGGGCCAGGAACGAGAGGAGTGCAACGCCGGTGTAGAGGAGGAATCCCAATCGATACGTACCGACATCCCCCAGGCGCAGCCAATCGGCCAGCGGTGACAGCCATCCCGTGGCGAGGGAACCGAGAGCCAGCCCGAGCGCCCCGATGGCATGGTAGTTGCCGAAGGCACGATTGCGAGCTGCCGCCGGGACGGTCTGCGGGAGGATGGCCGTTTCCAAGGTCTCGAACGGGCCGGTCTCGGCCGCGGAGGGATTGAGCGTGCCGGTCAGCCCGACCGCCAGCAGCGCAGGCAGCTGGTTCGTGGCCACAAACACCGCCCCACCGATCGCCATGAGCCCTGCACTCAAGACGAGGGATCGTCGCCTTCCGATCCGGTCCCCGGCGAACGCAAACAGCGCCGTCAGGCCGGCCGACCCTGCCAGGGAGGCGGTGATGACCAAGCCGATCGTCCCTGCGGCGTACCCGGAAGCTTCCAGGTGCAACCCCAGAAGCACAACGAACAATCCGTAGCCTATCGATCGCAGGCCGCGAGCGGCGAGCAACCAGAGACCATCCGAAGTCATCGAGGGAACGGTCCTCTCTTTTGCTCAGGCGCGGCGCGGTACGTCCGAGGGGCTTTTCATCCTTTCCTCCCCGGCCCGCCCCCCCGCAGGTGCCGCGGGGCTAGTGCGGCCGGCCTGCCATCAGAACTTGCGAGGGAACTAGCGGGGCAAGGGGAGGAGAGGGTAGGGTGAGGAGAAGCTCCCTTCCTACTCCAGACGAACTGTCCCTCCGGACTCATCGGTGCGGGCAGCGTAGTCGTGGCCCTGCGCCCGCAGCACGATCCTCCAGCCCGACACTTCTTGCATCGTACACATTTCGTCTGGCGCAGCGAGCCCGAGACATCCATCGGGCCAGACCTGCTCTTCGAAGCTGACAACTTCGATCACAGCAGGATCGATCTGGAGCGATTGGGCGAGCTCGCCGATCGCCGCCGTGACCGCGGGCGGATACGGTTCGGTCCCGACCCCACCACCTTGGGCCAGAGGATCCCCTAACACTGCGTCCAAAAGAAGGATCATCGGGCCGTCGGTGCCTTGATATACGACCAAGATAGATCCTGCGGCCCAGACATGCGGCGCGGCGCGCCAGGCCGCCGGCTGGCCCGCGATCGCACTTCCGTCCGGCGATATCGTCAACGAAACTCGCTCGCGTTCGACCGGGCTTGGGTACTCGTAGACTTCGATCGGGATGCCGCTCACCGTCAGGGTTTCCCCCGTTACGCCGAAAAGACCCGGCGCGGCATCGCCTGAACGAGCCACCCAGGCTCCGGCATCCCCCAGAGCCAGGATGAAATCGGCCTGCGTGTCCACCACTCGCGGAGTGGGCGCGGCTTCGTTCCGGCCGCAACCGACAACCCAGATCAGCGCCAGCAGGCAGGTTCGCCGGGCGGTCAGGCGCCGGACGGTCGCGCGGCCTTCCATCCTTGAATCCACTTCGTCAGCTCGGCCACGATCGCGGGGATGGCCAGCAGGGGCAAGATCACCTCCCACTCCGTCACCGTGAGCGACACCGTGTCCAGAATCTGCTGGGCGGGCGGCCAGTACAGTCCTATCAGGAGGACGACAACGGAGAACCCCACCGCGTAGTACATGACGGCGTTGCTGAAGATGCCGATGCGCAACAACGGATACTGCTCCGAGCGGGCGGTGAATGCGAGCGGCAGCTGCGAGAAGGACAGCGTGGCGAAGGCCATCGTGCCCGCCGCCGCGGGGTCGAGCCGGAGCCCGATCAGGTAGGCGGTCATGGTCACCACGAAGATGGTGACAGTCTGCACCCCGATTCCCCACCTCATCCGAGTGTTGACGATCGGTTCCCGCGGCGGTCGGGGCGCCTGATCCATCGTGTCGGGATCACCCTTCTCATAGCCTAGGGCCAGCGCGGGCGCGCCGTCTGTGAGCAGGTTCAGGACCAGCAATTGGATGGGCGTGAGTGGTGGCGGCAGCCCAACCACCACCGCCACGAAGATGATCGCGATTTCAGCCACATTGCACGAAAGAAGGAAGAAGACGAACTTGCGGATATTCGAGTAGATCACCCGGCCTTGTTCGACCGCGGCCACGATGCTCACATAGTTGTCATCCGTCAACACCATGTCGGCCGTCTCTTTGGCCACATCCGTGCCGGTGATCCCCATGGCGATTCCGATGTCCGATCGCTTGAGGGCCGGCGCATCGTTCACCCCGTCTCCGGTCATGGCGACGATCTCGCCGCGCTGCTTCAACGCGTCGACGATGCGAACCTTGTGTTCCGGCGACACCCGGGCGTACACGTCGGTGCGGTCGACGCGCTGCTGAAGCTCCTCGTCCGTGAGCGCCGACAGTTCCTCGCCGCCCATCACGTCTCGGCCCGGGTGGAGCAGTCCAATCTCGGTGGCGATCGCCCGGGCCGTATCCGGATAGTCCCCGGTGATCATCACGGTCCGAATTCCCGCGCGGCGCGCCCTCTCGATCGCGGCCGGCACCTCAGGCCGAGACGGGTCGATCATCCCAAACAGACCCACGAAAGTCAGATCGTGTTCGACCGTCTCGGGGGTGGCCTGATCCGGAACATCCTGTTCCACACGGTACGCGACCGCTAGGACGCGCAGTGCCTGACGGGCCATCGCCGCATTCGCCTCGAGAATCGTCCGGCGATGCTCCGGCGAAAGGGACACCCGCTCGCCATTCCTCTTCTCCATCGATGTGCACAAGTCGAGAATGACGTCGGGGGCTCCCTTTGTGGCCGCCACCTCCCAACCGCGCTGGCTGGCATCCGTGAACGGGCTGACATCGTGCGGGCTGGGATCGGCGATCTTGTGCACCGTCGTCATGCGTTTGCGCGAGGAATCGAAGGGGACTTCGTCGATGCGAGGGTAGGCCCGATCTAACTCGGCGTGGTCGGCGCCAGCCTTCGACGCCGCCAGGATGAGCGCGCCTTCGGTCGGATCGCCCACGATCCGGTACCCGGAGGCGCGCCCGTCGGTCGCCGGTTCCAGCTCCGCGTCATTGGCCAGC
Organism: Anaerolineales bacterium; assembly: GCA_040899905.1. Lineage (GTDB taxonomy): Bacteria > Chloroflexota > Anaerolineae > Anaerolineales > E44-bin32 > JBBDZX01. Next base: position 38,666 of record JBBDZX010000008.1, on the reverse strand, counting down.
GTGGCGACCCAGATGGCGGTCCCCGCTGCACGGAACTGTTTGAGGTCAACCGGCTTCCCGTCGAGACGGAACGAGCCCTCCCCCGCAGTCCCGGTGACCTCCAACAGCACGCCGTCGACCCACAGGCGCGTCACCGCCATCTGGTTTTGGGTGAGAGTTCCCGTCTTGTCGGAGCAAATCACGGTGGTGGACCCGAGGGTTTCCACCGAGGACAACCTTCGAATCAAGGCGTGCCGCTTGATCATCTCGCGCATGCCGAGCGCCAGCGTGATCGTAACCACTGCCGGCAGGCCTTCGGGCACGGCCGCGACGGCGAGACTGACCGCCACCAGGAACATCTCCAGGGGGTCATTTCCCCGCACCCATCCCACGGCGAAGACCAGGCCGCACACCACCAGCGCCGCCTTCCCTAGGGTCTTCCCGAGCTGATCCAGGCGCCGTTGAAGCGGGGTCTGTTCCTCCACAATTGATTGCAGCGATGAGGCGATGAGCCCAATCTGCGTGTGCATGCCCGTGCTGACCACGACGCCTTTGCCTCGGCCGTACGCGATCAGCGTCCCCATGAACGCCGTGTTCCCCCGATCGCCCAACGCCACGTCCTGCCGCAGTACGATCCGGGCGTCCTTCTCGACCGGCACCGATTCGCCGGTCAACGCCGCCTCCTCGACCCGCAGGTTGGCCGTCTCGAAGAGGCGCACGTCGGCCGGGACGCGATTTCCCGCCTCGAGCACCACGACATCGCCGGAGACGAGCTCGCGAGCGGGGACCATGATCCGGTGCCCATCCCGGATCACCTGCGCTTCCAGCGCCGCCATCTTACGCAGGGCCGCAAGCGCCGCCTCGGCACGCCCCTCCTGGACCACGCCGAGGACTGCGTTGAGGACGACGATGGCCAGGATCGCCACCGCCTCCACGTAGTCGCCAAAGGCGGCGGAGGCGATCGCCGCGCCGATCAGGAAGAGGACAATGAAGTTGCGGAATTGATCCAGCAGTCGTTTCGCCAGACCGGGTCGGGGGGCTTCGAGGAGCTCGTTGGGTCCGTGGCGGACCAGACGCTCGCGCGCGCTCTCGGTCGTCAGCCCGTCGTCGGGCGAGCTGCCGAGCTGTTTGAAAACCTCGTTCGCCTCCAGCGCGTGGAAGATCGCCTGCGAAGAGGGATCCACGGAGGGCGCTCGGTCGGGCGAGGTCATTCCGGCTGTGTGGGCCCTTGGCGAGCGGTCAACCGAAACGGCCCTCGATGTACGCTTCCGTCCTCGGGTCTTTGGGGCGGGTGAAGAGCTCCCGAGTGTCGCCGACCTCGATTACCGTTCCTGCCCGCTCCCCCTTGGTGGAAAGCATCATCATCGCGGTCCGATCTGAAACCCGTGCCGCTTGTTGCATGTTGTGGGTAACGATGATGATCGTGTACTGGGAGGAAAGCTCCCGCATCAGATCCTCAATCTTCAGCGTGGCGATCGGGTCCAGCGCCGAGCAGGGCTCGTCCATCAGGATTGTCTCGGGCTCGACGGCCAGCGCCCGGGCGATACACAGACGCTGTTGCTCCCCCAGAGAAAGACTGAGCGCAGACTCACCCAGGCGGTCCTTCACTTCTGCCCAGAGCGCGGCGCGCCGCAAGGACTTCTCCACGTGTTGACCCAGGTCTTGCGCCCCCAACTCCAACCCGAGTATCCGTGGTCCGAACGCGACGTTATCAAAGACGGTTTGGGGGAAGGGATTGGGCTTCTGGAAGACCATTCCCACCCGCCGCCGAAGCTCCACCACATCGACATCGGGCCGATAGATGTCTTCTCCGTCGAGCAACACCTTCCCCCGCACACGGGTGCCCGCGATCAAGTCGTTCATCCGATTTAGACAGCGCAGGAATGTGGATTTGCCGCAGCCGGAAGGTCCGATTAGCGCCGTGATACGCTGCGGTTCAGCTGAAAGCGAAACATCGCGGAGCGCTCGAAAGCTTCCATAGTAGAAGTCCAACCCCTTTGCCTCGATCTTCGGTTTCCCGTTCGAGGTCATTGTGCGCATTGTACACCACGGGCTCCCGCCTGCACGTTCCCCCGATCGAGGGCCACACTCGAAACAGTATAATGATGGCAATGACCCCGCGGTCGCCCCGAATCGCGACCCCGCTTCTTGTCAGCGCCGCGATTCTCGCCTTGACCTCCTGCGTACTGGTCGACCGTTCTCCCGGTCCACCCCTTCCTCCCGGTCCAGCCTCCATCGTCAACAAGGGCTCGGACACGATGGTCAACTTGGCCCTCGCATGGGCCGAGGCCTACCAGACGATCCATCCCGAGTCCCGCCTCTCCGTGACCGGGGGCGGAAGCGGCACCGGGATTGCGGCCCTGATCAACGGCACGGTCGACATCGCCAACGCTTCGCGCCAGATCAACCCGGAAGAAGTGGCCGACGCCAAGGCCAACGGGATCACCCCAGTCGAATTCGTCGTGGCCCGGGATGCTATCGCGATTATCGTGAACCCCGGGAATCCTGTCGACCACCTCACCCTCCAGCAAATCTCGGACATGTACTCCGGGCGGATCGGTCGCTGGACCGAGGTGGGCGGCGAGGACCGGCCGATCGTACGGCTCTCCCGCGAGACGAACTCGGGCACCCACGTGTACTTCCTCGAACGGGTCCTGCGTCTATCCGACCCGGACAATGAGACCTTCTTCTCCGCCGACACGCTCCTCCTGCCATCGTCCGAAGGGATCACATCGGAAATCCGGTACAACCGGAACGCCATTGGCTACGACGGGCTCGGCTATGTCACCGACGAGGTCAAGGTCGTGCCGGTGAGCGAAGGACCCGACGGGCCCTTCGTCCTCCCCTCGGCCGAAAGCGTGACCGACAACCGTTACCCGGTCGCTCGAGATCTGTACATGTACACGGCCGGGGAGCCCAGTGGCGGCATCCTCGAATACCTCCTTTGGATCCTCGGTCCAGAAGGGCAGAGCCTCGTGTCTCAGCTAGGCTTCGTGCCGGTGGAAGGGGAGCCGTAGGATGCGTGCCAGCCTGGGAGAAATCTTGATCACCCGTTTCATTCGCATCGCTGGCTACTCGGCCGTGGCGTTCATCGGGATGATCTTTGTATTCCTGATTCTTGAAGGCGCCCCAACTCTCGGTCAGGTTCCGGTGAGCACCCTCGTGGGCGAGCGCTGGTACCCCATTGAGGGCCAGTTCGGCATGTTGCCGTTGCTCTTCGGCTCCTTTCTCGTCACCGTCGGGGCGGCCCTTGTGGCGGTGCCTTTGGGTGTTGGGACAGCCATCTTCATTTCCGAGGTCGCCCCACGCTGGGCTCGGGAATTGCTCAAGCCCTTGATCGAACTCCTGGCCGGGTTCCCTTCCGTCATGCTGGGTTTCCTTGGGATCGTCATCCTCGCCCCTCAGCTCTATTCGATCCTGGGTCTTGCCACAGGCCTGACGGCCTTCACCGGTGCACTGCTGTTGGGATGGATCGCTCTGCCCACCGTCGTCAGCGTAGGCGAGGACGCGCTGGACGCCGTGCCTCGTACCTATCGTGAGGCCGCGATGGCCCTGGGGGCGACCTCTTGGCAGACGATCTGGCGCGTCACGCTCCCTGCCGCGCGCTCGGGCGTTCTCACCGGAGTGTTGCTCGGCATGGGTCGAGCGTTGGGCGAGACCATGGCCGTGATGATGGTCACTGGGAACGCACCGACGCTGCCGACGGGCCTCGAGGCGATCTTCCGTCCGATCCGGACTATGACCGCAACGATCGCCGCTGAAATGGGGGAGGTCGCCCAAGGCAGCGTGCACTACCACACGCTCTTCTTCATTGGAATCGTGCTCTTCCTGACATCGCTCATCGTCAACCTTGCCGCCGCGAGCGTGGTTTTCCGCCAGCGCACCCGCGGCGAACGTATGCTCTCCTAGAACATGAGCCTTCGGCGCACGTTTCCGCTACGTAGTACGAACGGCGTCTCGAACCGGGGTCGCCCATGATTCGTGCTCGTCGGCGCGGCCGATGGGTTCAGAACTTGGGCTTTGGCTTGCTTGCGAGCGCTGCGGGACTGACGGTCCTGCCCATTCTTCTCGTCGTGGTTCTCATCTTCGTCCGCGGCGCGCCGGCCCTCTCCGCAAGTTTCTTGGCCACTTTTCCTTCCGAAGGGATGCGCGCCGGCGGCATCCTTCCCGCCATCGTGGGAACCTTCTGGCTGACCCTGGGGACCGCCCTGGCCTCGGTCCCGTTGGGGGTCGGCGCCGCGGTGTACCTGGCCGAGTACGCGCCCGACAACCCCAGGACTCGACTCATCCGAGTTGCAATCATCAGCCTCGCCGGCGTCCCCTCGGTCGTGTACGGACTCTTCGGCCTGGGTCTCTTCGTACTCTTCCTGGGGCTGGGCACCAGCATCCTGGCGGGCTCACTCACCCTGGCGATCATGACGCTTCCGGTGATCATCAGCACCTCCGAAGAGGCGTTGCGCTCGGTCCCAGGAAGTTTCCGCACCGTGAGCATCTCGCTCGGCGGCACTCATTGGCAAACCGTTCGACGTATCGTCCTCCCCCAGGCCTTGCCGGGGATCCTCACGGGAATCATTTTGGGCCTCGAACGCGCCGCCGGTGAAACGGCCCCGATCCTCTTTACGGCCGCGGCGTTTTTCCTCCCCCGACTTCCCGGGTCGCCTTTCGATGCGACGATGGCCCTGCCTTACCATCTCTTCGTGATCTCGACCCAGATCCCCGGGATGCCGATCCAGATCCAATACGGCACGGCGGCGGTGCTGCTCTTGTTCGTGCTGGCCATGAACACCACCGCCACGGTCATCCGATCCCGGGCTCGGTCCCGCCGCCAGTGGTAGCCAGGCCGGCCGTTCCCTCCGGCCCGCCTTCGAAGCTCCCGGTGGCTCCGATCCGTCCTCCGAGCCTTTGGAAGATCACCATCGAGAATCTCTCCCTTCGCTACTCGGACGGCCGGGAGTCACTCCGCGACATCAACCTCTTTATCCCCGCGAACGCGATCACGGTCCTCTTCGGCCCGGCGGGTGGAGGGAAATCCACCCTCCTGAGGACCATCAATCGCCTCAACGATCTGACGGACGTGAAGGAACTAACCGGCCGGATCTGGCTCGATGACATGAATATCCTCCTTCCAGACGTGGACGTGATCTCTCTGCGACGGCGCGTGGGCATCGTCTTCGCCCGTCCCGTCGTCCTTCCCATGACGATCCGGCAAAACGTTACCTATGCTCTGGATCTGGCCGGAGTGAGATCGAAATCGCAACTTGAGGAGGCCGTGGAGCGGAGCCTCAAAGCGTCCGCCCTTTGGGAGGAAGTGCGGGATCGATTGGACGACCCTGCGATTTCCCTTTCCGGAGGTCAGCAACAACGGCTTTGCCTGGGGAGGGTTCTGGCCTTGGAACCGGAGGTCATCCTTCTCGACGAGCCGACCTCGGGGCTCGATCCAATCTCGACCGAAAAGGTCGAGAGTTCCTTGAATGCCTTGAAGGAGCGTTACACGATCGTCCTCGTCCCCCACTCCGTTCAACAGGCGGCCCGGACGGCGGATCACGCTGCCTTCTTCCTCGACGGGCAATTAATCGAGTTCAGCTCGGGCCGTGAAATCTTCATCCATCCGAAGGAAGCACGCACGGAAGACTACATCGAAGGTCGGTTTGGGTAGGTTCTGCGTCACCCGCGACCCACTTTCACCGCGCGGACTGCCCCCAGCACCAGCGGATGCAGATTCGGGCTCGTGGCGATCAGGCCGCTGGGGTTGGGGAGGATGGCGCCTGAGTCGAATCGCAGACGATTCCCGTGCAGGTCGGTGACCACACCTCCGGCTTCGTGGACGATCACATCCGAGGCCGCGTAGTCCCAAATCTTCTCCGGCTCCTCGCGCCGGGGTAAGCGCAGGATCAAGTCGAAAGCCCCCGCCGCCAGCAGTCCGAATTTCGCCTGGCTATCCATTCGAGTCGGAGCGCGCCGGATCCCAAGGTGACTCCGCACGCCGCGCAGCCAATCGGGATCCAGATGGGCGGTCTCGACCGAGATCAGCATGCGCGCTCGCCGGGAGTCGTCGATGGCGGAGACGGACACCCGACGCCAGACGCGCCCGCGCAGCGAGCGAAGCCACGTACCCTCCCCGGCGGATGCGAGTAGGATGATTCCGCCGGAGGTTCGGCTGCGCACCACCCGCCCATCCGCCCCGAGGCTCAGCTCAGGGCACGCCAGTCCTCCGAGAACGACCTGCCCGGCCTCAATGAGCGCCAGCGCGACCGCGTATTGTCCACGCCCGATGAAAGCCTTGGTCCCATCGACCGGGTCGAGCGTCCAATAGCGCCGAGGTGCCGGACGGTCCGATCGGCCCCGATCGACCCAATCCAACACGTTCGCCTCGTCGGCTGCGGGCAGGAAGCGGCGGACGGCTTTCACGACGGCAGAGCGAAGCCCGGCGTTCTCCATCCCGCGCAACGCCCCGGCATCCTCTTCCGCGATCAGGGATACCGAAGGATCCAGGTCCTCAAGGAGCCGGGCGGTGACGGCCTGAACGGCGTAATCCGCCGCCGAAACCGGCGAGTGGTCCGGCTTCGCCAGGGATGTCGCCCGGACCGTCGGCCGGATTCCACGCGTGATTCGGGCCCCTCGCTCCAGCGCCAACTCGGCGGTCCTCGCTTCAGAGCCGCGAGGACCAAGCCGAAAGGGGTTGTCTCGGTTCCGGGTCTGAGGTGTCCGTGGGTCTCGCATGCGCGGGGGTATCCGAGGTGGCCGATTGTGACGCCCGGTACAATTGTAGCCGTGGCTTTGAACCCTCGGACTGAGCGCGTCTCGCAAGGTGTTCGTGGACGTCCCCCACGTCGATTTCGCGCGCCGCGATCGTGGGTCGTCATAACCGCCCTTCTCGCGTACGCATGCACATCCCTCCCCCCCGAGGAGGCCGCGCCTACGGTCGCGCCAACGTCCGAGCCAGCCGTCGAGACCTCGGCCCCTGGACCCACGCCGATCCCCCCCACGCTAGGTCCCACCCCTCTTCCGGCCGTCGCGGCGTTGCCGAATCCTTCCAGCGTGCAATGGAACCCGGTGCATACCGCCCTTAATTCGCCGGTCGACCTTCAATCCGACGCGACGGGCCGGATCTTCCTGGTCGAACAACCCGGGGTGATACGGCTGGCCGTGGGAAGTCAGATCCAGGACACACCCTATCTGGACATCCAGGATCGGGTGAACTCCTCGTTTAACGAACAAGGGCTCCTCGGTTTAGCTCTCCACCCGCGATTCAGCGACAACGGCTTCTTCTACGTCAACTACACGGGCTCAGGCGGCAACACATTCGTTTCTCGATTCCAGGCCAACCCGCTGGACGCGACCGCCGAGGCAAGCTCAGAAACGATTCTCTTGACCATCGACCAGCCGTTTCCCAACCACAATGGCGGCGGGATGGTTTTCGGCCCGGATGGATACCTCTACATCTCGTCCGGCGACGGAGGCTCGGCCGACGATCCATTCGGCAACGGCCAATCCACAGAAACGTTGCTCGGCAAGCTGCTCCGCATCGACGTCGATTCGGCTTCGCCGTATGCCATCCCGCCCGACAACCCATTTGGCCGTGGCGGCGGCCGCGGAGAGATCTGGGCCTACGGGCTGCGCAACCCGTGGCGCTTCTCGTTTGATTCGGCCACGGGGGATCTGTACCTCGGCGACGTCGGCCAGGGCGAATGGGAGGAGATCGATTACCAGCCCGCCGGCTCGGCCGGTGGCGCGAACTACGGCTGGAACTTGCGCGAGGGACGCCACGCCTTCGCCAGCGGGCGGACCTCGGACCTCGTCGAGCCCGTGGCGGAATACTCGCACGACTTCGGGTGTTCGGTCACGGGCGGAGTTGTCGTCCGCGATCCGGCCCTTCCGGAATGGCAGGGGGTGTACCTTTATGCCGACTACTGCACCGGCTACATCTGGGGTCTTCTGCGAACCCCGGATGGATCGTGGCAAAACGACCTGCTATTCCAGACGGCTCTCCGCCCCAGCGCCTTCGGCATCGATCGCGAGGCTCGCGTCTACTTGATCGATCGCCTGGGGCAGACCGTCCGCCTCGAGCCCGCTCCCTGATCTATTTGTGAAAACTCCCGCAATCGGTCTGGGAACCGGGTAGGGCTCAAGCGAGGACGCGTTCAGCGCAAGAGCAGCAGAGCCAGGGCGCCAAGCACACCCATGCCCATCCCGGCGCTCAGCGACAGTCCTCCCACCAGAACCCAAACGGCGGCTTTCGATCGCGGTGAGGATCCAGAGTCGCCCTCCACGCGAGGCGCACTCCGGTATTGCGCGCGCAAGACCATGAGGGAGAGGAAGAGGACCGCGGCCAGGCTGGTCGGCGCGAAGATCAGCCCGATGCGGATCCAATCATCGAGAGCGATTCGATCGATCCAGCCTGCAAGACGAGACGGCTCTACGAAAGACAGCGCCAGCCCCGCCAGGGAAAAAAAGAAAAGGGGCACGGTCGGCACGAGAATCAGCCGGGCGGCGGCTCGTCCCCAAGCCGCCACGCCGCCATCGCCGGCAGGACTCGGATCGTCGCGCGGGCGACGGATCGCCCACGCCATGAAGGCGAGCGCCCCCACCCCCATGAAGACCGCGGTGTACTGTAGCCGACTGAGGGTCAGGACTGCGTCTCCCAGCCCGGCCAAGATGCGGGTTGTCCGTCCGGGGGCCACCCATGTCAACACCAGGGCGGAAAAGGACGCGGTCAATAAGACCAATCCGACCGCGGTGGGCAGCCACCGTCTGCCGGATCGCACCCTCGGCGCAGGAGCCTCGGCCACAGTGGGCTTGCGCGCTTCGAGCGCGTAGAGCGCAGCCAGCAGACCCACCGCGAACAAGGAGGCCGGCGCGAAAAACAACGCCCCTCGGATGATCTCGGTCCCCGGTAGACGGCCCAGGAATGTCCCGAACCGCTCCGGGGCGGCATAGAACAGCGCCAGGGCCGTCACCGAGGCCAGGAACAGGGGGACCGTGGGCACGAGAACGGCCGCCGCCAACCAGCGCGTTCGATCCGGGCCGGAAGCGAAACGTCGGAGCCAGCCGGAAGCAGGGAAGGGCTCGTCCCCGGGGCGGCGAGGCTCTGTGCGGGTCATGTCGGTGGGCACTGTGGAGGGTCCCGGCCGCCTACGGACCGATCGTCACCTCGACGCTGGCGACGTGCGTGTCGCCGCCGAAGGCGGGACTCACATCGCGAACCAGAATTCGACCTGGGCCCTCCACGGTCACGCTGTAGGAGATGTCGGCGCGGAACGGGCCCGCCACGCCCATCTCGGGCGACTCGATGGTCACCGGCGTGCTGCCGACCACATTTCCGTCGACATCCAGAATGTCGATCACGAGCGTTTGTTCGAATCCGGCGCGTCCAAATCCCTCCACATGGATCAATCCGCCTCGCAGCGTTGCCCCCGGGGCCGGCAGCAGAATCTGGATGTCCTCAAAGTGGACTTCGGCCGTGCGAAGGTCGGGCGGGCCGGACGTCGCGAGCAACACGCCGACGGAAGCCAGGTGGGTGATCCCACCGTCGCGAGGGCTGTCGGAGAAGACCTGGATGAAGCCAGAACGTTCGGAGCTCAGCGTAAACGGCAGGTCCAAAGCGAAGGGCCCACGCGTCCCCATTTCGGATTGGATGATGGTGGAGCTCCGGGCGAGTTCCGACCCATCCTCCAGCAGCAGGCGCACGCCGAGGTGTTGCTCGAAGGTCGTGTTAGCCATCCCGGCGATGTGGATCGGGCTGAGGACTCGAGAACCCGGTCCGGGCTCCGTGATCAGGATGGCTTCCCCGGGCCCGTCGACGGTCGGGCTCGGCGGTGTGTCCGTGGGAGCCGTCGTGGCGGTGGCCGACTCAGGCGTGGCGCTCGGTGGCGGCGAACCGATCAGGTTGCACGCCAGGGAACCGGCCAGGACGAGTAGGGCCGGCAAGAGGGTAGTCTTCATGGGGTGTCCTCCTGTGAGAACAGAGCGGCATAGCCTTGCTTCCGGGCTCGAAAAATTGGCTTCCACGCCCCGTCGGCTGGCAAGTCTAACTGGGATAGAGAATTGACATCAGAACACTTGTTCTATATAATGGGCCTACTCAATTCCCTCGGAGGTCAGCGGTGTGGTCTCAGCGTAAGGCCCCCCAAGCCCGTGTGTCTGCGGTGGAAAGTCCCGGCCCGCTCAGGCCCAAGGCGCTCGCCAGGCGGGAGCCGCTGGTTCTACCCAGCCCGACCCTGGCCAGCAGCAGGCCGATGACCCTGGAATTGGACGTCGCCCTGCTCGCCCAGCTCGAGGGAGCCGCCCGCGCCCGGCGCCAGCCGCCGGCCAACGGGCCGATGACCCTGGAGGCGTTGGCGGTCGAACTGCTCACGGTCGCCCTGCGCCGAGAGACGCAGCGGGCGCGGGCGGAAGCTTCCGTGGCCAATCTCACACCGCGCCAGAGGGAGGTCGCCTGGCTGGCTGCGCGCGGCTACACCAACCTGCGCATCGCCGAGACGCTGGTGGTGTCTCCGGAGACCGTGAAAACGCACATGCGCCATGTCCTGGAGAAGCTCGGCCTGCGGGCCAAGGCTCAGCTGCAAATGCTCTTGAGCGCTTCGCCGTCAGGGTCGCAGCCGAACGGGGACTGAACTCAGTCAACAGTTTCCAGTTTCCAGTTTCCAGTTCCGGACTCAGGTGGGCCGTCCTGGAAACAACAAGGGCGGGTCTTAGACCCGCCCTTTTGCAATCACCCCTCGAGCCTGGTTACAGCTCTCGCAACTCCATTCGCCCTTTCGTACCGGGCACGTATTCCATCCGGCCCTGAGGGATCAGCTTATCCACTTTCAAGGCGCCCGCGTCCATATACTCCCAGATCACTTGAAAGGGAGCCTTCCCGGCCACCCACTTTTCGCCGATCACAACGCCATGCCCCGGCAGGACGGTAAACACCACCTGCCGCGGGTCGTCCGGCGTCCGCAAGCACTCGGCGCGGGCGAACGCCTGCTTGATTCCCTGCGCCTGAGCCCCCGTAGCGCACGAAACGGGGTAGTCGTAGTACGCCGGATCGAGCGGAACGAACTCGACACGCTCCGCGTCGTAAGCTCCGATCCCGCGGTGGCCGTGAAGTTTCGAGCGCAGGATGGGCACGCGGCCCTGGAAATCAAAGCCCTCCCCCAGCGCGGTCACGGGGAGCAGGCTGTCCATATCCAACAACTCGACGGCCTCGGACGAGGGTGAGTCATTGCGCTTGCCCTCGACGTGCCGCACGATGGCGCCGACGGCCTCCGGCCGGACGCCGACGATCACCGCCAGGTCATCGTCGCCGATGTTGCCTTTGTCGACAGGACGAGCGCTTCCGGTGATGGTCGCGATCAGGGCCGGCAGCCTCGGCTCCCACGTGGCGAAGCAGCCTTCACTGTACTGGCTCGCGATCGCATCGCCTACGGCCGGCACGTGTGCCAGATCCGCGATCACCACCATCTCGGTGAAGAAATCCCGCTCTCCGAGCTGCTGTCCGGCTTCGCGCATCGCCGCCGGCGTCCGCAGCGACTGCCACACGGCGCTTGGCACCGGCGGCGAAAGGGTTTCGTGGTTCGTCACCTCGTCCGTGCTGGCGGCGGTAACGATGCGGTAGACGATGTCGTCGTAAAACTCCGGATCCGCCGCCTCGCTCCGCGGATGGGCCCCCACCAGATCGAAATGGTAGACCGTCTGTGGCTTTTCCCGCCCCACGGCCAACAGCACCCGCAGACACTTCGTCTGAGTCTGCACCACGCGCAGCAGGGATAGCATCGGCCCGCCACGAAGCCCCTGCTCGATCAGGACGCGATGGGCGGTCGGCGCCATGCCGGCGAAGGCGAAATCCTGGATATCGATCGGCTCGCGCCGCAGCGCGGCCCCCAGCCGGTCGAGCATTGCCTGCATCGCGTCGGGCAGCGCATGGACGAGCGTGACGATGGTCGGGGAATGATGGATGCCGAAACGGCGCCGCGCCGTGAACAGGAGCGCTTTGCGCCAGGGCAGCGGCACGCCGAAGGGCGCGCTGGTCAGGATCACGTCGGTCTGCGAATCGGGCTGGGCTTGCACGATGTGGGCCCGCTGACGAAGGCGGTCGAGGATCGCGTGGGCCATGGTGTCCAGCATCGGCGTGGTCGCTCCGGGCACATAAGCCAACCGGATGGTGCGCAACCAGTTGTGCACGACCTTGAGCCTTGCCGGTTTTTCGATCACCTGGGTCATTTGTCTTGCTCCTTGACGTTCCCGCGTCACCCGGGCCCGTGCCGACCATCGTTGCGCTTGGGTGGCCGGATCGGAGGGGCGGGATTGTAACATCCGCCTCCCCGATCTACAATTTCCCCTTCGCCTTCCGAGCCAACCACTTGCAGGTCCTGCTGCGCGCCGGTCTTCGGGTCGCGTTCCACATTCTGGCCACCCTTCGCGTCCTCGGACGCGACCATCTTCCTCGGCGCGGGCCCTACCTGTTGGCCGTGAACCACATCGCCTTTCTGGACGCGCCCTTCGTCTTCGCGATGATCGGCGGGGCGGACAGCGCAGGTTGGGCGGCGGAGAAGTACGCACGGCATCCCTTGTATGGCCCCTTCTTGCGCCTGGGCGGTGGGATCTTCATCCGCAGGGGGCAGGTCGACCGCGGTGCGCTATCCGCCGCGTTGGACGCTTTGGCGCGCGGAAAGATATTCGGCGTCGCACCGGAGGGGACGCGCAGCCCCGATGGCCGCTTGATCCGGGGGCGCACCGGCGTCGCATACCTCGCCTATCATGCCGGCGTCCCCGTCGTCCCGGCTGCGGTCACCGGGACCGAGCGCGTCGGCGCGGATCTCGCTCGACTTCGCCGACCGGTCTTCACGCTGGTGATCGGCGAGCCCTTTCGGCTGCCAGCTCTCGACCATGAGGCGCGGCCTGAAGATCTTCGTCGCGGGACCGACGAAGTGATGGCACGGATCGCCGTCCTTCTGCCGCCGGCGTACCGCGGTGTCTACGAACACCATCCGCGGACGCAAGAGTTGTTAGGGAAGTCGGCGGGTCCCGCCTCCGGGCCCTCGATCTCCACATGAGCACGCAGGCCGACCCCGTTTTCTCTCGACGCGATCTGCTTCGATTCAATGGTGAACGCGGTCACCGATCCTACATCGCCCACGGCGGGGTCGTCTACGACGTGACCGACTGTCCCAAGTGGCGGACCGGGATCCACGAATCGCAGCACTTCCCGGGTCAGGACCTGAGCAGCGAACTGCCCGACGCACCCCACAGTGTCGAGGTCTTCACCCGGCCGTGCGTCAAGCGGGTGGGGAGGTTTGTGGAGGATGAGACTAGGCTCCCGGAGCGGTAAGGAAAAGCTAGACACCGGGTGTCTCCAAGACAAAAAAGACACCGGGTGTCTTGAAGACACCCGGTGTCTCTAAACCCACGGCTCTGGGAGCCTGCCGGCCGGCTTACGGCCAGTTGTACCGAACGGTGTACCGAAGCGTCGTCTCCCCATTAGCCGGGATTCGCAGGCGAAACTCGATCGTGGACGAGTCCAGCTCCTCGTACGCGGCGGTGGAGTTCAAGACAGTCCACTCCGACCACCGGAAGAGGTGCTCCACGACGCGTACGGTCGCGGCCTCGTCTTTGTGATTCCGGAGTGTGATCTCGAACGTCTCTTCCAAACTCTTCTCGGAAGGACGGCGAAAGTCGGTCTGGATGCGCTCCCCGACGATATCGAAGGCGTCACCAACGTAGAGTCGGACGTTTTCTCCCTGAGGCGTGTGATCGATCAGATCTTCCCCGACGAGGAGTGCCGCGCCATCCACATCCTCTTGATACACGCGCACGCGCCCGGCCGGGAGATCCGCTCCCACATCCTCGGTGTCAAATTCCACCATCACCATGACTTTCGGATTGGAGGCGATGCCGTAGGAGGGTTCGGTCTGAGGGTAGCCGTAGAAGGCGCAGTACCAGGGCGTACTGCTGCAGCCTTGGCCGTCGTACACGAAGAACTTGTCCGCCGGCACTCCCGCCGTCGTCACGAACTCGATCTGCTTCGTCTCCCGATCCCGCACGGTGACCGGACGCGGCACTTCGTAAAGGTGGTATTCGAAGAAGGAGCGCTCCTGAACCGGCTCGGACGCCGCCAGTCGTTCCGCTTGAAGCATCACGTCGGAGGCGGAAAGGCCGGGTTGCAGAAGGCGTTGGAGGTCCCCCGCGATCAGCTTGAGGCGGGCATCCTCGAAGGTGGCTCCGCTCGCGTTGGTCAGCGTGACCCAGCCATCCAGGTCGATCGCCTTGTCGCTGTTCGCCAGCAAGACGACATAGTCGGCGGCCCAGCTGACCCCGCCGGTGAGATAGGTGACCTCGACATCCTGCGTCCCCGCGCGCGCCGCGGTCAGACGCCACACCAGGGTCGGACGCGTGATCAATCCCTCGGGGAGTTCCGGGAAGGAGAACTGACCCACTCTCGCCAACGGGATCACGGTCACCTCGCCTTGCGGGTTCTGCAGGATGATGTCGCCTCGGCCGCTCAACAATGTCCCTCGGAAGTGAGTCCCATCTTCGGCGACCAGCTCGATCGTTTGATCGAGGTACTTTTCCAGCAAGGCCGTGACCCCGACGAGGTCGAATTCGTAGTTTTGTTCCAAAACCGTCGTCCCGGCCGGATCCGTCAGCGAATGGAACAGCACGCTGGTCGGATCGATGGACGCGGCGACGTCGCGGAAGGAGACCTCGTTGGTCCCCTGTCGGAACGTGAACGAACGCCGGTCGCGCACCAGGGCGGTCCCCTGGTTATAGACGGTCAGCATCAGGCCGCCGCTGGCGGCTTCCGCCGTGGAAGTGCCTGTCCTGCCATCCGGGGTGGGCGAACCCACGACTCCGGTGCACGCCGCCAACGCCACGAGCCCCGCCAGCGCCGCCCAGGAAAACGCGGATGGTCTCGAACGACGCTTTCGAAGCACGGGTGGCGCGGCCGAGCGGCGGCGCGAGGCGAATGAGCGTGTTGAGTGTACAAGGGCCGGGGTACGCATGGGCCACCTCCGTGGGAGCAGCCGGGTACCGATAAGACGACGATCGTCCCCGGTCGGTTCCCCGCACGGAGGAGTCGCACAACTCGCTCTGCTATAATCCCGCGCCACCCCGGAGAAGGCGTGATGTTTCGAGATGCGCGGGCTCGCCGCGACGAAGAAGAACGGATCCGGCGCGAGGGCCGCCTTCCTCCCGGGCAATCCCTCACCCAAAAATTCCCTGTCCTTCACTACGGCCCGGTCCCCCGCTTCGATCCGGCGACCTGGGATTTCCGCATCTGGGGCGAAGTGGGGCAGCCCGTTCGATGGACCTGGGCGGAGTTCGAAAAGCTTCCCCGCACACACCTGAAAATGGACATTCACTGCGTCACGCGCTGGAGCAAGTTCGACACCGAGTGGGAAGGGGTTTCGCTCAAGACTCTCGTCGACCAGGGTTTGGTGGAACTCAAGCCATCCGCACGCCATGTCCTGCAGCACTGTGAGTTCGGTTTCACGGTCAATGTCCCCCTTTCGGTCGCCCTGGCGGAGAACTTCCTGATGGCCACCCATTTTGACGGCCAACCGATCTCGGCCGACCATGGCTACCCTCTGCGGGGCGTGGTGGGATCCCTCCCGGGCCGTGAGCTCATGACCCCGTACTTCTGGAAGGGCGGCAAATGGCTGCGCGGGCTCGAAATCCTTGCCCAGGATAAGCTCGGGTTTTGGGAGCAAGCGGGCTATCATAACGAAGCCGACATTTGGAAGGAGCAGCGCACCACCTCCGGGTGGTGAGCCGACCACCCGCGTCGGGCCGATGTCCGACGACGAATTCGCGCGCGCACGTGATCGCATGGTTCGCGAGCAATTGGTCGCCCGCGACATCACCGACCGCCGGGTCCTGGAGGCGATGCGGTCGGTCCCCCGCCATCTGTTTGTACCCGCCGACCTGCAGTCCGTCGCGTATCGCGACGCACCCCTCCCCATTGGAAAGCGCCAGACGATTTCTCAGCCGTACATCGTGGCGTTGATGAGCCAGCTGCTCCATCTGCATGGCGACGAGGTCGTCCTGGAGATCGGGACCGGTTCGGGATATCAGGCCGCGGTCCTGAGCCGCCTTGCGCGTCAGGTCTACAGCCTGGAGCGGATCCCGGAGCTGGCGCGAGCGGCCTCAAAGCGCCTGCTCGGAATGGGGATCGGCAACGTTGAAGTCTTGGCTCGCGACGGATCGACGGGCCTGCCTGAACACGCACCCTATCAAGGTGTGTTGGTGACGGCGGGCGCACCGAGAGTCCCAGAACCTCTGAAGGATCAATTGGAGGAGGCAGGCAGGTTGATCCTGCCGGTGGGAAGTCAGGAGGGGCAGCTGCTCGAATTGTGGACGCGTCGGGGAAACGATTTCGTGAGGGAGGTTGTCGCGCCGGTCGCGTTCGTCCCGCTTCTCGGCGATGAAGGCTGGGAGCGCGACGAGCGCCCAGATTCCTGGTTTACGTAGCGATCCACCCCTCACCCTACCCACTCCCCCGTTGCGGGAGAGGAGGCGTCTTAACCCGAACGCTCACCTAATCAGACCGTGGTTCCTTTGCGTCCTCGCCGGTTGCGCGTGGCCCCCGGCTTGCGGGCCGCGGGTGTCCGTCTCCGGCTTGGGGGCGGCGGCTCGGCGGATCGAGCCAATCTGCTCAATCGGTCGACCACCCTCCGGTGTATCTCCACGGCCGACTTCCCGGTAAGGATCGGCAGGCCCTCGTCCACGGTGGAAATCGCCCAAATGTGGAATCGGCCTTCCGTCATCGCCTGACGGACGCCCTCGCTCAGCATCAGGTCCGACACATTCGATGCCGGAAGGACAACCCCCTGGTCGCCGGTCAATCCGTGGGCCGCACACAAAGCGAACCATCCCTCGATCTTTTCGGTCGCCGCGCCCACAGCCTGAATCTCGCCTGCCTGGTTGACCGATCCCGTGACCGCGATTCGCTGTCGAATCGGGACTTCGGCCAGACTGGACAGCAGGCTGAAGAGTTCCGTCGAGGCAGCGCTGTCCCCTTCCAGGCCGGCGTAGTTCTGCTCGAAGGAAATGTGCGCTGTAAGAGACAGGGGATGCGGATTTGCATATTGGCCACCGAGGTACCCGAGGAGCGTAAGGACGCCTTTGTTATGGATGGGTCCGGCCAGCTCCACTTCCCGGTCGATTTGGATCACGCCTTCCTTCCCAGCGTAGGTCTGAGCTGTGACGCGGGTGGGGTACCCGAACGTGTGATCGCCAACCGTGCTCACCGTCAGGGCGTTCACCTGGCCGACAGCGTCGCCGCCCACATTGATGAGTAGCTTGGAGGTCAGGATTTCCTGCCGTAATCGCTCCTCGGCGCGGTCCCGCAGGTACCGGCGCTCGCGTAACGCCGCCTCGACGTCCTCGGCCGCCACGACCTGGCGCCCGGACCGCCTCGCCCAATGGTGCGACTCGCGCAGCAGATCGGCAATGGCGCCGAAGCGAGTGCTCAGGCGGGTTTGGGAGCCTGCCAGACGCGATCCTTCTTCCACCACGCGTGCGACCGCGCCGCGCCCGAAGGGGAGCACCCCCTCGGCACGGCAGCGGACGGCGATGAATTCCGCATAGGCAAGTTCGGATTCCGAGTTCCGGTCCATGACCTCATCGAAATCCGCCATGACTTTGAAGACATTACGGAATTCCTCGTCCGTCTCGACCAAGTAGTAGTACAAGCTGGGGGATCCGATCAGCACGACCTTGACGTGGATCGGAATGGCCTCGGGGTGGAGCGAACTCGTCGGCGCCCCCGAACGAGCGGCCGGATCGTCGGGCACAAACTGCTCTCCCGCCAGCGCCCTTTCCAACGCATCCCAGGACCCGGCCTCGGAAAACAAGTCGCGCGCCCACAGGATCAAGAAACCACCGTTGGCGCGGTGGAGCGCGCCGGGCCGTATCAGCGTGAAATCCGTCGACACCCCGCCGCCGAAGGAGGTTTCATGCTCGATCCGACCCATCAGGCGAGGCACGCTCGGATGACGCTCCACGATCATTGGTGCGCCCGTCGTTCGGGTGTGGTCGACGAGGACGTTGACCACGTAGCGGCGAAGCGGATCCTGGATCGATGGCGTCAGGCGGGCTGCGGCGGGCGGGATGTCACCGTCCTCGTGGGCCGGCCGGAAGAGATCGATGTTCTCCAAAAGGTCCGCGGCCACTTCGTCGAGATATCCAAGTACGGCCGGGAGTTCGGCGTGCACCTGACGCAGAGAAGCCAGCTCGCGGTCGACCACGCCCGCGGCGGCACCGCGAACCTGTTCCGCCAGTTCCATATGAGACTGAGCTTCCCACTGCCGAATCTGCCGCAGGCCGTCCTCCACGCTGCGTTGAAGATCGGCGGAGCCCTGCCTCCAGGCGCGCTGTTCAGCCTCACTCAAGCTTGCGAACTGCTCCGGACGGAGGGGCTTTCCCTCGCGGGAGGGCACGATCTGTAGCCCCTCCGTCGAAGGTACCACGGCCGCGTTCTGGACACGCCCCAGGTCCTGCAAACGAGAAAGTTCCGCCTCTCTCTTCCGGGACAATGTCTCACCGATCGCATGGGCGGCACCCCGAAACGGTTCGCTTTGGAAAACTTGAGGCAATTCCATCAACAGCGTCTCGACCAGCGCCTCCATTCCCTCTCGAAGGAGGGCCGCTTTTCCGGGCGGGAATCGGAGCGTGCGCGGCCGGTGTGGATCCGCAAAGTGGAAGACGTACGCCCACTCCGAGGGAACCGGAAGCTGGCGCGCGCGTCGCTCGATGTAAGCCTGCGCCGCCGTGGTGCGCCCTGTGCCCGGGTCGCCCAGAACATAGACGTTGTAGCCAGGGCTGTCCACCGCAATCCCCAGCTCGATGGCCCGCAAACCGCGCGGCTGCCCGATCACCCTCGGCTCGGGGTCGAGCTCGGCTGTGGTTTCGAACGGGAGAGACGGAGGGTCGCACGGCTTCCATACCTCGCCGGACTCCAGCTCGCGACTCATGGCGCCTCGCCGGGTTCTGGCAGTCGGCCCGCATGCGACGGGGGCAGCAGAAGATAAGCGAGCGCTTCCCCCGCCTCTCCATCCATGACCAGCTCGACTTCGGCTCCCCCGGTAGACTGCGGCACATCGATCACCCTAACGACCGAGCTCCACTCCGCGTCCTCTGGGAGGAGTTCGGGCAGGGCGTTTTCCGATTCTTCGAAGAAGCGGCGTTGAAAATCCGGGTCGTCTTGAGAGACTGCCAGTGGATAGATCTGCGCCTCGATCAAGTCCTGGAAGAAATGAGTTCCATAGGAAGGCTCGGGCGCATGGGCCCCGCTGGAGGTCTCGATGAGGGCGCGGGCGTTGTAGATGTCCCCGTAGGTGACCGGGAGCCCCAGGTCGGGATTCGCGCTTCCCCAGCGGCCCGGGCCGAGCAAGAGAAACTTCTGCCCGGCCAGGCGTTGGTTTAGGCGCCCGATCACGCGGGCGACCTCGGCCTTGCGCGCGTGCATGGCGTACGCGTGCTCCGGGATGTACACCAGGTAGCGCACGCCCGAAACGCGGCCGTCCGGCACCATGCGCCGGCTGACAAACAGTCGCCGTTCCTCAGGGACATCCCGCGGCAGCGAAACCGCTTCGGATTCGAGCCGGCTCTGCGGCCGACACTGCAACAGGAAGATCCGCGGGGAGGCCTCCGACCCGCCGGCGATTTCAAGGTGCAGGGCAAACTCCGTATCCACCGGCTCGCCGTACGCCGACTCGAGGATTTCGAGCATGCGCCGCATGCGCGGCGCGAACTCGGTACGGCGCAGCAGGCCGTCAAAGGTGAGCACCACCCGCCGCGGATCAAAGGCGACCGGGCGGCCCACGAAATCCTGCAGGTGGCCCTCCTCTTCGCGCTGCGCGATCCAGCGAAGCGCTGGAGTGGAAGACTCCATGCACTCCGAGATCGGTGCGCTCTCGAACCGTTGGCCTGGCAGGTCGATGAAGTCGACCTCCTGCTGCGAGTAACGGTGAATCTCCTCCACCCCGGACTCCGGGCGCAGGTCGGGATGGCTTAAGGGGACGAGGCGCGGGTAGTCGCCGGCGTGTTGTTCGACCGCGCGTGTCCCCAGGCCCCACACCAGCCGGACGAAACCTGCCCGCCGGTCGATGCGCGGGCTCCACCGGTATGCGTTGCGCGAAAACGCCACCCCGGCCGCGTCCGGCAGGTAGCGGCCAGCGTGCTCCCGCCCCTGCACTTCCTGCAGAAGGACGGCCATGCGCTCATCGTAGTCGAGTAGTCCCATCCGGCGACGGTAGAGAAGCGCGTCGGGGCTGTACACGCTGGCATAGACACGGGTGATGGCGGAGGTCAGTTCGCGCAGGTTGTCGCGCGGGCTCCCCTGGTTCGGGCAGAAGTGGCTCTCATATTTTCCGGCGAACGAGGTGCCGAAGGAGTCCTCCAGCAGGCTCGACGAGCGCACGATGAGCGGGGCGCGGCCCACCTGATCCAGAATCGCCCGCAAGCCGTCGACGACTTCCTCGGGCAGGCGGGCGGCGCGGCACTGCTCTTGAATCGCGGCGTACTCGGCGCGAATCTTCGCTTCGGTCTTGTACTTCTGGTTGGCGAAACCCAGCAGGTTGTTGTACTGGGTGAACTGATAGAAGACATCGGCGCCCAGAAACCACGAGGGCGGGATGGCCACCGCGTCGCCCAGGGCAGGGTCGGAGGTCTTGCGCAGAATGCACTCGGCCAGCATCAGGCCCGCCGCTTTGCCACCGATCTTGCCGCGCCCGAACCTCCGGGAACGGATCGTCTGCAGGTCGGCGATGTCGAACCAATCCTTGGCGATCCCGACGTAACGCAGGTGGTCGCTGACCATGGTTTTGATCAATACGACCCGGATTTCCTTGAGGTGGTGCTCCACCCGGGAACGCTCCTCGGGCGGCAGGGCCTCGTAGGCCTGGCCTTGGGCGAAGAGCATGTCCCAGGGCGCCAGCTCAGGATGGAACGTGAGGATCACATCCTGTGAGGGGACCCGCTCGGCGAGGGTTTGCCGAACCACCTCTTCGAAAAGCTCGTGCGGAAGGTTGTAGGCAAAGTAGAAGTCGGTCAGGTTATCCCGGACGATCGAGGTCCGCGCCTGCCACACGTCCGGATTCTCCTGGGTGTACGGATCCAGGAGCCCTTCGCGGGTTTGCGACTGGATGGCCTTCTCGCGCACCTCCGCTTCGAAGGAATCCGGCTCGACCACGCCGCGCCGGAACAGCTCGGCGCGCATGCGCTCCCGGATCCGGGCCGCGAGAATCGGATACTGGCTGAGTTCGAGAGAAAGAGTGAGGACCTTGGGGAATGCGCCGGGGTCGGCAGTCACCGCCCGCCTCCCTGCCCGAACGTCGCGGCGGGGGTTGGCCCGGCCGGATCTACCGGCCGAGATGCATGGGCATGATGACGTGCAAGAAGTCGTCCCGCCCAACGGGCCGGATCACACCCGGAGCCGCGGCCGTGGTGGTCTCGAGGGCCACGTTCGGCGTGTCGACAACGCCCAGGACGTCCACCAGGAAGCGGACGTTGAAGGCGATGTCCATCGGCCCGCCCTCCACCGTCGCGTCCACCCCGGTCTCGTTCGAGCCGGTCTCGGCGGCCGTCGCCGACACTTCTACGAGCCCCGGTTCGAGATCGCCTCGAGAGGCAATGTGGAGTCGAGCCGAGTGGGCGGCTTCGCGGGCGAAGATATCCGCGGCTTTGCAGGCTTTGAGGAAAGCCGACGTCGGCAGGACGCTCCGGGTTTGGTACGCCGCCGGAATAATAGCTTCGTAGTCGGGGAAATTCCCCTCGATGAGCTGGGAGACCACCTCCACGTCGGGGGTTCGGAAGACCACTTGGCCGCGGTTCGCCGGGAAGGCAATCGACACCGATCCCTCCCCATCCGGGACGACACGGGCCAATTCCGCCAGTGCACGCGCAGGGATAATGGCTCGCACGGGACCCACCGCGGGTGTCGAGAGATGCGTGTGCCGCACGGATAGCCGGAAGCCGTCCGCGGCTGCCATGGTCAACTCGCCGTCGCGCACCTGGAACAACACCCCCGTCAGCACCGGTCTGGCATCGTCTGCCGAGGCGGCAAAGGCCACCTGCCGCACCATCTCCTTGATGTCCTCGATCGGGAGGGTCAGCGTTTCCTCGAGGTCCGACGCGGGCATAGGCGGGAACTCCTGCGCGTCGATGCACTTGAGATCGCTGTGGAACGTGGCGCATCGCACGCCCAGAGTCTGGGTGCGGACCGCCAGCTCCATGTCCACCCGATCGCTGGGAAGGGCGTTGACCAGGTCGACGAAGGTCCGGGCGGGGACCGTGGTCGCGCCGGCCTCCTGGACTTTGGCGCCGACCCAGCAGGTGATGCCCAACTCCAGATTGGTGGCCGAAAGACGCAATCGCCCGTCCTCGGTGGAGACCAGAATATTTCCGAGCACAGGCAAGGTGCTGCGAGCGGCGACCGCACGCGCCACCGTGCCCAAACCGCGGGCGAGGTTTTCTTGCAGGCAGGATACTTTCATTTCGAAGGGCCCTCGGCCCCCGGCCGGGGGATCGGCGGGGGAGGGTTCTCGCCAAAGTATACCGTAGACGGCGCGGCTCTCGAATCGACAAGCTTCCGCATCACGCATACACTTGCGGGCATGGTCCCCCCGGAGCGCGGCCGCGAGCCCGCCGACCCACGGCGCTTGGTCCCGCGGCTTGCGCGGTTGGTGGAAATCAGCGTCACGCTGAATTCCACGCTCGACTTGGATCGTCTGCTCCAATTCATCATCGAGTCGGCGGCCGAGTTGGCAGAATGCGAGGGCGCCTCCATCCTGTTGGTGGACGAAAACACCCACGATCTCTTCTTCGCCGCCTCCACCGGCTCCGACCCGAAAGAACTGGCCAAGATCCCCGTCCCGATGGAAGGGTCCATCGCCGGCACCATCTACCGGGAGGACCGGACACTCATCCTCAACGAGGTCGGCGACGACCCGCGGCACTTTCGCCAGGTGGGGGAAAAGGTCAAATTCCAGACGCGTTCCCTGGTCGGCGTCCCCATGCGCATTCGCGACAAGGTGACGGGGGTGCTGGAGGCGGTGAACAAACGTCAAGGCACGTTCGATGACACCGACGCCCAGACGCTGTCGATCATCGCCGCGCAAGCCGCCGTGGCCATCCACAACGCGCGACTGGTCAGCGCCTTACAACAGGCGTATCAGGAGCTCGGTCAGCTCGACAAGCTCAAGACGGACTTCATCGCCATCGCGTCCCACGAATTGCGCACGCCCTTAGGCGTGATCCTCGGCTACGCCGCCATCCTGCGCGAGGAGGCCAAAGATGCGGTCGCCTCCGACCAGGCGGAAACGGTCTTGAATTCGGCCTTGAGGATGCGGGGGCTCATCGAAGCCATGACGAACATGAACCTCATGCAGGTGGGCACCGGCGAGTTGTCACTCGAGCTCCGGCCCCTAGGTGAAGTCGTCCGGGCCGCCCACGACGAAGTGGCGCCTCTGATTCAAGCCAAAGGGCAAGCCCTCGCCCTGCGGTTGCCTCCTTCCACGCCGACGTCGATGGTGGACCGCTCCAAGATGGTGATGGCTCTCACCAACCTGCTCAACAACGCGATGCGGTTCACGTCGGACGGGGGACACATCTTGCTGGAGCTCGAAGCCCACGGCGCCGAGGCCTGGATCCGCGTCCGCGATGACGGCCCCGGCATCCCGGCCGACCAGTTGGTGAGGATCTTCGACCAGTTCTATCAGGTCGAGGGGCACATGACCCGCCGCCATCAGGGCATGGGGCTGGGCCTGGCCATCGTGCGCGCGGTCGTGGGGGCCCACGGAGGCAGAGTATGGGCCGAGAGCCGCGGTCCAGGGAGCGGAGCGACCTTCACGATCGCGTTGCCGGTGAAGGGTGCAGGGGATAGGTCCGCGCTGACCTAACCCCGGTCCCCCTTCCATACATAGGAAGGGGGACCATCCCGACCAGCGCGTCGATCTCCTCCCCGTCTCGAGGCAGGGTGCAGGGGAGAGGTCCGCGTTGACCTAACCCCCTGCGCCCCCTTCCCTACTGGGAAGGGGGACACTCACGAACGGCGCGTCGATCCCCTCCCCGTCTCGGGGAGGGGTGCAGGGGAGAGGTCCGATAAGGGGAGCGATGGGGGCCCGAAGGATTGTTTTAGGGGCAAGAACACACTCGACGAAGATCGATGCAGCCCGGGCCCTTCGAAGGGCGATGACGCCTCCGGAGAGGATGCTCTGGGAGAGACTGCGGGCGGGTCGCCTCGATGGCTTCCACTTTAGGCGCCAGCAGATCATTCAAGGTTTCATCGTTGACTTTTATTGCCACGCGGCTGGGCTAGCCATCGAGATTGATGGCCCGATCCACAAGCAACGAGCGGGACTCGACAGCCAGCGTGATGACTTGCTATTGAACCTCGGTATTCGAGTCGTTCGGTTTCCGAACGAGGCTGTGCTTCATCGAGTCAGAGCCGTGATTCGTTCCATCCGCTCGGAGTGCTACGCTGGCCTCCGCCGTCTCCACGAGGAAACGACTGCGGAAGACTGCTAGCGGCGGTGTTCGCACATGTCTTTTGAGAGGTCCGCGCTGACCTAACCCCTTGCGCCCCCCTTCCCTATTGGGAAGGGGGATCTTCGGCTCCGTCGCGAATTCCCCTCCCCGCAATCGGGGGAGGGTGCAGGGGAGAGCTCAACATACCCAAGCCCGTTCACGGGGACGGGTCACATATCCTCGCCGCCCGGCCGCAGAAACATGGGGATTTCGCAGATGGGTCGGTAGAGCGGGGGCGCGAACGCACAGTGGAACCGGAAGCCGCTTTCGTAGCGCACGATGATCCGCGACTCGACGTGTCCCTCATCCGCCATGGGTCGAGGCGCTCCAAATCCGCTGAAATTGTCGCTCCACTCCAGCGAGTAGGCTCCCGAGGCCTGGGCCAAGAACCCCTCCATTCCTTGCAGCGGGCCAGGCAGCTCGTCCGGCCGGGCCGCACCTTCCGCTTGTTGCAGGAGCTCATTCATGGCCACCAGCGCTCCGCGCGCTTCCTCGCCTTTCAATGAGCAACCGCCGGCCAGACCTGCCAGCCCCAGCGCGAGCAACGCCACCGGCGCATGGCGCCGCAAATGGAAGGGAGGCGGCGGCCCGACCTCACGCCACTGGGAAACTCCCCATCGCACGATCGCCGCGTGCGGCAAATAGAAAAACAGGCGTGGCAGAAATGTGTAGAACGTCAACAGGATCGGCGCGGTGAAGCCCGCGCTCTCGACGGCAGACGCCACGGCGCTCAAGGAGATAGCCGCTGCGCCCGCAGCCGCGCTGAACACGATTCCGATCAGGCCCTCACGCGGCCACGCGGCCAAGAGTCCCAACGCGGCTCCGCCCACGGCCGAACCCAGCGCTTGAAGAGCGGGCCCGGGAGGTGGAGGATAAAGAGGGACTCCGGGCAAGGCGAATCGGTTGATCGACGTCGCGACCAATCCGTAGACAAGCCCGATCCCACCACCCAGCAGGAAACCCAGGGCGCGCCGCTGGCTGGCGGGAAACGGAAGTCCAGGTGCTAGCAGCTTCGCTTCCATCGAAAGCGCGGCTCCTCCTTATAAGGAGTCTTCGGTCTGGAAGAGTTGGCAAAGAGGCAAGATTACCGGTCGAAGTGCAGCGGCCGGCACGAGCCAGCCGCCGCGAACAATCGGATCATACCATGCACAACACCGTCACCTGTAGGGTGAAGACGCGCGCACCGACCCAGAGAACGCGGGTCAGGTCAGTTGGATCACTCGTCGAGGGGTCGAAGGGGCTTGGGCAAGAAGTCCCTGCCGATCATCCAGCACCCCGAGCCCTTCGACGCTTCGACTTCGCTCAGCGCTCAGGGCAGGCTCTGTCGAGGGGCGCCATTTGGAAGAGCCTCTCACATGGGGCGCGCTTCGACGCTTCGACTTCGCTCAGCGCTCAGCGTGCTGAACTCTCCCTCGACCTCTTCACTCCTTGACCCGTCGGGACCCGGAGAATCGCCCACGTGGCCACGAGGAAACCGATCATCGCTATTCCGAAGACGGCTGCATAGCCCGCCCATGCCGCGCCGGTTAGCTTCGAAACTGGATCGATGATGACGCCGCCAAGGAGTCGTGCGGTTGCGCTGCCTCCCGCGGCGGCAATGTTGGCAATCCCGAGGTAGCGGGCCGCTTCCGCGCGCGGCACGAGGTCGGTCAACAGGGCCCAGTCCGCACTGAGAAACCCCCCAACCCCAAGCCCGAGCACGACCCCGGCCGCGATCATGCCGGTGGTGCTGCGAGCGAGCAGCAGAATAGCCGTCCCAGCTGCGGCCGCCACTCCGGTCCATGCCACTAATCCGCGGCGGCCGATTCGGTCGCTCAGCCAGCCTGCCGGCAGCGTCACAGCCAAGATCGCCGCACCGAGAAGCGTGGATACGTCCGCCACGAAGGACTGCGCACGCGCCTCCGGCATCGAATGCACATCGATTAAGAAGAAAAGGAGGAAGGTATTGAGGGCGATGAAGCCACCCCAGAAGAGGAACCGGTTCAAGAGCCACCAACGGAATCCGGGGTTGGCCCTCCATTCGACCGCCAGAGTTCCTCGAAGGGCGGCCCGCCATCCCTGGGGCAAGGTCTGGGGTGTTCCTTCTGCAGCCGGGACCTCCGGGCGGCCCCGGAGAGCCAGCACCGTGATCACCAGGGCGGCCGCCAACCCCAGGGCCGGCAGCGCCGCCGCGCCGACGACAAATCCGCCCGCGATGAGCCTTCCGGAAAACCATCGGCCGAGGATGAAGCCCAGGATTTCCAGCATCGCCTTCAGGCCGGCTGCACGGCCGCGCTGACCGGCCGGCACGTGGTCCGGGACGAGGGCCTGCCATGGCGCCTGGATCGTGTTCGTCCCGAGCTGAGTCAGAAGGAGGGCGACGAGGACGAGGCCGAAGACCGGCGCGGCCGCGACCGAGAACAGGCCGGCCGAGGCGATCAGGGTTCCCGCGATCAGAAATGGAGTTCGACGACCCCATCGTCCCGCGGATCGGTCCGACCAGCCGCCGACGATCGGCTGCCAGACCACGGCCAGCAATAGCCCGGCGGTCGTAGCCAAGCCGAGGGCCGTGTTCTTGTTTTCAGGGACAAGTTCGAGGGCCTTATGCCCGAGCAGGGCCGGCTCAAGCGAATTCGAGACCATCCCCAGCGCGATAGCGAAGGCGACGAGACCGAGGAGTCGGCCCCCAGAGTACCCAGGTTCGGGACCGACCGGCGCCATTAAAGGGAAAAGGTATCGCCCGGTTGAAGGATGTGCGGCGTCGCGGGGGTCTCCCGAGAGACCCGCTCCGCCCACGCCACCGGGTCCTGCGCGATCAGCTCCCACGTGTTGTAGTGAATGGGGATGACGTGTTTGGGCCGGATCAAATGGATTGCGCGAAGGGCATCCTCGGGCCCCATGGTGTAGTTGTCCCCGATCGGGAGCACCGCCAGGTCAACGCCTTCATCACCGATCATCCGCATGTCGCCGAATAACCCGGTGTCGCAGGCGAAGTAAATCACTCCGCCCGCGGGCGTGGTCAGAAGGAAGCCGGCCGGGTTCCCACCATACGATCCATCCGGCAGACCGGAGCCGTGCAACGCGGCGGTCAGCTTGAGGTAACCGAACGGGTGCTGGTGCCCGCCTCCGATATGCTGGGCGTGAACCTCCACTCCCTGCCGGCGCAGCCAGCCTGAAATCTCCGTGTTCGCCACGACGGTCGCTCCGGTGCGCTGCGCGATCGCCAACGTGTCACCGAGATGGTCTCCGTGACCGTGTGAAACGAGGATGAAAGCGGCTTCGAGTCCCGCCGGGTCGACTGTGGTGGACGGATTTCCGGAGAAGAAAGGATCGATCAAGACTCGTACGCCATCGACGTCCAGTCCCATCGTCGCATGGCCATACCAGGTCAAGGTGACCGCCATCAAATCCTCCCACGTCCACGATGAAGGTCAGGGTTCATCTTCGTCGACATCCAGGATCTCCCTGACGCCTCGCGCGAAGGGACGCGAGGGCTGCTGACCGGTGCGCCAGGCGTCCGACTTCGCCGAAACCATCCCACTCAGGCCCATCCAATCGTCCACCAGCAGGACCAGGCCCACCTGGTCGGCGGCGAAGAAGAATGGGTGGAGGAACCATCGCAGCAGCCACGGCGGAAGCGGAAAACCGTTGAGGTTCACGCCTAGGGCAGTTCGGCCGTAGTACGGCTGCGCCTGTCGCCGGAGTCCGCGCGACAGACTGGCGGGAGGGAACATCCGGGCGAAGTCCACCGGCCGCGTGCTGGCGATGCGCCGGTACGATATCTTCAGCCGATAGATCGGCGTCTGGATCCGGAGGTGGTCGCCCGCGACCTTCACGAACGCGAGGTTAGGCCCGATCCAGGAGAACAGTGCGTACGCCAGGGAAACAAATCCTCCGGCGAGCAGCCACCCATCGGCCGGAGGTTTCGGCCACTCGAGCCAACCCGCGCTGACCGGGTACCACAAGCCGAGGAGCAGGATCGCCAACAAGGTCGCCGGCCCGCGGTTGCGGGATAGGACGCGCTCGTACAGGATCAGGGGGAATCGCCCTGTCTCACGAGACGGCATTCGGTCCTCTCGACCTCACGCTCGGCCTCCCACCTTTTTCTTTCGCCCCGCGGCGGAACCCGGTCGGCCCGCCGTCTTCCGCCCTGCCGTCCTGCTCCGGCGCGCGGGCGCCACGACCTTCTGATAATACTCGCACAAGTCGGTCAGGACGCACACCTCGCAGAGCGGCCGACGCGCCTGACAGACCTCGCGTCCGTGGCGGATGAGGTTGAGATGGGCGGTGGTATAGGTCGACGCAGGGAACAACCCGGCCAGGATCGCGTGGGAGGCCTCGGCTCTGGCGCGCGGCGGACGCAGGCCGAGCCGCCCGGACACGCGGTGGATGTGCGTGTCGACCGGGAAGGCCGGAATTCCCAGCGAGAATTGGAGGACGATGGCGGCCGTCTTCGGCCCGACGCCCTTGAACTTCATGAGCCATGCGCGCGCCTCCTCGGCCGGGAGACCGGCGAGGAACCCGAGGTCAAGCCTTCCCCGTTCCTCGGTGATCGAGCGCAAGACCTGCTGCATCCTGGGCGCTTTCTGGTTGGCCAGCCCGGCGATGCGGATGGCATCGACGACGAGAGCCAACGGAGCGTCCCGAACCATCTCCCAGGTCGGAAATCGGACGCGCAACTGTGTAAAGGCGCGATCCCGATTAAGGTCATTCGTGCTTTGCGAGAGGAGGGTGGAAATGAGCTCGTCCAACGGCGGGAGGCGCACCCGCCACACCGGCTCACCGTAGGCACGCAGGAGGCGACGGTGAATGGCAAGTGCACGGCGCTTTGGGGATGGCACGCCGGGATTCTACTTTCATGCCCGCCCGGACCCACACAGAGAAAAGGGCGGCTCTCGCCGCCCTTCACTTATTGTCTCTTCCCCCAATAGGAGAGTGCTTTGGGAGATTTACACCTGTGCCAATACGGCGGTCAGTTTATCAAAGGCTTGCTCCCAACCCGCGCCAGATTGATCCGCGTCTCCGTGGCCCACGTGGCTCACGGTCACCGTGGTCATACCATCTTCATGAGAAAAGGTTACCGTCACATCCATAGTCGCCGGCGAGCCTTCGGGCATCCCCATCGCCGAGGGGGACATCACGTTGCCCTTGGCATCTGAGGGGCCATCCGTAAACACAATGCGATCCATGGGCACGATTTCCTTGTAGGTGCCGGTGAAATACATTTGCATGCCGTTAGGAGCCTTCATGCTCCACAAGTGACGGCCGCCCACTCTCAGATCAATTTCACAGCTGGGCGCGGTGAAACCCTTGGGGCCATACCATTTCATGAAGCGCTTCGGGTCAGTCCAAGCTTTCCAAAGCACTTCGAGGGGTGCATCAAAACTGCGGCTGACGGCAATTTGGTTCTCTTTCGAACGGTCCATACTCTCTTCCTCCTCTTGTTGCGATGCCACGAATGGCAACTTCTCGAGCGCACCTTCATTGCGCAATCTCTCAATGATTCGGATTTCTATTCCACCTAATCAGTTTTGGGGTCCTCATCCTCCTTCCCCTCATTCTCCTTCCCCTCATTCTCTTGCTGCTCGGCCTGAATACTTTGCAAATAGGCACCTAAGCGATCGAAGCTGTCTTCCCAATTCTGACGATATCGCTGCACCCAATCCGAAGCTTCTTTCAGGGGAGCGGCCTCCAATTTGGCCGGCCGCCACTGCGCCTCGCGCCCACGCACAATCAACCCGGCTCGTTCCAGCACCCTTAGATGCTTCGAGATTGCCGGCTGGGTTATTTCAAAAGGCTCGCCCAACTGGGTCACCGTCCTTTCGCCATCCGCCAAAATCGCCAAAATCTTTCGGCGGGTGGGGTCGGCGAGGGCGGCGAAAGTGAGGCTTAAGGTGTCCTTGTTGGTCGTCACGACTTGTATCCCACCATATGGTTATATAACCATATAGTAATATACCAGGTTAGAATAGGAATGTCAAGGCGCAAGATTTGGAAGTTCAGGCGTTGCTGATGGGTCGCTTGCGCACTTCCCCATTTGTTAGGATGGTTTTTGGGGCTTATACTCAGCCTAATTGGTATACACCAATCGACCCCTGGATTGCTGACATGCGCCCCGCGCCTGCGCCCGCCGAGATCACGGACCACCCCTTTCAACGCCTGGAGGGATCTCTGCCCCTCTACGTGCAAATCGCCGACGGCTTGCTCGATCGGATTGAGTCCGGCGACCTCGGCCCCGGGGACCGGCTGCCGCCCGAGCGTGAGTTGAGCGATCGTCTGGGCGTGAACCGCATGACCGTTCGCCGCGCTCTTCGAACTCTCGAGGACCAGGGCCTGCTCTTGCGCCGCCAGGGCGACGGAACGTACGTCGCCGAGCCCAAGATCGAGCGCCAGGCGGCGCGCCTGGTCTCCTTCACGCGCGGCATGCAGCGGCGCGGCCTTCAGCCCGGCGCGAGGCTCGTCTCACTGGAGGAGCGGCCCATCGAGGCCTCCCTGGCACGCGGCCTGCGCCTGGCCGTCGCCGCCCCCGTGTTCGACATCTTGAGGCTCAGGCTGCTCAATCGCGAACCGGTGATGCTCGAGCGCTATCTGATCTCCAGCGCACGCTACCCCGGGCTCGATCGCTTCGATCTCGAGTCCCGCTCGGTCTACGAAGTTCTCGAGTCCGAATACGGCGTCCACCTCCGCCGCGCCCGGCAAAGCTTGGAACCGGTCGTCGCCGGGGAGTTCGAGGCCGGTCTGCTGGGCATCCGCCCCGGCGCGCCGCTCATGCTCGAGCGCCGCACGGCCTTCGATTCTCACGACCAGCCGGTCGAGCACGGCCGCGATCTCTACCGCGGCGATCGATTTCGCTTTGTCACCGAGATCGCCCCCCTCGAGCGCTAAGGCAAGGAGGCCCATGTGATCGCTCACTCCGCCGAGCTCCTCACGCCCGAGGAGGTCCAACGCGTCCATGACGCCTCGCTCGAAATCCTCGAGGGTGTCGGGTTGCTCGTGCGCAACCCCCAGGCGCGCGAAATCCTGACCCGCCACGGATGTACCGGTCAGGCCGGCGAGGAGGTCATCCGATTTCCACGCCGCGTTGTCGAGGAGCATCGCGCCTCGATCCCTCCGACCTTCACGTTCGGCGCCCGCGATCCGCAATACGACCGCACGCTTCCCGGCGACGCGCCGGTCATCGTCACCGGGAGTTCGGCTCCGAACCTGGTGGACCCGACCAACGGCCGCGAGCGACGCGCCCGCAGCGACGACATCGCCCGCATCGCCCATCTGGTGCAGAACCTGCCCGCCTACGATGTCTTTTCGATCCCGACCCTCGCCGACGACGCTCCGGCCGGTCTCTTCACGCTCTCCCGCCTGTATCCGGCGATGAAGTTCTGCTCGAAACCTATCCGCGTCAGCGGTCCGCCCGAGGACACGTTGCGCATCACCGAGTTCGCATACTTCGTGGCCGGTGGTGAAGACGCCTACCGGGAGCATCCCTTTCTCACCCATCACTATTGCCCGGTCGTTTCCCCGCTGACCATGGACTTCGACTCGACGGGGATGCTCATCCACTTCACGGAGCAAGGGCTGCCGTGTTACGCCACGCTCGTGCCGAACGGCGGCCTCACCTCGCCGCTGACACTGACCGGAACCCTGGTCCAGGGCAACGCCGAGTTCCTGGCCGCGGCGGTGCTCGAGCAGATGGTCCGCCCCGGCAAGTCCACCCTCTACAGCAGCCTGCCCACCATCGCCGACATGCGCACCGGCGCTTATTCGCCCGGCGCCATCGAGACAGGAATCCTTTTCATCGGCGTGGGCCAGATGGCCCGCTTCTACGGCGTACCCTGCGGCGGCTACATCGGTCTCTCCAATGCCAAGGTCAATGACGCCCAATCCGGTTTCGAGACGGCGCTTTCGACCCTGGCCGGAGTCCTCGGCGACGTTCACATGCTCAACATGGCCGGGCTGCTCGATGCTCTGATGGCCTTCGATTTCGGGAAGGCCGTGATCGACGATGAAATCGCCCAGATGCTCAAGAAGGTGAAGCGGGGACTGGAATTCTCCGAGGAGAACCTGGCCCTGGACGTGATCACGGAGGTCGGGCCGGGCGGGATGTTCGCCGACAATCAACACACCCTGGAACGGATGAAAACCGCCGCCCTCCTGCCCGAGATTGCCGATCGAGATCCGCGCGCGGCCTGGGAAGAGAAGGGCGCGCTCGACTCCCAGGCGCGAGCCCTTCACCGGGCGCGTGAAATCCTGACCCGGGATGCACCCGGCTTCTTCTCGGCCGAGCTCGATGCCGAGATCCACAAGCGCTACCCGGGGATCGTCGGCGGCGAATATGCGCCGCCTCCCGGCTGGGTGGCCGAGGCGCCCGCTCGCGGCCGGCCCGACCGGGCCGAGCGACACCGCCGCCGGGCCGAAGCGGCCGAGGGCTGATTCGCCTGCCATGCCGTTTTCGCTCTTCGCCCTGATCCTGGCCTCCGCCTTGATCCACGTCGTAGCTCACGTCGCGCTGAAGCGCGCCCGGGATCGAACCGCGTTCGTGTGGTGGATGCTCTTCTGGGGCGCCGTACTCTTCTCCCCGGTCTTAGTCCTCATCCGCACGCCGATCCCTCCCATCGGCTGGGCGTTCATCGGCTTGACATCGGTCTTCGAGAGTCTGTACTTCGCCTCGATCGCCAAGGCGTATCAGACCGGGGATCTCTCTCTGGTGTATCCGTTGGCGCGCGGCGCGGCTCCCGCCTTTCTCCTGCTTTGGTCGGCGGCCGCGCTGGGCGAGCGCCCCTCCCTTCCCGGCGTGCTCGGCATCCTGGCCATCGCCGGCGGCCTGTATGTGATCAGTCTGCCGCGCCTCGCCGCGTGGCGGGAACCCCTGCGCGGTCTGCAAACCGCCGGACCGCGCTGGGCCCTCTTCGCCGGCGCGTGCATCTCGCTCTACACCGCCGTCGACAAGGTCGGCGTCGAGTTCATGGACCCTCTTCTCTACCTGTATCTGGGCGTCGTGCTCACGGTGATCTGGCTGGCGCCATGGGCGCTGGCGACGGTCGGCGCGCGCGGCCTAGGGGCGGAGCTGCGTTCCTCTCGCCTGGCCAGCGTCCTGGCTGGGTTCACGACCATGGCCGCCTACACCCTGGTGCTGATCGCCATGCGAGCCGGTGCGCCGGCCAGCTACGCCGGGGCTGTTCGCGAAATCAGCGTTGTATTTGGCGTGGGAATCGGCGTGCTGGTCTTAAAGGAAAGCGGCGCCGCGATTCGCCTCGGCGGCTCTGTCCTCGTGGCCGCCGGTGTGGCAGCCATTGGGCTGTGGGGCTAGGAAACCGTCGATGGGTCAACGTGACGATGTGGGACGGGGCCGACCGTGCTGGATGCGAATGACTGGAAAAAGAAGTGCCTAGCGACATCGCTCCCGTGACGCACCAGTTGATCCTGATGCCCTCGGGCCTGCGCGGGCCGGTCGAACACGGGATGGACGTGCTGCACGCGGCGAGGACGCTTGGGGTCGAGCTGGAATCAATTTGCGGCGGGCGGCAGACCTGCGGCAAGTGCCAGGTGGTCGTCGAGGAGGGCCGGTTTCCCAAGCATGCGATCGCCTCCTCCTCGGCGAGCCTCTCGCCCATCGCGGCGGTCGAGGCCGAGTATTGCACCGAGCACGGGATCGTCGGCCGACGGCTGGCCTGCGCCGCTCAGGTGGTGGGCGATGTATTGATCACGGTCCCCGAAGAGAGCCAGGCGCGCAAGCAGATCATCGCCAAGGCGGCCACCGAACGCTCCGTCGTGCTGCACCCCGCCGTACGCCAGGTGTATGTCGAGGTCGAGCTGGCCGGGCTCGAGGACCGGCGTTCGGATTGGCAGCGAGTTGCCGCGGCCCTCGAGTCGCAGTGGCAGGTGCACAACCCGGTGCCGGACGTGCGCGTCCTGCCCGGACTGCAGGCCGCCTTGCGGACGGGCGAGCCGGGTGTCATGGTTTCGCTCTGGCGCGACTCGGAAGTGCTCCGGGTGGACGCCGGCTACTGCGACTCCGCCTACGGACTGGCCGTCGATATCGGCTCCACGACCGTCGTGGCTCATCTGTGCGACCTGCGGACGGGGGCCCTCCTCGGGACGCAGGCGATGATGAACCCACAGGTGCGCTACGGCGAAGACCTGATGAGCCGAGTCAGCTACGGGATGATGGAGCCGCAGGGGGTTGCGCGTTTGCACCGCGCCGCGATCCAAGCCGTGAACGAGCTCGCGGAGCGCGTCGCCGCGGCCGCCGGCCTGTCCTCGGAGGACATTCTGGATGCGGTGATCGTCGGCAACAGCGTCATGCACCATCTCTTTCTGGGCATCGATCCGGTCGAGCTCGGCGGCGCGCCGTTCGCCCTGGCCGTCGATACCCCGCTCGACCTCAAGGCGCGCGATCTCGGCCTTCGACTCCATCCGGCGGCGCGGGTCCACGTGTTGCCGTGCATTGCCGGACACGTCGGAGCCGATCATGTCGCCGTCCTCCTCGCCGAGGCGCCTCACACCCGCGACGAGTTGGCCCTGGTAATCGATGTCGGCACGAATGCCGAGATCTCCCTGGCCGACCGGGAGCGCATCCTGTGCGCTTCGAGCCCCACGGGCCCCGCCTTCGAAGGGGCCCAGATCAGCCACGGGCAGCGCGCCGCGGCGGGCGCCATCGAGCGCGTCCGCGTGGATCCGGAGAGTGGCGAGCCGCGCTACAAGGTGCTGGGGCATGAGGCCTGGATTGAGGCCGATACCGTCGGCCCGCTGCCGGAGCCAGCCCGGGCCACCGGCATCTGCGGCAGCGGAATCGTCGAGGTCGTGGCCGAATTGTTCCTGGCCGGGATCTTGGACAGCGACGGTCGATTCAACGAGGCCGCAGCCGGGCGCAACCCCCGGGTGCGATTCCCAACCCGAGCCGGCGAATATGTTCTGGCCGAGGCGGGCCTGACCGCAACCGAGGCGCCGATCATCGTCACGCAAAACGACGTGCGTGCCATCCAATTGGCTAAAGCCGCGCTCTACGCGGGAACGAAACTCCTGATGGCCCACCGCGGTGTCGATCATGTCGACCGGATCGCGCTGGCCGGCGCGTTCGGCAGCTATCTCAGCCCGCGCCACGCCATGATCCTTGGGATGATCCCGGATTGCGACCTCGAGCGCGTGACCGCGGTCGGCAATGCGGCCGGTGACGGCGCCCGCCTGGCGCTGCTGAGCACCGACCTGCGCGACGAGGCCGCCCATATCCAGACTCTGGCCGAGCACGTCCAGATCGCGACCGACGCCTCCTTTCAGGACGAGTTCGTGGCCGCCATGGCCTTTCCGAACGCGCGCGACGCCTTCCCGCACCTGGTTGCCGTCCTCCCCAAGCGCGGCGCGCCTCTAGCCCGACGAAGTCAGCGACGCCGCCCGGTCAACGCCGGGCCCTCGAGGTGACCAGCATGGCAGAAGAAAACGCCGATCTCACTCAGCTCGGCACGCCCCAGCTCCTGGAGAAGATCCAGGACGACCTCTACGACGGGATGGCCCCCGAGGTCGAGGCCGGTGTGAACGAACTGTTGCGGAGGGGCATGACCCCCTACGACACCTTGACCCAGGGGCTGGTCGCCGGGATGGATGTCGTCGGCGCGGACTTTCGGGATGGAATCCTGTTCGTGCCCGAAGTCTTGATGGCCGCCAAGGCGATGAAAGCCGGTATGGCCATCCTTCGCCCTCTGCTCGCCGAGACCGGCGCGCCGCAGGTCGGCACGATGGTCATCGGCACGGTGAAGGGGGATATCCACGACATCGGCAAGAACCTGGTGGCGATGATGATGGAGGGTGCCGGGTTCAAGGTGGTCAACCTGGGCATCAACACCGACGCCGAGAAATTCCTGGCCGCCATCCGCGAACATCAGCCCGACATCCTTGGGATGAGCGCCTTGCTCACGACGACGATGCCGTACATGGGCGTGGTCATCCAAGCCGTCAAAGAGGCCGGCCTGCGCGATCAGTTGATCGTCTTGGTCGGAGGCGCGCCGCTCAACGCCGCCTTCGCCGAAGAGATCGAGGCCGACGCCTACTGCCGCGACGCGGCCATTGCCGTGCAGACGGCGAAGAAGCTTGTGGCCATCAAGCGAGGGGAGGCCGCTCTTGGATAGCTCTCCCTTGGGCCGACGCCGCTGGAACGGTCTTCTGGAAAGCCCCGGGCCCATCCTGGCCGATGGCGCGATGGGGACGATGCTCTTTCAAGCCGGGTTGGAATTCGGCGATCCGCCCGAGTCCTGGAACGTCCTTCACCCCGATCGAGTGCGGCTCGTGCATCGCGGCTATCTCGAAGCCGGAGCCCGTTTGATCCTGACGAATACATTTGGCGGCAATCGATTCCGCTTAGGGATGCACGGGCAACAGGGCCGGGTCGGCGAACTCAACCGTATCGGTGCCGAGCTCGTCCGGACCGAGGTCGATTCGGCGGCCACGGGCGCTCTCGTGGCGGGGGATATCGGTCCGAGCGGCGCGATCCTCGCGCCGCTCGGCGAGCTCGAATACAGCGACGCCGTGGATGGATTCGCCGAACAGGCGGCCGGGCTCATCGACGGGGGCGCGGACGTAATCTGGATCGAGACCATGTCGGCGCTCGAGGAGATCCACGCCGCGATCGAAGGGGTTCGGCGGGTCTCCGCCGACCTTCCCTTGATCACGACCATGACGTTCGATACGCGCGGGCACACGATGATGGGAGTCACACCCGAGCAGGCCGCGCACGCGTTGACCGGTTGGGGGGCCGACGCCATCGGCGGCAATTGCGGCAACGGGCCGGCCGAAGTGGAGACCGTGATCGAGAAGATGCGCGCCGCGCTGCCTTCGGCGGTGCTGGTGGCCAAGTCCAACGCCGGGATTCCCCGATTGGTGCAAGGTCGTGCGGTCTACGAGGCCGGGCCGTCGGAGATGGCCGACCATGCCGCGCGTGTGCAATCCCTGGGCGCGCGGATCATCGGCGGCTGCTGCGGCAGCTCCCCGGCGCACCTGGAGGCGATGGCGAAGTCGCTCCAGGCGGCTGGCGTTATCGGTCCTAAGGCGGCCCCTTCGCACGCATGAGCTCCACCCCGGCAGCGCCGCCCTGGCCCACCGTTCTCGGCGAGCTGTTTGACTCCGTCCCCGCGGCCGAGGACGAGGTCGAAGCCGGGTCCGCCACCGACTCCACGGCCGAGACGGCACTCATTGTTTGCGGGGCATTGGCCCGGGAAGTCCTGGCCCTGAAGGCAAAGCATGCCTGGGATGCCGACGTTCTGGGCGTGCCCGCACTGCTTCACAACCGGCCGGACCGGATCCCGCCCGCGGTCCTTCGACGGATCCGCGAGGCGCGCGGCCGTTACGCGCGCGTGATCGTGGTCTATGGAGATTGCGGCACCGGCGGCGGCCTGGACCGCGCCCTTCAGGCAGAAGGCGTGGAGCGGGTGGCG
Source organism: Anaerolineales bacterium (assembly GCA_040899905.1). Lineage (GTDB taxonomy): Bacteria > Chloroflexota > Anaerolineae > Anaerolineales > E44-bin32 > JBBDZX01. The sequence continues at coordinate 780 of JBBDZX010000008.1, read as the reverse complement.
GGTCCGCACTGTTACGAGATGTACGCCGGAGGGCAATTCAGCGGTCTCATGGACGAGACCCCGGGCACGTTTTTCCTGACCGATTACATGGTTCGCTCCTTCGACCATCTCGTGATCGAAGGCCTGGGCCTGGACCAACACCCGGAGCTGCGCGACGAGTACTTTCGCAACTACACGCGTGCGCTCTACCTGGCCCAGACCGAAGATCCGGCGCTCCACGCACGCGCCCGATGGGCGGCCGATTCCATCGGACTTCCCCTCGAAGTCCGGTCGGTCGGCTACGGAGAACTCGAAACACGTTTGGTGGAGCTGATGCACGCATGAGCCTCATTCAGATCGTCTATTGGCGGGATATCCCCGCTCAGGTGAAAGCGCGCGAAGGGCGAACCCGGGTCAGCCGGCCGCTCCCCACCCGCTTCCAGGAAGCCATTGACTCGGCCGCCATGCGGGCCGGCGCCAGCGAGACGGATTCGTACCTGGCCGAATGGAGGACGTCCGAGCCCAGCGAACGAGCCGGCCCGCCCGAGGCCGTGGCCGACGAGGTCGTACTCGAGTTCGAAGCCTCATATCCGGATGATCGGCTGAAGAAGTTGATTGAGAACGCGGGCAAGGAAGTGGATAGTGAATAGTTGTGCTGTTTCAGGACATCGGTGACACCTTAGAATGCCTTGGGAGAGGTGTCATCCATGGAGCCAAGTACCGCAATCCTCTTCAAATTGAGGTGTATTCATTTGATCCAAGAAGGCCATTCCGTGACTGAAGTCGGCCGGCTCTTTGGCC
>JBBDZX010000007.1:48873-88495 GCA_040899905.1 Anaerolineales bacterium | reverse complement strand
CGACGTCGTTGATGCGCCAGTGACTCCCGGGATGCCTAACGGCCTCGAGCTGAGCGGCTCGGACGCACTCGGCTCACCCTCTCCACTCTACGGCACATCAATGGAAACCGAATGGCAATTTTCGCGAGAGGTCCGAGTCCGCTCCAGCGAGTTGTTAGGCATCCGGCGGCCTTTCAGGGCGCGAATCGGGCGGTTTCACATAAAGGTCGCTCGGGCTTGGCCGACGAACATCAAACTCCCATACGGCCTGTAGAGGGAATTCCCGGTTCGGGACTTCCCGGTTGTCGAACTGTACGAACTTGCCCCCCTCGACGCGAATGCCGACCTCCTGGCTGTATGAGTACGGATACCATGTCACGCCGCGCACGTCAGCGACCGCAACCGTGTAGAGGCCACCGACGGGTTCACCGGATAGCCTGGCGAGACGCTCACCGTATGTTCCGACAGCGATCCCCACCTGCATGGCGATGCCCATACGGTTCGTCGCCCAGCTGAGCAGTTGGTCTCGGGTACTGACGAGGTCAGCGATTTCGAGGGATTTGCCGTAGCCGAGAGCGGCGGCATCGGATTGGAAGTAGAGCTGGAAGTCGGGCGCGGACATGGTAACCAAGACATTGTCTGCAAAGACAAGATTGTCCCCCGCGAGGCCTACGCGGGAGTAGTCGGCCGCGGCGTAAAGGAGTTCGAATTCAACCTGGTCGGCGGAAGGTAGGGATCGGTACGCGGCCCTCGCCCAACTGGAGATCTCGTGGGCGATGTAAGTCGGGTCTGGGGGTAACGGCTGGCCCGTAGGCTGAGAGGCAATGTGGCGAAACAGCGCTTGCGCTGCTGCGACCGAGCCGGCGAACGCTACTATGCCAGTAGGGCTGAAGTGATAGAGCTTCTGGAGGTTGTCCTGAAGTCGGCGACTAGCTGCCCTCCATGTGACTCGACAATCGGCAATGACCAGTACGTGATATGGAAAGGAAATCGCCAGGACGGCGGTCACTTCGGTCTCTTGGCTTCCAAGCGATTCGCCGGATGCCTAACGGCCTCGAGATGAGCCGCCCGGCCAGCACATAGATAGTAGCTCAAACCCGATTCGCCGCAGCTGGCCGGGTCGGCTCCATCGAGTTGTTAGGCGGGGGGCAGTTGGGGAGCATTGCTCTTGCCCAAAGCGAAGTCGATCGCGTCGGCAGAGGTCATGGAGCGTCCTGCCTCTCGACACCGAGCGAATTCCGCATCACCCAACGCCTCGGTAAGGGAAGACACAGTTCTGTCATAGTGAACTAGCTCATCGGGAGGCCATGCGCCGCCCGCAGACTTCATCGCAGTGTCAGCCGCGCCGATGAGCTTCGCCGCGCGTTCGAAGACGCCCCGGTTTGCCACGGCGGCAGCGAGGCCATTGAGGTTCCAGGCGATGGCAAGGCCATCTCCGCGGCGTGAGCTGATATCGAGCGCCTCGAGGGCAAGCACCTCCGCTTCATCGTTGTTCCCGAGTTGGCGCTCCACCATGCTGAGATTGTTGGATTCGATGGCAACTGTGGCGAAGTTGCCGGTCTCGCGGGCGAGTTTGATGCGACCCCTCATGAGATCGCGGGCCTCACCAAAGTTCCCTGCCATCTGTGCAGCGACAGCGAGGACGTGCATCGCGCTGGAGCGTCCGTCGCGGTCAGCGGTACCCTCGGTCGCTTCCATTGCCTCACGGCAGAGCCTCTGTGCCTCCGGAATGTCCGAGCGGATGGCAAGCCTGGCCAGACCAACTAGGGCGAGGGCAATGATGGTCGGATCCTTGATGTGCCGGCCTAGATTCACCGCCTGGCGCTGCAGCAAGGAGGATAGCTCGTCGTCACCCTTCCAGAAGGCAAGGTAGCCTTTGCTGAACAGAGCATGGCCGCGGTGGACATCGTCGCCGCCTACCATCGCGAGTGCGCGTGTGAGCCACGAGATGCCCTCGTCGATCCGCTTCCTCGCCATCCAAAAAGGTACAAGAGAGGTGGCAAGACGAAGCGCCTGATCCGGCTGGCCTCGCTCGATGAACGAACCCATGGCGGACTTCATATCTTCGTGCTGTTGCTCGAGGCCCTTCAACACTGCACTGGCCTCTAGCCCCTTCAACTGCGTGCGGGCGTCCTCAGCAAAGGCCAGCAGCTCCTGTGCCTTCTGTTTGTCCATGAGTACCATCCGGTCCGGCAATGCTCCCGGGGGCGTCCGCCTGCATGCGGGCGTCAGCCCGGCGGCAAACCGCCCCCCGCCTAACGGCCTCGAGCTGAGCCGCCCGACCGCACTCGGCTAGCCCTCACCCACCTTACGGTGGACTCAAAGGTAGGTCCAGTCACAGTTTTTCGCGCGCGGGAAGGGTCGGCTCCAGCGAGTTGTTAGGCGTGGCGGAATCGAACGGGGCGGCCGCCTAGGGAACAGCTACGTACTCGGCAGAAGAGGACGGCCTGGGCACGGGAATCCGATCTTCGCGCAGGCCCCGCACGTGAATCTCGATCGCCTCTTGCATCCGGCGCGTGGCTAGTTGCCGCGTCCGGCCCGTTGCGACACACCCGGGCAGATCGGGCGAGTACGCAGAGTAGTTACCCTTTGCCTTCTCAAGCACGATTAGGAAGCGCCGCATGTCATTTCCTCTTCGCCTTGCGCAGACCAGCCTGCTTCAACACACTGTTGAGCGTCCCCGGCGCCAAATGATCTCCCGGGTGACCCGCGATGGTGACGCGGCCAGGCTTGGCCGGATGCTTGAATTGGCGGTGGCTGCCCTTCGTCGTCACCAGATACCAGCCGTCCTCTTCGATTAGCCGGACCACATCCCGGATCTTCATCTACACTCGGGCGGCCGCCGCCTTTTGGGCCAAGTGTAGCATGCGAGCTCTTGAGCACCCTAGGAACAAGAAGATTGAACCGCCACGCCTAACGGCCTCGAGCTGAGCCGCCCGACCGTACTCGGCTCACCCCTCCCCACCTTACGGCTAACTCAAAGGTAGGTCTAGTCACAGTTTTTCGCCCGCGGTCGAGGTCGGCTCCAGCGAGTTGTTAGGCGGGCTCGGTCGGAGTTAAGGGCAACTTCGCAACTCGGCGATGTCGCTGACCTGAAGGATGGAACTCACCGGCAAGATCGCTGTAATCTCCCATTCGTCCCGACTGGACTCGGTCAGCACGATCCCCGCCAGATCAGGCCGCGCCTCAAGGAAGCCCACCGCAGTCCAGTCGATTGCGAGGCCGTCAATGATGAGCAACGCGCTAGTCGGGAGGGCTCCCCAGTCGGGGGTGTAACCTACGCAAGAAGGTTCACCATCGAGGACACCTTGCGCGATGAGCCCTGTAGCAAAGTCTCTAGGGTGAATATCCCTCGGATCCACGCCCCCCGGCCACTTGTGGGGAAAAGCGACGCCCTCCTCGCGGATGAGCGAGGAAATGACCTCGACGTCGCGCTGGAGGAGGGCTTGGACAAAGTGTGCAGCTGCCCTATCCACCGCACTTGGCGTGGGCGCGGACTGAGGCACAGAGCATGCGGCCAAGCCAGCAAGGAGTACAAGGAAGTATCTGATGCTCGCCATGGAAGCCGAGCCCGCCTAACAGTGATTAGCCATCGGAAATCCTAAGAGACTTCTCGACAAGTAAGGCCGCCTAAGCGCCCAATTGATTTAGGTTGTTAGGCGGCGAGTATCCCCCGCCACCCACAAGAGCCCCGAACCCGGCCCGGCTACCCAGCAAGGCCACCCCCCCGCCCCTGCGCTTCCCCTTGCTAAGAATCTACACCCGCCTGACAATATCCGTACATCCGCCAGCGCACACCCAGGGGGCAAAAGGTGTCGTCACGGCTCAAGCTGCTCGACCGCGTGCGCCACACGCTGCGCACCCGCCACTACTCTCTCCGCACGGAACAGACGTACGTCGACTGGATCCGACGTTTCATCCTCTTCCACGCCAAACGCCACCCGGAACTCATGGGCGCGGCAGAGATCGAGGCTTTCCTCACCCACCTGGCCGTCGACCGCAACGTGGCCGCCTCCACCCAAAACCAGGCCCTCAGCGCCATTCTCTTCCTCTACCGCGAGGTCCTCGGGATGGTCGACGTCCACCCCTCCCCGGACACTCTCTGGGCTCGCAAGCCCAGGCGCCTGCCCACGGTCCTCAGCCCCGCCGAGGTCACCCGCTTGCTCTCCGCCGTCGCTCCCGCCCAACGGCTCTTCTGCCGGCTGCTCTACGGCTCCGGTCTGCGCCTCATGGAAGGCCTTCGCCTGCGCATCCAGGACCTGGACTTCGACCTCCGCCAAATCACGGTCCGCAATGCAAAAGGTGAAAACGACCGTACGACGGTCCTCCCCGAAAGTCTCATCCCGGCGCTCCAGTCCCACTTGCGCGTCGTCCGCTTGATGCACGAGCAGGATCTCGCCCTCGGCTACGCCGGCGTCCACCTCCCCCACGCCCTCGCCCGCAAATACGTTGCCGCCGAAAAGGAGTGGATCTGGCAGTACGCCTTCCCGGCCGCGGCCCTCTCCCAGGACCCGCGCTCCGGCCGAACCCGCCGCCACCACGTCGACGCCGGCGCCGTCCAGCGCGCCGTTCGCGACGCCGCCCGCCAGGCCCGTATCGATAAACACGTCACCCCTCACACGCTCCGCCACTGCTTCGCCACCCACCTGCTCTCGAATGGCTACGATATCCGAACAGTCCAGGAACTCCTCGGCCACCGGGACGTGAAAACGACAATGATTTACACCCATGTTCTACAACGCGGAGGTCTCGCTGTGCGAAGCCCGCTCGACGCCAAACCCGAGTAGGCTGAGTCGTTAGCCGGTTGATCGGTCGAGGGGTCTGCTAGTCGAGGGGTCAATTGGTCAAGGGGTCTGCTAGCCTTCATCGAGAGGCACTGACTGATTGACCAATTGAACTGATTGACCCCTAGTAAGGAAACAAAAAAACCGCCGCGAATGCGACGGGTTGGTCTGCTGCCCTTCGCGCTCACTCGATGCGCGTCGAGAAAACGACGGCATGGTGGTCGAACGCGCCGTGGACGATGTCTCCAGCACAGGTGATCAGCGTCAGATGCGAGAGGCCGTCGGATGCCGGCTGTAGTCCTATCCCGGCAACCGCCTCGGCACCGAAGATCCGTGCCATCACCGCAGGGTCGGAAGACTCTTGGATCGAGTACACGCGGGTCTCGTCGACCCTGAAGGTAATGTCGATGTTTGTCCGTTTGTCGCGGACAATGATCAGGTCCCCGGGATGGAGATCCTGCAGGTCAGCGAAGATCTCCGGTCGTCCGAGAGGCTCGTTGGCATGCCCGGCAATCGTGGCTGTGCCGATGTCGCCCGGGATGCCACCGCCGCGATACCAGAACGCCGAATGCCAAACCGGGTCGTCAATCGGACCCTTTGGCCCATCCATCGCATTTTCCGGTGTGATCCCCACTCCGAGCACGGGGGCACGGACCTGGAGGGAAGGAATCCGCAGCTCGAGCGGGACCTCCACAGGCCCCACTCGGAGGCTGAGGCGCGGATCCGTGAGCGGTCCAAGGACATAGAGCGTGGGTGTTGGCTGAATTGTCGGCGGGGCCGAGGTCGATACGACAGGAGACGGGGGAGGCGATGTCGGCGCCTCCCCCGTCTCCTTATTGGTGCAGCCTGCAAGGACTGCTGCAGTGATCAGAACGCTCGCCAGGCAACCGCGCCCGCTGCGGCCAGCGAGAATAGTCACCCTTCCCACAACGTGAACGCTATTGCTTCGGCAGATGGGTGCGACGGTTGGCTCGAACGCCCACGACCAATGCGATGGCGCTGAGACCACCGAGGATCACCAGACTCCAAGGGAAGCCTTCGTTTCGTATGGGAGCAGCGCCCGTGTCCGGCAACGCCTCGACAACCTCCTCCTCCTCCTCCTCCGTCGTCGTGCTGGCGCAGAGCGCGCCTCGATTGATGGTCGTATTGTTTAGTGTGACCGCCTGATTTCTTGCCAGAAATCTTCCGTTAATGGTGGAGCCGCCGTCATCGGAGATCGAGGCTAAGGCCAGGAAATTGCCAACCACGGTATTGCCGGTACCGATCGTCACGGACGTCTCGGCCCTCCACCACACGCTACAAGAGTCACCACCGCTAACCGTTACATCGGGGTCGGTATCGATCGTGGACGCGGACCTGAAAATCCAGATGCCCGACCCACTGAGCACCAAGTCTGTAGGGATGATGAAGGCGGTGGCGCAGTAGACACCCGGCCCGAGAGGTGAGAGCAACGATAGGTTATCTACCCCCGCGACGTCCCGATCGCAGGATGCGTTATCCGTCGCAGCAAGGCGGTCGTAGGCGACGACCAGGGCGTTCTTCGCTCCAAGGACAAGGCCGGCGTCAGTCGTCAGACACGCAGTGCCCAGGGAACCACCGTTGCCCGTGTATCCACCATCATTATCGTAAATGGTCGATGCTCCTACCATTTCATCGCAGGTCAATCCGGTAATCGAACCGCCCCCCGACGGGTCTAACCCGACGTCCCCATCAATAGCTGAAATAGGAGTATCGCTGATCGCCGATCCGGCCAGAACCGCAAAGGGATTCGCCGTGCCCAGATCTGGCGTGGTGTCCCCCAGCGGGCGCGCCAACACATTGAACGATGGACCTGCCAACGCGGCCAGGATGACTGCAATTGTCAGAAACCTAAGCCTCTGCATCGTACGTGGCCTCCTGCCAGAAACGTTCAACGAAAGGGCGCGGCGTAGAGTAACAAGGATCCAATTGAGTTGACATAACCTCCTGGGCATCAAACCCATAGCAATCGCTCCCGGAGGGTAATCCTTTCCCAACCGTTCAAATTAACACAATTTCAACATTCAGTCAAGGATAATCACACCCCTCTTCACCGCTCACGGAAGACGACGCCGCCGAGAGAGGCGGTCAGCAGCTCTATGAAAAATCAATGCGTTGATCGCCCATTTTTTCATTCTCGCCCGACGCGTCTTCGCCTACCGTACTTGGCCGGCCGCACGCGCCGTCACCACGTCGACCCCGGCGCCGTCCAGCGAGCCGTCCGCGACGCCGCCCGTCAGGCCCAGATCGACAAACACGTCACCCCTCACACGCTCCGCCACTGCTTCGCCACCCACCTGCTCTCGAATGGCTACGATATCCGAACAGTCCAGGAGCTTCTGGGTCATCGGGATGTGAAAACGACGATGATCTACACCTGCATCCTGAGCGTAGTCGAAGGACACGTTCTCCAGCGCGGCGGCCTGGCCATCCGCAGTCCTTTGGATCACGCACGGGAGGAACCTTGAGACTTCTGTCTTAAGCGTGGGGCCATCTTCGTTTCCTGGACGCGAATCTCATCGGGCCGCGCCCTGGTGATTCCTCGGGCAGGATCTGCCCTCGGATTGACATCGAGAGGCTGGAGAAATGTGGTATTACGGACTGCCAATCACTCGCCACTAGCCACTGCTCTTGGGGCTTGCGGCGCCCTTACGCGCCCGCCATCGTCTTTTCATCCAAGAACTGCGTGAAGTCGAGATCGCCCGGCGAATGGCCGTAGCCGGTGAGCAGCGCCGCCACCTCGCTGCGATGCTGGGTCCCATGATTCACGACATGCACCAGGCAGTGCCACCGGACGCGCGCGATTTCCTGACCGTCATCGGTCGTGAAGCGCACGATCTCGGTGAAATCCGCCTGCTTGAGCCCACCGACATAGGCGCGCATCTCACTCTCGTCCTCGCGCCAAAACTTCATCAGCGCTTCGTGCGTCGGAACGCGCTCTTCGTCCACGTCCAAGGACGTGCTTCCCGACGGCCACGTCGCCCAAGACGACCGGGGGGCCGTCGAGCCGGAAACGATCAGCCGCCATGTCCGCTCCCCGTCCAGCATGTGCGCCAGCGTCGCCCGCACCCCACCCCGGCTGTATTTCGCCGGCGCCGCGAACTGCTCCGGCGTCAGCTTGGCCGCCGTGTCCAGAATCCGCCAGTCCGCCCAGTAGTTGTATTCGTACAGAAGCGCCATTTCGTCTCGATTCATCTCGGCTCTGCCTCCTCAACCCCTCGATAAACAAAAGACCGCCGCTCTCGCGACGGCCCTTCTGTTCCCTGATCCCCGATTCCTGCTCCCTGCCCTACGATTCCTGATGCCCGACTCCCTCTGCCTAGCGCAGCACCGCCATCGCCCACGGCGCCGCAAACCACGCCGCCAGTCCCAGCGCCACGGCGACTTCGATCGGCTTCTGAAACGGAGTCTGCAAGTCGATCGGCGAGGCGTTCAAACGGACGCGCAGCAGCGGCCGCAACAGCCCCGTCGCCAATAGACCGACCATGGTCCAGAGCACCCAATTCGGGATCAGGCGAATGATGAACACGGTCCCAATCGCCGAAATCACGCCGATCGTGAACCAACCCATCATGAGGAGATGCGCCCAGCGCGGCCCAAGCAGGTGGGCGGTATGTCGCACTCCGGCCGCCCGATCGCCTTCGAGATCGCGCAGCTCATTGAACATCTGCCCATACAGGCTGATCGCCATGACGAAGGCCACCGGGTACACCCACTCCCACGCCCGGCCCCCGGCAAAGGTCAGATACCCGGTCAGGAACTGCAGCCCCGCCAGCATGAACGCATGCGACACCAGGTCGGCTACCGGAATGGCTTTCAACCGGACGCTCCGCACCGAGTACAGGTAGGCCAGCGCCAGGCACGCCACGCCGCTCGCGAACGGCCACACCCCCAGCGAGGCATACAGCACCGCCGCCAGACCCGCCACTAGGAACGAGAGCACCCGCGCCCAACGTGCCGGCAGATGCCCCGCCGAGACCGGGTTGCGCCCGATCTTGGCCGGGTTCAAGGCGTCATCGTCCGCATCCTCGACATCGTTGATCATGAACGCGAAGCCCACCGCCAGCCAGTTCGCCGCCAGCACGGTGACCAGCGGCAGGCCCAGCGAGCCCGCCCCCGCCGCCGCGCCCAGCAGGGTCGTGACCAGCACGAACCAGACGTACTCCTGGAACCGCGTCAGCCGAACGGCCCCCTCAACCCGGGTTCGTACCGGCATGTTCAAGATCATCCGCATCTCACCATTCTCCACTAGCCTGCTTGACGGCACAAGACCCGGGCCGACCTTTTCCGCTTGCTTTTTCCACTTTTCTCCCGTCTCCCAGTCTTCCTCTGCCTACGGCCCTCCTGTTGGGGGAGGGCCCGGGGTGAGGTCGACTCCCCTCCCTGTTAGGGGAGGGGTCGGGGGAGAGGTCCATCCCCGGGACGGGAAAGGGTCGGGGGTGGGGTCCCCTCCCCGAGACGGGGAGGGGTTGGGGGTGGGGTCCCCTCCCCGAGACGGGAAGGGGTTGGGGGTGAGGTCCCCTCCCCGAGACGGGGAGGTCGGGGGAGAGGTCCCCTCCCCGACACGGGGAGGGGTTAGGGGTGGGGTGCTCGCCACTCGCCACTAACCACTAACCATTGCACTTGTCACTCCACCGTCACGCTCTTGGCCAAATTCCGCGGCTGGTCGACATCGGTCCCCCGAGCCACGGCGGCGTAATAAGCCAGGAGCTGTAGGGGCACGATCGTCGTCACCGGGCTGAGCAGCCACGGGGTCTCGGGCACCCACAGGATGTGATCGGCGATGCCGGGCAGCCGGTCGTCCCCATCCGTGGCCACCGCAATCACCACACCGCCTCGGGCCTTGGCCTGCTCGATCTGGTTGAGAGTCTTTTCATACCAGGCGTCTCTTGGAGCCAGCGCGATGACCGGCATCTCCGGCGTCACCAGCGCGATCGGTCCATGTTTCATCTCTCCCGCCGGGTAGGCCTCGGCGTGGATGTACGAGATCTCCTTCAGCTTCAACGCGCCCTCGTACGCGATCGGCATCGTCACGCCGCGGCCGAGATACAGGGCATGCGAAATGTCTCGCAGCGACTCGGCCACCGCCGCCACCTGCGGCGCTCGGTCCAGACACTGCCCCACCAGGTCAGGGATGCGCAGGAGGTCGCTAACACGGGCCATCCTCTCGGCCCGAGTTAGCGTCCCGCGCAGCTCCCCGAGCAGGACGGCCAGCAGATACAGATCGAGCAGCGGCGCCAGGAAGGCTTTCGTCGAGGCGACGCCGATCTCCGGGCCGGCTTGCATCGTGATCGTCCCGTCCGCCATCCGCATCGCCTGCGATCCGAGGACATTGACGATGCTCCACAGCCTCGCCCCCCGGGCCCTCGCCTCCGCCATAGCCGCTAGCGTGTCGGCCGTCTCGCCCGATTGGCTGATGGCCAGGACGACGGTCGAGGCGTCGACGAGCGGGTCGCGATGGCGGAACTCCGAGGCGATATCCACCTCCACCGGGATCCGCGCCAAGCGCTCGATCAGGATCTTGCCCACCATCCCGGCATGCGCCGCCGTCCCGCACGCGACGATCACGATCCGGGCGATCCCGCGCACGTTCTGCGCGGTCAGTCCGAGCTCGGGCAGCACCACCACGCCGCGCTCGAAGTCGGCCCGCCCGCCGATCGTGTCGGTAGCGGTCCGGACTTGCTCGAAGATCTCTTTCAACATGAAGTGGGGGTACTCACCCTTCTCCGCCGATACGGGATCCCAGGCGACCTCCTGAAGCGGCAGGTCGACCGACTCGCCACCCAGCGTTTGTGCCTTGTAGCGGGTCTGGGTGACGACGACCATCTGACCCGGCTCGAGAAAAGCCATGTGCCGGGTGTGGTCGAGGATGGCGGGGATGTCCGAGGCGAGGAACATCTCGCCTTCCCCCTGCCCGACCACGATGCCTCCGGCGTTGCCGATCCGGGCGGCGACGATGCGATCGGGCTCGCGGGCAGACATCACCACCACGCCGTGCGCGCCCCGAACGTGACCGAGCGCGCGCCGGGTCGCCTCGGCCAGATCGTGCCCGAGGGCGAGGTAGCGCTCGATCAGGTGGACGATGATCTCGGTATCGGTATCGGAGTTGAATTGCACCCCCTCCGCCGCCAGCTCTTCGCGCAGCGGAAGGAAGTTCTCGACGATCCCGTTGTGGACCACGACCACCTCGCCCGATGCCCCCATGTGAGGATGGGCGTTGCGGGCGGTGGGCTCGCCGTGAGTCGCCCAGCGGGTGTGTCCGATGCCGATCGTGCCGTGGATCGGGTCGGTCTTCAGGAGCTCCGCCAGGCGGGCGAGTTTGCCCGCGTCCCGCCGCACGGCGATGGCGCCGTCCTGCACCACAGCCAGGCCCGCCGAGTCATAGCCGCGGTACTCGAGCCGCTTGAGTCCGCCGAGGATGATCGGGGTCGCGTCGCGACCGCCGACATAGCCGACGATTCCACACATTCGGACCTCCGAATCTTCTCAGGAATTGCCTTTGGCCGCGCCCGCGAGGTTTGACCCAGGCCATCGCTGGCCAGCGTTGTCTCACAAGGCTAGGTTCTCCCGTGACTTCCGGGATCTGTGATTGGGGAGTTTAGGGGCGGGTTCGGTGGACCCGGAGGGCTTCCGCTGATCTCTCGATTTTCCCGGGAACGACGGTTGCCTGCATCCCGGTTAGCACCGCCTTGCGGCGGTGAACCCTCTTCCTCGTCACCCCGGCAGCCAAACCGGGGCCATGCGCTGACCCTGTCTCCAGTGGTTTGTTAGGTCCTGGTCCACCTCTCTTTTTCGGTCCGCGAATTATACCCACACTGTAGGGGACCAGACACCCGGTGTCGCGGACACCGGGCGTCCGTGTCTAAGCCTGCTGTCGCGGTCGCCGGGTGTCCTTGGAAGTGGCTACACGAATTCGAAGGTGGTTTGAGACGCGCGACTCAGGTCCGAGTACGCTCCGCGACGCTCTGGTGGGAGCATCGCCGCCAGGATGTACATGGCTTCGTCCGTCATGCGGTGCAGGGTCTCCCTATCGGGCCGACCCGTCCCAACCTTGAACTGAAAACCGCGCCCGAAACGAATGCTCGCTCCTGGCCCTTCCCGGAACGCCCCGCGCCTTAGGGAAGGAAACCCCTCGGTGCCCTCGACGGCCACCGGGACGATTGGCGCCCCCGTCTTGGCCGCTAAGTAGGCCACGCCTTCTTTGGCCGGCAGAAGCGCAGGGCTGCGCGTCCCCTCCGGCGCGAGCAATAGCACCTCACCCGCTTGAAGCACCTGCATCGATCGCACCAACGCCAGCCGGTCGACCTCGCCTCGCCGGACCGTGATCACGCCGTACGCCCAGGGGACCAGGGCCAGGAGTGGATTGGACAAGACCTCGGCCTTCGCCAGGCCGACCACGTTGCGCGGGAGGAGCGAAATGATGATCAGAGGATCGACGAAGGCGATGTGGTTGAACATCACGATCGCCGGACCCGTCGCCGGGACATTCTCGATCCCGCTGACGTGATCGATCCGGATCAGCCAGGGGAACGCGATCGGGGACAGCGCCCAGCGCACGAACCGGCGACGCCATTCGAAACGCCGGTGATCGTAGGCCGGGCGCTTGCGGGCGGACCGGGTGAGCCGGTCGGCCTCGCCCGCCACTTTCGCCTCGCCGCTATTTGCCGGCGCCGCGTTCAAGCCGCCTCCTGCGCCAAGCGCAGCGCCCACTCCGCCACGTCATCGATCGACAGCGCGCTCGTATCCAGCACATGCGAGTCTTCCGCCGGGCGCAGCGGGGCCAACGCGCGCGAGCTGTCCAGCAGGTCCCGGCGCCGGATCGCACCCAGCGTCTCTTCGTACGTCACGCGGCCCTCGCCCTGCCGCATCCGGCGCTGCGCCCGGATCTCCGGCGTGGCGTCCAAGAAGATCTTCAGGTCCGCCTCCGGCATGACGACCGTGCCGATGTCGCGGCCGACCATGACCACCTGGCCGCGCAAGCCGATCTCGCGCTGGCGGCGCGTCATCGCCTGCCGGACCAGCCCATAGCTCGAGACCTGCGACACGGCTTGATCGACCTCGACCGTCCGGATTCGTTTGGTCACATCTTCGCCGTCGAGCCAAACGTCGTACTCGCGCCCGTCTTGGACCGACGGCGGGCGAATGTCGAGGGAGACCGCTTCCGCCAGCGCGCCCAGTTCGTCCTCCGAATCCAGCCCCATCCCTTTGCGGAGCGCGGCCAGCGTCACGGCGCGATACATCACGCCGGTGTCGAAAAACAGATAACCGAGTTTGGCGGCGAGACGCTGTGCCAGGGCGGACTTGCCCGAAGCCGCCGGGCCGTCAATGGCGATGGTCGAGGCGGTCATGACACGTCAGGGCGCCGGAGCCTCGTCCGAGGTGGCGGGCACTTCCCCCAGCGAAGCCAGGTCCGCCCGGAGCAGCAAGAGCCAATTCTCGGTCCAAAGGGGCGCCTGCCGCTGGACCATCCAAATCACGGGATCGGCCGGGAGAACACCTTGCCAGTTCCAGCGTTCGGTGACCGCGAAGACCTGTCCAAGGTAATCGGCGCCCAGGGCCGGTGCCTGCCCCTCGGGCGCGACCACCACGAGAGGCTGCTCGGTGTTGCTCGCCCCGATCGGCAGCGCGCGCGGGAAACGGCGCAGCGCCCACGCCAGGGCCGGCGGAGGCTGGCCGCGCAGGTCGATCGGCATGGCGTCGGTCCGACCGGTGGAGGCTTGCGAAAAGGTCTCGACGGTACGCTGGAAAAGCTGCAAGCTCGGCGTCGACGCCTGCGGGCGTACGAGCTCCCCGGCGCGCGAACCGCGCGGATCCATGTTGAGCCGCCACAGGGCCGAAAGCGAAAGCGCGGCCGCGATGCCCAGGACGGCCAGGATTCCGGCGTCGCGGGCAAGAGCGTAGTCCCAGCCCGCCCCGAAGAGGAAGAGCACCACCACCATCAGAACGATCGCGCCCAGCGCCAGGCCAAGGCTCGTCCCCGGTGTAAGCGCGGCGAAGGCCGGCCCCTGGCCGTGCCCGTACGCGGAGAACTGCACCGCCGAGAATCCCGCCAGGACCGTGAGGACGCCGAGCATCCCCGCCAGGACCGGCGCGTTTTCTCCGGGTTGGATCCTCTCGGCAAGCCGGTGGACGGAATGGGCTGCCAGAAACGAGAAAGGGATCAGGATGAAGACCAGGTCTTCCGGGCGGCGGCTCGAGTAGGCTGTGACCGTCACCAGCGAACCGATCCCCCAGCCTGCCAAGGCGAGAAACGTGCGTTCCCTGGCGGAAACAGCCGCCACGATCCCGGCGGCGCCCAGGACGAGCAGCGTCGGCTCGTACAGGGCCAGCGCCGCCAAGGCTGGCGCGGCGTCCATCCCTCCGAAAACGATCCAACCTTGCATCCATGTACCCAACGCGCTGAAAAAGTCGGGCAGGAATCGGAGAGTAAGCCCCGCGCCGCTCACGAGGACGATCGCCACGACCGGGGCGACCCAAGCGCGAGACAGCAGGGAACGCGCCGAGTCGAGAAAGGCTGGGTCCGACCTTCTCGCCCAAAACCACGCGATTGTGAAACCCATCACAATCCCGGCGATGCCCATCCAGCCGGCGCGTCCCGAAGCCAGCGTCAGCCCAAGACCCACCGCTCCCCAGACAGCCCATCGATCCGCGCCACCCGGCCGGGACCTGACGAATGCCATGAAAACCAATGCCAGGCCCAGGCAGGCCATGGTCGCGCCGCTGGCCTCGCGCGAGGCCGCGACGGTGATCGGCGAAACAGCCAGGAAGAGCGATGCCAGGATGGCCTTCCCCTGCCCCAGCTCCTCGCGCAGCAGCAGAGGAGAGAGCGCCAACAAGATTCCGGCCAATGCTGGGATCGCACGTGCGCTCGCCTCTCGCGCACCGACGGCTTGAAAGACCAGCGATGTGAGCGCGGCGTAACCGGGCTCGGCCTCCGCCTCGAGGCTTCCCGTCCAGAACGGCGAGCCTTCGGGGGTGCCCTCCGCCGCGTGCAGGGCAACCTGCGCCTCGTGGTCGTCCATCGGCCGCGCCCCCAGCGAGGCCGAGCGCAGGCCGGTCGCGGCCGCCGCGATCACAAGGATCGCCAGCACCGACGTGCGGACCTGGACCGACAAGGTCATGGGCCCGTCCGTTGCTCTAACGGGACAGCGTAGATCGTGACGCTGTCCGTTTGGTAAACCGGCTGCAAATAGGCGTCGAACTTCGCCGTGAATAATTCCGGATACGCGGACTGCTCGAGCGGGCCGACATAGACGTAATCGATCCCGTATCGGGCCAGGATGATTTGGGCCTCGTCCCAGTCACGCGTCGTGTACAGGGTGTAAATGTCCTGTTCGCGCGAGCCCATCTCCTCGCCTCCGCCGCGCCACTGCAATTCGTGCCCCGGCCAACCCAGGACCGTGGGGAAGCCTGTGTGGGCGGCAATCCGGCTCGCCCCGCTGTAGCTTCCCGTGACACCTTTGGCGAACGAACCGCCCACCGTCTCGGCGACCACCCCATCCCCCAGGTTGGCGTTCATCCACGCGATCGCGGCCGCTTCCCCCGGATTCTCAGACTGCAGGTGGGCGGTCCCATCCAGGGTCAAGCCGCCGGCCGGTTGAAATCCATTCGCCTTCGTCCACGTGGCCAGGACAGGGTAGACCATCCCCAGCGCCAGGGGAAGCAGGATCAAGATCCTCGGCCGCAGCCAACCCTCGCCGGCTCGCGGGAACACGTCGGCCGCGATCCAGGCCGCCGCAAGCCCCCATAGGATCCAGGCCGCGAAATAGAACTTGAAAACGGTGTTCATCCGCCAGCCGAAAGAGTCTCGCAAGTAGATGAACTCCGGCGCCAGGACGAGCAGCGCCCCGATCCCGATCAGGATGATGACGAACGCATCGCGGGACCCGCCATTCTCGCCCGACCGCATGACCCTGCGCAAAAGTACTGCGCACGCTCCGAGGACCGCGCCCAAGCTTAGCGCCGTGAAGGGTGAAACCAAACGGCGGGTTACCACTCCCGACCACAGGCTCCCCGTATCCGTTGCCCCGAGCTCGCTCAGGGCGACACCCAACCTGCCGGGATCGGAGCGGAGCGCGTAGAACGCAGCCGCCCCGAGAGCAAGGGACACCACGAACAGACCCAGCGGCAGACCGAGCATCACCCCTCCGAACAGGGCCAGATCGCCCCGCTGCCGGCCCCGCATTCCCTCCCGGATGAGCCAGTAGGCGATGGGCACGAACGCGGGCGCGAACATGACCAGGAATTGTCCGAATGCAGTCGGGAAAATCAGGTTCGGCAGGACGCCTCCCGCCTGCGAGGAGAAGCCGACGTACCAGAGGAGATAAAGAAGAACGCTCACCGCACCGACTCCGATCGCGGTCCGCGCCGCGATCCAGAACCCCGCCGCGCCCCGGGCGCGCAGCGTCCAGGCCATGACCGCCGCCAGCAGGCTGAGGGCGATCGGGAAATCCCATGTGTTCAGGAATGCCAGCGCCCCCAGCATCAACGCGGCAGGCAGGAATTCAGCCGCCGACAACGCGGACGTCCATCCGCCCAGGATCAGATTCGCGACCGCCATGGCGATGGGCACCCCGACGACCGCCACGACCGCGAAGCGGAGGACGGCCTCCAAGGTCCCACCACTCTCGGTCAGCGGAACGCGGCTGGCGGCGACACCGGCCGCGGCCAGGGCCACGCCCGCGGCGGCGAACATGCCCGTGCGGCGCGCCGATTCGGAGGCTGCGGTCAGCCGGTGCTCACCCGCCCGGCGGCCCAGGAAAACCTGCAGCGCGAAGCCGATGCCTAGAAGGACGAACGGGAGCGCCAGCAAGTGCGGATGGTTGTCCGCCAGCAGGAAGGAGAAGAAGGGGAATTCGTCGATGACTTCGACTTCGTTCCCGGTCAGATTCACATCGTGAACGACGCGCGACGCCCGCCACCACCATAGGTACCGTTGCGGCATCCACGCCGCCGGGCCGATCGGAGGGTCGAGCAGCTCCTTGATCCCCAGCACCCTCCAAAACCACGATGTCATCGAGCCATCGCCGGCGGTGGACCAGAACCAGTGCCGGCTGTGCAGCACTTCCAGGAACCCATCCAGGTTCCCGCTGATCAAGACGAAAAGGGGCGCCCACCACGCCCGGCCCAGCCCTTTTCCGATCCGCCGTTCGGGCAGCAGGTTGTACACGATCGAGGCCGCGCCCAGCGCGGTGAGGGCGAACCACAAGGCATTCGTGAGGTTGAAGGCGATCCCGCTGAACACTCCCGTGATCCGGGAGAGCCAGGCCGCCAGGATGTAGCCGAAGTAGTAGTACGAGATCGCGTAACCCGAGAGCCAGGCGTCGCGCGGCGGAAAGGCCGGCGAGCGCAGGATGGAATTGAGGAACATCAACTCCATGGGTTTTTCCGTGGCCACGATCTCGGGGTTTCCCGCGCGCACCAGGCACCAGATCAGGTACGCCCCCAGGAACAAGCCTTCCATGGTTAAGATCAGGCGGATGTGAGCGCGGGCCCAGGTCAGGATCTCCGAGATTCTGCCTCGAGCCGACCAGGCGGCCGCTGCCAAGAGCACCAGCGCGCCGGCCCACGCGCCTCCCAAATCGTTGCGCGTGACGCCGGTGGTGGTCAGAATCCAGAAAGCGTAGCCGGAGACGAGCAAGCCCAGGGCGCGCGATAGGCCGTACCCCCGATCGCGCAACGCTGGAAAAAGCCTCCAGGCAAGGCCAAAGGCCGCCAGCCCGACGGCGGTCGACGCTAGCCACCAGGAAACGATCGCGATCAAGGGTCGGCCACCTGGTAGATCTCGGTCTCTCCATCCCGATAGACCTCGATCAGCACGCCGGCCTGCGCCAGGCGGTCGAATTTCTCCATACCGCCGCTCTGGCAGCGATAGCTGGGCGGGGCCGCGTTCGCATCCATCACAGCACACTGCGCCGGGTCCAGCGAGACCGGCATCACCCCGTACAAGCGATTCGCCAGGTCACACACCACGCGGCCCCCCTCCGGCGCGGGCAGGCACGGCTCCAGATTGCCGTAGTACATGCGCTCGAGCCGCCCGACCACGACGTACTCCACGCCATATTGGCTCAAGAAGGCGCGGGCTTCCTCGTCGGAAGCGGTCAAATAAAACGACGAGACTTCGATCGCCCGCGCTGTGGTCGGGTCTCCCGACACGACGCGCTGCTGAGACTGATGGTGCTTCCAGCCCAACACCGTTGGCAATCCGGTGTAGATCGCCATGCGCGCGCCCCAGCGGTACTCGGGGATGTGCGCCTCGACGATCACGGGCGTGCCCTGGATGTTCTCCTGAAGCCAGCGGATCGCTCGCGCATCTTCGGCCAACGGAAAGGAGGTCCCCTGGTCGTAGTACACCGCCGTGTCCATGAAGGCCATGCCGTCGAGAGAATGCGGGGCCGTGGGTTCCATCCGATCCCGCATTTTCGTCGGGGCGGAGATGAGGGGATACAGGGCAGCGCAGAAAACCAGGATCGACACTCCCCCCACCCAAGCCCGGCGCAAGCCCGGTTTCCAGGCGGGGATCTCGCTCAGCATCCACACCAACGCCGCCGCCGCGCTCACGCTGAAGAGAGTCCAAACCTGAAGATAGAACTTGAACACGGTGTTCATGCGGCTGATGTCGCCGCGCAGCACAAAGACATCCACGACGAAGGTCAGCGCCACGCCGGTGGCCACCAGCGCCAGGACGATGCGCTTCCCGATCGGCTGGCCGGGACGCAAGATCAGGATCCCCGCCAAAGCGACGACCGGGAACGCAAGCAGCGCGATCTGGAATCCTCCCACGGCCAGGACGATCATCGCCACCAGCCCGATGATCCCGGCCGCGGCCAACGTCCCCCACCATGGCCGGAAACGCTGCAGCGCGCGCATCGGGGTGACGGCCATCCAGCGGATGGCCTCCCATCCGATCCACGTGAGGATGACGAAGAGAAAGAGACCGTGGACCGTGAAATACGACTCGAGGTCGGTGCGCGATCCCTGCCAGGCGTCTGCCGCCGTGTAGCCCTGGCCGTACCAGAGCGCATAGGGAAGGTAGAGCAGGACCGCGGCGGCGGCAAGTCCAAGGGCGGCGAGCAATCCCTGGGTCAAGACTCGTGAATGGAAGACCCGGTCGCGGATCAACGGCGCGGCCGCCGCAGCCGCCGCCCCGAGGATGAGATACACAGGGAAGTCCCACGTGTTGGTCGGGCGCAGGGATCCGAATATCAAGCCACCCATCGCCAGCGAAAGGATCATTCGTCCCGTCCCGATCTTCTGACCATCGTTTGCCGCTAGAAGCCAGGATATGCCCCATGTCAGCCCGAGCACCGTGAGCGGCAGGGCGATCATGTGCGCGTGCAGGTCCGCATAAATGAAGGTGAAGAAGGGGAACTCGGTGATCGGGCCGACTTCGCCGGCGCCCGGGGGGATCGCTCGACTCGGATCCCAGTACCAGGAGTCCATGGCGTACGGCATCGGGCTTTGCAGGGTGAGGAACCGGAATAGGCCGCGGCCGGTCTGGAGCAGTCCCGGGAGGAGCCCTCCGGACTCGGCGCCCTCCGCCCCGATACGCCTCCAGCCCTCGACGATCATCTTGGCCGTAGCCAGATTGCCGAGCAAGACAAGGCCCAACGCCCCCGCGATTCCAGCCGCCTTCGAGCCGGCCTGGGCAAGCCAGCTTGCCGGCGGTCCGCCTCCCGCGGCCAGGTTACGCGCCGCACAATACGCCGCCAGGGCGGTCAGTGAAAACAGCGTCGGGATCGCCAGGTTGTAGGCAACGGAGGGCACCATCCCGAGCAATTGGATCGGCACGCCGACGATCACGAAACCGAAGTAGTAGTAGTTGATGTAGCCGCCCGCAAACCACGGGTCATAGGGCGGGAAAGACTCAGCCCGCAGCACGGCGTTGAGGTAGGAGAAGTCCATCGGCTTCTCCCCGCCCTTCGAGGGATGCCAGAGGTCGGGATTGCCCAGGCGAATGCCCAAATCAATAAGGAAGAAGGCCAGCGCCAGGGCCTCGGCCAGCAGGATTTCGCGCCGGTGGCGGCGGATCAAGTCCGAGAACTCGTGGCGGTCCTTCCACGCCAAAGCCGCCGACGCAGCTAGGACTCCGGCCAGGACGATGAGGATAGCCGGACGGTGGGCCGCGATTCGGAAGCTGCCCAGCATCCACGATCCCCATGCCAGGATCAGGAGCCCGACGAGTCGCGAGATCGGATATCCGCCATCGCGCAAACCCGGAAAGGCAGCCCGCGTCAGCGGCCAGGCGGCCAGACCGATCAGGAAGATGAGGACCCACCACGCGAGGGCGCCGAACGCCTCCGACTGGAACAGCACCGAGTTGCGGCTGAAAAGATCGGACCAGGTGCCCCCAGCGCGCTGCGCATCCCGGCGGTCTTTCGGAAGCAGCAGGTCGGAGGGCGCGGAGCTGGCCTCTTTGGGCAGCACGGGCACCACGTGCGAGAGGTCGACCATCGCCAGCTGTTGCCGAACTCGATCTTCGGAGAACTCCGGAGTCTTCCGAAAGAGCAGAACGAGCGGATGGTCGTAGACCGTGAAGAGCTCTTCGGCCGATTGGTCACTGATGGACCACGGTCCCAGGGTCGGGTCGCTGCGGAACACCGCCTCGAGCTCATATCCCAATGTTTGCGACGCGAGCCCCGGGCGCGCCCGGTCTGCGCAATCGGCGACCTCCTGGGGCGCGGGACAATTCAAGAGTAGGCGGTAGTACTCCGTGGTCAGCGGGTACCGGATCGGCACACGCGGGATGGTGCCGAACTGCCGGTTCGAGGTGATGGAGAGCAGGTCGCCCTGCGTGAGCGTCGAAACCAGGCGCTCGAGTTTGTCCGAGGTGCCATTCCCGTTGGCGTCCTGATCGTCGGGCCAGTAGAGCTCCTGCACCACGCCCGTGTAGACACCCCCCAAATCCCGTCCGTCGACGCGCAACGGCAGCCCATCGTCCCAGCTGGATTCGCTGATGATCGTCGAGCCGCGGAACGCGAGCGGGGAGCCTTCGAGCAGAGTGGCGCGAACGGTCACCAATTCGCCGACCCGCACCTCGAGAGGCTGATCGAAATGAGCGCGCACCGAGGCCTCGCCGTCCCGAGGCGCTTCCAAGGTAGTGGTCGCCCGCACGGGCGAATTGGGGTCCGTGAAAACTTCAAAAGAGACAAGGGAGGCCGTGTCGCGAGACAGCAGGGCCGTCGCGTAGGGAAAAGAGATCGACGTGATCGGTCCGTTCTCGTGGGCCGGGACGCTGGCGGTGATTGGCTCAACGGAAGACAGAATCGCCCGATTTCTCGGCACCGGCACACCAAAGGTCTGATCCCCTCCGGGCAGCGAAACCAGGATTTGGGGGTCGGTTCGCAGTCGGATCGCGCCGGCGTCGAGGAACAGAGTCAGTTCGTATTGGACGCCGGGAGTGATTTCCACAGTCGACGGCAAGGGGATCTCGAGGTGGGTCTCGCCTGGCGTGCCAAAAGCAGCTGCCACCTCGGCCGTGGCGAGCAGCTGTGGCTGCGCCCCGCCCATCGAGAGAAGCACCTGGATGCGGCGCGGTCCGAGCTCGGGAGTCAGGTCGGCCACAAAGGGGAAGACCACGGCACGCGCCGGTCCCGCGAAAGGCGCGTCGAACGTCACCGTCACGGGCGCTTCGGCCGACAAGGGGAAATCGAACGGCAGCGGGAGCGGCTCAAGAAGCTCTCCGCCGTCCGCAGAGACCACCAGATTCACGGCGCCCGGAACGTGCGTGAACATCCAGCGCGTGGCCGCCACGCGGGTGACCGGGCGCGTATAGATACTTGTGAATGCCAGCGCCCAGGCGATCGTGCTGCCCAGGACCACGACGCCGGCAGCCGTGGTGGCGAATTCGCCCCAGGCTCGCTTTCTGCCATCCCAGCCGCGCACCTTATGCCATGCTTCAGCCAGGCCCCACGCCGCGAGCAGCACCAGGGTCGGGATGATCGGCAACTGGTAGCGCATGGAGGGCGTGAACGTGGTTGACTGCCAAAGGAAGTGGGCGCCGGTCCACACAACAGGTAGTAGGTGACGCGGGCCCTGGCCGCGCACGAGCCGGGAGAACGCCCACGCCCATCCCGCCCACCCCGCAACCCCCAGAGGGATTCCGACGCCCCACACGACGAGGTTCTTGAGGGCGAACAGGATGGGCGTCCGATTGGCCCACTGCAGGACAAAGGGCAAATCGACATTCCCGCTCGATTGGCCGCGAATCTCCGCCAGGTTGGCCAGCCACTTCGGATTCGGAAGAATTCCGAAGAAACCCGGCCCGCGGAACGCGTAGGGCTGGGCGATGCGGAATGCGAGGAAGGCGACCGCCGCGGCCGCGGCCAGGCCCAGGGCGATCCTCCCCAGCTCCTTCTGGCGATCCACCGCGGGCATCTTCGCCAGCCTCGCCAGTCCGGCAAGAACCAGTACGCCCGCCACAGGGACGGTGCTGATCTTCGAGGCCATGGCCAGACCGAGGGCCGCCCCGAAGGCGATCTCATTGGACCATCCGGGTTCGTCCATCGCCCGCACTGCGAAATAGAACGCCGCCATCGTGAACGTCAAGGCGAAGGAGTCCACCACAAAGAAATGAGCGTGCTGAATCAGAAGCGGGCTGAACGCGGCCAGCGAGGCCGCCAGGACCCCCACACTCCGCCGATACAGGCGAGCGCCGATGAGATACACCAGCAGGACCGTGACCAAGTCGAATGCGGCCGCAGCCGCGCGCCCGATGAGATGGACCTCGTCGTAGCCGGAACGGCCGAGCCACTCGCCGAGCGCCCGAACCAGGATGAGAGGGAACGTGCCGTAGACGAAAAAGCCCGCCCCGGCGTTGTGCGGATTGAGCAGCGAGGTGTCGGTGTTGAAATACTCCCCCACGCTGGAGGGGAAGCGCAAATTGGAGACCACCATCGTGAGGAAGCGTTCATCGGGATGCAGGTGCTGTAGCTCATCCCAATTCAGGCCGACGAGACGAACCCCTGCCGCGGCCACCAGGACGATGGCCAGCAACACCTCGGTCCTCCACCGCCGGGGTTTCATCGCCGGCGGAGCGGGGTCCAGTCGATCGGGTTCGAGCATGCTCAAGGAGGGGGCGGCAGGAGGAGGCTGCCGCTCGGGGGAACCCAGTATAGAAGGAAGTCGTGGCCCTCTTCGCCCGAGAACCAGGGCTGCACGTATCCCTGCGGGAAGACCTGCGTGAGCCGTTCCAACGCCACGGTGTCCTGTGGGTTCACGACGAACAGCTGCGGCCGCGCCTCGCCGAGCAGGGTTTCAAGCTGGTCTGGGAAGATCGCGTAGTCGCGCGTCGGGTCGCCGGCGACGATGCCCACCAGGCGCGTGTCCATCCAGTGGGCGAAACCCATGACGTGCGAAGTTTCCAGCGTCCCAATGGAATCCGCGAAGGAGCGCACGATATTTCCCGCCATGCTCGTGTTCCAGGAGGACTTCCGGTGGAGAGGCGCCCAATGGCCGAAGACGAGCTGATAGTTGAGGATGGCCGCGAAGGCGAAGAGGGCCCCGACGGCGGCCAGGCCAGCCCGCTCTCCGCGTTCCGTTCCCAAGCGTTCCTTCATCCAGCCCACCGCGTCCGCCAGGAAGATGCCGGCCAGGACGAAGACGGGGATCATCGCTCCGGAGGCTCGATTCGGCGCCGGGTTTTCCGCCGGGAAGGCCAGGGACGCGATGGAAGGCAGCATGAGCACGGGTATGAGAAGCAAGAGGTAAAGGTCGGGCCAGCTCTTACGCCGCACATAGCGGATCAGCGCCGCTGCGGCACCCATGTGGAACAGCGCGCCGGTGATCCAGTCGAGGGCCGGGCGATGGGGAATCGAGACCACCCAGATGTCACCGTCGTCCCACGCGTACATGCGGAGCGCATTCCAAACGTTGGAGAAGAAAATAGAGACGGCTGGGCCCGGTAGTGGGACCTCCGTCGTTCCGATCCGGCTCAGCGTGCGCAAGAAGACGTTCTCCGGAAAGTCCAGGCTGACGCGGATCAGAGGCATCGTCGCCGCGATCGCAATCACGGCCGCGGCCAGGAACCCCATCCAGAGTGCCCGGCGGGTGCGCGCTTCCGGCGTGTGGAGCAGAGCCAGGAGCAGGCCCAGGCCGACGGCCAGCGGCATGATCCGGAAAGGGGTGTAGCCATGCAAGCCGATGCCGAGAAACAGGCCGCTGAGAAGCAGGTCGTTGCGTTTCGAATTGCGCAGACCTCGGATCAGGAAGTACAGCGCCGGCGCGGCGAATAGGGAATAGAGCGGAAACCGCAGGCCCGATCGGCCGATGATGTTCGGCCAATACCCGACGCCGGCGAGGAGCATGGCCGCCAGGCCTGCCCAACGGCCCCCCATATCCTTCCCCAGACCGTAGATAAAAGGAAGGGTGACCCATCCAGCGAGCGCCGTGCCGATCTTCAGCGTCAGGAAGCTCACGCCCGTCCCAAGGAGAAGGGTGGTCGCGGCCGCCAGATAGAATTGGAAGGCCTCCCTGCCCGTGTTCCGGGGGAAGAAGATCGAGTGCTGGCCGTTCAAGACATCCACCACGTCGAGAAGTTTCTCGGCGTGATCGCTCACCATTTCCCGCGGCACCTGGGTGAGCAGGGAGAAGCGGAAAAAGGCGCATAGCGCCAGGCCCGCCAGAACCACGATGGTCCACGGCTGAATCCTCCACCCCGAGCGGGCCGATCCGACCCAGCGTCTTACTCGTTCACGCCACGCGCTCCAGGACAGGTCCCCGTCCCAAAACGCAGCCAGGAGTATGACCAGCGAACCGAACCAGACGACGAGGGTGATGCCGCGGAACTCATTTCCGCCGGAGGTCAGGAACGTGAGCAGGGCGAGGACGATGCCGACACCGAGCAGCCCGCGCCGCCGGATCCAGTCCGAAGGAGTCCCGGGCTCGGCGGTCGCGGGTTTCGGGAAGTCTCCCGCCCACACGGCCCATCCGACCAGGACGGCCGCGATCAGGTAGAAGGCAATGAACAACCCGATCGGGCCGGACCTCTGCTCGAGGCCGAACTGCGCGAAGAAAGCCAGGAACAGCGCCACCGGAAGCCGGATGTGGGCCCGGGTCCAACGCCAGGGCTCGCGCCGCGGCGCGGCGGGCTCCGCGGGCGGGACCCAATCAGGTGTTTCCTCGGATTCGATCGGCAGTGGCCGCCCGCGCAGGACGGACTTAAGCCAGTCCAGAACCGTCGGCTCAGGGCCAGAGGCACCGGCCAGTCCCGGCCCTGCCGGGATCTGTGATTGGCCAGAGTCAGGAGGTACCTGCCTGTTGGCACCGGCCAGTTGGCCAGAGTCACCGGCCAGTTGGCCAGGCGAGGGGTTCATGTCAGCCGCCATGGGGATGCCTCGGAGTGGACGACAGCCTGCGCGCGACGACGATCATGCTTTCTCCCCACGAGAGGGGCAGCAAAGGCAGTCCGAGGATCGCCTGAATGCCTCCGGGAAGTCCAAAGACGAGCTTCTGCAGCGGCAGCGGAAGGATGGGCATGTAGGGTGGATCCCAAAACCCATCCGAAAGAACGCGCACCGGTTGCAAGCCGGACTTCCGAATCCAATCCAGCCAGACCTGCGGCCGGTGCAGCGCGATGTGGGTCGGGTCTTTGTAGCCCACCCAGGCGCCTTTCTTGGTCGCGTGCATCGGCGAATCGAGATTTGGCGTGGCGACGATCAGAATCCCTCCGGGCGATAGGATCCGGCCGAACTCGGCCACGGCTTTCTCCGGCCGTCCCAAGTGTTCGACGACATGTTTGGCGATGACCACCGAGAAGATCGCGTCCGGAAATTGGGAGAGATCCTCGGCCGAACCTTCGAGAAGGCGGGCGCGGGGCGCGACGGCGGCGGCTTGGCGTAGGGCCGACGCGTTCACATCGACCCCGACCACGTCGTATGCAGCCTCGAGCCGCGCCAACAAATGTCCGAGACCGCAGCCGACCTCGAGGAGCGCCCCGCCCCCGGGACGATAGCGGCGGATCAGCGCGGCGTAGAAGCGGTTGGACCACCAATACTGGCTGAAGCGACGATACGAGACCCGGGCATACGGCCCGGTGTGGAAGTAGTGCTCGTCGAAGGGCGTGCCGGTCACGAGGATCGCCGCTTGCGGGCCAGGTAGAAGCTGAAGGCTCCATCGGGGACGGGGGAGGCATCATCATAACGGCGGAGCAGAACCTCCGTCAACCGCAGGTTGAAACGAGTCGGCGACAGAATCCAACGGCCGGTGGCCAGCCGCGCCACGAGCGAGGGCAACCCCAGGAAGTGGCCGCGCTCAAGAACCCGCATGGCTTCCGGAGAAAAGTAGCGGAAGGTGCGAACCAACTCCAAGCCGGCCCGATCCAGCCATTCGGTCCATTTTTCTTCCGCCTCAAGGTTTACGACTCGAGACACGCGTTGAAACCATCTCCGATAAGCCGCCGGCCAGCCCGGAATCGAGTTCGCCAGCCAGCCGCGCGCCAGAGATAGCTCCTCGCCGTAAGCCGGGTTGGGCACGGTGAAGGTCCAAACTGCCCCAGGTTGCAGGACGCGAGCCACGTCATGGAGCACGGCCTGGACGTCCGGGATGTGCTCCAGGACCGAATTGCTGAAGCCGCTAGCCATCGATTCGGAGGCCAGGGGCAGCCGGCTGCCGTCGGCGCGGAGCAGAATCTGGTACGTCCCTCGGCGCCTGGCCTCCCGCAGGGACGCACCGTCCGGGTCCACGCCCACGGCCACCCCTTGCGGAAACGCCACCGACGCGAAGTGACCGTCCCCGCAGCCCAGGTCGAGCTGCGGGTAGGGCAAGTCCAGGCCCTGGTAGAGGCGTGCTTCCACTGCTCGCAGCAGCCCCCGAAAGTATGGAAGGGCCCGAAGGTGAGGCCAGAGGAAATCTTGCGTGGCGGCTACGTTGCCCGCCCCTTCCGGCGCGAGAGAAGGTCATGGTAGATGCCTTCGAATTGCTCGGCGGTCCGCGCGGGAGCATAGCGCCGCGCCACGTCGGCCGGGTCGCCGCGGAATTCCTCCGGCCGTTCGAGGACCCTCACGATGGCGGCCGCCAGCGCACCGGCGTCCCCGGGAGGCACGGTCAGGCCCATGCCGGTGTCGGAGGTGGCGAAACGAACCCCGGGCAGATCGCTGGCCACCGCCGGCGTTCCGCAGATCATCGACTCGATTTGCACCATACCGAAACTTTCCGTCCTGTTCAGGCTCGGCAAGACCGTCAGGCGGCACAGGCGGAAGAAGGCCGCCATGTCTTCCGGCGAGAGAACGCCCAGGAACCGCCAGTGAACCCCGAGCTCGCTGAGGATCGGTGCCATCCGTCGGGCGTACGCCTCCTCACCGAATACGTTTTTGTTCTGGCCGACATGGAGAACCCGCGCCTCGGGGTAGCGGCGAAGAATTTCGGGCATGGCCCGGGCCAGGACTTCGGCCCCCTTCTCCGTCGCGAGCCTGGCCGCCATCCCGATCGCCGGGGATCCCTCCGGGACAGCCCACTCCGCCCGAAGGCGGGCCACGCGCTCCAGCGAGATTTCCGGGACCTCGATCGGCGGCCGGACGACGATCAACTTGTCCAGATACCGGGAGAGGAAGGCGGACTGCTCGGCGAAATCGCGCGTCATGCTCGTGACGACGTCGGCCGATCGCACACTGACCGCGTTGGCGAGGGTCGACACTCGACTCGCCAACCAGTTGACCGGCGAGGGAGGCAGCAGCAGATCGCTTTGATACGTGGCCACGACGGCCTTGGTCATGCGGCGCGCGGCCCAGGCCAGGCTGGCCGCCTCGAGTTGAGGCAGGTGCACATGCACGGCGTCGTGATCCGCCGCCAGCCGCAGGGACCAGTAGACAAAGGCGGGCATGAGAACGCCCTTGCTCACGCGCGCCCCGACATCCACCCGGCGCACGTGAACCCCATCCCGCACCTCGGTGCGGGGCAGCGACCGGTCGTAACGAGAGGTGAGGATCGTCACATGATGGCCGCGCTCAACCAGGGCCCGCGTGAGGCGGTCCGCATAGACCGTCATCCCGGAGTAGTGGGGCCAGAAGTAGGTGAGGCTGTGGAGAATCCTCATCAGGTCAGGCGCTCCGCAGGCGGGCGCGCGCCGCCCTCCAAACCCCGAGCAGCGTCTCCCCTTCCCCGGCCAGCGCGATCGCTCCAAGAATGCTGGTCAGGACGAGGGTCACACCATGGGCCGTGAGGGCGAACGCGAGCGCCGACGAGGCGGGGACCGCCACCGCGGCCAGTGCCGCCACCGCCGCGGCTTCAAAGATCCCGACCGAGCCGGGCGCGGAAGGGACTCCCGCGCTCAGCGCCGAAACGGCCAACGCGAGGAATGCCCAGGCCAAAGGAGCGCCTGGGACAAACGCCGTGAGCACAAGCCAGTACTCGATGCCTGCCAATCCCCATCCGAATGCCATCCAGAGCAGGCTGACCGCGAAGGGCCGCGGCCGGGAGAGAGTTCGAAGCCCGGATTGCACATTCTGCCAGATGCTCCGCCATCGCACCCCGCCGCCCGGCAGGCGGGAAAGCCACGCGTCGACGCGGGCCGGGCTCCGAAGAGCGATGACGGCGAAGACGGCTCCCGCAGCGAGGAGAATCGCCGCGAATGTCGCCGCGCGCACGGCCCAGGGTGCGTCCACCACGAGCGGCCAGAGTGCGGTCAGAACGACGAGGGCCAGGCCCAGGTCGTACATTCTCTCGATGACGATCGAGGCCAGCACCATCGCCGGCGTAAGCCCGGGCCTTCGTCCCAATAGGAACGACCGACCGAGTTCGCCCACCCGGCCAGGCAGGATGTTATTCATGAGGTAGCCCTCGCACAGTGTGGCGAAGGTACGTCTGAATCCGGCACGCCGATCCAGGATCACATTCCATGAAGCCGCGCGCGCACCGAGGGAAACCAGGTGGA
This sequence comes from Anaerolineales bacterium, assembly GCA_040899905.1. Lineage (GTDB taxonomy): Bacteria > Chloroflexota > Anaerolineae > Anaerolineales > E44-bin32 > JBBDZX01. The sequence continues at coordinate 59,848 of JBBDZX010000007.1, read as the reverse complement.
TCAGCCCGGCGGGCAGGAGCAGGTTCAGATCGGCGCCGGCGAACGCGGCGGTGAGGGGTTTCCACCCGGACCAGCTCAGCGCCAGCCCGAGCGCCAGCGCGCTGATGGCAAGGCCGACGGCCAGCCCGGCGGCCTCGGACCGGCGCAGGCCGGCGGGCGCGGTCATTCTTGCGGCCCGTGGATCCGAAGTACGGCCATGAACGCGTCCTGCGGGATTTCCACATTGCCCACTCGCTTCATCCGCTTCTTTCCCCGCTTCTGTTTTTCGAGGAGCTTCCGCTTGCGGGTGACGTCCCCACCGTAGCATTTGGCCAGGACGTCCTTGCGGACGGCACGCACATTGGCGCGCGAGATCACGCGCCCGCCCGCCACCGCCTGGATCGGCACGGGAAAGAGCTGGCGCGGGATCAACTCCTTGAGCTTGGTGACGACCGCCTGCCCCTTGCGATACGCATCGTCTTTGTGGACGATCGTCGCCAACGCGTCCAGCGGAGCCTCGTTGACCAGGATCTCCAGCTTGACGAGTTCGTCGGCCCGGTAGCGAGAGAAGGAGTAGTCCAGCGATGCGTACCCCCGCGTGCGGGACTTCAACTGGTCGTAGAAATCGACAATCATTTCCGAGAGGGGGATTTCCGCTTCAATCAGCAGCCTCCCCGGGGCCGGATATTCCTGCCGGAGGAACGAGCCGCGGCGCTGCGTGACCAGATCGAACACGGCTCCGTAATACGTATCAGGCGTGAACACATGAATCTTCATCCAGGGTTCGGCGATCTCATCGATGACGCTCGGATCGGGAAGCTGCGCCGGCGAATCGATCCGCTTCACGGTCCCGTCGTGGAGGTGGATCTCGTACTCCACGGAAGGCGCCGTGGCGATGAGATCGATGGCGTGCTCGCGTTCGAGCCGCTCCTGCACAATCTCGAGGTGAAAGAGCCCCAGGAAGCCGCAGCGGAAACCGAAACCCAGCGCTTGCGAGGTCTCGGGTTCGTAGACAAGCGAGGCGTCGTTGAGCTGAAGTTTCTCCATCGCCTCTTTGAGGTCGCTGTAGGCTTCGTTCTCCACCGGATAGAAGCCGGCGAACACCATCGGCTTGGGGTGCCGGTATCCGGGGAGGGCTCCGGCCGCCGGCTGATCGGCGCGTGTGATCGTGTCGCCGACGCGGCACTCGCGGACGGACTTGAGGCCCGTGGCGACGTAGCCGACTTCGCCTGCCTCGAGCCGCTCCACGGGACTCATCTGCGGCCGGAAGACCCCCAGCTCGATCGGCCGGACGCGGGCGCCGGTGCCCATCAGGAGCACTTCCATATCGGGCACGAGGCGCCCATCGAACACCCGCACGTAGGCCACGACGCCCTTGTAGGGGTCGTAGTGCGAATCAAAGATCAGCGCCCGTAAGGGCGCTTCAGGGTCCCCCACCGGCGGCGGGATGCGCTGGACCACCGCCTCGAGCACCGCTTCGGTGTTCGTCCCCTCCTTGGCCGAGACCCGGATCACGTCTCCGGGCGGGGTTCCCAGGAGGTTGTGGATCTCTTCCGCCACCTCTTCCACCCGGGCCGAGTCCAGGTCAATCTTGTTCAAGACCGGCACGACTTCGAGGTTGGCTTCGAGCGCCAGGTAAAGGTTGGCCAGGGTTTGCGCCTCGATGCCCTGGCTGGCGTCGACGACGAGCAGGGCGCCCTCACATCCGGCCAACGCGCGGCTGACCTCGTAGGCGAAATCCACGTGACCCGGAGTGTCGATCAGATTGAGCTCGTACGCCAGGCCATCCGCCCCACGATACTCCATGCGCACCGCCGAGGCTTTGATGGTGACCCCTTTCTCGCGCTCCAGATCCATGCTGTCCAGGACCTGCTCGGTCATGTCGCGGTCGGAGATCGTGCCCGTAAGTTGCAGCAAGCGGTCGGCCAGCGTCGATTTCCCGTGGTCGATGTGAGCGATGATGCAGAAGTTGCGGATTCGGTTCGGATCCATCTCTGTCTGCGGAGGACAAGCGTCGAAGTATACCTGAGAGCCCGCGGCGCGCTGGTTTACTCTCGGCTCTGGCGAGTGTTCTAGCGAGTGCTTGCATGGAGGCCCGCTGCGTGTATCGTTAAGTGTGAAGCGGCCGCGGAGCCCTACGCGGGCGCGCCGCGCGATCGAGGACCCATGAAACAAGCGCTCATCACGGGAATCACCGGGCAGGACGGCTCATTTCTCGCCGAGCTCCTGCTCCAAAAGGGATATCAGGTTCACGGGGTCGTCCGCCGCGTGGCGCTCGAGGACCCGGCCCACCGCCTGTGGCGGATTCAGCACCTGGCGGACAGGATCACGCTGCACGCGGCCTCCATGGAGAGCTACGCCAGCCTGTTCCGCGTCGTCGAGCAGGTCCGGCCGGACGAGTGTTACCACCTGGCGGCACAGAGTTTCGTCGACTACTCCTTCGACGACGAGTTCTCGACCATCAACATCAACGTCAACGGCACCCACTACCTGCTCTCGGCCGTCAAGGAGATGGCCCCGAAGTGCCGTTTCTATTTCGCCGGCTCGAGCGAGATGTTCGGCCATGCCAGCCAGTCCCCGCAATCGGAGTCGACGCCCTTCTACCCGCGGTCGCCGTATGGAATCTCCAAGGTCGCCGGCTTCCAGCTCACCCGGAACTACCGCGAGGCCTACGGGTTGTTCGCCTGCAGCGGCATCGCCTTCAACCACGAATCGGAGCGGCGTGGATTCGAATTCGTCTCGCGCAAGATCACCAGCACCGTGGCCCGGATCAAGCTGGGGATGGCCGCGGAGCTTCGCCTGGGGAATCTGGAGGCCCGCCGCGACTGGGGCTACGCCCCGGATTATGTGGATGCCATGTGGCGAATCCTGCAGCAGGCGGAGCCGGACGATCTCGTCCTCGCGACCGGGGAGACGCACACCGTTCAGGAGTTTGTCGAGGAGACCTACCGGCAAGCGGGGCTCGACCCCACGGACAGCGTGGTCGTCGATGAAAAACTGTTCCGGCCTGCCGAGGTCAACGAACTGCGCGGCGATGCCTCGCGCGCCCGTGAACGCCTGGGCTGGACAGCGCGCGTTCATTTTCACGAGCTGGTGCGGATCATGCTGGAGGCCGACGTGCGCCGGCTCGAGTCGCAAGTCGCCGGCGCCCCCTAAGAATCTTCCGGTTCGTCCCGGAGCGCGGCCTCGACGAGGTCGGACACGGCCGGATCGGCTCCCTGTCTCCCCCAAATCAGAAACTCCCGGTTCCCTTTCGGGCCGCGCAGCGGGGATGGCATCGCGGCCTGAGGGACCAAACCGAGGTCGCCAAAGACCGCCAGGATCTCTTGAAGCACCTGGCGATGGACCTCGGGCCGGCGCACGACGCCGCCGCTGCCCACCTGCGCTCGTCCGGCCTCGAACTGCGGTTTGACCAGAGCGATGACATCTCCCCCCGGCGCCAGCCAGGCGGCGACCCGGGGCAGGATGAGCCGCAGCGAAATGAAGGCCACGTCCACCGTCGCCAGGGACACGGGTTCCGGCAGCGATTCCAAGTATCGAGCGTTGGTCGATTCCATCACCACCACCCGAGGGTCACCGCGGAGCGACCACTCGAGTTGTCCCTTGCCGACGTCGACGGCGTAGACCTTCGCCGCGCCGTTCTGCAAAAGGCAATCCGTAAAACCGCCGGTCGACGCGCCCACGTCCGCGGCCACCCGCCCCGCCACGAGCACGCCGAAGCGGGCCAGCGCGGCCGACAGCTTCTCTCCTCCCCGCGAGACGAATCGAGGCCCATGCTCGACGGTCAGGAGGGTTTCGGGTGACACCTTCTGGGAGGATTTGTGGACCGGTTCGCCTCCGGCCCGCACGACTCCGGCCATCACAAGGCGCTGTGCGGCCGATCGCGTGGGCGCCAATCCGGCCAGCACCATCAAGACATCCACCCGTTCGGTCTTGGCCACGCGCCCATTTTACTAGGGGACCATTGGCGCGGTCCCTCTTGTCGAGAGAGATCCAGCACGCTGAGCGCTGAGCGAAGTCGAAGCGTCGAAGCGCGTTCAAAAGGATGGACACTCCCATTTGACGCCCCCTCGACGAGCTCGGGGTGCTGCAATCTTCTCTCGCATGATGGCACCTCCGGCTCATTCCTGCTATCATCGCCTCAATGTTGATGCCCCTCCTGCGCACGATGCGCCCCCGGCAGTGGCCGAAGAACGCGTTCATCTTCGCTCCGCTGGTCTTCGATCTTCAACTTTACCGAATGGAATCCCTCGTCCGCATCGGTCTCGGGTTCGTCTTGCTCTGTCTTGCTTCGAGCGTCGTCTACACCATCAATGACCTTTTGGATCTCAAGGCCGATCGTGCGCACCCGACCAAGCGTCACAGGCCCCTCGCGGCCGGCGAGCTCGCACCCGGCGTCGCGATCGGCGCGGCCGTCGTCCTGGGGCTGGTCACGATCGCCGGCGCGTTCACCCTCGGCGGCACGTTCGCGGCGATTGTCTTGGCCTACCTGGTTCTCAATCTCCTTTATTCGTTCGGCCTCAAGCACATCCCGATCGTAGACGTGTTCGTGGTGGCGGCCGGGTTCTTGTTGCGTGTCGGCGCGGGGGTCTCGCTGATCGTCGTCGAACGTTTCTCCCCCTGGTTGTACGTCTGCACGACGCTGCTGGCGTTGTTCATCGCCTTCGGCAAGCGGCGGGCGGAGATCGTCCTCTTGCGCGACCGCGCCCGGACGACGCGGCGGGTGCTCGATGGCTACACCCTCCCCCTCCTGGACCACCTGATCAGCATCGTTTCGGCCACGACGATCGCGGCGTATTCGCTGTATACGTTTTCGGCCGAGAATCTCCCTGGCAACCACCTGATGATGCTCACGATCCCATTTGTCCTGTATGGGATTTTTCGCTATCTCTACCTGATCCATGTCGAAGACGCCGGGGGTTCTCCGGAGGAGCTCGTGCTGACGGATCGGCCCCTGGGGGCGGCGATCCTTCTCTGGGGACTGACCGCTACCGCGATTCTCTACCTGGGCTGAATGGCGCGCGGAGTCGCCCCGGGCAAGGTCATCTTGCTCGGTGAGCACGCCGTCGTCTATGGCCGCCCGGCTCTGGCCATTCCCGTGCGCCAGCTCCAGGCGGAGGTCGAGGTGGTCGCAGGACCGGTAGATGGGCCGGCCGATGTCCACCTCATCGCCGCGGACATCGGCCTGAACGAATGGTTGAGCCGACTACCGGACCATCACCCGCTCGCCCGAATCACTCGTCTGACCCTGCAGGAGCTTGGGCACGGCGCTGCGACGAGCCTCGAAGTCCGCGTCCGGTCATCGGTTCCGATCGCCGGCGGGTTGGGGTCCGGCGCCGCCGTGTCGGTGGCCACGATCCGCGCCCTGGCAGCCTTCTTTGGGCGCGCCATCGATCTCGAGCGCCAATCGGCCCTGGCGTACGAGGTCGAGAAGATTCACCATGGAAACCCGTCCGGGATTGACAACAGCGTGGTCGTGTACGATCAGCCGGTGTATTTCCGACGAGGCGAGCCGCCCCAGCCTTTTCGGATGGGCGGCCCACTCCACTTGGTGATCGCGGACAGCGGAGCGGCTGCGCCGACAGCCCAGGCCGTGAGCCAGGTTGCGTCCCGCCTCCGAGCGCATCCTCTCGAGACGGAGGCGCTATTCGACCGCATTGGAGAGATCGTCGAGAATGCCAGGCCGCTCTTGGAAGGCGAGGCAGGAGAGCCTTTGGGGTACCTGATGAATGACAATCAGACTTTGCTCGCATCTCTGGGCGTCTCCACCCCTGCGCTGGAACGAATCGCGTCTTCGGCTCGCACGGCCGGGGCCTGGGGCGCCAAACTCTCCGGCGCAGGCTTGGGGGGTAACGTCGTCGCGCTCGTCGCACCGGAGTCTTCCGCCGCGGTGGCCCATGCCATGACCGGCGCCGGCGCGCTACGGACGATTCAAACCGAGGTCGACCCGTGATTTTTCTCAAGCTGGGTGGTTCGCTCATCACCGACAAGGACAAGCTCGAAACCCCTCGGCCCGAGGTCATGAAGCGTCTGGCGAAGGAGATTCACACCGCCATGCAAGAGCGGCCTGATCTGCGGCTGCTGTTGGGACACGGCGCGGGCTCGTTCGGCCATCGGGCCGCGGCTAAGCATGGCACCCACCTCGGCGCCTCCGGGCAGGATGCGTGGTTGGGATTTGCCGAGGTTTGGTACGCGGCCCATCGGCTGAATCAGCTGTTTCTTGAGATCTTGCGCGCCGAAGGCATCCCGGCCATCTCATTCCCGCCCTCCGCTTCGGCCAGCTCGCGTGACGGAGAGCTGATCTCCATGGCGATCGAACCGATTCGCCAGTGTCTGGACGCCGGCCTGCTCCCGGTCATCTTCGGGGACGTGGCTTTCGATGCCACGCGAGGTGCCTCGATCCTCTCCACCGAGAAGCTCTTTGCCTACCTCGGCGCACCTCTGCGCCCCTCCCTGATGCTGTTTGCGGGACTCGAGCCCGGGGTGTGGGCCGACTTCCCGCGCAAGAACCGACTTATGGACGAAGTGAGCTCCCGCGACCTGGCGGCGATCCACTTGGAAGGGACGGCTGGAACGGATGTGACCGGCGGCATGGCGGGCAAGGTCCGCCAGTCGATCTCGATGGCGCGCACGCTCCCGGGCCTGGAGGTCCGCATCTTCTCCGGCGAGTCGACCGACGCCGTGCGGACCGCGCTCATGGGCGCGCCGGTGGGAACCCTGGTTCGGCCCTAACGGCCTAGCAGCCATAGATCCTGTCTCAAGCCTCACGCGTTCAACGTCCGTTGGGATCTGCGTGCTCCCTCTCCCTTTAGGGAGAGGGCCGGGGTGAGGTTACAAAGACAGGCTCGCTTGAATTGGACTTATCCCCCCATCCCCCTTGCCCTCAAGGGGAAGGGGGCGATGACGCGGAGGGCAGACGAAGGAGGATGCTCTCTCTCCTGCCTTCACCCTACCCTCTCCCCGAAGGGGGATCAGACGACCGCGCAGAGCAGTCTCGCACGCTCGCCCTCAGGGAGGGGTCCGGACTAGGTTACAAAGGCTCGCTCCCCGCACGCGCCACCCCCTCGCGCCGTATGCTAGACTTCGCGCCGCGGAGGACTCGTATGCATCCTATCCTTGAAAAACTCGGATTGAAGGACGTCAACCCGGGCGCGTGCACCGGCCCGTCAGGTTGGATCACCGACCCGCGCGGCGTGGAGCTGGTCTCCTACAACCCGACCACCGCCGAACCCCTGGCCCGAATCGTCCAGGCCACACCGAAAACCTACGAGCAGGTCGTGGCCGCGGCCCATGCCAGCTTCCTACGTTGGCGCGAGACGCCGGCGCCCAAGCGAGGGCAGCTCGTGCGCGACCTGGGGACGGCCATCGCCGAGATCCGTGAACCCCTCGGCGAGCTTGTCAGTTTGGAGATGGGAAAGATCCGCGCCGAAGGCCTGGGCGAGGTCCAGGAACTGATCGACATCTGCGAGTTCGCGCTCGGGCTATCGCGCCAACTTTACGGGCTCACGATGCATTCGGAGCGGCCGCGCCACCGGATGTACGAGCAGTGGCACCCGTTGGGTGTGGTCGGCGTCATCACGGCCTTCAACTTTCCGGTGGCGGTCTGGTCATGGAACTCGGCACTGGCCGCGGTGTGCGGTGACACCGTGCTCTGGAAGCCCTCCTCGCTGGTCCCGTTGGCGGCGATTGCCGTCCAACACGTGGCCAACCGTGTCATGGCCGACCACGGAGTGGAGGGCGTCTTCAATCTCGTCATCGGCCCCGGAAAAGACGTCGGCGATCTGATGCTCAAGGATTCTCGCGTGCCCCTCATCTCCTTCACCGGATCGACCGTAATCGGCCGGACGGTGTCGGAATCGGTGGCCCGACGATTCGGCCGGACGATCCTCGAATTGGGCGGGAATAACGGAATCATCGTCGCAAGGGACGCGGATTTGGATCTGGCCACCCGGGCAATCCTTTTCGGCGCCGTCGGCACGGCGGGCCAGCGTTGCACATCCACGCGCCGCATTCTCATGCAAGCCGGCGTGGCTCCGGCTTTGACCGACCGCCTCGTAGCGGCCTATCGCCAGGTGACGATCGGAGACCCGTTGGACGGACGCACTCTGATGGGGCCGCTCGTCTCGCCGGCCGCGGTCGAGGAAATGTTCGCCGCACTCGATCAGGCCAAGGCCGACGGCGGCGAAGTGCTATTCGGCGGGAACATGCGCCCGGACTTGGGACCGAATTTCGTGGAGCCGACCCTCGTTCGGATGCCGGCACAAACGGAGATTGTGAAAAAAGAAACTTTCGCCCCGATCCTGTGGTTGGTCGAGGTCGGCGATCTCGAAGACGCGATCCGAATGCACAACGACGTGCCGCAGGGCCTGAGCAGCGCGATCTTCACCAACAGCATGCGATCGATGGAGTCATTCCTATCGGCGCGCGGATCGGACTGCGGGATTGCCAACGTCAACATCGGGACTTCCGGTGCGGAAATTGGCGGGGCATTCGGGGGTGAAAAAGAGACCGGAGGCGGGAGGGAGTCGGGGTCCGACGCCTGGAAGGCCTACATGCGCCGCCAGACGAACACGATCAATTGGTCGAGTGAGCTTCCGCTCGCCCAAGGGATTAAGTTCGGGGGCTGAGGCGGGCCGGCGCCGCGCCTAGGGTACGGGGGTCTTCGTGGGCGTGGCCGGAGGGACGAGGAACGGGACCGAGGCATCGTCACCCGAAAACGTGGCGGCGCCGCCCCAAACCCAACCGTCCAACCCTTGTGCCAGGCGATGGATCGACCACCAGCGGCCGCCCACCGGGTCATCGTACTTGCCCACTGCGGCGGCCGTTTCGCCTTGTAGAAAGACATCGATCACGGGGTAGTTCTCGCCCGGGCCGGAGCGGACGTTAGCGTTGTAGTCCGCAGTCACGACCGCGGAGGTCGGCGTACCCGTCGGCGTGGGCGTCCCGGTCTCCAGGGGCACCGTCGCCCTAGGACTCGCCGGGGCCAGGGTGAAGGTGGGCGTGGCGGCGTTGCGGGTTTGTTCGGCAATCGCCGCGGCCGTCGAAAGGACCTGGTCTGCGTTGAGCGTGGGCTCGGGCGGGGGCCCGAACCACGTGCACCCACCGAGCGCCCAGGCCGTCAAGGCGCCGATCGTCCATCCCTTTCGAAGCGACTTGGTAAGCTGGGCCATTGCCTCGCCAGGTCCCACCTTCGGTCTCGCGGGCAGTATAGCAGACGCGAGGAGGCGAAGGGCAAGAGCCGGGCCGGGTTCTAGTACCTGTGTACTCTGAACCTGATTCTATGCGGGCCGTATGATTGCCCTATGGAGAATGAAGCCCAGGGCGAGGGCGCAGGGACCTTGTCAGCCACCGCGCTGCGCCGGGTCGAACGGGCCGCGGCCGCACGGCAAGCCGAGCTGGACGAGGTCCGCAAGCGCGAGGTCGTGGCCCGCGAGCGATTGATCGCCGCCGCCATCGCATTTTGCGACGGCTCGATCAGCCCGGGCCAACTGCGCGCAGTTCGGGAATTCCTACGCGAGCAAACCACACGGCTCGCAGAAATCGAAGGGGTGACCCCGGGCCCGTTCCAGAAAGACACGCCATCGACGGCGCCTCTCGCCGATCCCGATGTAGTCGGGACGGGCCCGTTCGCATCTCCCTCCCTCGACCCTGTCCCTCCGGCCAAGACGGCCGTCCCGGTCTCCCCGGAGATGGCCCAAAGCCTGGCCGAGCTGGACGCCAAGCTCGGCCGCTTGGAACAAGACTTTCAGCAGGGGCGGATCAATGCGTCGCAATATCGGGCGATCCGCAAGCACTATCTGGAGCAGCGCCAGGTCGCGATGCGGATGAGCGAAGCGCATCCGGGCAGCGACCGGTGGAAAGTGATCCTTCAGGAAGGCAAGACCACCTTCCTCCTTCAACTGAACGAAGCCGTGTGTCGCAGCGTCGCCTTCTACGATCTCAAGCATCGCGATCGCATTTTTGTGCAGGGGGAGATGCCGCCGGCGGCCGAAGCCGCCATGGCGCTCCTGGGGACTTTCGGCCAGACGAGAGCCGAGGGTGGCGGGGATCGGATGCTGGCCACCCAAACCGAAGATGGATCCGCCCTGCTCCTGATCCCTGGCCGTTTCACCGCCGCGCTGGTCGTCTTCTCTCAGGAGCCGCCGGGATGGCAAGTCCGGGCCATGCGGGAGATCCACCGTAACTTCGAGGTGGCCAACAAGTCGAGCCTCGACCGCGGCAACCGCACCTCGCTCGTGTACCCCGACCTGGGACGTTTCATCCGCCCCTAGCAACAAAGCCGAATCCTCAACTAAATATCAATCGCGCTGACTCCCTGGTGAAGGGAGAGCCGTCCAGCAGGCCGAGTCTGTCGAAGGCGCGCTCAATGAGGAGGTCACTTCTCTTGGCGTCCTTCGACGGGCTCAGGATGCTGAATTCTTTCTCCATCGCTGGGGTTCCAGCACGCTGAGCCTGTCGAACCGCGCCCAGGGAGGAGGTCACTTCTCTTGGCGTCGTTCGACGGACTCAGGATGCTGAATTCTTTCTTCGTCACTAAGGTTCAGCACGCTGAGCCTGTCGAAAGCCTGCCCTGAGCCCTGGCCTGAGCGCAGTCGAAGGCTCACCGAAGGGCGCGCCCAGGGAGGAGGTCACTTCTCTTGGCGTCCTTCGACGGGCTCAGGATGCTGAATACTTTCTCCGTCACTAAGTTTCCAGCACGCTGAGCCTGTCGAAAGCCTGCCCTGAGCTCGCCGAAGGGCGCGCCCAATGAGGAGGTCACTTCGCTTGGCGTCCTTCGACGGGCTCAGGATGCTGAATTCTTTCTCCATCGCTGGGGTTCCAGCACGCTGAGCCTGTCGAAAGCCTGCCCTGAGCTCGCCGAAGGGCGCGCTCAACGAGGATGTCACTTCTCTTGGCTTCCTTCGACGGGCTCAGGATGCTGAATACTTTCTCCGTCACTAAGGTTCCAGCACGCTGAGCCTGTCGAAAGCCTGCCCTGAGCTCGCCGAAGGGCGCG
>JBBDZX010000007.1:0-48773 GCA_040899905.1 Anaerolineales bacterium | reverse complement strand
CAGCACGCTGAGCCTGTCGAAAGCCTGCCCTGAGCTCGCCGAAGGGCGCGCTCAATTACGGGAACTCTCATTTGCGGCCACCAACCCTTCCGGCCATCCAGGGCGGCAAGGGGCGCGCTCAATGAGATAGACTCACCCCATGGTGGCTGATTCCATCCTCGGCGTCCTCGTATTTGCTTTTGTCATCTCGTTGTCGGCCGCCGCTTCCCCGGGGCCCGTTTCCGCCGCGGTCGTGACCGAGGCGCCGCGCCAGGGCTGGCGCGTCGGCCCGCTGATCTCGGTCGGGCACTCCCTCCTGGAACTCCTGGTCGTCGGGCTGATCGCCCTCGGCCTATCCGCGGGCATGGCCTCACCACCGTTCCAGCGCGCTATCGCCGGGGTCGGGGGCGTGGTGCTGCTTTTCCTTGGGGCGAGCTACCTCATGGGCGCGGCGCGCGGGACGATGCGTTTGCCCGAAGCCGATCGCGCCGCCCCGCGGCGGACGCCCCTCCGCTTGATCGGGTTGGGGGTCTTGACCACGGCCTCCAATCCCTTTTGGTACGCCTGGTGGGTGACGGTGGCCGCAGGATATCTGGCACAAGCTCAGGCCCTGGGCCAGGCCGCCGTCGGCGCCTTCTACGTCGGGCACATCAGCGCCGACTTCTTGTGGAACACCACCGTCGCCGCCGCCACCAGCGCCGGCCGCCGCTGGCTCACCGACGGCCGCTACCGAATCCTGATCGCGGTCATGGGAGCCTTCATGGGATACCTGGGGGTCCGCTTCCTCTTGACCGCGTTCGGCTGATCCATCCCGGCCATCGGAGGAAACACAAAGGCGGCGCCGGCCTCATCCGTTCATCATGCGCCAGCACGGGGCTCTCCGAATGGCCGGCGCTTTGGGGCCGGCTGTGAGGAGGTCCACCCCTCTCACCCCCTCTCCCTTACAGCGAGAGGGTGCAAGGTGGGTCAGTCCACGATGCGCGTCTTTCTCACGCGTGGCTATCGATCGAGGTTTTGAGAGTCGAGCGCGGCCTGCGCCGCCGCCAGTCTGGCGATAGGGACTCGGAATGGAGAGCACGACACGTAGTTCAGGCCGAGGTGGTGGCAGAACCAGACCGACTTCGGGTCTCCGCCGTGCTCCCCGCAGATGCCCACCTCGAGGTCCGGACGCGTCTTCCTCCCGAGCCGGACGGCCATCTCCATCAGCTTCCCGACGCCGTTCTCGTCAAGCGAGGCAAACGGGTTCTCCGGGAGGATTTGCTTCTCGATGTACTCCATCAAGAAACCGGATTCGGCGTCATCGCGAGAGATCCCGAACGTCGTCTGGGTGAGATCGTTGGTCCCGAACGAGAAGAAGTCACAGTACTCGGCGATCTCATCGGCGGTCAGGGCGGCGCGGGGGATCTCGATCATCGTCCCGAATTTGTAGTGGATGTTCGCCCCCTGCTCTTTCATCACCTGACGCGCTTCGGCCTCGAGCGCGGTGCGCTGAACCTTGAGCTCGTTGACGTGGGCTGTCAGCGGGATCATGACTTCCGGGTGGACGCGAATTCCATCCTTGGCGCAGGCGCACGCGGCTTCGAAGATCGCCCGGACTTGCATTCGGGTGAGCTCCGGGATGTGGATCCCCAGCCGCACGCCGCGCAAGCCGAGCATGGGGTTGGCCTCTCGCATCCCCTCCACGGCTTCAAGGAGGTGCTCCTTTTCCTTTAGCCGAGCCGGGTCGGCCCCGGTGATGCGGAGCTCCACGACCTCCTGGAGCAGCTCGTCGTGCGACGGCAAGAACTCGTGCAACGGCGGATCGATCAGGCGGACGATGACCGGCAGACCGTCCATGGCCCGAAAGAGGCCGTCGAAGTCGCTGCGCTGAAACGGGAGGAGCTTGTCCAGGGCCGCTTGCCGTTCCGGACCCGGCGAGGAGAGGATCATCTGCTGCACGATGGGCAGCCGCTCCGTCTCGAAAAACATGTGCTCGGTACGACACAGGCCGATGCCTTGCGCCCCGAAATGGCGCGCCCGCTCCGCATCGCGCGGGTAATCTGCGTTGGCCCAAACTTCGAGGCGGCGGAACCCGTCGGCCCAGGTCAGCAGCTTCAAAAGATACGGGTCCTTCACATCGGGCTCGACGGTGGCCACCTGGCCGGCAAAGACTTCGCCGGTGGTGCCGTCGACGGAGATCCATTCCCCCTCGCGGAGCGTCCGCCCTTTCACCTCCATGATTCGTTTCTCGAGATCGATGTCCAGCTCGGCGACGCCGACCACCGCCGGCTTGCCGAACTGCCGGGCGACCAGGGCGGCGTGCGAGGTCCGGCCGCCTCGGCTGGTGAGAATCCCATGGGCGGCGAGCATGCCGTGCACATCGTCCGGCTTGGTCTCGGGCCGGACCATGATGACGTCCTTTTTCTCCTGCTTCGCCCAGCGTTCGGCCGTGTCGGCGTCGAAGGCGATCATCCCGACGGCTGCGCCCGGGGAGACATTCAGCCCTTTGGCAATCGTCTCGGCCTTTTTCTTCGCAGCCGGGTCGAACTGTGGATGCAGGTAGAAATCGACCTGATCGGGCTTGACGCGAATGACGGCACGCTTGCGAGAGATCAGCTTCTCATCGGCCATGTCGACCGCGATGCGCACCTCGGCCTGGGCGGTCCGCTTCCCATCTCGCGTTTGCAGCAGCCAGAGCTTGCCGCGTTCGATGGTGAACTCGATGTCCTGCATGTTTTTGTAGTGACGTTCCATCCGCTGAGCGACGCGCCGGAACTCCCGATAGGCCTTCGGCATCTCTTTCTCGAGCTGGGCGATCGGCTTGGTGGCTCGGATTCCGGCCACGACGTCCTCGCCCTGGGCATTGGTCAGGTAATCGCCTTCAAGTTCCGGCTCGCCGGTGGTGGCGCTGCGCGTCATCACCACCCCGGTGGCCGAATCGTTGCCCATGTTCCCGAAGACCATGGCGACGATGTTGACCGCCGTCCCCAAGTCGTGCTCAATGCCGGCCGCGTTCCGGTAATCGATCGCCCGCTTTCCGTTCCATGACTTGAAGACGGCCTCGATCGCCATCCGCAGTTGGACGGTGACGTCGGTCGGGAATTCCTGGCCGGCCTGCCTGCGCACGATCTCGTGGAATCGAGTGATGACCGCCTGAAGATCCTCGGCGGTGAGCTCAGAGTCGACCTCCACGTTGCGCTTTGCCCGAGCTTCCGTGAGCACTTCTTCGAAAGGCTCGTCGTCGACGTCCATCACCACCGAGCCGAACATCTGGATGAGGCGGCGATACGAGTCGTACACGAACCGTGGATCGGACGTCAGGGCGATCATCCCGCGGGCGGTCTCGTCATTCAGCCCGATGTTCAGAACCGTGTCCATCATTCCGGGCATGGAGAATTTGGCGCCGGACCGGCACGAAACGAGGAGCGGATGGGCGGGATCGCCGAACCCCCTCCTTGTCGCTTTCTCGACCCCCCGCAAGGCATCCAGGGTCTGGTCCCACATCCCGGTCGGAAACTTCCCCCCGCCGGCGAGATAGGCGTTGCAGGCGGCGGTCGAGATAGTGAAGCCGGGGGGGACGGGCACGCCGATCCGGGTCATCTCCGCCAGGTTGGCGCCCTTGCCGCCCAGGAGTGCGCGCACTCCGTCCCACGATCCGGCCGTCTTTTCCGCCATGCGTACCTCGCTAAAGCGATACACCCATGGGCGACTTCGGCGGACCGCGCCGCGCTTCCGGACTTGGGCGGAGCGCGATTTTGACTTGAGCTTGGAGCTTGGCATGCAGGTATCCCCTCCCCGAAGACATCCCGGGGGAAACAGGCGCCGCCGTGGCACGTCGCGGCGCTCTTGAGTTCGCAATCATAGTCGGTTTGGGCTCAGGGCATGCGGCCCGGAGGACAACCGCTCGCCTACAGGCCCTCGCGCGGGATCCCGACCTGGATTTCTCCGTCGACAACCCGCACGGGGTAGGCCGGAATGTCGACCACCGCAGGCAGGCTTAGGACATGGCCAGTCCGGATGTCGAAATGGGCCCCATGACGGGGGCACTCGATCTCAAATCCGGCGAGCGGTCCCTCGGCGACGGGCCCGTCATCATGGGAACAGACGTCCGCAATCGCGAAGTATTGGCCGGCAATACGGAAGACCGCCAGTGGCCGGCCATCCACCTCGAAGAGCAGACGCTGCCCGTCGTCCAGATCCTCGACCTGGGCCACCGAGAGATACTCCACCTGGTCTTCCGGCACGTTCCGATAATTGAACATGAGACTCCCGAAAACTCGCCGGTGGCTGCCGGCGAGTCCTACGTCCCGTGAGATTCCCGGCAAGGCAAGGTGAGGCCTCAGGCCAGTTCTTCCTCCACCGCTTCCAGGCCATAGACCCCCGCTTTGAGCACCTTCAACGATAGCAGCGCGCACTTCAGTCGCACGGGCCCGAGCTCGATCCCGAGCAGGGACAGGATATCGTCCTTGCCCAGCTTTTTGATCTCGTCCAAGTTCTTGCCGACAATCGATTCCGTGAGCAGGTCGGCCGACGCCTGGGAAATCGCACACCCGGTCCCGGAAAACGCGGCCTCGCTGACCACCCCCTGGGGATTCACCCGGACGTCGATCCGGATCCGGTCGCCGCAGAGCGGGTTATCGTCCTCGTACGAATAGTCGTGCGGATCGAGCGAGCCGCGCTTCTGCGGGTTCTTGTAACGGTCCAGGATGACTTCGCGATACAGATCGTCCATGGGAGTCCTTAGGCGAAGATCTCTTTGACTTTGTACAGGCCCTCGACCAGTCGGTCGACTTCAGGCCGCGTATTGTACAGATAGAACGACGCCCGCGTCGTCGCCGCCAGGCCGAACTTCTCATGGATCGGCATGGCGCAGTGATGACCGGCCCGGGTCGCAATCCCCTCCCGGTCGAGGATTTGGGCGATGTCATGCGGATGGATCCCTTCCATCGTGAAGGAGGCCACGCCGCCCTTGTCTTCGCCCTCCGGCCCGTACACGCGGACGCCGGGCACTTCGGACAGTCGCTCCAGTGCGTAGCCGATCAGATCCTGCTCGTGCCGGAACACGGCGTCCATGCCGGCCGCCTCGAGGAAGTCGACCGCCGCGCCCAGGCCGATCGCTTCGGCTATGGCCGGAGTCCCGGCCTCGAACTTGTAGGGCAGGTCGTTGGCCACGAAGCCGGTGAGCTGGACGCGCTTGATCATGTCCCCGCCGCCCAGAAACGGAGGCATCGATTGGAGCAGGGCTTCCTTTCCATACAAGACACCGATGCCGGTCGGCCCGCACATCTTATGGGCGGAGAAAGCAAGGAAATCGACATCGAGCTCGGCGACGTTGACACGCACGTGAGGTACGGCCTGGGCCGCGTCCACCAGAACGGTGGCGCCGGCCTCATGGGCCCAGCGCGTCAGGTCGGCGACCGGGTTCAGAGTTCCCAGCATGTTCGACATCTGGGTGAAGCCGACCAGGGCGGGATGGTCTTCGAGCAGGCGGCGGTAAGCCTCGAGATCGAGCCGGCCGTCCTCGAGCACCGGTGCAAAAGCAAGTTTGACGCCCCGCTCCGCGGCCAACATTTGCCAGGGGACGATGTTGGCGTGGTGTTCCATCTCGGTCAGCAGGATGGTGTCGCCGGCGTGCAGCCTCGGCCGCGCCCAGCTGTGGGCGACGAGGTTGATGGCTTCGGTGGTGTTTCGTGTGAAGATGATCTCGCGCGGCGAGGCGGCCCCGATGAAGGCCCCGATCCGGGCTCGAGCACCCTCGAAGGCCTCGGTCGCCTCTTCGGCCAACCGGTGGATGCCGCGGTGAACGTTGGCGTTCTGCGTCTCGTAGAACGTGGACATGGCCTCGATCACGACCCGAGGCTTCTGCGAGGTGGCGGCAGAATCGAGGTACACCAGGGGGACTCCCGGGCTGACCTCACGATCGAGGACCGGGAACTCTCCGCGGCGCTCTTCGACACCCGTCATGGCCTTCCTCGTCGCGCTCATCCTCGGCCCCGGCCCCTTACCGCCGGGAGCGGCGCGGCCACGTCCGGCGTGTCACGGCGCGCAGGTGATCGCTCTTCTGTTGGAACCAGAGGATCCGGTCTGGGATCTTCCACCCGTCGGTGAGGTACACATCCTCAATGAACTGGACTGCGACCATTTTCGGATCGGCCTGGACGACCACCCCATGGACCCAGTCCCGGGTCCGCTCCCCTTTGAGGATGTGGTCGCACAAGGCCTCCACGTGCTGGGCGGGCCGGTACCGCAGGTCATCCACCGGCCGCACCGCTGCGCGGGAGGACGCCTTGCGTGCCGGCGTGGATTTTCGCGCGCGCGATCGGATCGCATTCGTGGCCATGGGCTAACTCAGCTTCTCGTTCATCATGCGCTGGAATCGTTCCCTCACCCCTTCAAACGGAATCCGCTGCAGGATCGGATCGAAGAACCCGTTCACGACAACCCGTTCGGCCTCCCGGCGAGGCAGGCCGCGCGACATCAGATAGAAGATCGGTTCCGGGTCGAGCTGTCCGACCGTGGCGCCGTGGGTGCAGCGCACGTCGTCGGCCAGGATTTCCAGGCCCGGAATCGAGTCGGCCCGAGCCTTCGGGCTCAGGATCAGGTTTCGGTTTGCCTGGTAGCCGTCCGCTTTCTGGGCCGCCGGCGCCACGTAGATCATGCCTTGCCATACGGACCGGCTCCGGTCGACCAAGGCGCCCTTGAAAAGCAGGTCGCTCGTCGTATTCGGCGCCAGGTGGTTTTGCTGCGTGTCATGGTCCAGGTGCTGGACGCCGTCGGTGAAATAGAAGCCGGACATGCGGCCCGATGACCCCGCGCCGGCCAGGTCCAGCTCCGTGAAATTCTTGGTCAGATG
Organism: Anaerolineales bacterium; assembly: GCA_040899905.1. Taxonomy (GTDB): domain Bacteria; phylum Chloroflexota; class Anaerolineae; order Anaerolineales; family E44-bin32; genus JBBDZX01. The sequence goes on along the minus strand of JBBDZX010000007.1, from coordinate 41,962 downwards.
GCTTCCGACGGCGCCGAAGATCCACTCGAGATGGCCGTCACGCTCGACCCGGGCGCGCTCGTGCGTGAAGTTCCACACGTGCTCGCCCCAGCTCTGAAGTTCGACGAACGTCACCTGGGCTCCTGCGCCGACATCCAACGACACCAGCCCGGCGTGGATCGCGTGACCGGCCGGCTCGGTGGGCGAAGCGGCTTCGTGAACGAACGTCACGCGGGACCCCTCGCCGACCACGATGCACACGCGGCTGAAGAACGCGGTCCCAGCCCCAGGTGCCCATAGGATCGAGTGCAGCGGCGCGGCCACTTCCGTGTGCGGAGGGACCCAAACGACCACCCCGTCGGCGGCCATCGCCGCGGCCAGCGCAGCGAACTTGCCTTCCTCCGGCCGGAGTACCCGATCGAGCGCCGCCTCAAATCCACTCGGGGGCTGGGAAATAGCGGTGGCCCAGTCGCTGAAGATCACCCCTTGTGCAGCGAGGGCGGGATCGATCTGAGACTGGGTGGGATGGCCTGGCCGCAGGGTCAGCAGCGCGGCATGGCGCTCGCCCACCAGCGGACGGAGGGATTCCGGATCGATGGGGGTGTCCTCGGCGGCCCGCAGGCTGACGTGATCGCTCGGGATGGCGCGCACGTCGGTCCGGCGCCACGCCTCGTCCGTCAACGCGGGCATCGGCAGGCTGCGATACACCTCGAACGCGCGCAGCCGATAGGCGAGCATCCAGGCTGGCTCGCCAACTCGCCGGGAGAGATCGCGTACGTCCTTTTCCTGGAATCGGAATTCCGCTGCCGTATCGCGCTTCGCTTCGCCTCGGCGGCGGATGACCACCCGTGATGCCATCCGAACCCTTCCCTTCACAGCATCAGGGCCGGCTTCCACCAGCCCCGACGGCTTTTTTAAACTAGCCGATGGAGCCCTCCATCTGAAGCTGGATCAACCGGTTCATCTCCACGGCGTACTCCATGGGGAGCTCTTTCACCAGCGGCTCGATGAACCCGGAAACGACCATCGTCGTCGCCTCTTCCTGGCTCAGGCCGCGGCTCTTGAGATAAAAGAGCTGCTCCTCCCCCACCTTGCTCACCGAGGCCTCGTGCCCCACCGTCACCTGATCCTCGTCGATCTCGATTGTGGGGTACGTGTCCGAACGGGACTGGGGGTCGAGCAGGAGCGCATCGCAGACGACGCTCGAACGCGCGTGGGTCGCTCCCTTGTGGATCTTGAGCAGGCCGCGGTAGGAGGTGCGCCCACCGCCCTTGCTCACCGATTTCGACGTCACCTTGCTCGTGGTGTTCGGGGCGGCGTGAATCATCTTGCCGCCCGCGTCCTGATGCTGACCCTTGGCGGCGAACGCCAGGGATAGGATCTCCCCGTGCGCCCCCGGACCGATCAGGTAGCAGGAGGGGTACTTCATCGTCAGCTTGCTTCCCAGGTTGGCGTCCACCCATTCGTGGGTGGCCCCCTCGTGGACCATGGCGCGCTGCGTGACCAGGTTATAGACATTCACGGACCAGTTCTGGATCGTCGTGTACCGTGAGCGCGCCCCCTTCTTCACCACAATTTCGATCACGCCGCTGTGGAACGAGTCGGTCGTGTAGATCGGGGCCGTGCAGCCTTCGACGTAGTGGATCTCGGCGCCCTCGTCGACGATGATCAGCGTCCGTTCGAACTGGCCAATGTTGGGCGTATTCAGCCGGAAGTAGGCCTGCAGGGGCAGGTCCACCTTCACACCGGGCGGGACATAGATGAAGGAGCCGCCGGACCACACCGCGCTATTGAGGGCCGCGAACTTGTTGTCGGTGTAGGGGATGACCGTGCCGAAGTACTGGCGGAACAAATCAGTATGCTTGCGCAGCCCGTCCTCAATGCTCAGGAAGATGACGCCCTTGTCTTCCAGGTGCTTCTGGATGTTGTGGTAGACCATCTCCGACTCATACTGGGCGCCCACCCCGGCGAGGAACTTGCGCTCGGCCTCGGGGATGCCCAGTTTGTCAAAGGTGGCCTTGATCGTGTCCGGCACATCGTCCCACGACTTGCTCTCGGCCTCGGCGGGCCGGACGTAGTACGTGATGTCGTCGAGGTGCAGGCTCGAGAGGTCGCCGCCCCACGTGGGCATCGGCCGGGTGTGGAAATGCTCCAGTCCTTTGAGACGGAACGCGAGCATCCACTCCGGCTCGCCCTTGCGGGCCGAGATCTCGCGTACCACGTCCGCGTCCAGGCCCTTGCGCGTGCGGAACACCGACACATCGGTGTCGTGAAATCCGAACTTGTAAGCCCCCAGACCTTCGACGGCCTGAATGTCTTGTGGCGTCGCCATCCCTAGACCCCCGCCACGGCTTCGTCTTCCCGTTCACGAATCCAACCGTAGCCCTGCTCTTCGAGATGCTCGGCCAGCTCGGGCCCACCGGATTCGACGATGCGCCCATCCAGCAAGATGTGGACGAAGTGTGGACGAATGTGGTTGAGGATCCGCTGGTAGTGGGTGATGATCAGCACGCCCAGGTTCTCCCCTGCCAGCGAGTTCACGCCGTCAGCCACGACTTTCAAGGCATCGATATCCAGCCCCGAGTCGGTCTCGTCCAGGATGGCGATCTTCGGCTCGAGGGCCGCCATCTGAAGGATCTCGGCGCGCTTCTTTTCGCCGCCCGAGAACCCATCATTCACGTACCGGCCCGCAAAGTCGTGCGGGACGTGCAACAAGTCCATCTTGGCCATGAGCATCTTGCGAAACTCCGCGATCGGGATCCCCTTGTCTTCCGGGTTCGCCGCCCGGCGACGGGCGTTGATCGATGTCCGCAGGAAGTTGGCGATCGAGACACCCGGGATGGCGACGGGATACTGGAACGCGAGGAACAGACCCAGACGGGCCCGTTCATCGGGTGGCAGTGACACCAGGTCGACACCCGCGAACAGAATCTGGCCCTTCGTCACTTGATATGAAGGATGGCCCATCAGGGCATAGGCCAACGTAGACTTGCCGGTGCCATTGGGCCCCATCAGGGCATGGATCTCGCCCGGACGGATGGTCAGGTTGACGCCATTGAGGATTTCCTTGCCTTCCACCGCGACATGCAGATCGCGGATCTCGAGCGCAGAACTCATTCCTTCTCCTCCCCGGTCGAGCAGGGGTCCCCCGGCCGGGCACAGGCGGGATTATAGCACGCAGCCCTAGGGGTGTCAATATTAGTGAGAATCCTAAGAAATATTCCAATTGTGAAATTAGGCGCAAACGGATGAACGGAGGCCCGATCAATATACATAAGCGTTCTCATAAATATTGACAGTTTTCGTAGGGCCTGCTAAAATCCTGCAAGTATGTCAACTAAGACACGCGAGACGATCCTCCGCACGCTTCGAGCGCGCGGAACGTGCTCGGTGGTGGAGTTGGCGGACGCGGCCGAGGTCTCCCCGGTCTCGGTCCGGCACCACCTCACCCATGTCCAGGCCGACGGCCTGGTCGCCTCGCAGGAGGAGCGCCACGGCGTCGGCCGGCCGAGGTTGCTCTACTCGCTCACGGACTCGGGGCGTGAGTTGTTCCCGGGCCGCTACCTCCAGCTCGCGAGCCGCCTGGTCACCGAGATGAAGGAAAACCTGCCCCACGACACGGTGGCGGCGGTCTTCACCGGCGTGGCCTCGTCCATGGCCGAGGACTTTGCCGTGGAGTTGGACGCGCTTCCGATGGAAGCCCGCCTCACCCGACTGGCGGAAATGTTGTCCGCCGAGGGATTCGACGCGGAGGTCGAGCGCCACGATGACCGGGTGCTGATCCGGGAACGCAGCTGCCCCTATTTCCAGATCGGCCAGAGCCATCGTGAGGTCTGCTCCATCGACCAGGGGATCATCGCCCGTGCCTTGGCCGTCCCCGCCGAACGAGTTAGCTGCCTGCTCGACGGCGACTTGAATTGCACGTTCACCGTTAACCTTCGCCCGAACACCCTCGAGGTGGTGCCTTCATGACCGAAGAAACGTCCGCCCCACCGCTGGTCTGGGAGATCGACTCGACTCACCCGGAGGTGGGTGGCCAGGTCCGCGAAGCGCTGCGACAGGTCGTCGATCCTGAGATCGGCCTCAATATCATCGAGCTCGGCTTGGTGCGCCAGGCCACGCTGACCCCCGAGGAGCTTCAGGTCTCAATGATCCTGACCACGCCCTTCTGCCCATATGGGCCCGCTCTTCTGGAAATGACCCGCGCGAAGGCCGCCGAAGCGGCCGGCCTTCCGGCGAAGGTCGAGCTCGCGCCGGATATGTGGGATCCGAGCATGATGGAATCCGGCGCCGGCGCCGCCTGGGGTCTGTTCTAACCGCCTGCCACTCTCGTCCCAAACGGGCCGGCCGGGAGCTCCCGGCCGGCCCGTTTTCATTTCAGACCTCGATGAGCACCCGATCTAGCTCATGCGCTGGGCGACCGGGATCGATTCCGACGCTGGCGGCGGATGGCGGTCACCACCCCGAACAGCGCCACGATTAGACGCATGGCCGCGTTGACGGCCGCGATCAGGAATAGGACTACCGCCCCGAGCAGTGCGAGGAGCATCCAGGGCGAGGCCACGCCCCGTCCCCGGTAGTCCACCAGGCGTGCGCGCAGGCGGTGGACGAACCCGGACTTGGGTTCCACCGGCACTAGTGCTTCCTGGAGCCAGGCCTCGACCTTCTCCCGATTCCAGCCCGCGCGAGTGGAAAATGACACCTGCCTCATTCCTCTCGGCCAGAGACGAAGGGGTCCCCGCCCAGTTCACTAGCAATTTGGCCAGCGCCATTCGAGGATGGCGACCGGCTCAATTCATCCCGCAGCGAATTCAGGGTGCGGTGGTAGAGACTCTTGATCGCCCCCTCCGTCCGGCCCATGATCCGCCCGATATCGGCGTTAGAGAGCCGCTCGACGAATTTCAAGATCAACAATTGCTGCCGTTCTGCCGGCAGCCGGCGCACGGCCGTGAGCAAGAGGGCCTCTTCCTCGGCCGCGACCGCCTGCGTCTCCGGGTGGATCTGTCCCCCGGATTGGATCGCCCGATCATCGAGTGGCACCAGGGGCCGGCGGCTCCGATCCCGATGCCAGTTCGCCACCAAATTGTGCGCGATCCGATACAGCCAAGCCGAGAACGGGACGCCTTTGTCCTCAAAACTCCCGACGTGGCGCATCGCCCTCTGGAAAACCCGCGCCGTCAGGTCTTCGGCGTCGTGGTGGTTCCCGGTCCGGTAGTAGATGTAGTTGTAAATCCGCCGGACGTAGCGCTCGTACAAGGTCCCGAACGCTTCCGCTTCGGTCGCGGCGCGCTGAACCAGGGCCAGCTCATCGCTGTGCTCGAGCGCCGCTGCCGCCCGGGAGATGGGTTCTTCTTGCAAGGATTAACCCTGTTCGGGGCAGAACGTTTCCATCGGAGGACTCTCGGGGTGAGGCGCGGGAGTATAGCACGGGGGCCCTTGCGCCCGGATGGTAGAATGTCGAATCCCGAATGCATACTCTCGTCGCACTCGACCTGGAGACCACGGGCCTCGATCCGCAACGCGACGCCGTGATCGAAATCGGCGTCGTCCGCTTCCGGGGCGATCGCATCGAGGACGAGTGGTCGACGCTCGTCAACCCGGGCCGCCCCCTTCCCCCCTTTGTCGCCCAACTCACCGGGATCCAGGACGCGATGCTGACCGGTGCCCCGCGTCTGAGCAGTGTCCTGTCCCAGCTCCAGTCCTTCGTGGGGGATCTGCCGGTCCTCGGCCACAGCGTTCACTTTGATCTCTCCTTTCTCCAACCACGCGGCCTGTTCCGCGATAACGCCTCTCTGGACACATTTGACCTGGCGTCGGTTCTGCTCCCCTCCGCCCCCCGCTATCGCCTGACCTCCCTGGCCGCGGAGCTCGGGGTCCCGGTCTCCGACTCCCATCGTGCCCTGGCGGACGCGCAGACCACTCGCTCGGTCTTTGTGCGTCTGCTCGAGCGGGCCCGCCAACTTCCGCCCGGCCTGGTCGAGGAGATCGTCCGTATCGGAGCGGAGGTCGAATGGGGCGCAGGGTGGGTCTTCGAGTCCTTGCTGCGGGAGATGGGCGAGAGCGACCCGGCGGAGAGCGCGGCCTCAAACCGCCCCCGCCTGTCGCCGGTCGTTCCGCTTCCGGACCTGCCCAGCCTCCGCCCCGTTGACGACCCACCGCCCATGCCCGTAGAGGAGTTGGCCGCCGTCCTCGAACCCGGAGGAGCCTTCGCCCGCGTGTTCCCAGGTTTCGAGCACCGGCCTCCCCAGCTCGCCATGCTGCGAGCGGTATCCCATGCCCTCTCCGAGGGGCGCCACAGCCTCATCGAGGCAGGGACGGGGACAGGGAAGTCGATGGCCTACCTGCTCCCCGCTTTCGCCTGGGCGGAGCTGAGCGGCCATCGGGTGGTGGTGTCGACCAATACACTCAACCTCCAGGATCAACTCATTCGCAAGGACATTCCCGACCTGCGCAAGGCGGTCGATCCCGGTTACCGCGCCTCGGTGCTCAAAGGTCGGTCCAATTACCTTTGCCCCCGGCGCTGGGATGCCTTCCGCCGCCTCGGGCCGAGGACCGCCGAGGAGATGCGGCTGACGGCCAAGATCCTCGTTTGGCTCGCAGGTGGAGGCTCCGGCGATCGCGGCGAAATCACCCTGATGGGCGGCCCGGAAGCCGGCGCATGGGTCCGGATCTCCGCCGAGGGCGAGGACTGCTCACGCGAGGCGTGCCGGACCCAACCGGGTGGAGTGTGTCCCTATGAGAGCGCCCGTGCCGAGGCCGAGAGCGCCCACGTCATCATCGTGAACCACGCGCTTCTCCTGGCCGACATCGCCACCGGCCATCGGGTCCTACCCGAGTATCGATACTTGATCGTCGATGAGGCGCACCACCTCGAGTCGGCCACCACGCAGAGCATGGGGGTCGACATCTCCGAGGGCGAGCTGCTGCGCCTCCTACGGGATCTGGGCCCCACCGGTCTTATGGGCCAGGGGCTGGCCTGGCTCCGCCGAGCCGGAAAGAGCAACGAGGCGAGCGAGGCGCAGCGCGCCATCGAGGGAATCGCCGTCCGGATCGGGGAGAGCCTGGAGCTCACGCGCAGGTTGTTCTCAGCCGCGGGGCACTTCTTGGACACCCGACGCGACGGCGCTCCGAGCGGGCCCTTCGCCCTTCAGAGTCGCATCCTGCCATCGACTCGCAGCTTGGCGGAATGGGGGGCCGTCGAAATGGCCTGGGAGGATCTCCGCCCGGTCCTTTCCAAAGTGGTCCAGGGCGTGTCGGAGTTGGGGGAATGGCTGGTCACCCTCGACGCTGGGGACGGCTCGCCTGAGTCCGATCTCTCATTGGCCGTTCGGGCTGCCGGGCGGGACCTGGAAGAAGCCTGGTCGAATCTGGATCAGGCGGTCTTCCATCCAGGTGCGCATTCCGTCTACTGGCTGGAGGAATCGCTGGCCCAGGGACGCGTCAGTTTCCACTCCGCACCGCTCGAGGTCGGTCCGATGCTCGAACGGTTCTTGTGGCACGAGAAGGACGCCGTGATCATGACCTCCGCCACCCTCACCACGGCCGGAGAATTCGACTACCTGCGGCGGCGCCTCGGCGCAGATGAAGCCGAGGAGGTCGGCCTCGGTTCCCCCTTCGACTACGAGACGTCGACCCTCTTGTATCTGGTCAATGACATCCCGGAACCGGCGCCGCCTGGGTCAGCCGATGGGCGGGCGTATCAGGCGGCCTTCGAGCGCGGCCTGATGTCGCTTGTGCGCGCTTCGCGCGGCCGGGCCCTCGTCTTATTCACCTCTTACGACCAGTTGCGCCGGACGGCGCAGGCCATCAGCGAGCCGCTCGCGGCGCAGGGCATTCTCGTGTTCGAACAAGGCGAAGGCGCTTCGCGTTACGCCCTGCTCGAGTCCTTCCGCTCCACCGAGCAAGCCGTCCTTCTCGGCACCCGCTCCTTCTGGGAGGGCGTGGACGTCCCGGGCGAGGCCCTCTCCGTGCTGGTGGTGCCGCGGCTGCCCTTTGACGTCCCGTCCGATCCGATCATCGCCGCCCGATCCGAAACCTATGACTCCCCCTTCGATGAATACACGCTCCCCGAAGCGATCCTGCGGTTTCGTCAAGGCTTCGGCCGGTTGATCCGGACTCGATCTGACCGCGGCGTGGTGGCGGTCTTCGATCGCCGGATCCTGTCGAAACGTTACGGGACGGCCTTCGTCGACTCCTTGCCCCGCTGCACCCTCCGAGCCGGGCGTCTGGCGGATCTTCCCCAGGCCGCCGCCCGCTGGCTGGGCGAAGGCAGCCTGGCTCGCGCCGCCGCGGATTGACGGCGGGCCGAGCCGGGTCGTATAATCGCCTCCTCGCCTTCGACCTGAGGAACTCGTTCGGTGATCGACGTCAACGACCTGCGCAAGGGCGTCACGTTCGAACGAGACGGCAGCCTATTCAAGGTCCTCGAGTACAGCCACAACAAGCCCGGGCGCGGCAACGCTACGATCCGGACCCGGGTGCGCGATTTGCGCACCGGCGCCGTCCTCGAGAAGACCTTTTCCTCGGGCGATCGCGTGCAAGATGTGCGGCTGGACTATCACGACGCCCAGTTCCTGTACCACGACGGTGACCTCTTCCACTTCATGGAGAGTCAGACGTTTGACCAACCGGTGATCCAGGCCGCCATGCTCGGCGATTCGGCCCAGTATTTGAAGGAAGGGATGGAGGTGAAGCTCACCTTCTTCGGCCCCGAACCGTTGGAGATCGAGCTTCCCGCCTCGGTCGACCTCGCCGTGGTGCAAGCCGACGTTGGGGTCAAAGGGGACACGGCCACCGGCGCGACCAAGCTCGTCACCACCCAGACCGGTTTGAAAGTTCAAGTCCCCCTCTTTGTGAACCAGGGCGACACGATTCGCGTCGACACCCGATCCGGCGAGTACCTCACACGCGTCTAATTCATTCCCCAGACGGCTGCGCCTTTACACCCCTCCGCCCGACGGCTATAATCCCTCAGGGGAAGTGCTGGAATTGGCAGACAGGCGTGACTTAGAATCACGTGCCGAAAGGCGTGAGGGTTCAAGTCCCTCCTTCCCCACACCGCCATCTGCCCCGCCTCTTCACCTTTGCATAGGAAACCATGACGGTTTCGATGCCCGCAGCCGGGGGCGCCCTACCTGCCCTCAAGATTGAGACCCAGGACCTGCATGACCGTCAGCTTCAGCTTACGGTCGAGGTCCCGCAGGACCGCGTCCAAGCCGCGTTGCGCGCCGCGGCCAGGCGTTTGAGCAGCCACTCGAAGATCCCGGGGTTTCGGCCGGGCAAGGCCCCCTATGAAGTGATCGTACAAAAGTTCGGCGAAGAAGCGGTATTCGAAGAGGCGTTAGACCCGCTCGGGCAGGAGGTCTATCGCCAGGCGCTCGAGAAGACCGAGGTCGAGACCTCGGCACCGGGCTCGCTCGACGAGGTCGTCAGCCGCGCCCCCCTGGTCTTGCGCTACACCGTCCCTCTGGCGCCGGAAATCGACCTTGGCGCCTACCGCGATTTGAGACTTCCTTTCGAGGAACCGGTGGTGACCGACGGTGCCGTGGAGGCCTTTCTCGAGGACCTTCGCCAGGCACAAGCCGTGATCGAACCCGTCGACCGGGTGGCGGCCGAACAGGACGTGGTCATCGTGGATGCAAAAGGGGAGCTCGTGGAACCGGGTGAGAAAGAAGCGCCGGTGCTCCTTCAAGAGAAGGCGGTCAGCGTGCTGGTCGCACCCGCAACCCATTGGCCAGTGCCCGGAATTGCCGACCATCTCGTCGGCATGCGCGCCGGGGAGGATAAGTCCTTCCCCTTCACGTTCCCCGTCGAGTACCCCAACGAGGCGCTGCGCGCTCGCTCGGCGACATTCCAGATCCATGTTCAAGACGTGAAATCGCGGACGGTCCCAGAGTGGTCGGATGAACTTGCCCACACGGTGGGTGAGTTTCAGGATCTGGCCGACCTGCGCGCCAAAGTGCGCGAGTCCCTCGAGGCGCAGCGGAAGCGGGACACGCAGGAAGAGTACGGCCGCAAGATCGTGGATCTCGTGGTCGAAGGCGCTCACGTCACCTATCCCCCTGCGCTCGTGGGGCCGGAGATCGACGACATGATCCAAGAGCTGGACCGGCGCCTGCGGGAGCAGAAGCTCAGCCTGCCCGATTACCTCAAGATCGAAAAGAAGTCCTTGGCCGAGCTCCGCACGGAGCTGGAACCTCGCGCCCGGACGCGCCTTACCAGGGCGCTGGTCTTGACGCAAGTGATCGAGGCCGAGGCCATCGAGGTGACCGACGCCGACATCGAAACCGAGGTGGACCGCCTGGTCGGCCCGTGGCAGGATTCTCGCGGCGACTTGCGCAGAGCGCTCGAGAGCCCCTCAGGGCGCCGGCGCCTGGCCTTGGACTTGCTATCGCAGAAAGCCGTTCAGCGGTTGGTGGACATCGGAAGGGGAAACGTCCCCGCCCCGGCCGCCGCCGCATCCCTGAAAGGAGACCCAGAATCCCATGCACCGAAATGAAATCGAAGCCTTAATCCCGATGGTCATCGAGAGCACGGGCCGCGGCGAGCGGGCCTATGACATCTTCTCGCTCCTGCTAAAGGAGCGGATCATCCTGCTCGGAACTCCCATCAACGACCAGATCGCCAACCTGATCGTGGCCCAACTCTTGTATCTGGACAACGAAGACTCGTCCCGCCTGATCCAGATGTACATCAACAGCCCGGGCGGCACGATCTACTCGGGCCTGGCGATCTACGACACGATGCAGCAGGTGCGGGCTCCCATCTCCACCACAGCCGTCGGCGTCACGGCCTCTTTTGGGACGGTCCTGCTCGCCGCCGGCACGAAGGGCCAGCGGTACGCCCTCCCCCACGCCACGGTCCACCTTCACCAGCCTCTGGGAGGCGCCCAGGGGCAGGCCACGGACATCGAGATCCAGGCGAAAGAGATCTTGCGCCTCAAGGACAAACTCAATAGGATACTGGTCAAGCACACCGGCCAGCCGCTCGAGATCATCGAGCGGGACACGGAGCGGGATTTCTACATGGACGGCGAAGCGGCCAAGGCATACGGGGTGATCGACGAGGTCCTCATGCCGCCGCCCCATGTCGAGGACGGGAAAGATGTGAAGGAAGCCAAAGGCAAGGACAAGCAGAAGGAAGGCGCTGACCGATGACCCGGCGCGACGCCGCCCCGCCTGAGGCGCGGCGCTGCTCCTTCTGTGGCCGGAGCGAGAGCGAGATCCAGCGCCTCATCGCCGGTCCGGAAGGGGTGTTCATCTGCAATGAGTGCGTCGAGCTCTGCCGGGACATCCTGGAGGGCGAGGCCCCGCGGTCGGGGGCTCCCAGCCTCACCCTCACGGGCCGCCCCAGTCTTTCCCCGCAGCAGATCTACGCCCGCCTGGACGAATATGTCGTGGGCCAGGAGCAGGCCAAACGAGTGCTCTCGGTGGCGGTTTACAACCACTACAAACGCATCGCCAACCGCGGGGCCCACGGCGTCGAGCTGGACAAGAGCAATATTCTGCTGATCGGGCCCACGGGTTGCGGCAAAACTCTCTTGGCCCAGACCCTGGCCAAAACACTCGATGTCCCATTCTGTATCGCAGACGCCACGGCGCTCACCGAGGCCGGTTACGTGGGCGAGGATGTGGAAAATATCTTGCTGCGGTTACTCCAGGCCTCGGACTTCAATGTCCCGCGCGCCGAGCGCGGCATTGTGTATATCGACGAGCTCGACAAGACGGCTCGCAAGTCCGGGGACAACCCCAGCATCACGCGCGATGTCTCCGGGGAGGGCGTGCAGCAGGCCCTGCTCAAGATCGTCGAGGGTGCGGTGGTCAATGTGCCGCCCCAAGGCGGCCGGAAGCATCCGCAGCAGGAATTCATCCAGGTCGACACGGGGGATATCCTCTTCCTGTGCGGTGGGACGTTTGACGGGCTGTCCGACATCATCGCCGAGCGAGTCGGCCGCCGGGGCCGGCTCGGTTTTCCAGGCGCCCGCGAGGATCGCGAGAGCCGTGAGCTGAGCGATGCCGCCCTGCTCCGCCTCATGATCCCGGACGACCTCATGCGGTACGGCATGATTCCGGAGTTGGTCGGCCGCTTGCCCGTCCTGACCAGCGTCGATCCTTTGGATCTGCCCGCTCTGCGGGCCATCCTCACGGTTCCGAAAAACGCCCTGGTGCGCCAGTATCAGCGCCTGTTCGAGATGGATCAGGTCGAGCTGGTGTTCACGGAAGGGGCCTTGGAGCGAGCCGCCACGCTCGCCCTCGACCGTGAGACCGGAGCCCGCGGGCTCCGAGCCATCATCGAAGGCGTCCTGCTCGATGTCATGTACGAGATCCCCTCGCGTCCTGAGATTCGCCAGGTCGTCGTCGACGCCGGGTGCATCGCAGGCGAAACTCGGCCGAGCTTGCTCGACGGCCTCGGGAACGAAATCTCCTTCGGCGCGCACGACCTCCCCAAGGCCGCCTGAGCCTGCCCTCAACGGGCCAGGGCATCAGCCCGGAGCCCCTGTGGGTTGGGGGCCCGTGCCTCTCCTGAGCCGCCGTTTGGATCGCCATGCCTGACCTCCGCGAAATGCAAGGCTGGATCATTGACCTCGACGGCGTACTTTGGCGCGGATCGAGCGCCCTGCCCGGCGCGGCCGAGTTCCTCGATCACGTGCACCGCACCGGATCCAAACTCGTCCTCGCGACCAACAACGCCACCGCCAGCCCCGCGTCGGTCGTCGTCCGCGTGCGGCGACTCGGCGCCCGCGTGTCGCCCGACGAAGTCGTCACATCGGCCCTGGCAGCCGCCTCGTACCTCCAGGGCGAGCTGCCGCGCGGGGCCGCCGTCTACGCGATCGGGGAGGACGCCCTGCGGCGCGCTCTCACGCAGGCCGGGTATCGCCTCGTCGATCGTGCCGATGGAGCCCGGGCCGTCGTCGTCGGGCTCGACCGCCGGGCCGATTGGCGCAAGCTGGCCGAGGCCACCCTGGCGCTGCGCGCCGGGGCCATGTTCGTCGGGACCAATCCGGATGCTACGTTTCCCGGCGAGCGCGGGCAGGTCCCCGGGAACGGGGCCTTACTCGCCGCGCTGCGTACTTCCAGCGGACGCGAGCCCACCATCGTCGGCAAACCTGAACCCCATCTGTTTCGGGCCGCGCTCGGTAGGCTTGGCACACTCCCCGAACGGACCGTCGTCGTCGGCGATCGCCTGGACACGGATATCCTGGGCGGGACGCGAGCCGGGCTGCGGACGGCCCTCGTCCTGACCGGCGTGACACGCCGCGAGGAGCTCGCAGGCGCCTCCCTCCAACCGGACTGGGTCTTCGAGGGCTTGCCGGATCTCCTAGGGCACATCGCTCCGCAGGCGACTCCATGAGCGGCCCCCTCGCGTATGATCTTTCCTTCGAAGATTGGGTGGCCGTCTTCGCCGGCTGGAACGAGCCGCGCTATCGGGCGCGCCAGGTCTGGTCGCAACTCTATCGCCGCCTCGCCCCCACTCCTGCGTCCATGATGGATCTCCCCGCCGGCGTTCGCCAAAAGTTGGCCGAGTCCTTCGACTTTTCCGGCCTCCGTCCGCATATCGAGCGCACCTCCTCCGACGGCACGACAGAGAAGACCTTGTTTCGCCTCGCGGACCAGAAGGAAGTCGAGACCGTCCTGATGCGGTACGACCAGCGACGGACGGTTTGCATTTCCACGCAGGCGGGCTGCGGCATGGGTTGCCCTTTTTGCGCGACGGGACAAATGGGCTTCCTGCGCCACCTCACATCGGGGGAGATCGTGGCCCAGGTCCTGCATTTCGCCCGACGGCTGGCGCAAAGCGGGGACCGACTGACGAACATCGTCGTCATGGGCATGGGTGAACCTTTTCACAATTACGATGCAACCCTGGCCGCCCTCGACCGTTTGCACGACGCAGACGGATTTGGCTTCGCCGAGCGCAGGAGCACGATCTCGACGGTGGGTCTCGTTCCCATGATCGACCGATTCACTTCCGAGCGAAGGCAGATCAATCTGGCGGTCTCCCTTCACGCCGCGACAGACGAACTGCGCTCGAAGATGATCCCGATCAATCAGCGGTACCCGTTGCCGGTTCTCCGCGAGGCCTGCCGGAATTACACCGAGACGAGCCGACGGCGCCTGACACTGGAGTGGGCCCTGATCGAGGACGTGAATGATGGCCAGGACCAAGCCGAGGCGCTGGTCGCCTGGGCCCGGGGTATGCTGTGCCACGTGAATGTGATTCCCTTGAACCCGACCCGGGGATACGCGGGCCAACCTAGTACACAACACCGGGTGGGTGCTTTCCGCGAGGTCTTGGAACGAGGTGGGCTATCTTGTACGGTCCGCGTTCGGCGTGGACTGGACATCCAGGCCGGCTGCGGCCAACTCGCCACCGAAAACCAGGCCGCGCTCGCCGTCTAGGCGACGGGGGGCGTGCCTCGGGCTGATTCCGGGGCCGCCAGAAATCGCTGTCGGAGCGCACCCCATCCGCGGGCGACACGCGGCTCCGGCCCCGACTGGCCGATACGCAGACCCAGCTGGGCCCCCAGACCTCGAAGCTCGGCTTGCGCGGTCGAGATCGTCTCGCCTCTACCGGCGGCATCTAGGATCCGTCGCGCCAAACGCTCCAAGGCCACCAACGCCTCGGGCGAATCCAGGTCCTCTTCCATCGCCCTTTCGAAGTCCCCCGACTCCGGCTGAGAACTGGTGGGCTTCCCGGCTCCGCCCGCAGCGCTGGCCGCCGACTCGAAGGCCCGGGAGATTTCTGCCGCGGTCTGGAGGGCTGTCTCATCGTGAGTCCAGACGGACCGGTAGTGATGGGAGGCCAGGTAGATCCGGATCGCATCCGGAGTGAATCGGCCCAGCAGGCCTTCCATCATGACGAGATTTCCAAGGGACTTGCTCATTTTGGCGCCCTCGTATTGCACCATCGAGGTATGCATCCAGGTGTGCGCAAAGGGCCGCCCCGTCAACGGTTCGATTTGGGCAATTTCGCTCTCGTGATGCGGGAAGATCAAGTCCTCGCCTCCGCCGTGAACATCGAGACTGGGACCCAGGAACTTCTGGACCAGCGTCGAGCATTCGATGTGCCAACCCGGCCTTCCCGCGCCCCAGGGACTCGGCCAGGCTGGTTCGCCGGGCTTCTGGGCTTGCCACAGGACGAAATCCAACGGGTCGCGCTTGTGGGGATCGTCCGGCACATTACCCCGCTCGTTGGCGATGAGGAGCATCTCGTCCCGAGGCAGGCGGGAGAGCACGCCGTAATCCGGGCGCGCCGCCAGGTCGTAGTACACGCTCCCCCCGGATACATAAGCCAATCCTGCGCTCAGGAGAGCCAGAACTGATTCCAGGATTTCCGGGACGGCGCCTGAGGCGCGCGGCAAGTGGTCCGGCGGTCGAACGTTAAGCGAGATCATGTCCCGGATGTAGTGCTCCGTCCAGCGGTTGCCGACCGCCCGCCAGTCCCCCCCCGTTTCGGCGGCCTTGCGTAGGATGTCGTCATCGATATCGGTCACATTCTGAACGTAAAGCACTTTCCGGCCGCGTGATTCGAGCGCTCGAACCAAGAGGTCGGCGGACGTGTAGGTGAAAGCGTGTCCGAGATGGGTAGTGTCGTACGGAGTAATCCCACAGACGTACACGCGAACAGCCGGTCCCTCGGCATGGACCGGCTCAATGCGCCGCGTCAGCGTGTTAAAGAGTCGGATGGGGCCCTCCCACACGCCATTCTATCAAACGCCGTTCCCGAGATGCGCGGTCGGCTTGGGAAGAAGGTTCTATTGCCGGGACGGACTGAGTCGGTAGAATGCGAGTTGTCGTCACTTGGTCTTACGACCAATGTAGCGGCCGCCCTCGGGCTTGCCCCCCTCAGGTCCGGGGGCGATGTTTTTGTATTTTATGTCCACCGCCTCAGAACCACCCCTGCATCGCTTCGGCATAACCGGTCAATTCGACGAAACCCACACCCAGGACCTCGGCACCGCGGCTGCGGCCCATGACGCGGACGGCCCCCTCCCAGTACACGATTTGGGCGTCCACCTCCTGGTCGGCCTGATAGGGTTTGACCTCGAGGTCTAGTCCGGCCGTCGGCACTCGGATGCGCCAGCCCGAGGGATAGGTCGCGCCGCTTCTTGGGCTCCGCCATTCGGCGGTCGATTCGATCGCGAAGTCCTCGGCGGTCAGGTGGATCGTCGACCCGTCGGGCTCCACCAGCGTCCCGGCGGAAACGGATGCAAAGGATCCGTCGGCACGACGGATTCGGTAGAGCATGAGCTCCCGATCATCATCGAGCTGAAGCCCGAACCAATCCCATCCCACGACCTGCGGCGGCAAGACCGTGGTTCCCCACTCGTGGTCGAACCACGATGTCCCCTCGACCTGCCACATCCGGCCCCCCTCCCCAACGGTCCCTTCCGTCGCCAATCGGGTCTGGCTGACATAGTAGGAAGCATTCCCCGCCTCCGGCCCTTTGCGGCTCATACCAGCCTCTCCTTGGGCGACCACAGGTTTGAGCGATGTAAGGAGAAGGTCGAGGGTCAGTTCCCCTTGCGAGGCGGAGAGCGAAAACGCGTCCCCCACATCGTCGAGGGCTCGCACGGACCAGTTCTCCAGCCAGAACTCGGGAGGAGAGGCGCTGGATCCTGCGAGCCCGGCCGCCCCGCGGCTGTAGCGCTCGAAGGAGTCATACGCTCCATTCGGCCGGCTTAGAGCGAAGTGGGCGAAATAGATTTGGTCCGTGGCGAGGGCGGATGCGCGTTCCCCGGCATGAGGCGCAAGGCCGGTCCGGAACAGGGTGAGCTGATAGCCGAAATGGCTCCCGCCTTGCGCGAACAGATTCCCGGTGAAGTACCACCATTCCGTTCGGAAGGCCGGATGGGGGCCATGGTCCTCGGGAAACGAGAACGCCCGTGGTGCCGTGACCCGAGCGAAATCAGCCGGCCGAACCCCGCCCGAAGCGAACTGCACTTCCCCGGATCGGATGTCCGGAACGGCGGTCACCTGCGTCGTGAGCCACACGCCGATGAATCCCAAGCCGAGGAGCAAAAGGATCATGACGGTGCGGGCGGTAGGAGGTCGCATCGCCGCTCAATCCGCCCGAAGGCGCTCCGCGATCGGAGCCCGTGAAACCCGCCACCACGGGTACAGTCCGGCCGCCCAGGCCGCGAGCAAACTAAGACCGAGCGCGATCGCGATGGGTTCGAGGCCGGGCGACCACGGAATGGCCCAGCCAAACGAGCGCAAATTGATGACCTTGGTCAAGATCCAGGCGAGAAGCAGGCCGGTCGGAACCGAGAGGAGCGCAGCCAGGACCCCCATGATCCCGTTCTCCAGCAGGATCTGCGCGCCCAGCTCACGGGGGGTCATCCCCAACACTTGCAGGGTTGCGACCTCGCGTGCGCGCTCGAGTTGCAGCGCCAGCAAGGCGCTCATCATCCCCACGCCGGCGACCAGCACCGATAGCAAGCGCAGCGCCGAGGTTACCTCGAAGGATCGATCGAAAATGGCCAGGGCGCGCTGCCGGACGTCGCCTAGAGTGGTCACATGAAGGCCCGTCCCCGCCAGCACGTTGCGCACACCTCGGGCGACATCCTCGAAGGATGCCTGGGGGGCGAGGAACACGCCGAGCGAAGAGAGCCAGCGGTCGCTCCAGAACTGGTGATAGACCTCCTGGGTCATCATCACCGTTCCCACCTCGCTGCTGTAGTCGTAGAAGACCGCCGCCACCGAGAACGACCTCGGCCCCCGATCCGTGGTCAAGGTCAGAGGCGGCATGGGGAACCTCAGACCATGCTTCTGAAGGAAGGACTCGCTCACGAGCACAGAACCCTGCCGAAGCTCGTTCCACACTTCTTCGGCGGTCCCCGACGAGGACCGATAGAGCCGCGCGTCCCGGATGCGATAGCTATCCACGGCGGAAATCCGCGCCGGCCCGAACTCGGTGGCCACCTGCGCCGCCCGGAAGGGCTCGACCCGAGCCACACCCGGAACCGATCCCAGGCGAGACTCCCACTCCGGTGAGATATCCCCCCTCGGCTGCGAACCCGAGCCGAGGGGCGAGGACACATACACGTCGGCGCGCAGCGTCAGGTCAAGCCAATCGTCAACCGCCTGACGGAAGCTGGCGATCATGGTCCCCAGGCCGATCGTGACCGCCAACGCCACCATCAGCGCCGCGAGGGCGACACTCGTTCGGCTCAACGACCGCACCACCGACCGCAGACCCCACCGAAGCCTCGATGCACGGAGCCGCGGAAGAAGACGAACAAGGCCGAGGAGTAGGATCCGCGAGGAAAGGGGCACCATCAGGGCGAGCCCCACCAGGACCCCGAACATGCCTCCCAGACTCAGGGCCAATGACCTTTGCGCGGCCGCAAGTAGCAGGGCCCCCGCCGCCAGCGAGGCCAACCCCGCCCCCGCGGCCCGGCCCACCCCGCGGCTGGCGCGTTCTTCCAAATCGCTCCGTTGAAAGGCGGCCACCGGCGGGATCCTCGCTGCCTCCAACGCCGGCCCGGCCGCGGCCAGGAGAGCCGCGCCCAGGGCGATAGCCACGGCCTTTGCCGCGGTGGCAGGTTCCAGGGGCGCCTGACGGACCGAGAGTGTGAAGTAGAAATCGTTGATCGTCTGAGTCACCAGCCGAACCGCGGTCTGGCCGAGAGCCCAACCGAAAGGCAACCCCAGGACGGCGCCGACCGTGGCGACTGCGGCTGCCTCGCCAAGGATCAATCGCGCAATCTGACCTGACTCCGCGCCGAGGACTCCGAGTGTGGCCAGGATTTGGCGACGCTGCACGACGTGGAACATCGTCGAGTTGTAGATGAGAAACATCCCGACCATGAGGGCAAGCAAGCTGAGAGCGGTCAGGTTGAGTTGGAACGCGTCGCTCAGCTGGCGGACCGTCTCCGCTTGTTGTGAGGCCGGGACCAGGCTTACGCCCGGTGGCAGGAGGGCCGCGATCCCCGGCACGTCGTCCCGCGCCGCGATGAGATCGATACGGGTCAAGCGCCCGGTCGTCCCCGTCAGTTCTTGGGCCGCGGCAATGTCCATCCACACGACGTCATCGAGTGCTTCGCTCGGGTCGTTCTCCGGTGGTGTCCACACACCCAAGATCCTGAGATCGGCAACACGGTTTCCCAGGAACAGGCGGAAGCGATCCCCGGGCAACAGTCCACCCTCTCGGGCGAGTCCTGCCGGGATGATGACTGCATCCGGCTCGAGGAAGAATCTCTCCGCCCCCGCTTGGGTCCATGCATCCAGCCCGAAGGTCGGGCGGATCACGGCGTCCGAGAAGAGGTCGATGCCCAAGAGGCGCAGGGGTCGGTCCTGAAGATCAGGCGCAATCGCAATTCCTTCGACAATGGGAGCGGTATCTTGCCAGCCCAGGGTCCGAAGCTGCACATAGAACGCCTCGGGCACGCCGCTCGGGCCGCCCTCGATCCGATGGGTCGCCCGGCCGACGACGGCCTCTGTGCTGAGAGAGAAACCGCGGCGGGCGCTGACGTTGGCGACGTCGATGGAAACCATCACAGCGACGCCGAGGACGACGCCCAGGAGCATCAGCCCGCTCTGCCACGGCCGCCGCACGAGGTCTCGCCAGGCGAACAGGAGCAGGGTTCGGCTCACCTCTCCGCCGCCGCCCCGCCCCGACGGATTCGGCCCACGGGGGCCAGCCTCCCATCTTGAATCACGATCACATGGTCCGACCGCGCGGCCACCGCGCGGCTGTGGGTGACGAGGATGAGCGTGGCCCTTTCCTCCCGCACACGACCCTCGAGCATGTCCAGTACCGCGTCGCCGGTCGCCTGATCCAGATTTCCCGTCGGTTCGTCCGCCAGCAGCAGGCGGGGCCGGTTCGCCAGGGCGCGAGCGATGGCCACCCGCTGCTGCTCTCCACCCGAGAGGCGATCGGGGTTCGCATCGGCCCGGCCCTCGAGACCGACGCGCCGGAGGCGTTCGCGTGCCTCGGCATCCGCCTGCGGTCCGGACACGCCGGCGAGCTCAAGCGGCAGGCGGACATTCTCCACCACGGTCAGGGTGGGGATCAAGTGGAAGAACTGGAAGATAAAGCCGACCTGGTGGCGGCGGAATACAGCTCGTTCCGAGGCGCTCATCCGGCGCAGACTCACGCCGTCCAACCGCACCTCCCCGGAGGTGGGCTCATCGATTCCAGCAATCAGATTCAAGAGGGTGCTCTTGCCACTTCCGCTTCGCCCACGGATCGCGTAAAACTTCCCGCCTTCAAAAGAGAAGTCGGTGGGTCGAAGCACCGCGCGAGTCGACCCTCCCTGCGGATACGACTTCGCTACATGGCGCAGCTCGACAAAGGGCGTCAAAAGGGGGCGGCCCGGCGCGCGGCCTGCGGCATTCTACCTTGAGCGGCGCAGGAATCTGGCAATCCGGGGCGCACGGACGTGCGGATCAGGCGGCGGATGCGGAGGGGTTGGGCCCGGCTTGGCGGACTTCCGCCTGCACGGCGGACTCGTACGCCTGGAAGTTCGCGACGAAACGCTCGGCCAGAAGCCGCGCCTGGAGGTCGTACGCGTCGCCATCGGGCCACGTCCTCCGGGGGTCCAGGAGCTCCTCGGGCACATCCGGGCACTGCCGCGGGACCTCGAATCCGAACCATGGGTCCCGGCGCGTGGGGACGGTATCCAACGCGCCGGCGAGAGCGGCCCGAATGAGCGCACGCGTGTACGCCAAAGGCATACGTTTCCCCAGGCCGTAGGCTCCACCGCTCCACCCGGTGTTCACCAACCAAACCCGTACAGTGTGTTGCTGCGTCTTTTCTTTCAGGAGCTCTGCGTAGACCTTCGGGTGGAGAGGCAGGAAGGGCGCGCCAAAACAGGCCGAGAACGTGGCCTCCGGCTGTGCTCCAAGCCCCTTCTCCGTTCCGCCCAATTTGGAGGTGTACCCGGAGAGGAAGTAGTACATCGCTTGCGCCGAGGTGAGGCGGGCGATGGGTGGCAGCACGCCGAAGGCATCGGCGCTCAAGAAGAAAATGTGCTGAGGGTGGCCGGCCATTCCGGAGGGTACGTGGTTCTCAACGTACGTGATCGGGTAGGCGCCCCGCGTATTCTCGGTCAGGCTTCCGTCATCAAAGTCGACGCGCCGGCTCTCGGGGTCAAACACCACGTTTTCGAGCACGGTCCCGAAGTGATGGATCGCTCTCCAGATGATCGGCTCCTGTTCCTCCCGAAGGTGGATCGCCTTGGCATAGCAGCCGCCTTCGAAATTGAACACACCGTGGTCCCCCCATCCGTGTTCGTCGTCTCCGATCAAACGCCTCTCCGGCGTCGTCGAGAGCGTGGTTTTGCCTGTGCCCGAGAGGCCGAAGAAGAGAGCCACGTCGTCCGCCGCGCCGACGTTCGCCGCGCCGTGCAGAGCCATGACTCTCTGTTGAGGCATCAAGTAGTTCATGACCGTAAACACGCTCTTCTTGACTTCGCCGGCATAGCTGGTACCCCCGATCAGGACCAGGCGGCGGCGGTAGTTCAGGAGGATGAAGACGGGCGAACGCGTCCCATGCACCTCCGGCCGGGCACGGAAACCGGGAAGATGAAAGATCGTAAAACGAGGCCCGCCGCTGGGGATTTCACCTGGAGGAATCCGGAGGAATAGGTTCCTCGCAAAGAGATTGTGCCAGGCGAGCTCGGACACGACGCGGATCGGAAGGCGATACGCCGGGTCCGCCCCGACCGCCATGTCCTGGACAAAGATCTCCCGGCCGGCGATGTATTCGACGACATCTCGATAGACCGCCTCGAAATGATCCTCGTCGATCGGCTGGTTGATCTTTCCCCACCAGATTTGATCCTGGCTTTCGGCCTGGCGAACGATGAACTTGTCGTGAGGCGATCGACCCGTGTGCTCTCCGGTCCGGACTGCCACAGCCCCGTGGTGTACCAGATGGCCTTCGCCTCGCTGCACGATGTGCTCCACCAGCCTGGGCGATGGCAGGGTCCAATGGACGGCCTTGGCCGAGTTCAGCCCGTGGTCTTCCCCGCTCGCGGGCGGCTTCCCCGTTTCGTTCGATCTGGATGCGCTCAAGCGGAAGTCCTCCTGGAACGTGGCGCCCATTGAGGGTCTGGGAGCTTCGGCAACCTTTGAGAACCCTTCTCACCCCGGTTCGGTACGAATCCGGGCGGCGAGCGGCCCCGACTGGCCTCTGACCTTATGGCCAAGTGTACTGGTCGATCACTTCCCCCAGCTCGGTGATGGCCTGCACCTGAAAGCCGTCGGGCCCAAGGTCGAGGAGGAGAAAGTGGTTGCGCGCGGCAAAGATGACCTCGCCCGGGAGTTCCTCTTCCTTCGCGTACAAGACGCGCGAGCCGCCGCCACTCACGACGTACGAGACCCCATCTACCAGAAATCGCTCGTAATTGTGATCATGCCCCGCCAAGACGAGGGGGACATCGGCGGCCACGAAACGAGGATGCCACACGGACCGCAAAGGGCCGCCGTCTGTCGTGTGCAGGCCCCCGCTGAACGGTGCAATGTGCATCACGGGGACCGTCGCAAAGAACTCTGCGTCGCCGAGGCGGCGTTCCAGCCAGGCGTTCTGCGCCTCCCCGTCTCCATACCCGTAGAAAGCTTGCGAGTTCAGGAACAGGAATTGCCAGGTACCGAAAACGACGCGGTACCACTCCCTGCTGCCGGTGGACCCCTCGTCTCCGCAGCACCATTCGGGGAGCGTGGGGAACGCGGAGAAATAGTATGGCGCCCCATCGCGTGAAACCGGCCCATCCAGTTCGTGATTGCCCAACACTGGGTAGATGGGTCCTGATACCAGGAGCGGCTCAAGGGCATGGTAGAACTTGCGCGCATACGCCGCGGCCGCCGTTCCTTCTTCTTCCCCCCGATAGACAAGGTCGCCGAGGTGCAAGGTCGCATCCGGGGCGAAGGCCGCCGCGGCCGCCGCGAGTTCCAGCGTCAAAGGATCACCGTATCCCGAATCACCTAGGGCCACCAGCCGCACGGAGGACGGACTTTCCTCCGGCACGTGGAGGCGAAGTGGACCCCACCCCTCGCCGAGGAACGACGGGGCGTGGAAAGCGCCCTCCACATCGGCGACGCCGACGGCGATCGCGTAGGTTTCCCCAGCCACAAGGTCTTCGAGCGGAAGAAGAAAGTGTTGCCCAGCCCCGGCGCGGAGGGCCACCCGCCACGGCCCCAACCCGTCCTCAGCGATCAAAATGGAAACGTCGGCTTCTTGGGCCAGTTCGAAGTACACCGTCGCCCCACCCGGCCAGGCGTGTTGGATGGTCGGCGGGATCACGTATTCCACCGGCGCCAGCTCGGGGAGGAGGTCGACCCCCGGTTCCGTCGTCGCCTCAGGCTGGGCGGTCGACTCGATCGTGGTCAGGAGGGGGACAGTCGCCGTGCTCGTCGAGGTAATCGGGATCGCAGTGGGAAGGACGACGGGAGCCGCGCAACCAGCGGCGGTCAAGAACACGGCCAAGACTGCCTTGGAGCCGTTCCTCACTCAGACTGCTCCTCATCCGCTGCCTGGGCCTTCACCTGATCCCACAGAGTTTCCCATTCCTCCGGCTGGAGGTCCCCAAGCCGCCGGCCCGACGCTCGGGCCCGTTCTTCCATGCCGGCAAAGCGACTGCGGAATCTGGCGTTGGCTCCCCGAAGGGAAGACTCGGGGTCGATGGCCAGCCATCTCGAAAGGTTCACGAGGGAAAACAGGAGATCGCCGAATTCGCGTTCCTTGGCCGCGGCCCCTCCGGCCGTCCGGAATTCCTCGATCTCTTCCGAGATCTTGGCCAGGACGCCTTCCACCTTGGGCCAGTCGAAGCCCACACGGGCAGCCCGATCCTGGATCTCGTACGCATGGGATAGCGCCGGAAGATCGAGGGAGACACCAGCCAGGCCTCCGGCCGAGGAGCCGGCCGGGCGTTCGGCGTCCTTGAGTTCCTCCCATCGATGCAAGACCTCGTCCACACTCGAGACTTTGGCATCCCCGAACACATGCGGGTGGCGGCGCACGATCTTCTCCTGCACGTCGCCCAGCACTTCGGAAAGCCGGAATTCGCCCCCCTCGAAGGCGATCTGCGCCTGCAAGACGATCTGCAAAAGCAGGTCGCCCAGCTCTTCGCGTAGGGCCTCAGGGTCGTCCTTGTCCAGAGCCGCCAGCACCTCGTAAGCCTCTTCCAGCACGTGGCGTCTCAACGATTGGTGGGTTTGTTCCTGGTCCCAAGGGCAGCCGTCGGGCGCTCGCAAACGGGCGACCACATCCTGGAACGCCTCGAGAGATGCGGGGCGCGGCAGAGGCGGAAGATACAGGGTTGTGACCGCGTCGAATTCACTCGCCCGATCCAACTCCTCCAAGGGCAGCCATCGGAGGGTTGCGGCCGGGGTGCCGGCGGACTGGACCAGGGCCACACGATGCTCGGGGGGATACTGACTCAGGAGGACAAGTTTGACGTCCGACGCCATCAATTTCGAATGGAGTTGGGCCACCAGGACAGCCTGGTCGGGCGCATGGGCCGGGACATGACGGGCCGCCATCTCCACGGCGTCGGCAAGGTAGACTCCCTCGAGAGCGTCCACGCCCAGCAAAGACAGAGTCGGTTCGACGAAGGAGACGCCGGAGACTTGTCGGTACGGAATTCGCTCTTCGGCCGCGCGACGGCGGAGCGCCGCCACCGCCGCCTCGCCAACAGACGGATCTCCAGGGACGGCGTACACAACACCCTGGGGTTCCCGCGCCCGCGCCAGGAGGGTCTCCACTATCTGGTGATAGACCTCGTCAAATGAGGGCGCGGATTGATAGATCGCGTCGAAGGTGTGCAGGCGGGAGGCGCCTCCCAGCAACTCGGCCAGAGGGTGCTGCCCGGTCCGAAGGTAGACCTCGGGCGACTCCTCGAGGACATGCCACGCCTCGCGAGTGACGGACCCTGGATCGCCCGGACCCAGACCCACGACCGTGATACCCGGCATGGACCGCGCCTCCCGTGCGAATGAAGCCGGCCGAGGATTGTGCGCCCCGGCCGGTGGATTGCGTCTTGTTCCCTTCTCCCCCTCGCTGTTAAGCGTTTGGGGCTAGCGTTTCGTGTACGTCGGCGCCTTGCGCGCCCGCTTCAGGCCCGGCTTCTTCCGTTCCTTGGCCCGCGAGTCCCGCGTCAGATAGCCGCCGGCGCGCAGCGCGCCGCGGAGTTCTGGGCTCAACGTCAGCAGGGCTCGCGCCAACCCGTGGCGAACTGCGCCAGCCTGCCCCGTCACGCCCCCGCCCTGCACACGGACAGAGATGTCCAATTTGCCCTCCATCCCTGCCGTGCGAAGGGGGGTGAGAATGATGTCTTGGTCGCCCGGACGGGTGAAGAATGCCTGGACCGGCTTATCGTTGACCAGGAACTTCCCGGTCCCGGTGGCGATCCTCACCCGGGCTGTGCTCGTCTTTCGTCGTCCCACGCCTTCGTAGTATTGCATTCGACTACCTCAGATGCGTGCGCGTCAGGGCAAGATCTCGGGCTTCTGCGCGGTGTGTGGGTGTTCCGCACCTGCGTACACCCGGAGCTTGCGCAACAAGCCGCGGCCATACCGATTGTGGGGCAGCATTCCCCACACGGCATCCCGCACCACCCGGTCCGGAAAACGGGCCAATTGCGTACGCAGGCTGGTCTCCTTCAGGCCCCCGGGATACCCGGAATGCCTGCGGTACATCTTCTGGTCGAGCTTCTTGCCGGTGACGGCCACGGCCGCGGCGTTGATGACGATCACGTGATCCCCCAGGTCAACGCCAGGCGTGAAGTCAGGACGTGTCTTGCCCAGTAGCGTGCCTGCCACACGGCTCGCCAACCGCCCCAGGGTTTTCCCGTCCGCGTCCACCAGGTACCAGCGCTCCCGGCGATCCGAGGCACGGGGATGATAGGTCCGTAACACGATGTTCAATCCTCAACTTTCGCCGTAAAAAACAGCTTCGAGACACAGCCCTCGGGCGGGTGCCAGGCCCGCCGCCCAGCGGCGCTGCGGGTCCTGCAGCGCTTCCCTGAACTCCGCCGGGCTGCGACGTCCCCGAGCCACATGGACCATCGCGCCGACGAGCCGGCGCACCATGTGGTAGAGGAACGCGTCCGCTTCGATCACGAACTCCCACTCGGCGCCGGGCCCGGGCTCCCATTCCGCCCGGAACACTTCACGCACCGAGTGGGTCGCACCGGCCGGCGCTCGACCGAAGGCTCCAAAATCCCTTCGTCCAGCCACGATCCGCGCCAACTCTTTTAATGGACCCAGGTCCGGTGCTGGCCAGATCTGCCAGGCATACCGATCCCGCAAGGGATCTCGTTCTGGCGCCAGGCGCAGCGTGTATCGATAGCGCCGGCGCCGGGCCGAAAAGCGCGGATGAAATCCGGCCGCAGCCAGCTCGGCCGAAACCACTGCCATATCCTGCGGCAGGGCCGCGTTCAACGCTTGCTGCAGGCGCTCCGGCGGTCGGCCCCAATCCAACTCGAAGGCCACGACCTGGCCCCGGGCATGCACACCGGCATCCGTCCGCCCCGCCGCCCGGACCGACTTCTCCGACCATCCGAGGCGGCGCAGCGCTCGCTCCAACTCCCCCTGGACCGTCCTGCGTCCTCCGGCGAGCCGCTGGAACCCGTGGAAATCGGTTCCGTCGTACGCCAGGATCAATTGGTAATGGGTCACCGGCGAGCCGTTTGCCCGCCTAGGCTCAGCTCTCGACCAGCTCGAGCAGGACCATCTCAGCCGCGTCGCCGCGCCGGGGCCCCAGTTTCACCACCCGAGTATATCCGCCCGGACGTTCCGCAAACCGCGGCGCGATCTCATCGAACAGTTTCTTCAACACGATCGGATCATTCAGACGACCGGCCGCGAGGCGCCGGGCGTGGACGGCCTTCGCTCCCGCGCCGGCATTTCCACGCTTGGCGGACGTGATCATCCGCTCGGCCGCACCGCGAATCGCTTCGGCCTTCGCCTTGGTGGTGCGAATCCGTTCGTGGCGGAAGAACTCGGTCACCAGAATCCGCCGCAAGGCCGTACGCGGCCCGCTCGGTCGGCTGAGCTTCACGCCGTGGTCACGATGGCGCATGGCCTATTCAGGCTCCGCTTGGATTTCCGGCTCGACGGCCGGCATTCCTTCCGGCTCGGGAGGCAGGTACCCCTTCTCCCGGAGCCGCTCTTTGAGCTCGTCCAGACTCTTCTCGCCGAAATTCCGGATCGACAGCATCGCCTCGGGACCCTTATCCAGCATCTCAAGCACTTCCCCCACCGTCGTGATCCCGGTGCGCTTCAAGGAGTTGAAGACCCGCACCGAGAGATCCAGATTCTCGATGGGCGTATCAAACATCTCGCTCGCCACCCGGGGCGCTTCCTCCCGCGTGGCCGCGGCCAGCAAGCTCTCTTCGGTGACGCCGGCGATGTCTCGCAAGTGGGCGATGACGATCTGCGCGCTCTTGCCCAGGGCTTCTTCGGGCTTGAGCGTGCCATCGGTCCAAATCTCAAGGATCAGACGGTCGTAGGACGTGTCCTGTCCGACGCGGGCCCGGCCGACTTCGAAATTCACCCGGCGCACCGGGCTGAAAATCGCGTCCGTCGGGAGCTCGCCGATCGGCAGGCGCCCGCGTTCGTCCGAAGGCGAGTAGCCGCGGCCGCGTTGAATGTTCATCTCCAGCTCGAGGCGCGTCTTTTCGTCGTCCACCGTGAAAAGGTACAACTCCGGGTTGACAATCTCCGCCTCCGCCGGGACTTGAACGTCGGCGGCGGTGACGACGCCTTCGCCGCGGACTTCGAGGCGCAGGCGCGAGGTTTCCCCTTCGTGCAGCTTCAGCCGAAGCTGCTTGACATTCAACATCACCTGCAGGACGTCCTCGCGGACGCCGGGGATGTCGGTGAACTCGTGATCTACGTCACTAATGCGGATGGAGGTGACGGCGCTGCCCTCGAGGGAGGCCAGCAAGACTCGGCGCAACGCATTGCCCAGAGTCGTCCCGTACCCCGTCTCGAGCGGGCTGATAACGAATTTCCCGTAATTCCGGGCGACCGCTTCCCGCTCGATCTTCGGCATAACCATGCTTTGAATTGGCACGACTAACCCCTCCGCCGGTGGGCAGACCCTACCGGGAGTAGTACTCGACGATGAGTTGTTCGTTCAGCCCGGCGTCAATGTCTGTGCGCTCCGGGTTCTGAAGCATCTTCCCCGAAAGCCGCCGCAAGTCCCGCTCGAGCCATCGCGGAGCGTTCCGCGTCTCCGCCAGGGCCGGAAGCTCCTTGAAGTACTTGCGACCCCGTGACCGCTCCCGGACTTCGATGGTGTCGCCCGGCCGGACCAGCATGGATGGGATGTCGGTCCGCTGGCCGTTCACGTCGAAATGGCCGTGGGTGACGAGCAGTCGGGCCTGGAAGCGATTGTCGGCGTACCCCAGGCGAAAAACGACATTGTCCAGCCGGCGCTCCAGCATCTCGAGCAGGTTCTCGCCGGTCAACCCCCGTCGGCGCAAGGCATCTTGGTAGAAACGACGGAACTGTCGCTCACTCACGCCGTAGATCCGACGCGTCTTCTGCTTCTCGCGCAGCTGACGCGAATAGTCCGAGACTCGGCGCCGGCGGAACTGCGACTCCCGGCCGTGATCTCCCGGGGGGAAATTCCGGCGCTCGATGGCGCACTTCGGCGTGTAGCAGCGCTGTCCCTTCAGGAACAGCTTCTCTCCTTCACGCCGACAAAGCTTGCAGACGGGTCCGGTGTACTTCGCCATGCGAAAGCGGATCCTCCCTAGACCCGGCGCTTCTTCGGCGGCCGGCAGCCGTTATGCGGAACGGGGGTGACGTCCGAGATCGAGCGCACGCGCACTCCCGAGGCCTGGATGGCGCGGATGGCCGCCTCCCGGCCCGGACCCGGCCCTTTGACCAGAATGTCGACCTCCTGCAATCCGAACTCCAGGGCCGTGCCAATCGCCTCT
Organism: Anaerolineales bacterium; assembly: GCA_040899905.1. Lineage (GTDB taxonomy): Bacteria > Chloroflexota > Anaerolineae > Anaerolineales > E44-bin32 > JBBDZX01. The sequence goes on along the minus strand of JBBDZX010000007.1, from coordinate 13,089 downwards.
TGAGCCGCCATGCGGGCTGCGTAAGGAGTGCTTTTGCGCGAGCCCTTGAATCCGGCCCGGCCGGCGCTGCCGGACACGACGGAGTTACCCTGCGCATCCGTGATCGTCACGATCGTGTTGTTGAACGTGGCGTGCACGTGCGCCTGGCCGTGCGACAGCATCCGGCGAGCCTTGCGGGCGCCGGGCCTTCGAACGGGAGCGTTCTCTCGACGGGCCATGAACTCCTACTTCTTCTTCGCGCCACGCCGGCGGCCGCGGCCGGCAACGGTCTTCTTGGGACCCTTGCGCGTCCGGGCGTTCGTGCGGGTGCGCTGGCCGCGCACCGGCAGGTTCTTCCGGTGACGCAAACCGCGGAAGGTCCCGATGTCAATCAGGCGCTTGATGCTCAACTGCATCTCGCGCCGGAGATCTCCTTCGACCGTGTAGTGCTGCCCGATGTACTCGCGCAGGCGGGTGATTTCATCCTCGGTTAGATCGCGCACCCGGGTGTCGGGGCTGACCGCCGTGGCCACCAACATCTGGCGCGATCGGGTCGGCCCAATCCCGTACAGATAGGTCAGGCCGACTTCGACCCGCTTATCACGCGGGAGATCTACGCCTTCAATACGTGCCATGCCCTACCCCTGTCGCTGCTTATGGCGCGGGTTCTCGCAAATCACATACACCCTGCCCCGCCGACGAACGATCTTGCACTTGGGGCAGCGCGGGCGGACTGACGATTGGACCTTCATTGGGAGGTTCCCGGCCGACTGGAATTCATCGCGTCGGGGCGCCCATGCGCCCCGCAAAGTATTCATTGTACTCGACGCCGAGCCCAAGGTCCAGGTCTTCCTCCAGAGCGGTGAGAACCCGGGGGCCGTCGGGGGTGATCGCAACGGTGTGCTCGAAGTGCGCCGTGAGCCTTCCATCGGCCGAGGCGACGGTCCACTGATCGTCCCCTACCCGGGTGTCCGGCGATCCGGCCAGGACCATGGGCTCCAGAGCGATCGTCATCCCCGCCCGGAGCGGGACCCCCGTCCCGCGCTTGCCGTAGTTCGGGACCTGAGGGTCCTCATGCATGTGCCGGCCGACCCCATGGCCGCTGTATTCCCGCACGACCTGGAATCCCCGCTCTTCGACGAATTCCTGGATGGCCGCCGACACATCACCCGCGTGTGCGCCAACCCGCATTTGTTCGATCCCCGCGAACAGGGCACCCCGGGTGGCTTCGAGGAGCCTGTGCGCTTCGTCCGAGATCTCCCCCACACCCACGCTCAAGGCCGAGTCGGCCACATATCCATCCACGATCGATCCGCAATCAATGCTCACCACATCGCCTTCTTTGAGCCGGCGCTTGCCCGGGATCCCATGCACGAGCTCGTCGTTCACGCTCACGGTCGTGACGGCCGGATAGGGATAAGGACCCGGATAGTCTTTGAAAGCAGGCTGGGCGCCCTCCCGCTCCAAGACTTCGGCGGCCGCCTGGTCGAGATCCTCCGTGGTCACGCCCGGCCGCACGCGCGCCAGAGCCGCGGCCAGGGCGCGGGCGTTGATCGTGCCCGCACGCCGCATCCGGGCCAGCTCCTGCTCGCTTTTCAGCACGATCCCACGGTGCCACATCTCGGGCTCTTCCTCGTTTCAGGCTCGTTCCGGCAAGGCCGCCATCAGCGATTCGGTCACGTCCGCAATCGGCTTCTCGCCGTCGACCTCCACCAGTACGCCTTTGCCGCGATAGTGCTCGATCAAAGGCGCCGTCGTCTCCAAAAAGATTTGAGCGCGATGGGCGACCGCCTCGGGACGGTCATCGTCGCGCTGGTACAGCGGCGACCCGTCCACATCGCAAACCCCTGGCACCTTGGGCGCCCGGAACTCTACGTGATACGTGTGCGACTGAGCTCGGCAGACCCATCGACCGGCGAGCCGCTTCGCCAGGGCTTCCGGGCGAGCCCGGATGTAAAGCACCGCGTCGACCTTGCCGCTCAACTCGGACAGCATTCCATCCAGGGCCTCTGCCTGAGTCGGCGTGCGGGGGAAACCATCCAGGATCGCACCCCGCGCGCAATCCGGCTCCGCCAGCCGTTCCCGAATCATGGCGATCGTGATGTCGTCCGGGACCAGTTCGCCTCGACCGAGATAGGCTTCGGCCGTTTTCCCTAGCTCCGTCTTCTCCTTCAAGTTCTGCCGGAAAATGTCCCCACTGGAGATGGGGGGCACTCCCAGCCGCTGACTCAGTCGGGCGGCCTGCGTCCCCTTGCCCGCCCCGGGCGCACCCAGCATCACGAAGTAGGTCGGCATGGCGCGGCCTAGCGCACCAGGACGGCGGAGTCGTATCCGCGCAATTTGAGCTCCGCCTCGATCGACCGGTAGACATCCCGGATGACACCGACCACGATCAGCAGACCGGCCGACGAGACCAGCAAGAGTCCCGAGTTCTGCGAGCCCATCGGCCAGATGAGGCCGATGACAAATGGCATCACGGCCACGATTCCCAGGAAGACGGCTCCCGGCAGCGTGATCCGGCGCAGGACCTTCGTCAGGTAACGCTGCGTGGACGCCCCTTTGGTGACCCCGGGAATCTGCGCCCCGGCCCGTTTCAAGTTCTCACCGTAGTTCTGCTGGGTGAAAAGGACGTCGGTGTAGAAGAAGGTGAAGGACACCACCATCAGGAAGTACAGGACCCAGTACAAGGGGCTGATGCCCCCGAAGGTCTCTTGGAGGAACGTTGCGGCGGTCCGCACCCACTCCACGGATGAGCCGACGAAAAACTGTGCCACGATCGCCGGGAAGGTCAGGATGGACTGGGCGAAGATCAACGGGATCATGCCGGACATGTTCACCATGAGCGGCAGGGTCCCCTTGACGGGCATGGACATCCGGTTCCCCACTCTGCGTCCGGGGTACATGACCGGGACGTGGCGCCTTCCCTCCTGCACGTAGATAATGGCGAAAATCGTCGCGGCCGTGATCAACAGCAGCATCGCGAACACGCCGATGCGCTGCGACTCATCCGTCAACAACTGGAGTAGGTTGGCCGGAATTTGGGACACGATTCCAGCGAAGATGATGAGGGAAAGACCTTGATTTCGGATCCCGTGCTCGGAGATCAGCTCTCCCAGCCAGATGGCAAACATCGTGCCCGCCGTCATGGAAGCGATGGTCGTCAGCGTCGGGATATTGAATCCGAGGGCCGTGACCGAAACGACTCCGCCGGAAAATTGCTCGAACAATCGGATCTGCCCGATCGACTGTAGGGCGGCCATCGGCACTGCCAGGTAGTAGGTCCAGCGCTCCATCCAGCGCCGGCCCTCTCGCGGATCCTCTTCCATTCTCGCCCGCATCGAAGGGATCATCGGCACCAGGAGCTGCAAGATGATCTGGGCAGTGATGTACGGATAAACTCCCATCGCCAGCACGGAGAAATTCGACACCGTGCCTCCAGAGAGGAGGTCGAGAAGGTTGAACAGGGTCTGACCGCCGCCTGCCCCCTGCAGGACCGAGGCGATCGCCGCTCGGTCGATACCCGGGACCGGGAAATGGGAGGCCAGCCGGTAGAGGGCCAGCAGCCCGAAGGAAATCAACAACCGGTTGCGGATATCGGGAGAGAGCCAAAGGAACCGCAAGGGCGAGCGGCTCATGGCGCACTCGCCTCACGCGCCAGAATTTCGATGGTCCCGCCGGCGGCCTCGATCTTTTGGCGCGCGACCTTGCTGGCGCGGTGGACGCGCACGGTCCAGGAGGACTTCACCTCGCCCCGCCCCAGCAGCACCACCGGACGCTTGCCCTTTCCCGTGAGCAAGCCGGCGGCGGCCAGGATCTCGGGGCCAATCACCTCACCCGCAGGGACGCCCTCCAGCTGATCCAAATTGACCTCATCCCACTCGACGCGGCTGAAGTTGGTGAAGCCTCGCTTGAACGGGAGTCGGCGGAAAAACGGCACGTTGCCGCCCTGCCGGTAGATCTTCCCGCCCGATCCGGACCGGGCGCCTTCGCCTTTGGTCCCGCGTCCGGCAGTCTTGCCCTGGCCGGCCGAGATGCCGCGGCCGACCCGCTTCCGGCCGCGCGTGGATCCGTGCCTGCGCCGAAGGTCGTGAATCTTCATCGTCCGGGGCCCTCGACTCGGATTAGGTGCGGAATGGAGGCCAACATGCCTCGAATTGCGGCATTGTCCGGTTGCTCCACCGTTTGCCGAATCCGGCGCAATCCCAAGGCGCGCACCGTCCGCTTCTGTCGCCAGGGATGGCCGATCGGGCTTCGTACGAGTGTGATGCGCAGGGCTTTGTCTTGACCCGACGATTTAGCCACTTCGCTTCTTATCCCAGAAGGGCCGCAATCCGGCCACCGGCTTCCCACGATTCGCGGCCTCGTTCTCGGCCAGCTTAAGCGAGAGCAGCGCGGTCAACGTGGCGTTCGCAACGTTAAGGACATTTGCGCTCCCGAGGGACTTGGTGAGGATGTCGCGGACGCCCGCGGCCTCGAGAACCGCGCGGACGGGCCCGCCGGCGATGACACCGGTGCCCGGGGAGGCCGGTTTCAACAAGACCTGGGCCCCGCCGTATTTCATGACGATCTCGTGAGGGATCGTCGTCCCGGAAAGCGGGACGCGCTGCATCTCCTTCCGGGCACGCTCGGTGGCCTTCTTGATCGCCTCGGGCACGCCGCGCGCTTTGCCGATCCCGAGACCGACCTGGCCCTTGTTGTCACCCACCACGGCGGTCACCCGAAACGCAAAGCGGCGTCCGCCCTTGACCACTTTGGCCACGCGGGCAATGTCGATCACGCGTTCATCCAACTCATCGCGGTCTTCGCCGCGATCTCGGAAATCCCTTTTCACGCTCGCCTCTCTCCTGCGCCGCTCAGAACTTGAGCCCGCCTTCGCGCGCCCCGTCTGCCAGCGCCTTGACCCTGCCGTGGTAGCGATAGCCGCCCCGGTCGAACACGACCTCGTGGACCCCGATCGCCTTGGCTCGCTCGGCGATGGTCTGGCCCACCCGCCGCGCCAAATCTATCTTCTTCACGCCCTTCTCGGATCCCGAGTCCACTTCCAGCGTGGAGGCGGCCGCCAACGTCCTGCCCTTGGAGTCGTCAACGATTTGGACGTAGATCTGCGTCAGGCTCCGGAAGACGTTGAGCCGCGGTCGATCGGGCGTGCCGACCACCGTCTGCCGCACGCGCCGATGCCGGCGCTCGCGCCTTTGGTCTCGGGATGGTTTGGCCATGGCTACGCAGTCACCTTGCCGGCCTTGCCGGCCTTCCGCCGAACATGCTCACCCAGGTAGTGGATGCCTTTGCCCTTATAGGGCTCGGGTGGACGGACTTTGCGGACATCGGCCGCCACCTGACCCACCAGTTCCTTGTCCGGTCCGAGGACCGTAATTTGCCGAGTCTTCCCGTCGACTTCGAATTGGACCGCCGGCGGAGGCTCGATCCTGACGGGGTGCGAGTACCCCACATGCAGGACCAGCGCCTTTCCTTCGACTTCCGCCCGGTAGCCGACGCCTTCGATCTCCAAGATCTTCGAAAAACCCGTATGGACCCCGGTCACCATGTTGTGCAGCAGCGCCCGCGTCATGCCGTGCAAGGCGGAGATCTGAGGTCCTTTCGCCGCCGGTTCGACGTGCATGGTCTCCCCCTCCATGCGAATCGAGAGCTCCGAGCGGAAGGTACGCTCCAGTTCGCCTTTCGGCCCTTTGACTCGCACGCGGGCGCCGTCCACCTCCACCTTCACTCCGGCGGGCACGACGACCGGCATCCGACCAATGCGCGACACCTCGGCCTCCTCGCCTCTACCAGACCTGACAGAGAACTTCGCCGCCGACGCCGAGCCGGCGCGCACGGCTGCCGGTCATGACCCCCTTGGGAGTCGAGAGGATGGCCACACCCATGCCCGAGCGGACCCAGGGGATTTCCTGCCGGGCGCGATAAATGCGCCGCCCGGGCCGGCTGATCCGCTCCAACCCGTTGATGACGGGGTGGCGCGAGCGCCGCTCGCCCACGTACTTCAACTTCAAGCGCAGCACCAGGCCCGGGCGATCCTCCGCCGGTACCTCTTCGATGCCTTCGATGAAGCCCTCTTCCTGCAGGATGCGTGCAATGGCCACCTTGATCTTCGAGCTCGGAATCGAAGTCGTCGCATGCCCTGCCAGCAGGGCATTGCGGATGCGGGTCAACATGTCGCCGATCGGATCGGTCATGCTCATCGCCGTTTCTCCGCCCCCCGCTACCAGGAGGCCTTGCGCACGCCCGGGATCATTCCGTCCAGGGCTAGCTCGCGGAAGCAGATCCGGCACAGCTCAAAGCGGCGGTAGTAGCCGCGGGGACGCCCGCAACGGCGGCACCGATTCCGCACCCGCACCCGGAACTTGCGATTCTGTTCCCGGAAGAGCATTGCCTTTTTCGCCATTACGCTTCGCCTCGCTGAAAGGGCATTCCCAGGAGCTGGAGCAAACGCCGCCCCTGCTCGTCGTTGCGGGCCGAAGTGACGATCGTCACCTCGAAGCCGCGGACCTTGTCGATCTTGTCGTACTCGATCTCCGGGAAGATCAATTGCTCGCGGATCCCGAGCGTGTAATTGCCCCGCCCGTCAAACGCGTGGGCGGGCACGCCGCGGAAGTCACGCGTCCGGGGCAGGGCCACATTCACCAACCGGTCCAGGAAGGACCACATTCGCTCGCCGCGCAGCGTCACTTTGACTCCGATCGAGCGTCCTTCGCGGAGCTTGAAGTTGGCGATGCTCTTTTTCGCCTTCGTGACCACCGGCTTCTGACCGGTGATCGCCGTGACATCCGCCACCGCGCCTTCCAGCGCCTTGGCGTTGTCCATGTCCTTGCCCACCCCGATGTTTACGATGACCTTGCGCACCCGAGGCACCTGCATCGGATTCACCAGGTCGAACTCCTTCATCAGGGCCGGCACCGCCTGCGTGTGATAGCGCTGCCGAAGCACCGGATCCATGGCGGGGCTCACTCCCGGGCTCACGCGTCGATCAGCGAGTCGCAGTTCTTGCAGACCCGCCTCGACGTTCCGTCCTCACGCCGAAGTCCGATTCGGGAAGGCTTTCCGCATTTCGGACACACGAGCATGACATTCGAGACATGGATCGGCGCCTCGAATTGGATGATCCCCGGATTCATCGTCCGGGCTCCGGCCTGCACCTTGCGTTGGTGCTTCTTGCGCACATTGACGCCTTGGACGACGACCCGTTCCTCGGAGGGAAACCGGCGCAATACCTGACCGCGGGTGCCTCGATTGCGCCCGCTGATCACCTGCACCGTGTCGCCCTTGCGAATCTTCATTCCCATACCGATCTCCTACAGGACTTCCGGCGCGAGGGAAAGGATCTTGGTGAAGCCTCGCTCCCGGAGCTCCCGGGCCACCGGGCCAAAAATGCGCGTCCCCTTCGGGTTGACCCCATCCGCGTCCAGGATCACGGCCGCGTTGTCATCAAACCGGATAAAGGAGCCGTCGTCGCGGCGGAACTCCTTGGCGGTGCGGACGATCACGGCCTTGACGACTTCGCTCTTTTTCACCGCCCCTTGCGGGCTGGCGGCCTTCACCGTCGCCACGACCACATCGCCCACGCCGCCGTAGATCCGGCGTGAGCCCCCCTTCACCCGGATGACCAGCAGTTCCCGGCCCCCGGTGTTGTCGGCGACGGTCAGCCGCGACTCTTGTTGAATCATGCCGCGGGTCCCTCCGGGGCAACCAATTCCGATTGGCGGGCGGCGACCTCGGCCTCGCTCGCCCGGCGGACCACCTTCTCCACGGCCCAGCGTTTACGCTTGGAGATCGGCCGGCTTTCCACAATTTCCACCCAGTCGCCGGGATGGCAGCCGATCTCGTCATGGACCAGGAATTCGGTGCTCCGCCGCATGACCTTGTGGTAGAGCGGGTGACGGTAGGAGCGGTCGATGCGGACGGCGACGGTCTTCGCCGATCGGGCCCGCGTCACCACGCCCGTAATGCGGCGTCGTGGGTTTGTCATGGCGTGCTCCCTGCGGCCGTTTCGGCGCGCTGCTGTTCGCGAAGAAGGGTCTCCAGCCGGGCGATGTCCCGCCTCGACTCGCGGAGTTGGGCGGTGTCCTTCAGCTGTCCGGTGCTGAACTGCATCCGCAGTTTGAAATACGCCTCTCGGCTATCCTCGAGGCGCCGGGTGATTTCGTCCGCGGTCAGGCCGCGAATTTCTTCGATCTGCTTCCGCTTCATCGTCTAGGCGCTCTCCGCCGCATCCAACCGGCCCGTGAACTGGGTCTTGATCGCCAGCTTGTGGGCCGCCAATCGCAGAGCTTGCTTCGCCATCGGTTCGGTCAGACCGGAGACCTCGAAAAGAATCCGGCCGGGCTTGACCACCGCCACCCAGTGGTCCACCGCGCCCTTGCCCTTTCCCATGCGCGTTTCAGCAGGCTTCTGCGTCACCGACTTGTCGGGGAAGATCCGGATCCAGACCTTGCCCCGCCGCTTCATGAAGCGCACCAACGTCCGACGGGAGGCCTCGATCTGGCGGGCCGTGACCCAGCCCGGCTCCAGGGCCTGCAATCCAAATTCCCCGAAGGCGACCTCGGCGCCACGCGTGGCGCGGCCTTTCATCCGGCCGCGCATTTGCTTAAGGCGGCCGCGCAGGACCCGCTTGGGCATCAACATGATCGGGACTCCGCCGGTCGTCGTGCCTTATTCGCTGACATAGACGTCCATCACCTCGACCGGTTGTTCGGCTTCCCCGACCACGTCGCCCTTGTAGATCCAGACCTTGACGCCAATGCGCCCGAAGGTGGTCAGCGCTTCGGCGCGGGCGAAGTCGATATCCGCCCGCAGGGTCTGGGCGGGCACGCGCCCCTCGCGCATCCACTCACGGCGCGCCATCTCGATCCCTGCCAGGCGGCCGGCACACATCACCTTGATCCCCTGCGCTCCCTGGCGCATCGCTTGCGCTACGGCCCGCTGCATCGCTCGCCGGTGGCTGATTCGCCTCTCCAGCTGACTGGCGATGTTCTCCGCCACCAGCCGGGCGTCCAGATCCGGCTTGTCGTTCTCGGCGATGTCGAGCTTCACGGTCGTCCCCGTCAGGACCTGGACTTGACGCCGGAGCTCCTTCACATTGGCCCCCTTGCGCCCGATCACGATTCCTGGCTTGGCGGTGTGAATCGTGACGTGGACCGTGTTGGGGAATCGCTCAATGTCGATGCGTGAGATCCCCGCCCGCGGCGTGATATCGTGAATCATGTTTCGAATCGCGCGGTCCTGATGGAGCTGCGCCGCATACACACGCGGCTTCCCGAACCAACGCGACTCCCACGTCTTATTGATCCCCAGCCGGAACCCGACCGGATGCACCTTACGTCCCATAATTTCTCCTTCGGGCCGGCCTTAGGCCGGCTCGCCTACCTGTTCGCGCAGGATCACGGTCAGATGCGAAGACCGCCGGAGCAGCGGTTTGAACCGTCCCCGGGCGCCAAACCGGCGCCAGCGGCGAGTCGGGCCCTCATCTGCGAACGCCCGATGCACGACCAGGCGGTCCCGGTTCATCCCGTGGTTCTTCTCCGCATTGGCAATCGCCGAGCGGAGGACCTTGCCCACATCGCCGGCCGTTGGGCTGGCGGCGAACCGAAGGACTTCCAGCGCCTCATCCGCCGGGCGCCCGCGAATCAGCGCCAGGATGCGCCGTATCTTTTGCGGCGCGACCTGGACGTAGCGAGCGACGGCCTGCGCTTCCAAATCCGCCATGGCGTTCCTATGCCTCCGGGGCCGGGGCCACGGTCGTCGTCGCCCCCGCCTCCAGCTCCTTATCCCGCCCGGTCCCGTGACTCCGGAAGGTCCGCGTGGGCGCGAACTCCCCCAGCTTGTGGCCGACCATGTTCTCCGTGATGTAGATGGGAACATGCCGCCGTCCGTCGTGCACGGCGATCGTGTGGCCGACCATCTGCGGGAAGACGGTGCTGGCGCGGCTCCAGGTTCGCAGCACGCGCTTATCCCCGCGCTGATTCATGGCTTCGACCTTCTTGAGCAGTTTGGGCTCTACATACGGGCCCTTCTTCAATGATCGCGACATCGTGTCTCCGTCCTCGGGCGACTGAGCGCCTTACCGGCTGCGCTTGGTCCGCCGCCGAAGAATGTCGGCGTCGGAGTGCTTCCGCTTGCGCGTCTTATACCCGCGGGTCGGCCGGCCCCACGGACTCTTCGGCCCGGGCATCCCGATCGGCTGGCGGCCCTCGCCGCCGCCGTGCGGATGGTCGCGCGGGCTCATCGCCGTCCCCCGGACGGTCGGCCGAATCCCGAGATGACGCTTGCGCCCCGCCTTCCCCAGTTTGATATTGGAATGGTCGGGATTGCCCACTTCTCCGACGCTGGCAAAGCAAGTCTGCCGGACGCGGCGCACCTCTCCCGACGGGAGACGCACGGCCGCGAATTCCCCTTCCTTACCCAGGAGCTGCGCCGCGGTACCGGCCGATCGGACCAGCTGACCGCCCCGCCCCTCTTCGAGCTCCAGATTGTGAATCAACGTGCCCAGCGGAATGCTCGAAAGGGGAAGATTGTTCCCCGGACGAATCTCCGCCTCGGCCCCGGACATCACCTGATCCCCAACTCGAAGGCCGACCGGCGCCAGAATGTAGCGCTTCTCGCCGTCCGCATAGAGCAGCAGCGCCAGACGCGCCGACCGGTTCGGGTCATACTCAATGGCCGACACGCGGGCAGGGATGCCGCGCTTTTCGCGCTTGAAGTCCACCTTCCGGATCGCTCGTCGCGCCCCGCCGCCGCGATGACGGACGGTGACCTTCCCGTACGAGTTCCGCCCGCCATGGCGCGGTCGCGGGACCAGCAGGGAACGCTCCGGCTCCTTCTTCGTAATGTCATCGAAGGTGTCGCTGGTCATCCCTCGCCGGCCGGGCGAGGTGGGTTTGTAGGTCTTGATACCCATCACTTCACCCCTTCAAAGAGGTTGATGCTTTGCCCGGCGGGAAGGGAAATGATCGCCTTCCGAGTGGCCGACCGGCGGACCAGCACGCGCCGGCTCCGAGCACGCCGCCCACGCTTGGCCGGCTCGTTGATCACATTGACACGCACGACGGTCACATCGAAGAGCTGCTCGACGGCTTCCTTGATCTGGGCCTTGGTCGCCCTGGGCGCCACCTCAAACACGAACTGATTGAGCTTGGCGCTTTGATAACTGGATTTCTCGCTCAGGATCGGCCGCACGAGGACGGAATAAAGGGAGGTCATGTCTGTCCCCCGGCCGGAGCGAGCATCTTCTGGACCAGGGCCAGGGCGGGCAGAGGCAGCACGAGCCGATCGAATCCCAGTAGATCGCGCACGTTCAGATAGGAGGCTCGGATCGCTTTGGCGCGGGCCAAGTTGCGAATCGACTTCTCCACGATCGTGTCCTGGGTCGCCATCAAGATCAAGGCGCTATCCCCGCCCATCAGCCTCGTCAAAGCCTGGGCCATTTCCTTCGTCTTCGGCTGCTCGAGCTTCAGCTCATCCAGGACCACGATGCGCGCCTCCGCCGCCTTCGCGGACAGGGCCGAGCGCAGCGCGGCCCGTCGCATCTTGATGGGCATGCGCAGGTCATGCGATCGCGGATGGGGCGTGTGGATCTTTCCTCCGCCCACCCACTGCGCGGCGCGGATGGAGCCTTGCCGGGCGCGGCCGGTCCCCTTCTGGCGCCACGGCTTGCGGCCGCCTCCCCGGACCTGGGAACGGGTCTTGGTCGAGTGCGTTCCCAGCCGGGCGTTGGCTTGCTGCCGCACCAGCGCCTGAAGGATCAGGTCTGGTTTGACCGGAGCCTCGAACACAGCCGAGTCCAACTCGACCGTGTCCACCTTTTCCCCTTTCAGGTTCCAGACGTCGACTCGCATCGAATCCCCAGTTACTGCTTTCGCGCTTCTTGAACCGTGACCACGGCTCCGGTCGGGCCGGGCACACTTCCGCGGACGGCGAGTAGATTGCGCTCGGTGTCCACCATGACCACTTGAAGGTTTATGCAGGTCGCACGCACGGAGCCCATGTGACCGGGCCCGCGGCTTCCCTTGAAGACACGCCCCGGCGTGGTGGTGGACCCGCGCGAGCCGGGCGCCCGCTGGCGATCCGACTGCCCGTGGGTCGCAGGTCCCCCGCGGAAGTGGTGCCGCTTCATCCCCCCCTGAAATCCCTTGCCCTTGGTGATCCCGATCACGTCCACCCGGTCCCCCAGCTGGAATACGTCCACGGTGACGCGGTCACCTTCTTTCAACTCACCGGGGGCCGGTGTGCGAAATTCGCGCAAGAAGCGGAGAGGCGGAAGCTGGGTGCGGGTGAGGTGTCCGAGCTCGCCTCCGGTCAGGCGCCTCGCATGCACCTCGGCGAATCCGAGCTGAACGGCCGCGTACCCGTCCCGCACCGGCTGGCGGACCTGGGTGACAAAACATGGCCCAGCCTCGATCAACGTCACGGGCAACGCGCTCCCGGCCGGATCGAAGATCTGGGTCATGCCGACCTTTCGTCCAATCAACCCCTTCATGCTCTCTCCTGATCGTCCACGGTGACGGGACTGTCAGCCTGGGGTCGGCTGCATCATCCCCGAGTGCCGGGCAGTCAACGGCTCGGCGAGGGCGGATCTGGGTCCGCCGGCCGAAGCGCTCTTCCCCGGCCTCTCTTCAAGATCAGTTTCCAGTGGCCGGTGGCCGGTGGCCAGTGTTCCCGTTGTCAGCTTTCAGTTTTCAGCGAGGTGGTTCCGGTCGCTGCGAACTGGTAACTGGCAACTGATAACCATCCCTGCTCTTAGATTCGGATCTCGATATCCACGCCCGCGGGCAAGTTCAGGCGCATCAGTGTATCGATGGTCTTGGAATCCGGTTCCAGAACGTCGATAAGCCGCTTATGGGTTCGGATCTCGAAATGCTCCTGCGAGTCCTTATCGATGAACGCGGCCCGGCGGACGGTGAAGCGCTCGATCCGCGTCGGCAGCGGTACGGGCCCGACCACCTTGGCGCCCGTCCTCTCGGCCGTCTCCACGATCCGCTGGGCGGACTGATCCAGCACACGGTGGTCGTAGGCCTTCAATCGGATGCGGATCTTCTGCTTCGCCACGCCTACTCCTGGATCTCGGTGATGACGCCGGCGCCGACGGTCAGGCCGCCTTCA
>JBBDZX010000006.1:0-25274 GCA_040899905.1 Anaerolineales bacterium | reverse complement strand
CCATCGTCCCTACATTCATATGCGGCTTCGTCCGGTCAAACTTCTGCTTCGCCATGGCCTCTCTCCGTGACCCGGGGTCCTAGCGGACCCCCTCCAGGACGCCCTTGGTCACCGCTTCGGCCACCTGGGCGTAATGATGGAACTCCATCGTGAACACGCCCCGCCCCTGCGTCATCGATCGCAGCTGCGTGGCATAGCCGAACATCTCGCCCAGCGGGACGAACGCATCGATCACTTGCACGGCGCCCGGCCGCGGTTCAATTCGCTCGATCACAGCCCGGCGGGAAGCCAGATCCCCCATGACCTCACCCACATGCTCTTCAGGGATGATGACCTCGACCTTCATCACCGGTTCGAGCAGGACCGGCCGGCCGGCCTGGACGCCCTTTTTGAACGCCATCGAGCCGGCCATCTTAAAGGCCATGTCGCTCGAATCGACCTCGTGAAAGGAGCCGTCGTACAGACTGACGGCGATGTCCGTCACCGGATAGCCCGCGATCACGCCGCCTTCGGCGGCTTCCTTGACGCCCTTCTCGACGGCCGAAATGTACTCGCGAGGGATCGCGCCGCCGCTGATGTCGTTCTCAAAGACCACACCGGAGCCGGCTTCGCCGGGCTCGAGCGCCAGCACCACATGGCCATACTGGCCGTGCCCGCCGGTCTGCTTGATGTAGCGCATTTCCGCCTTGGCGACGGGACGCGTGATCGACTCGCGATAGGCGACACGCGGCTTGCCAATGTTGGCCTGCACCTTGAACTCGCGCAGCATGCGATCCACGAGCACCTCGAGATGGAGCTCCCCCATGCCCGAGATCACGGTCTGCCCTGTTTCGTCATCCACGCCGACCCGAAAGGTGGGGTCTTCCTCAGCGAGCTTCTTCAGGGCCTCGCCCATCCGGTCCGAGTCAGAGGTGGTCTTGGGTTCAATCGCCACAAAGATGACGGGCTCGGGGAAGGTGATGTTCTCCAGCACAATCGGATTCGAGGGGTCCGAAATCGTGTCGCCGGTGAAGGTGTCCTTCATTCCCAGGATGGCGGCAATATCGCCGGCGCGCACTTCCTCGATGTCCTCGCGCCGGTCGGCGTACATTCGCAGCAGCCGGCCGATGCGTTCTTTCTTCCCCTTCGTGGAGTTGTAAGCCATGCCGCCCTGCGCGAGCACACCCGAATAGACCCGCAGGTAAGCCAGGCGGCCGACGTACGGATCGGTCACGATCTTGAAAACCAACCCGCTGAGCGGGGCGTCGTCGGAAGGTTCGCGCTTGACTTCCTCGCCCGAGACCGGGTGGAGGCCGCGCACGGGCGGGATATCCTGCGGCGATGGCAGGTAGGCCACGACCGCGTCCAGCAGCGGCTGTACCCCTTTGTTCTTTAAGGAAGAGCCGCAGAATACCGGGGCCGCTTTGCCTGCGAGCACCGCGCGCCGCAAGCCACGGGTCAGATCGTCGGCCGTGATTTCAGTGCCCTCAAGGTACTTGACGGTAAGCTCGTCATCGGTCTCGACGATGGTTTCCACCATCTTCGCCCGGGCCTCGGCCGCGGCCGTCCGAAGCTCGGAGGGGATCGGTCCGGTCTCGGGGTCCGCCCCGGCTTCATCTTTCCAGGTCGTAGCGGTCAACGAGATGAGGTCAATGACGCCGCGGAATTGGGCCTCCGATCCGATGGGAAGCTGCACCGGTACGGCGTGGGCGCCGAGACGATCGCGGATCATCCGAACCGTCCGATCGTAGGAGGCGCCCACCCGATCCATCTTGTTGACGAAACAAATCCGCGGAACCCCGTAGCGGTCGGCCTGGCGCCAGACCGTCTCCGATTGAGGTTCCACGCCCTGGACCGCGTCGAAGACGACGACGCCTCCGTCCAGCACCCGCAGGGAGCGCTGCACTTCGGCGGTGAAGTCGATATGTCCGGGCGTGTCGATCAGGTTGATGACGTAGTCGCGCCAAGTGGCGGTGACCGCGGCGGAGACGATGGTGATCCCGCGCTCGCGCTCCTGCTCCATCCAATCGGTGACGGTCGTGCCATCATCCACGGACCCCAAACGGTGCGTCCGACCGGTATAGAAAAGCACCCGCTCGGTGGTGGTCGTTTTCCCGGCATCGATGTGAGCGATGATGCCGATGTTTCGGTATCTTTCGAGCGGGATCGTGCGGGTCATATCGGGATCCGTCCGTCCGGACTACCAGCGATAGTGAGCGAAGGCGCGGTTCGCCTCCGCCATCTTGTGCGTCTCTTCCCGGCGCTTGATCGCGGCGCCGGTGTTGTTGGCCGCGTCCAGCAGCTCGCCGGCCAGCTTTTCGGCCATCGATTTCCCGCCTCGACCCCGTGCGGCCGCCAGGAGCCAGCGCGTCGCCAGCGACAGGCGGCGATCCGGCGCCACTTCCACCGGGACCTGATAGGTCGCGCCGCCCACCCGCCTCGGCTTTACTTCCAGGGTCGGCGCCGTGTTGCGCACCGCTGCCTCGAACACCTCGACCGGATTCCGCTTGGCGCGCGATTCGATCAGTTCGAAGGAGCGGTACACGATCCCCGCCGCGGTGCTCTTCTTCCCCCGCCGCATCAGGCGGTTGATGAAGGACTGCACCATCTGGTTCTGAAAACGAATGTCGCCGGTGGTCGGCCGGCGCTCCGGCTTGGATCTTCGCATCGGTCGTCCTTATCCTCAGATGCAGTCGGTCGCGAGAGCTCTGCGACCGACTGTGCCAACGCTATTCTTTCTTTGGGCGCTTCCCGCCGTACTTCGAGCGCCCTTGCCGCCTGCCGTCCACCCCGGTGGTGTCCAGGGTCCCCCGGACGATGTGGTAGCGGACGCCCGGGAGATCTTTCACCCGGCCCCCGCGCACCAGGACGACGGAGTGCTCCTGGAGGGAGTGTCCTTCGCCGGGAATATAGGCCGTCACCTCCAGTCCATTGCTCAAGCGAACGCGCGCCACTTTCCGCAACGCGGAGTTCGGCTTCTTCGGCGTCTGGGTGCGAACCTGAGTGCACACCCCGCGTTTCTGGGGCGCGCCCTTGGGCAGCGCAAGTCGCCGCTGTTTCACCGAGTTAAAGATGTATTGCAGCGCCGGCGCCTTGGTCTTGGACCGCTTTGTGCGGCGGCCCTTGCGCACCAGCTGATTAATCGTTGGCAACCGCACCCTCCATACGCATCAAGGGAGGCCATCGATGGTGCCCGATGGCCTCGCCTGCGTTGACGTTATTCGACTCGGGCAGGCCCCGAACTGACCCACCCGGCGGTAGATCGGCTATGGGTTGTTAGGATACCACGCTTCCCCCAGAGCGTCAAGATTTCGCGGGTGTGCGCTTGCTTCCCTCCCCCCGGGTGGCGCCATGGGGTCAGCCCCGCGGGTCCATATCGAGCAGTCCTAAGCCCAATCGCGGCGGCCGGGAGCGCTCCTCTTCCTTTCCAAACCGGATGACCTCGCCGGTCTCGCCGATCGCTTCCACCGAGAGCCCGAGGCTCTGCAACTCCTTGACCAGAACACGGAACGAGGCCGGGACCGAGGGCTCTTCGACGGCTTCGCCCTTGACGATGGCCTCGTAGGTCTTCACCCGTCCCTGAACATCGTCCGACTTGACGGTCAGCATCTCCTGCAGGGTATGGGCCGCGCCGTAGGCCTCGAGCGCCCACACTTCCATCTCGCCAAAGCGCTGCCCGCCAAACTGGGCCTTGCCGCCCAGCGGCTGCTGCGTCACGAGCGAATACGGGCCGGTCGACCGGGCGTGCACCTTGTCTTCAACGAGGTGGTGCAGTTTCATCATCATCACCACGCCGACGGTGACGGGCTGGTCATACGCGTCCCCGGTCTTCCCATCACGCAAGATTTGTTTGCCCAGGGTTGGCATCGGACGCCCGGTGTCCGCCATCGTCTTCTCGGCGGCACGGCGCACTTTCTCCAGGTCATGCTCGGCCGGGGCTTTCCCGCCCCACGCTTCCGTCCAGAAACGGAAGCACGCTTCGATCGCCCTGGCGTCGTGTCCGCGCCGCTGCGCGGGCGCGACCGTGGAGTCCTCAAACAGGAGCACCTCGTCCGGGTCGTAGCCTTTCTCGCGCAGCCACTCGCGGACGGCAGCCCGGCGTGCGTAGATCGGATCCGTCGCCAACGACTCCGGGTTGTAGTTCAGCTTGACGAGCCAGTTTTCGAGGTACAACCGGCGGACTTCGTCCTCGTCTTCGAACGCCTCTTCTTGATAGAGGCCCTGCTCCTTGGCCCAGGCCCAGGCCCGGTCGCCGACCTCTTTCCAGGAATGGTCGACGAGCCAGGAACGCGCCAGTTCGGCCTCGATCTCTTCTTCGTCGGCGCCGTCGAACACCGGTGTGACGGCGCGGAAACCCAGACGGGCCGCGGCCCACCCGAGGTGCGCCTCGAGAATCTGGCCAATGTTCATCCGGCCCGGGACGCCGAGGGGGTTTAGGATCAGGTCCACCGGCGTGCCGTCGTCCAGGTACGGCATATCCTCCGCCGGCACGACCTTGGAGATCACGCCCTTGTTGCCATGCCGGCCGGCCATCTTGTCGCCCTCCGTGGCCTTGCGCTTCTGCGCCACGGAAACGCGAACCATCTTCTCGACGCCGGGCGGGAGATCGCGATGCTCCTCGCGTGTGAACACCTTGACCGAGACCACCTTGCCCCGCTCGCCGTGAGGCATGCGCAGGGAGGTGTCTTTCACCTCGCGGGCCTTCTCCCCGAAGATCGCCCGCAGCAGCTTCTCTTCCGGGGTCAGTTCCTTTTCGCCCTTGGGCGTGATCTTGCCGACCAGAATGTCGTTCGGTCCCACCTCGGCGCCGACGCGGATGATTCCATCCTCGTTCAGGTCGCGCAGCGCTTCATCGCCGACATTCGGGATGTCGTACGTAATCTCTTCCGGGCCCAGCTTGGTGTCGCGGGCCTCGACCTCGTGTTTCTCGATGTGGACCGAGGTGTACAGGTCCTCCTGCACCAGGCGCTCCGAGATCAGGATCGCGTCTTCGAAGTCGCCGCCTTCCCAGGACATGAAGGCGCACAGGACGTTCTGGCCGAGGGCGAGCTCGCCGCCCGCGGTCGAGGAAGAGTCGGCAATCACATCGCCCTTGTGGATCCGCTGGCCCTTGATCACCGCCGGTCGTTGATCGATGCACGTGCTCTGGTTGGACCGGTTGTATTTGCGCAGGTGGTAGGTCTTGCGGTCCTTGCCCGACCGGACGACGACGGTACTTCCCGCCACCGACTCCACTTCGCCGTTGACGTCCGACAGGATCACCTGGCCGGAGTCCAGGGCCGCTTGACGTTCCATGCCCGTCGAGACGAGGGGCACTTCCGGCCGGATCAGCGGCACAGCCTGAGTCTGCATGTTGGAGCCCATGAGGGCGCGGTTCGCGTCGTCATGCTCGAGGAAGGGAATCAGGGAAGCGCTCACGCCGACGATCTGGCGTGGGGCGACATCCATGTAATCAATCTGCTCCGGCTCGGCGAACAAGAACTCGCCATGGTGGCGGCACGAGGCTCGCTGGCGCACGAATTCCTGGCTCTCGTTCAAGGGCGCATTGGCCTGGGCGATGACGTAGCGGTCCTCGTCGTCGGCCGAAAGGTAGGCCGTCTCATCCGAGGCGAACGGAATGATGGGCACGGGGCGGCCCACCTTGCCCAGCGCCTTGGCATGGTCGACCCCGACGGTTTCGCCGGCGTGCGCCACGACTTTCTTGCCTCGCTCGTCGATCACGTCGGTTCGCAAGACCCGCCCAATCAGCCGAGGATCCTCGGCCGCGAGCTCGCGCAGGACGCGGCGGTAGGGAGTCTCAATGAAGCCAAACCGGTTGACTCGGGCGTAGGTCGCCAGACGTCCGATCAGGCCGATGTTCGGGCCTTCGGGCGTCTCAATCGGACAGATGCGGCCGTAGTGAGAGTGGTGAACGTCGCGGACGTCGAAGCCCGCTCGCTCACGTCGGAGGCCGCCCGGTCCCAACGCGGACAGGGTTCGCTTGTGACGCAGCTCGGCCAGCGGGTTGGTCTGGTCCATGAATTGCGACAGCTGGCTCGATCCGAAGAACTCCCGGATCGCGGCCACAACGGGCCGGATATTGATCAGGGTCATCGGGGAGACCTGTTCCTGATCGCGGATGGACATCCGCTCGACGATGACGCGCTCCGTGCGGCGCAGGCCCACCCGAAGCTTTCCCTGAATCAACTCGCCGACGGTCTTCACGCGCCGATTTCCGAGGTGGTCGATGTCATCCGGGTTCTCGACGTGGTTGTTAATGAGAATCAACCGCTCGACCAGCTTAACGATGTCCCAGCCTGTGACCCGGCGGTGTTCGAGCGGCACCTGGGCATGGATGCCCAGCTTCTGGTTCAGTTTGTAGCGGCCCACGCGCTCCAGGTCGTACCGGCGCTGGTCAAAGAGCTGATCGTGCAGGTATTCGCGGGCATTGTCGAGGGTCGGCGGGTCGCCTGGGCGCATGCGCCGGTAGAACTCAATCATGGCTTCCTGCGCCAACGTTCGCTTGTCCTTAATGTCCCAGCCCGGTTCCTGGCGGATCGTCGTGGCGATGTAGGGGTGGTCGGGATTCAGATCGGCATGCTCGAAGAGCTTGAGGATCTCCTCGTCCGTGCCTTCCTTGATCGGCGAATTGCCCAGGCCGTCGTCGACCGCGGCTAGGGCGCGCAAGAGAATGGTGACCGGGACGGTGCGCTTTCGATTGAACTTGAGGGTGATGTAGTCGCTCTTGCGGGTCTCAAACTCCATCCACGCCCCGCGGTCCGGGATGAGCTTGGCGGCGGCCAGGCGCCGTCCACTGCCGCGGTCCTCGGGGGCTTCGAAGTACACGCCGGGCGATCGAATGAGCTGCGAAACGACCACGCGCTCCGTCCCGTTGACGATGAACGTTCCTTTCTCGGTCATGAGCGGAAAGTCCCCCAGGAAGATCTCCTGCTTGATGGGTTCCGGGACTTCCGTGCCGGCGAGCAGGACCGAGACGTAGAGGGGCGCGGCGAATGTGAGATCGCGCTCGACGCATTCGGCGATGTCGTGTTTGGGATCTTCGAACCAATACTTCAAACTGAATTCGCGGCTCTCGCGGGTCTTGCTGGGGAAGAAGAGCTTCATGCCGCCGTTATACGATTCGATGGGGGTGATCTCGTCGAACAGCTCGGCCAGCCCGTCGGTCCGCAGCCATTCGAAGGACTCGAGTTGAATGTCAATCAGCGTGGGCAGAGAAAAAACGTCCGGAATGCGCGAGTACCACTTCTGACCGCGGATGGTCATCCCTGGGCTCCTCGGTAGTGTTTCGTGGCCGTGTGCGAGAGAGGAACGGTCACCGAAAAACGGCACGGGGCCCGACGCCGGCCCCAGTGCTCGCTCGGGGCGGGACTGGGTAGGACCCCACCCTGCGCGAAGCGAAAGGGTAGTGTATCACGAGGAAGTGACCAGGTCAATACCCACGGGTGCTGTGGCCTTGACCATGTGGGGGCTTTCGCGAGATTGTGAAATCTGTCACGAACGGCTGGATGTAGCAAACCGGACGAGGAACATGGAGGCGCAGGGTCATGCCCCCTCCAACGAACGAGTACCTGGGCCACCGCCCACGGCCCGGAGCCGGGGATTCTGTGGTGTCATCCCCGGGAAACCGGTGTCCTCCCTGACCGAGACCTTAGGCGCGCGATCCAACCCGCCCATCTCGTTCCCCCACGGTGGCATGGTAGGGAAATTCTCTGCCGCCGGAATTCAGTAGCCTCTAATCCGCCCAGCGCATCAGACGGCGGTCCAGCGCTTGGAGCAGGCCCACGCAAGCCACCGCGACCACGTTGACGAGAAGCAGAACTCCCAAGACCTTGTCTGCCTCGAACCGGCCGCCATAGCTGCGGATCAAGGCTCCCAATCCCATCAATGCGATGAACATCTCGCCGTTGATCATGCCTTTGACCGCCCGAGCCATCCCCAACCGTAGGCCAGCCATCACCAGCGGCAGCGCCCCGGGCACGACGATGGTAAGAAAAGCTTGCCGCCTGTTGGCGCCGAATGAACGGGCCATTTCCATCAAACCGGCGTCGCTCGCGCGGACCCCGGCCATCGTGTTCGAGACAATCACAAAGAAGGCATAAAGGAAGACGATCGCCGCCTGCGTGCCTCGGCCGACCCCAAACAATGCAAACAAGATCGGGACGAATATGAGATTGGGTGTGGCCAGGAGGGCGTGGAGGTAGGGGTCGAACAGGTACTCCACGTGCTGAAAGCGTCCCATCAGGGCCCCGAGGGTCAGGCCCAGCGCGACCGCCGGGACGAAGCCGATCGCCAAGCTGACAAGGCTGACGGAAAGATGGCCGAGGATGGCCTCTGACTGGATGAGTTCCCAACTGGCGCCCACGACAGTCGAGAAAGGGGGAAGGAAGCTGAAGCGCAGGAGACGCCCAGCGAGCTCCCAAGCGGCGGCACCCGCGAGAAGTGCGACCAGGCTGGAGCGCCACCCTGCATTCCCTACCCGACCTCTATCCGCCATGGGTCCTCTGGGTCATCCTACAATCCGTTACCGGATGCGTGCTTCCCGCTCGGAAGGTGGCTGCATCGCCTCAAGGCGGCTCCACAGATACTCCTTGAGCTCGACGAAGGCCGTGTCCTTTCGTACCTCGGCCGATCGCGGGCGAGGAAAGGGAACGTCCACTGTCTCAACGACATGGCCGGGGCGGGGGCTCATGAGCACAACCCGGTCCGCCATTCGGACTGACTCCTCCATGCTGTGCGTGACGAAGACAACCGTCCGCCGATCGCGCTGTTGAAGTCGCACGAGATCCTCTTGCAGCACCCGCCGAGTCTGGGCGTCGACCGACCCAAAGGGCTCATCCATCAACAAAATCTTCGGATCCACTGCCAAGGCGCGGGCCAGTCCGACCCTCTGCTGCATCCCACCGGAGAGCTCGCGCGGATAGTGGCTCTCGAATCCGTCCAATCCCACCGCCTCCAACCAACGCTTCGCGGTCTGCCTGCGACCCTCGGAGGGGGTCCGGCGCAGCTCGAGACCAAAGGCGACATTCGTCAAGACATCCGCCCAAGGCAGCAAAGCGAAATTCTGGAATACCATCGCGCGGTCGGTGCCGGGGCCGGTCACGGTGCGTCCATCAATCAACACCTCGCCCGCCTCCCACCGCAAGAGGCCGCCCAAGATCCGCAGCGCCGTCGTCTTGCCACAGCCACTGGGCCCCAGCAGGCAGACGAATTCCTCATCTTGGACGGTGAGATCAAATCCTTCGAGGGCAGGCGTTGCGGGACGGTGGCCGACTCCGGGGAACACCTTTCGCAGGCCGCGGATATGGATCATTGCAACCCCTCGGTCCCGCCCTGCGGTGACAGCCGCTTTTCCAACAAACGGAGCAAGCCAATCAACAGCACGGCCTCGGCCAGAACGACCAAGACAACGGCATAGACGGAGGCGGCCTCGAAGTCCGCTTGATAGCGCAGGATCAGGCGGCCCAATCCGACCGAAATCAGCAGCAGCTCGACCGCCACCATGCCGGAGATGGCTCGGGCCAGCCCGAGTCGGACTCCGGAGATCACCGCAGGCAGAGCTCCGGGAAGAAGGACCTTGCGCCAAAGTTGCATCTCCGTGGCTAAGAACGAACGGGCCATTTCGATCAGCCTCGGATCGATGCCTCTCAGGCCCGCGCGCGTGTTCACGGCCACGATCGGAGCCGAGAATACGAAGACGACTGCGGCGCGGGCCACGGTTCCTAGCCCAAGAGCCATGATGAAAAGCGGGATCAACGCCGATACGGGAGTGACGAGAAAGAGGTTGAGATAGAGGTCGATCGGCTTTTCGAATTTCCGCCAACGGCCGATCGCCAGTCCGAGCGGAATGGCCATGACCAGCGCAGCCAAGTAACCCATCACCAGAGCCTGATTGCTGAGCCAGAGAGCTTGCCAGAGCTCGCCCGTGCCGGTCAGTCGGACGAGGGTCGCGATTGTCTCCGAAGCTGTCGGCAGGAGCAGGCTGTCGAGGCTCCGACCCAATCCTTCCCATACGACCAAGAACACCGTGAGAGAAAGTAGGCGCAACCCCCACTTCAAACTTCCACCGAAGGGACGCGCCGGGACCGACGGGGCCATCGCGGTCCTTCCTTGAGCTGGGATCATGTGGGCGGAGCCTACGGGTTGGAAGATCCGGAGAGGCCGAGCTCGCTCAGGCCGGCTTCGAGAAAGGAGAGCTCGGCGACATCGGCGGACTCGAGGCCAGGCTCGAAGCTTCCGGTCTGGACATAGAAATCGAGGCTGTAGCCGATCGCCTCCCAAGTCAGACCTCCGTTCACGTCCCACGTCGCGATCCGCCGATGGGTCGCGAGGATCGACGGAATCTCCGACGCATCGATCCCCAGGCGTCGCGTCGCTTGGGATGTGAGGAGATCCGGGTTGGCCTCGATGCTGCGGTGGCTCATGAGCAAGGCTTCCACCAGAGCGCGGATCGTCTCCGGGTGAGCCTGCGCATAATCGAGGTTCACGTACACCGCCGTCGTGATCAGATCCGGCAGACGGACGGCGAAATCGACCAAGACATGGAATCGATCCGAACCCTCCCGCAACAAATGAACAACATCGGCCGGCTCGGCGGTGGTGGCGTCAATCTGGCCCGCCAGCAGCGCCGCCGCACGGCTGTCCGAACCGGGAATGTAGAGGATCTCGGGTATGGTGCCGGGGCAATTCTTCTGCAGAAATGCATCCGTCATCGCTTTCGCCACGGAGCCCTCACTTCCCACCGCCAGCCGCCGGCCGTGCAGGTCGGCGCACTCGGCGATTCCGTTTAAGGTGACCACCGACCATCCGTTGGACGCCTGCTCCATGATCGTGGTCAGCCGAGCCCCTTTCTCGATGGCGGCCCAGTACGATCGCGTCGAACCGAATCCGACGTCCGCCTGCCCGCCGGCCAAGGCCTCTACGGCGAGGGGGGATTGGGCGTAGAACGTGGGCACCACGCTGTAGCCCTTCAGCATCAGTGAGTCCAATGCCATCAACGAAGGCAGATCTTGAAAGTCTGCGACAGATGGGTAGGCAGCCCGAATCTCCCCGATGGATCCTGCCTCCGGGATCGGTGGAGCGCAGGCCGCGAACACAGCGACCGCGAAGAACAGAACCGCCGCCTGCCAGATCCGCCTCATCCGGTTTCTCCTCGGGGAGGGATATGCAACGCCTGGATCTTTGAGGCGCTGGTCGCAAACGGCTCGCGGCGGACGATGCGCAGCGTGTCGCCCTGACGCCACGTCGTGGCCATCATCCGCGTGCCTGCCGTGGCCCCGCCGAGGGTCTCCAGCACATCGGCCACGACGAGGGATTCATCAATCGGGCCCACCCTCGGACTGACCACGAGGCTGATCCGTGTGGTCCCCTGTTCCTCTTCTTCCACCAGCTGGTAATCGGTCGGGCCGCCCCCAAAGCGGGCCGGCAGCGCCTCCTCCAGCAGGTGGAGCAAGTCGGGACCCATAAAGTGCATGCCCTCGGTCGTGAGCTTCTCGTAGCTGCGGATGTGGTGAACGTGTTGGCGCAAGCCAAGCTGGCTCAGGGGACAGGCGCAGTCGCGCTCGGTAACCACACCGTAGTCACCGCTTTCGACGTTGATCGCGATCTTGGGGGAGCCCGGATGGAGCGAAGACAGGAAGAAAGCCGGAAGGCGGATGCCCCCAGTCGCGCGCTCCCGCTGAATCAACGCGACTTTGTCGGTCAGGATGTGTACATCGTCCAGCTCGGACGGCGCGCCACAGGCGAGCCCGAGGCGGCCGATCTCGGACATGGCATAGTGACAGACGGCGCGGCTGCCCGTCTGCTCCACCAAGCGAACTTTGGAGGGGGTAAGCGGCTCGCCACCGAGCCGGAAGAGGGTCCCGCGAATATCAAGCCCCATGTCTAGAGCGGCCCGGGCGACACGGACGCCCGAGCTGGCGATGGTGTCCAACAACGCAGGAGTCCCGGCCGCGGTCATCGATGCCAGCCATTCGGCCACCCGCCGGGCGTCCGTTAAGGGAACGTACTCTGGAAACGGGCTGCCTCTCCCCCACAGCCTTCCGCTTATGGTGGAGAGGTAGGTGATCGCCAGGTACGCCAAGTCGCCGGGGGCCGTGGAGGGTTTGGCCTGCGTGAACCAACGATCAACTCGCAGACCGAGCTTGGCGCGGCGGAGAATCCCCTTCAGGCCAGCTGTTCCGGGAGGGATGGGCCGCCAGATGGCCAACGGGCGGTCGAGGAGGTTGAACGACTCCAGGAACTGCCGATCATCGGCGGCCTCATGCCGGATGTAATCGAGGTCGATGGTCAGGAGCGTGCCGGGGCCGCGCGATCCGCCGGTGCGAAGGGAGAAGTGCCGGGTGAGCAGCGGGTTATCGAAGTCGCGAGCATGGATCGGCCGCTCGAGGCCGGACCGCTTCAGTGGGGCGCGTCCCTTAAACTCATCCAGGCTCAGCCATATCCCCGCGTCAAACAACTTCCCCAGCGCGCCTTCGACGCCGGATTCGTTCAACCACAGGGTCACGTCGGGCATAGAGACGCCGGCTCGTTGGAAGAGAGGCAGATAGGGGCTGTTCGGGTTCCCGAAGACTGCGGATTCGACCAGGTGTAGGAAAGACGTCTCCCGCTGGCGCAGCCCGGCTTCCACGATCTGGCGGCATTCTTCTGCCGAGAGGGTCCGGCTCAGAAAGCTCTGTAGTCCCGTGGCGAAACGAAACGCAGCAGAGAGCCGATCGATCATGGAACCTTGAGAATGAGGTGAGGGGGATTGTATCCTTCCTTTGGAATTCCCTTCCGCCTCCTTCGGTTGGGCTTAAGGGCTTGGCTCCGCCTCTACCCATGAGGGTTAGATCTTCGTCGAAGGCAGATTCTTCCGCTCTTTTACGAGCTCAGGGCCTCAGAATGGCGAGGGGGTCTCTGCGAGACGACTCTCCGGCCGTCGTCGCAGCACCTGAAGAGCAGCCTTGACCTCATCCACTCCGACCAACCGCAAAGCCAAAAGCAGGCCGGCATAGGTTGCCAGGAACAGGGCGAATAGCCCGGCGTTGATCCACCAATCACTGCGGAGCCAGATCAGGGGGACGAAGATTCCGCCCAGCGCCAGCGCCATCCCCCAGCGTTGGAATGGATAGCTCACGGCGCGGCGCATGCGCCAGGCGAGGGCGATGGCATAGCCCGTCGTCGCCGCCAAGACGGCAAAACAGGCGCCAATACCGCCGAGGCGCAGGAGGAGAACCGGACCCAGAATCCAAAGCAATGCCAATCGAAGGATGGACGCCCGCACCACCTCGCCCGGGCGGACGTAGACCACGGCCAGCATTCGCGACACGGAACTTACCGCCTGGGGGATCAAGGTCAGCGCCAGAATCGCCAGGTAGACCGACACCGGAGCAAAGTCCTCCCCAAGCACGACGAGGACGAGGTCGCTTCCCATCAAGAATGCGCCAGCGATCGCGACCACACCCAGAATGCCGAGCCAGCGCACGAGCCGCTCTGCCCAGCGAGCGACCCGGTCAGGATCACCGAGGGCCTGAAGCGTTGTCAGAAAAGGGGCGAAGGCGGAGGTCACTTGCGGGATCACCGTGTCGGCGGCCGTGATCGCTGATGCCGCCAGGCCAAAATATGCGACCTGGACGTAGTCTCCCGTGAACAGCCGGACGAGGGGCTCACCGCTTCGTTGAAATACCGCCAGGATCAGGGCCGAGACATAGAAACCGAGCGCAAACCGCAGATACGGAATCAGCCTGGACCAGCCCGTCCGCAGCCCTTCCCAGGAGAGGTGCGAACGGGCCCAAAAGAGGGCGACAAAGGCGATGATCAGTTCCGCCACCAACAAGCCGAGACAGGCGCCCGGCAATCCGCTCAAGCGATACCCGACCACCAGAAAACCAATCGGCACCCAGCGGCTGAGCACGTCGTTGGCTCCCCAGCGCGCCGCCTGGTTCAGGCCGAGGAAGAAGGAATACACAGTGGCGCCCACTCCTTGGATCACCACCGTGGCCGCGACTGCGGCCAGGACCCATACATCAATTTCCTGCAGCCAAAGGCGAGTGAAGAGGAAGAACGCAACCGAGGCTACCAGGCCACTGGCGAGGCGCAAGGTCAGAAGGCTACCGAAGAAACGCCCCAGCCCCGAGGGACCTTCCATCCTCTGCAGCAAAGGCGTCTCGCGGCTGATCACCTGAGTCAGGCCGAGTCCGCTGGCGAGTTCGAACCAGACGGATAGGGAAGTGACGAGCGCAAAGGCGCCGTAGGCCTCGGGGCCCATGCTGCGCGGGACGAGGGCGGCGTAGAGAACTCCGCCCGCCAACGCAAGGCCCCGCAGCAAGAAGAGAAGGCCCGCGTTCCGGACAGTGACCTCGGCGCGCATGATCAGGAAGAATTAATAAGGAAGCGCAGACAGTCGGCCGGGGTCACCCCGCACGCCTGGGACGGACGCGGCGGGCAATGGCATGTCCGGCGGCACGGTACAAGAAGAGAGGGACGCCAACCAAGTAGCGGCCCGTCAGTCGGCGGGGATCGATTAGCCAGCGCCCAAGCCACTCGAGCCCCAACTGGCGCATCCATCGCGGGGCTCGTCGCTCGCGGCCCGAAGCGTACTCCAGCACGCCGCCGGCGGCCCACACTACCGGAAGGTGGAGTTCGCTTGCCTTCTCGGCCATCCAAGTCTCTTGCCGCGGAGAGCTCATTCCCAACAGGAGAATGTCTGGGTGCAGGCGGCGAATTTCTTCCAGGAGGGCGGGCTCGGCCTCCGGACGGAAGTATCCATCCCGCAAGCCGAGGATGGAAAGGCGAGGGTAGAGTCGTCGCAAACGGGCGGCGCATTCCTCCGCCACTCCCGGCGCCGATCCGAGGAGATACAGGCGATACCCCTCCCCTTCGGCGAGGGTGCATAGATCGTAAACCCAATCGGCGCCCGTCATCCGCCGCGGGAGATGGTCACCCGCCAGCCAGGCCGCCAGCCGGGGACCGTTGCCATCTACATAGATCAGATCCGCCCGCGCCAGGGCGCGGCGGAAGGCCGGATCCTCGAAAAACAGATTGCAGGAATGAGCGTTGACGTAGGCGAGGCAAAGCGGGGCCGGCCCGGGGGAACGGATGGCCCCCTGCACCCTCCGCAGGACACCCGCCAGGTCGAGGCGGGCCACAGGGATCCCGAAGACGTCCACGACCTCGAAGTCCCTATGGAGTTGAGGCGACGCGCCCACGATTGAACCTTCGGAGCAAGCGGACTATTCTACCCCGCCCATGCCTACTCCCGATTCGATCCGGCCTCGGCGAAGCCCCTGGTGGCGCGTGCGGAGGCGCATCCTCTCACTCTGGATGCGTGGACCTCTCTCTGAGGCGCTCCCCGGCTGGGCGCTCAAGACTGATCTTTTCGACGAAGCCAGCGGCCCGCACCATCACGCGGCCGATCTCCCACCGCGGTTGCGGTTTCTCGGTATCGATCAGGACCCGGAAGTCGTTCGCCAAGCCCGGCAGCGTTTGAAAAAGGGAGTAACTTGCGTTGTGGCTGACGTGCGTCGCCTGCCGTTCAAAGCCGGCGCCCTGCCCGCGGTTCTGAGCCTATCCACGTTAGACCACTTTGAAAACCCAGCCGACATCGCGGCCGGGCTAGGGGAGATCAGTCGTGTCCAACGGATTGGAGGTCGGCTATTGCTGACTATGGACAACCCAGCCAACCCGGAGGTCGCGCTTCGCCGGATCCTGCCCGCGGGACTAGTGCAGCGTCTCCGCGCTGACACCTTCTTTCTGGGGGCGACCGTCGGTGGGCGAGAAGGGCGCGTGCTCCTCGAACACGCCGGCTACCGCGTCGACAAATCCGGGTACCTGATCCATGCCTTCCGCTACTCATCGATTCGGATCCTGGCGTGGTTGGAGCGGACAGGTTGGACTGGGTTGCTGAAGGCCATGGAGCGTCTCGTCTTAGCCCTTGAAATCCTTGGGCGGTTGCCGATCCGCATGATCACTGGGCACTATGTGGCATGGATTGCCACGAAGGTGGCGGAGACCCAAGTAGCAAGTGATAGGTAGCAAGAGGTAAGGGGAAAGCAACAGGGGACGGGGGCTTCAAGCTTCAAGCGCCGACTTCCACGCGGAAATGCCTTACGAGGCTGGCCAGAAGCGAGTAACAAGGGGCAAGGGAATCATGCTTCAAGCTGCGGTGGGTGCGCGCGATCCACATGTCATCCACGGGATATCCCTTTCGAAGCTTGGACATGCACAGCGCTCAAGGGCAGGCGGGGGATCACCCATGCCATCCGGGAAAGACTCGCAATTCGTGAAGTCGACGGTCGTCCCCATTCCCCGGATTCCCCGTTTATGAAATCCGTCCCAAGCATGGCCCCGGCCCGGTGAGCCGCCATCCCCACGCTTTAGGGCGAGGCATATAACGTGCGGTAGATCGCGTACACCTCGGTGATCGTCCGGATGTAGTCGTACGGCTCCTGCAGCCGGATGACCTCGACGAAGAGATCCGGATCGCCTCCAGCCAACTCACGCCAGATCAAGGCATTCCCAGGACCGGCGTTGTACGCGGCCAGGGCGGCGGGCAGGTCGCCTTCGAATCGGTCCCGCTGCTCGGCGATGTAGAACGTCCCGAAACGCACGCTCACCACCGGACGGTATAAGTCGGCCTCGACATAGTCCGGCGGCCACCCGAGCTGCTCGGCGATCGATTGTCCGGTCGGCGGAATCACCTGCATCAGACCTCGGGCATCGGCAAAGGACGTGGCGAAGCCCTCGAAGAGGCTCTCCTGGCGGACCAAGGACAGAAGGAAGAGCCCGTCCAGGCCGTAGCGCACGGCTTCCGGCAGGATGAGCTCCCCGAAATACGGGCCGAAGCGGATCCGATTGAAGTAGACGGGGGCTCCGAGGCTCTCCCGGTCGTCCATCCCGGCCAAGCTGAGGATCTGTCGGGAAGCGAAGATGGCTGAGCGGTAGAGTCGGAGGTCGAGTAGTTTATGCATGAGGCGGTACGTCGCCTCCGGATCGGTTGCCACGTCCAGCCGCAGCGACTCCAGCTCATCGCGCGCTTCACCGAACAGGCCCAGCCGCCAAAGCTCCTCGCCGCGGATCAGCCGCGGATCCGCCGCCAGAACGCCGTCCAATTCCGTCAGCGGCTCGGCCCCATCAACCACGAAGTTCTGGCGGAGCCAGGCTTCGGCTGCTGCGCGTTCGCCTGCCAGGTCCGTGGTGAAGTTGAAAAGGCCGGAGCCTTGCAGAGGCAGCTCGCCCGTCTGGATTTCTTCGGCCCGCAGCGAGTAATAGCCGGTCGGGTCGGCGCCTGCGGCGGCCTGCCAGGATAGGGCGGCCGCGGCCCCGTCGCCCGCTGCGGCCTGGGACTTCCCAATCCACAACAAGCTCGCCGCCCGTTGATCGGGCTCGACCGCGAACGAAAGTGCGGCCTCGAATGCCGAGCGGGCTGCGGGCATGTCACCCAGCCGGTATTCGACCACCCCGCCTTCGAATGCGCCCCGGTATCCGAGGGGCGTCATCGGATACTCTGCTGCCAAGCGGAGCCAGGTCTGCGCCGCGGTCCCGAGGTCCCCATTCCGTTCCGCGACCCGGCCGCCATCGAACAGCGCCTGCGCCCCCGCGTCGGTGCCCGGGTAGGCGGCAGCCAGCTCGAGGTAGGTCTCGACGGCCAGCCCGTAGTTCCCAAGGTAGGCCCACTCGGTCACGGCCTGCTCTCGCCACGCGGCAGGCCGCAGCGGGTCTCCGGGGAAGTCGCTCACCACCGCTTCGAAGTTCAACCGGGCGGAGGCCCAGTCATCCAACGCCCGCACGGAAAGCCCTCGGTAGTACAGGGCGGCGGCGGTGGGATTCGTCGCCAGAATCCGATCCAAGGCGTCACGCGCAGGCTCATAGGCTCCGGCGTGAAAGTCGATCAGCCCTCGAAGGTAGTCGTCCACCGGGACACTTTCGCCGACCAGGATCACGAGACCGCTATAGGTGTCCGCCGATTCGGGAAATCGGATGACGGAGTCCAGGTAGCGTTCGTAGGCGGCTTGGTTCTGGCCCATCCCCTGCAAAGCTAGACCCGCCAGGTAGTTCATCGTCGCCAGGGTGTTGCTGTCGCTGGCTGTGGCGAACAGCGTCTCGAACTGGCTGAGCGCTTCAGCGAAAAGCTCAGCGTTCAAGTAGGTCACACCAATCTTGGTCTGGAGATTGAGGGGGCCGTGGAGTGGGCTCGCGGCCAGCCCGGCCTGATATCGCGGGATGGCTTCCATGGGCCGGCCGAGTCGACGCAAGGTATCCCCGGCCCGCTCCTGGACATCCGCATCGATCACGCCTGGGCGCAGTGCCAGGTACTGGTCGTAGGCGGCCAGCGCGGCATCGTCCTGACCGGTCTCCTCGTACGCCAACGCCGCGAGAAAGTGGGCTTCTGGGGACAATGGATCGGCGGGAAAAGCCTGCAGGAATCCATCGAAAGCGGTGAGCGCTTCCGGATACCTGCCGGCGCGCAGATGGGTGGTGGCGATTCCGAGCAGGGCAGCCGCGCGGGTCTCGGGGTCGACGGCGCCGGCCAGAGCTTCCTGATACTGCGCCAGGGCTGTATCCCAATCGGCTTCGAACAGCGCGATATCGGCTCCTTCGAGGAGCGTCGCGGTCGCGGGAGTCGGTGTGGGAGTCGGAGTGGGGGTGAATGTCGCCGAAGGGACGTGCGTGGCGGTGGCCGTGGCGCGCTCAGCAAAGATCGAAGAGCACGCCGAGCCGCTCACGGCGAGCGCAAAGCCCAAAAGTGCGAAGCGGTGCCCGCCTCGATGCATGCGCCCAAGCATACGGGACCGGCGCGCCGCGTGTCAAATCCTCCTTGAAGGATCGGCTTGTCCCCGCCTCGGCTCCGTGCTACACTCCGCGGGTGTGGGACCCGCGCTCTCCCCGGAGAGCGCGTTTGTGTGTCGGAGGACCGCGGCGTGCCTGACCGCGAACGGCGCGCCGGCGCCGCACTTGACCGCCCCCCCGGCCCTTCTACCAGACCCAACCGCGACCTCGTCCTCACCGGGTCGATCGCTTTCGACTACATCATGACGTTCCCGGGCCGGTTCCGAGACCACATCCTGCCCGATCGTCTGGATCAACTCAGCCTTTCGTTCCTCGTTGACAGCCTGATCCGACGCCGGGGGGGAATCGCGGCCAACATCGCGTACACGCTGGCCCTGCTCGGGGAGCGTCCGCGGGTGATGGCTACGGTCGGCGAGGATTTCGGGGACTACCGGGAGTGGCTGGAGGCGCGGGGCGTCGACCTGTCGGCCGTCCGCACCATCCCGGGCGTATTCACGGCCTCCTTCTTCGTGAACACGGATCAGGCGAACTCCCAGATCGCTTCCTTCTATACGGGGGCCATGGCCCATGCCGGTGCGCTCCGTTTCGCCGACCTCTCGATCGCCCCGTCGCTGGTCGTCATCTCCGCCAACGACCCTGCTGCCATGACCGGCTACGCTCGGGAATGCCGGGAGCTCGAGATCCCATACTTCTACGACCCGGGCCAGCAGATTGTGCGCATGGACGGCCCCGCTCTTGTCGAGGCGATCGGCGGCGCGCGGGCTCTCTTTCTGAACGACTACGAGCTGGCGCTGGTTGAAGAGAAAACCGGCCTGCGGCTGGCGGATCTAACGCCCAACTTGGAGTGGGTCACGGTCACCCGCGGGGCCAAGGGGTCGGAGATCCACACCCAGGGAGAAATTTGGGAAATCCCGGCTGTGCCAGAAGTCCGGCTGCTCGACCCGACTGGCGTAGGGGATGCTTATCGCGGCGGCTTCCTTAAAGCGTTCCTTCGAGGTTTACCCCTGGAGCGTTGCGGCCAGATCGGCGCGCTGGCCGCCACCTACTGCCTGGAACACGAAGGGCCCCAGGGTCACGAGTACAGCTTGGCGTCCTTCCTCGAGAGGTTCCGCGCCCACTTCCCCGACGGGCCCGAGCTGGATCGATTGTGGTGAGGCGCCCGGACTCGGTCAAGGTACGCGACCTTCTCGAGGCGGACCGAGTGTGGTGCGCGTATGCGCTGGCGGATCTCGACCCGGAATATTACGCGCACGCGCACTGGATGATTGCAGATCGGGCCGTGGTGCTCGTGTATTCAGGACTGACGCCGCCGGTCCTGTTTGCGCATGGCGACCCGGGCGCCGCCCTCGAACTCCTGCGCGCCGCTCCGCCGGCTGCCTACCAATACACCCTGTTGCCGACTCATCGGACGTTGTTGGGGGCACAGCTGAAGTCCGAGAAAGAGCTGCGCATGTGGAGAATGGCCCTGCGGAGGCAGGACTTCCACGCCGAGGCCGACCCGCGTGTCACCCGCCTGACGCCCTCCGACCTCGACGAAATGACCGCCCTCTTCACCGGCCATCCCGACAGCCCCGACTCTTTCCATTCCCGCCAGCTGGAGGGCGGTCCTTTCTTCGGCCTTCGAGAACAAGGCGAACTGAAAGCCGTCGCCGGAGTCCACGTGGTCTCGAAGCCGGCGCGCCTCGCCGCGGTCGGGAACGTCTTCACCCACCCCGAGTCCCGCGGCCGCGGCATGAGCCGGGCGGTGAGTTCGGCGGTGGTGGACGCGCTCTTCGAGGACGGGATCGAGACCATCGTGCTGAACGTGTCCATGCAGAATGACCCGGCTCTGCGCGTGTACCGCCGGCTCGGCTTCATGCCCTTCTGCGGCTACTACGAGGGAGTCGGCGTGCTGTTAGACTTGACATCACGGGCGGATGGGGCGACGGGTGATGGGGGAATGGGTTGACCGGTTCGGCCACGCACCGGTTAGCCTTTGACACGCCGACACGTTCCATGTTGACCCATCAACCCATTACCCTTTGAGGATGTTCACGAGGAGCCACGTATGACTCAGAAGTACGAAGTGAAGGACATGAATCAGGCCGACGGAGGCCGCAGGAAGATCGAATGGGGCGAACAGGAAATGCCCGTCCTGCGCCAGATCCGGGAGCGATTCGCCTCGGAACGGCCCCTCAAGGGCACACGGGTTGCGGCCTGTCTGCATGTCACGACGGAGACGGCGAATCTGATGCGCGCCCTTCAGGCCGGCGGGGCGGATGTCGTGCTGTGCGCCTCCAATCCCCTTTCCACCCAGGACGACGTCGCCGCCTCCTTGGTCACGCATTTTGAGATCCCGGTATTCGCCATCAAAGGCGAGGATCATGAGACCTACTACAAACACATCCACGCCGCCCTCGATCACAAGCCTCAGGTCACGATGGATGACGGCGCGGACCTCGTGAGCACGCTGCATAAGGAGCGACGGGCCGATCTGCCGAACATTCGCGGCGGGACGGAGGAGACGACGACGGGCGTGATCCGTTTGCGCGCCATGGCCGCGCAAGGCGCCCTGGGCTTTCCCATACTGGCGGTCAACGACGCCCGCACCAAGCACTTCTTTGACAACCGCTACGGCACCGGCCAGTCGACCTTGGACGGGATCATCCGAGCGACCAACATCCTGCTTGCCGGGAAGACCTTTGTGGTCGCCGGCTATGGATGGTGCGGTCGCGGCCTGGCCATGCGGGCGCGCGGCATGGGCGCCCAGGTGATCGTCACGGAGATCGAGCCGCTCTCGGCCCTCGAAGCCGTCATGGACGGCTTCCGCGTCCTGCCCATGGCCGAGGCGGCTCCAGTGGGCGATATCTTCTGCACCGTGACCGGCGATGTCAACGTCATCGATCGAGTCCACTTCGAGACGATGAAAGATGGGGCCATCGTGGCCAACTCCGGGCACTTCAACGTCGAGATCAATGTGAAAGCGCTCGAGGATATGGCTGTCGAAAAGAGGCGGGCGCGCGAGTACGTCGAGCAATACCTGCTCAAGGACGGGCGGCGCATCAGCCTGCTCGGCGAAGGCCGCTTGATCAACCTGGCCGCCGCCGAAGGCCACCCGGCGAGCGTCATGGATATGTCCTTCGCCAACCAGGCACTCGGAATGGAATGGCTCCTCCAGCATGCGGACGAACTCGATAACACGGTCCATTCCATCCCCGAGGAGATCGACCGCGAGATCGCCCGCTTGAAACTCGAGTCCATGGGCGTGGAGATCGACAGCCTGACGGCGGAGCAGCAGAAGTATCTGACGTCCTGGGAAGAGGGGACGTAAGCGGCAAGCTCCATGCGCGGGCTCTTCGACACGCTCAGGGCCCGCATCCAGCCCCAAGCCGATCATCCAATGGGCGAATCGCAGACACCGGGTGTCTCGAAAACACCCGGTGTCTTTCATGTCCAGCCCTTTCAGCCGCCAGGAAGGGGAGAAGCAGTTGGTGTGACCCGGGGGACGACCACAACGTAGACGAAGACTTCATCCCCGAACCGCGCCCCGTCGGGGGCTTGCGCCTGCCATTCGCTGATGAACTCCCCCAACGAATCGGGGGCGGTGAAAACCACCTGCCACACGGCGCGTGTCCCTGACCGAGCCGGATACAGAGCGACCTCATCCGGTCCGACCAGGCCATCGGACGAGACGCGCACCAGCCGGTAGCCGGGTCCCCAATCGCACGTCCCGACGTTTTCCACCGACCAGCGCTTGTCGATCTGCGCGCCCGGGGTCACTTCCGAACCATCGGGAATCGAAAGATCCTCCGTGAATTGGGCGCCATCTACGCATGAGCCCCGAGGGGCATCCGTGGGCGTGGAAAGGATCGGCGTAGGTTCCTGGAGGATCGGAGCCGGCGCCACGGTTTGGATCGGGATGGCTTCGAGGCTTGGCAGCGGCGTCGGAAGGCTCGCGGGCGGATTGGGTGCGCACGCGCTCAAAAGAGCCGCCAGCATCCAGCATCCAGCCGCCAGCGTGGCCCCGCGTTTCCGCGGGCGACCTCGACCCGCGGATCGATCTGCACCCTCATCTCTTCCCATCGGTAGGCATCTAGGAGGCAGCGGGAAGCTGGGACCTGGCGGCTGGGGGCTGGCCGCCCATCGCCTGCAAGTCACGCTCAACCTTTCGCGCTTCCCCCAGCAAGCTCACCACCGGTGATACGCGGGGTGGCCCGGCTTGACGGCGACGAAGGTGCCGCGCAAGGTGGCGCAAGATTTCCCGTCGGCCTCGAGGGTCGCTTCGACCGTGACCCGATCGCCTTGCGACTCCACGACGTTGGCCCGCAGGTGGACGGGTGCCGATGTCGGAGTCGGGCGAAGAAGGCGGACGTGATACTCAGAGGTCACCGTTGAGGGCGCGTGATCCAGGCCATCGCGCTCGATCAGATGCCAGACGGCGCACCAATTGGCATGGCAATCGAGCAGCGTGCCGATGACCCCACCGTTGAGGACTCCGGGGAAGGCCTGGTGTTCAGGCAGTGGCATCCAGTCCGCGACGACCTCCCCTCCGATCGGAAAGCTGCGAATGCGGAACCCTTTCTCATTCGCCGGCCCACAGCCGTAGCACGTCCCACCCGGAGCGTAACGCTCCTGCAGGCTGAGGGCCGAATGCGGGGTGGGCTCGTCGCGCGCGAGGCCGGACATGCCCCGAATTATCGCACTCGGGCCACCGTAGGCCTACGCCGGGGGCGGCGGTTCGAGGAGACCGAAGATGTTCCCCTCCGGGTCCGCGCAGTACGCGAACTTGCCCACGCCGGGGATCTCATGCGGCTCGCTCACGGTTTTCCCGCCGGTCGCGCTGACCTTCTTGAGCGTTGCCGCCAGGTCCGGAACCTCGGTGGTGTTGATGACGGCCTGGGGGAACTGCCGGCTCATGATCCCGCCGTCGATCCCGGGGACCTCCTTCGCGCCGGTCGTCACCAGCCAGTAGGCATCGCCTCCGCCATCCCAGGCCTTGATCTCCCAGCCGAAGAGGCTCTTGTAGAAGGCGCCGATCCTCTCTGGGTCATCGGCCAGAATCTCGAAGTGGACGGGTCGATTCATGGTGTTCTCCGGATACCATGCTTATTCGGGCCGATACGGGGCCAGTTCTTCCAGATCGCCGACATATTCGGGGAGATCCGAGTGACCCAGCATCTGGCGGGTCGCTTGGATCTCACCAATGTGATACCAGTAGTGATAGGTCACGCGACGCATCACCGACCCGATGGATTGCCCGACCGGCTCGCCCTCGAGGAGAAGGTCGGCAAGTAGATCCCGGTCGGTGAGCCCGTCCAACCATGGGTCGGCCATGATTGTGACCTGCGCCCAAAGAGCTTTCATCTCGGACAGGGACGGTGTGCTCATCGGCGCACCGTAGGCGCAGATCTCAACCAACTTGGGGAAAGGGAGCAGGCCCTGTGGCCGCTGAAGCCAGGAACGCTGCTCGTGCCAGGCCAAATGGCCAACCGTCCAACTGATGGAGTTCATGGGCCCGAGATGTCGCGCCCCATCCTGCTCGGAAATGCCCTCCAAGCCGCGCAGCCATTCCGTGTGTGTGAAGCGAAGTTGGTCGACAAGGGGATGCGGCATCCTGACCTCAGTTCGGGTTTGCCAGTCTCCGGTTTCCAGTTTCCAGTTTCCAGTTCCGTCTCCTAGTTCGGGCTCGGGCAAGGCGATGCGGCGTTGCATGTGTCCCGATAGCCAGGCCCACTGCTGGTAGCTGGCGGCTGGCGGCTGCACCATCACCACTCACCTGCATATTCGAGGTGATACGGCTCGGCCAACTTCTCGGTATAGGCCCGATGCAGTTCGACGAGCTGCCGCATGTGCAACTGGTCGTGGGTGACCCATGCGCAGAACATGTCGCCCGCCCGCATCGAACCGAATTGCGAGTGGACCTCGGCCTCCCACTTTGGCGCGGTAAGGCCCCGCAGCCATGTGAGGGAGGCCCGCCGTTCATCTGCGAATCGCGTCAGGGACTCCGGTAGCTCGCGCTCGTTGTATTTCTTCTCCGTCACCCATGCCTTGGGATCGATCTTGGGCCAGGGATCGGCCGGCCGATGGAGGAGAATGTCCAGCCGGGTCCGGAAATCCTCTCGCTCTTCGTCGACGTCGTGATTGACGACCTCAAGGATCGACCACGAGTCCGGCTTGGGCTTCCAGCGAGCTTGTTCGGGACTCACGCTATCCGCAAGGGCGGCAATTCGCATGCCGTCCGATTCCATCGTTCGAAGAAGCAAGGCAGAGTCCATCGTGCTCTCCCGATGCGGCGTCAGCATGGTTCCCGGGTTTGGTTCAGGCGGCCTCCGCCTCCACCAGCTCTTCCTGGGGCAATGTCATGCGCCCCGCGGCGTCACGAATCTTTCCCTCTAGCTCCGCGGTCAGATCCGGGGATTGTTTGAGGAACTCGCGTGCGCTCTCGCGTCCCTGGCCGATGCGCTGATCGCCCTGATAGGTGAAGAACGACCCGCGTTTCTCGATCACGCCCAGCTCCACCCCCAGGTCCAGGATGTCCCCCACCTTCGAGA
>JBBDZX010000005.1:418038-1037553 GCA_040899905.1 Anaerolineales bacterium | reverse complement strand
TGGAAGATCGGGTGGTCACGATCAGCCGGGCGCGCGGGTCGCTCTCGTTTCCGGCGAACTTCATGCTCGTGGCGGCGATGAACCCGTGGGCGTGCGGATAGCAATCGAAGTTCAGCCCTGAGACTGGGACGGATCTGGTCAAGCTGACGGCCGTCGTCGGCGCTTCTGACGGCACTTGCGGGTGGCCATCCTCGTTGGATTTCCAAGGGCGTGCCATACCTGTTGTGTGAGTGCCTGACCATCCCTGGGCTGGAAGGGAGATAGAATCGGCCGTGGAGCACGCGCCTCAATCGCCTCGGCGGTGCGAATCCCAATGGGGAACACCATGGATCGTGAAATCGCGGTACGGACCAGAGGACTGGTCAAGTCGTACGGTAACGTTCAGGCGCTCCGAGGCCTGGACCTCGAGGTGCGAGAGGGCGAGATCTATGGCTATCTTGGCCCCAACGGCTCAGGCAAGAGCACGACGATCCGCTGTCTGCTGGACTTGATACGCCCGCAGGCGGGCCTGGTCCGAGTGCTGGGCCTGGACCCCCAAGCCAAACCGGTGGAAGTGCGGCTCAAGGTGGGCTACCTGCCTGGCGAGCTGCATCTGGATGAGAATCTCACTGGCCAGACCTCCCTGCGTTTCTTCAACGAGTTGCGGGGTCGGGCGGCGGAATGCGCCTACATCGACGAGCTCGCCGGGCGGCTGAAGGTGGACCTGGGGCGCCCTATTCGCAACCTATCCCATGGCAACAAACAGAAGATCGGGCTCATCCAGGCGCTGATGCACCGACCGCAACTGCTGCTCCTGGACGAACCGACGAAGGGGCTGGATCCGCTCATGCAGCAAGAAGTGCTTGAGCTGTTGCGGGAGGCGAAGGAGGGCGGAACCACGGTCTTCTTCTCCTCTCACGTCATTGGCGAAGTGGAGGCGCTGGCGGAGCGGGTGGCTATCATCCGGCAGGGGGTCGTCGTCGAGGTCGCTGAGATCGACGCGCTTCGGGCGCGAGCGATTAGACGGGCTCATGTGCGCTTCAAGCAGCCGGTGGATGGGGCACGAATCCTGGATCTTCCCGGAGTGCAGTTGCTGAGTCAGGACGACGACTCCGCCATGTGGCTGCAGGTCCGAGGAGACATGGATGTACTGGTCAAGACCCTGGCGCAGTTCCCGGTTGCCGACATTGAGACCCAGCGGCCATCGTTGGAGGAGATCTTCCTGGCCTACTACCAGAGTGATCACGAGGAGGCCTGACCATGTTCGCCATCATGGACTTTGAGCTGAGGCGCTACCGGGGTCAAATCATCGCATGGGGTCTGGTGCTCTTTCTTCTTGGCCTGATGGTGCTTTCCTTCTACCCGACCTTGACCGAGCAGCAGGACATGCTGCAGGATTTCATTGGAATCATCCCGGAAGAGATGCAGTCCTTCTTCGGCGATTTCGCCCTGTTTGGCACGCCGCAGGGGTTTCTGGACATCGAGTTCTTCTCCTACATGCCAGTGGTGCTCGGCATCTTCGCGTTCTTGGCCGGGAGCGGCATGCTGGTTGCTGACGAGGAATCGGGGCGGTTGGACCTGATCATGGCCCATCCAGTCTCCCGTAGTGCGCTGATGGCGGGGCGACTGCTCGCCTATGGCGCCGCCGCGGCCCTGATCTGCGCCATCGGCTGGCTGGGGCTGGTCCTGCCGATCCTCTGGTGGCATATCGATGTGGATATCTGGAGGCTGCCTTTGGCCTTCTTGCCTCTGTGGGTCCATACCCTGCTCTTTGGTGCCCTGGCGCTGCTCTTGAGCCTGGGGCTGCCCTCACGCCGGGCGGCCGCGATGGCTTCCGGCGTGCTGCTTGTGATGAGCTTCTTTGTACGTGGGCTCTCGGAGATCTTCCCTCAGCTGGAAACGGTGGCCAAGCTCTCCCCCATGACCTACTACCAGGGAGCAGGAGCGATGGAGGGGGTGAACCTCGAGTGGCTGGCCGGCGTTGCCGGCTCGACCCTGGTGATCACGCTGATTGCGTGGCGGCTGTTCCAGAGGAGGGACATAAGGGTCGGGGGTGAGGCGGGCTGGGGGCTGCGCGAATTCTTGTCCCGCCGCGGCGCGATGGCAGGCAGCTGGGGGCCACCGTCCAGAGATTCCCAGAGCACCTAGCCCCATAACCGCGCCGCGCGCTACAGCACCTCCGCGGGACGGTCAGGGATTGGCCGCTGGGCTTAGAGTTGGGGAACGCACGGCGCAGTCCGGAACGCGGCGGCCTATGCTTGGCTCATTCTCTACGTAGCGGTTGACCTTAAAGCCGAGTTCCTGAGCGACTGGAATCGCCTGCGTTGCCGGTGAAGTCAACTGAGCGTTTCCAGATGCAGCGTCGGGTTCTTCTCACCGAAGTAGTCGAGGTAGAACTGCGAAGGGAACAGGGCAACCAGCTTTCCGGCCGAATCCCTCGCCAGGATCACATTATCGCGGATTGGCTCAGGCTTCGGTGAACCGTCGACATTCACTATCCAGCGGGCCAGCTTGAAAGGCAGGCGCTCGATTCCGCTTGAGACATGATACTCGCTCTCCAGCCGGGCCTGAACTACATCGAATTGAAGCTGGCCGACCACTGCGAGGATCGGCTCACGCCGAAGGGCGTTGAGGTCATATAGGAGCTGGACCGCTCCCTCCTTTTCTAGCTGTCGCAGTCCCTTGTCGAACTGCTTCTTCTTGCCCGGGTCGGAGTTGCGAAGCAAGGCAAAATGCTCCGGATGGAAGCGCGGAATGGGTTGGAAGTGGAAGACCTCCCCGGTACAAAAGGTATCGCCGATCGAGAAACTCCCGTTGTTTGGCAGGCCCACGACATCGCCTGCAAATGCCTCCTCAATCAACTCGCGCTCATTGGCGAAGAGCCTGTAGGGCCGCTGCAGACGCACTGTGTTCCCGCTCTGCGCGTGAAGCACACTCACGCCGCGCTCGAAACGTCCGGAGCAGACTCGCACAAACGCGACACTGTCGCGATGCTTTGGGTTGAGATTAGCCTGGATCTTGAACACAAACCCGGAAAAGTCCGCCCGCTCCGGCGCGATCGGCCCCACGTCGCTCGCATAGGGCTGTGGCGGAGGCGCATGAACGACAAATGCATCCAGGAACAGGCGGACGCCGAAGTTGGTCAAGGCGCTTCCGAAGAAGACCGGGGTCTGCTCTTGGGCCGCCACCAGGGCGGGGTCGAACTCGATACCCAAGCCCTCTAGCAGCGCCAGGCCGTCCTGCAGGCGCTCGAAGTAGGTATTGGAGAGCAGCCTGCGTTCTCTCAGCGCCTCAAGCGTGATAAACGTCTCGGGAGCTATGCGCTCGTTGCGTACAGTCCGCTCGAACAGGTACACCCCGTCGGCGTGACGGTCGTAGACGCCGTGAAAGCCGGGCCCGTCGCCGAGAGGCCAGTTCATCGGGACGGGCTGCATGCCGAGGATCTTCTCGATTTCGTCCAGCAGTTCCAACGGATCGCGCGCCGGGCGGTCCATCTTGTTGATGAAGGTGAAGACTGGGATACCTCTCCGTCGGCACACTTCGAACAGCCGGCGGGTCTGAGGCTCGATCCCCTTGCCCCCGTCCAGCACCATCACCGCACTGTCCACCGCGGCTAACGTGCGAAACGTATCTTCAGAGAAATCCTGATGGCCCGGCGTGTCAAGCAGGTTGAGGATGTAGCCACGGTAGGGGAACTGCAGGACGGTCGAAGTGATCGAAATGCCCCGTTCGCGTTCCATCGCCATCCAGTCCGATCTCGTGTTCCGTTGGTTGCGGCGCGCCCGAACATTGCCCGCGAGTTGGATGGCGTTGCCGTACAGTAACAGCTTCTCCGTAAGCGTGGTCTTCCCGGCATCGGGGTGGGAGATCACCGCAAATGTGCGTCGTCGCCGGATTGCCTCCGTCGTGGGCGACTCCAGGACAGGCATGGTTGTCTGGGATGTCCCTTCCATCGTCGGTCTTCCTTGCCGGTGGCGCGCGCCCTCACGTGTCGACCTGGAGCGCCCTCGGCGCGGGCCATCACGGGAACAACTGCCTCTGCTCGGCGCCGACCGACCAAGCCAACAGTCCTGGGACATTCTTGCTGTTCGGCCCGTGGGGGCTGGGTGAGCAACCGCTGGAGAAGTCGAGCGCTCGTTAAACTGGCAGACTGCCGCAGGTCCGGCCGGATGGCTCAGAGCATCCAACAGGGGGATTCGTGCATCCTCCCGAGCCAAAGCGGGGCAGATGATCGAGGTGGCTAATCGTTCATAGTCCCTGGCATTCTAACATGGAACCGCTCCATCAAACACCCTCGGGATGGGCGCCACATGTCGTCCGCTGAGTCATTGCTGAACGCGCGGAGCGAGGATGATGATTGCCATCCCAAGGATCGCCACGGCTGATCCGACAAGGTCCCACGATGTGGGTCTCATGCCTTGAACGACCCAGAGCCAGGCGAGCGCCGTCGCGACATAGACGCCGCCATAGGCCGCGTATACGCGGCCGGCGGCTGTGGGGTGGAGGGTAAGGAGCCAAACGAACAGGGCAAGGGATGCTGCTGCAGGAAGGAGGACCCAGGGGGAAGCCCGGCCTTTGAGCCACAGAAGAGGGAGGTAGCACCCGGTGATTTCGGCGATAGCCGTTAGGAAGAACAGTCCCACTGTGGAAAGCAGACTCATCTGACAAGACCTCCCTATGTGGATTTATCGTGCGGAGTAGGAAATCAGGGCTTGGGCCGACTCGAAGCGTTGCCATGGGTGAGACTCATAGTTTCGCACAATGTGGTCCTGGGACAACCGGTGTGGACCGCGCACGCAGAGACCGCCCAACGGCCTCGGGATGAGCTGCCCTTGCGGACCATCTTTGGTGTCCAGTCTTCCCGTGGTCCTTGACCCGGCCGGCCAGGGTTTCGGTTGCTGACTGCCAAGCGACGCAATAACCCACAACGGCTTCGGGGCTGATGAGTTCCCCGGTGGCCAAGGACGGCCTGCCGCCAAGCTCCATCGCCGTGCAGGTCGTCACAAAGTGCCGTTCGTGGATACCCTCGCGAGCAGCTCGCTCCTGTGAGATCGGAATCCCGAAATTGGAGCCAGTCGGGGAACCAGAGCCCCCACGACCCCTGCCGGCTGACACCTAAGCATTCATCAGGATCGTTCCGCTTGTTCCATGAGACAAATGTTCTCAGGAAGGCAGTGCCTCGGCGTCCATTTGTGAAGAATGTCACAAAGCCTGTGGCATGAAGGGATACGACGCCTCCGATCGCTATCAGGAATGAGCGCGATTCACTTGGTGGGCTTGCTGACAGCTGATAGCTGACCGCTGATCGCTGTCCCCAGAGCCCTTGACCCTCGGCTGACTCCCCCATACACTCAACCCAGTGCTCGCGAGGGTCCACTCCTGCGCCATTGTGGGGCTGGAGGGGGCAATCGTGGAAGTGGAAGTGGACACTTCGCGCGGGCTCCCTCGGTTCGCGATCGTCGGCCTTCCCG
This sequence comes from Anaerolineales bacterium, assembly GCA_040899905.1. GTDB lineage: Bacteria > Chloroflexota > Anaerolineae > Anaerolineales > E44-bin32 > JBBDZX01. The sequence continues at coordinate 1,032,103 of JBBDZX010000005.1, read as the reverse complement.
ACGCCGCGGTCCAGGAAAGTCGGGACCGTGTCATGGCGGCGGTGAAGAATGCCGGCCTTCACTTTCCGCGCCAACGGCTGACGGTCAATCTGGCGCCGGCCGCGCTCCGGAAAGAAGGCCCCGCCTACGATCTCCCCATCGCCGTCGGTGCGCTGGCCGCCACCGGCCAGGTATCTCACGCCTCCCTCGAAAAGACGCTCCTCGTTGGCGAGCTGTCGCTCGACGGATCGGTCCGCCACGTGCGCGGCGTCATGCCGATGGCGGCTTTGGCGCGCCGCGAAGGCTTCCGACGCATCCTCGTCCCCGCCATGGACGCTGCGCAGGCAGCCCTGGTGCCGGATCTGGAGGTCATCCCGGTCGCTTCGCTGACCGCCGTCGTCAACCATCTCTCGGGCGTCGTCCCGATCTCTCCCGCGGCCCACACAATTCTGGCCCGCCCGAGCGATGGGACTGGAACGGACTTCGAAGAGATCCGCGGCCAAGAGCACGCCAAGCGGGCGTTGGAGATCGCCGCGGCCGGTGGTCACAATCTTCTGATGATTGGACCTCCGGGAGCCGGCAAGACACTTCTGGCGCGAGCGTTGCCTTCGATCCTTCCGGGGCTGACGGTCGAGGAGGCGCTCGACGTGACGCAGGTCTACTCGGTGGCCGACCAACTTGCCGCCGACATGCCCTTGATCCAATCTCGCCCCTTCCGCGCGCCGCATCACACGATTTCCCACGCAGGCCTTGTGGGCGGAGGCAACTGGCCGCGTCCGGGCGAGATTTCGCTGGCTCACCGCGGCGTTCTCTTTCTCGACGAACTGCCCGAGTTCGCGGCGCGTGTGCTCGAGGTCCTGCGCCAACCGTTGGAAGATCGGGTGGTCACGATCAGCCGGGCGCGCGGGTCGCTCTCGTTTCCGGCGAACTTCATGCTGGTGGCAGCGATGAATCCATGTCCGTGTGGGTACTTCGGGGACGCGGCGCGAGAATGCACCTGCGCGCGTTCCCTGGTGGAGCGGTACCAGAAGCGAATCTCGGGCCCATTGCTGGACCGGATCGACATCCATGTCGAGGTGCCCCGGGTTGACTTTGAGAAACTCGTCGGAGACCGTCTGGCTGAAAGGTCGGCCCCGATTCGCGAGCGGGTCGAGGCGGCTCGCGAGGGCCAGCGCCGCCGCTTGGAAGAGTCCCGCCTGAGCTGCAATGCCGACATGGGCCCGGCCGAAGTCCGCCGGTACTGCCCGCTGGACGATAAGGGGAAGGCGATTGTCCGGCAGGCGATGAGCGCGCTGCACCTCTCCGCCCGGGCATTCCACCGCGTGCTGAAGGTGGCCCGGACCATCGCAGACCTGGGAGGGATGGACCAGATCGCCCCGGCGCACCTGGCCGAAGCACTCCAGTACAGACCCCGGCAGGCGGACTGAGTCCCGGGCCGGGGTGAAACAACCGAGGAAGGGCAGTTTGTATGCACGTCATCAACCTCGACCACGTCGCCGTTAATTTCGGCGGGCGCGTGATCTTTAGCGACCTCTCATGGGCGGTGGGCGATCGCGCCCGCGTCGGGCTGGTCGGGCGGAACGGCACGGGCAAGTCCAGCCTCTTGAAGCTCATCGCCAGAGAGTTGGCGCCGGATGAAGGCAGCGTAGCCTGGATGCGCGAGGTGAGCGTGGCTTACTTGCCCCAGGAGGTCAGCCTTCCGCCGGGGCAGACCCTGATCGATACCGCGCTTGCGCTGCCGGAGGAGCTGGCCCGCATTGAGAACCAATTGGCGCGCATCCAGTCGCAGTTGGCTGACCCAACCATCCATGGCGATGCCGGTCGGCTTGCGCGCGCGCTCGAACGCCAGGAACAGGCACTGGCCACCTACGTCCGGCTTGGTGGGCCCGGCCACGCCAGTAACGTGCGCGAGATCCTGGCGTTTTTCGGATTCACGCCGGCTGATTACGATTTGCCGACCGAGGCCTTCAGCGGCGGACAAAAGAAGCTTGCCGCGCTGGTCCGGCTCGCGGCCGAGGCGCGTCCGGTCCTGCTCCTCGACGAGCCGGACAATCACCTGGACATGGCCGCGAAACGACGCCTGGAAGAATTCATCGTGAAATACAAGGGCGCGGTCATCATCGTCTCGCATGACCGCTACCTGCTGGATGAGGTGGCGGATGAGATCGTCGAAATGGAGGACGGGCAGCTCAAGGTCTATCCAGGAAACTACTCGGCCTACGTCGCCGAGAGGGAGCTTCGCCGTTTGCGCCAGCAGCAGCTCCACATCGCTCAGCAGAAGGAGATCAGCCGCATCGAAGCCTCGATCGCGCGCTTTGAGATGTGGGCGGGCATGGTGGTCAAAGAGCGCCACATCCGTCAAGCACGATCTCGCCGCCGGATGCTGGACCGGATGGAGGCGAGGGGGGAGATCATTGAGCCCGTGCGCGAGGCGCGGGAAATGCGGCTCCAGCTCGAGGGTTGGCGAGGCAGCACCAACGTCCTGGAGGTCCAGCACCTGTCCATGGGTTTTGGAAGCGATCTGCTTCTTCAACAGGTTAACTTCCTGATCCGACACGGAGAGCGCGTCGGGATGATCGGCCCGAACGGCTCGGGGAAGTCAGTCCTTTTTAAGTTGATCCTGGGCGAGCTGGTGGCCCTGGGTGGGACCATCGTGATCGGCCCCAGCATCAAGGTGGGCTACTACGCACAGGAGCACGAAACACTCGAACCCTGGCTCGACAGGACGCCGATGGAGCTGGTCCGGCACGTCTCGCCCCGGAGCGAAGGGGATGCCGTCGCCTACCTGGTCAAATTCCTGTTCACCTACCAGCAAGTCACCGGGCCCATTCGCAACCTGAGCGGCGGCGAGCGTAGCCGCCTGCAGCTATCCAGCCTGATCCTGGGTCGGCCCAACTTACTGCTCCTGGATGAACCGACGAACAACCTGGACATCCCTTCGGCGGAAGTCCTGGAGGCGGCCCTGGATGATTTCGAAGGCACGATCTTGTCGATCTCCCACGATCGCTACTTCCTGGATCGGGTGGTGGACCGGTTGCTGGTGCTGGAGGGCGGGCTCCTTCGTGCTTTCGAGGGTGGCTACACGGATATGCTCGCCCAATCGGACGCGTGAAATCTCAGGGCCCCCACCCGGGAGCCGCGAGACAGCCTGCGCGACCGAGGTTTCCCGCTCCGACCCTCGGCGGCCCCAGGCCTTCGCCGACCCGGGCGGGGTGGCTGAGATCGCCCCGGCGCTGAGGGCGAAAACGAATCCTCGCCGGCGGGGTTGTCATTTGCCTAGATAAGGAAGTCCGGTATATTTCTTGAGACGCCGCCCGCGGCGGCGTTGTGTTCGAACAAGGCCGCCCCCAGGAGGGACTGACATGACTGCCCCGGCAATGGCCTTACGATCGGCGGCTCGGGCTGAGCCAGGATGGTTGTGGAACCGGCGCTGGGACCTGACGTGGATCTCATTAAGCGTCGTCTTGGTGACGGTGCCCTACCTGCTCTACTTGGCGCTGCTCGAGATCCAGCCTATCCTTCAGCCCTTGGTCCGCTCGTTTGGGGGTGACGTCGAGAGCATCAGCCGCAACGGGGTCAATGCCTTGGTCGCCCTGGCCGTCGGCGGACCGCACATGTACGCCACGTTTTCGCGCACCGCGCTCGACACCGACTTTGTGAAGAAGCACCCCCGCCTGGTGTGGTCGTCTTTGCTGATCCCGCTGGTCGTCGTCGCCCTGGCCTTTTTCAACCTGCCTCTTCTGCTGACCCTTTTCTTCTTCTGGGCCTCCCTGCATGTGCTGCACCAGATTCTTTACATCGTCGAGCTCTACAACCACCGCGCGCCCACCAAACTCACGCGTCTCTCGCATCTGTCCGACTACGCGGTAGTCCTCACTTCGCTTTATCCTCTGGCAGCCGTCCGGATCGCGAACGGCACCTTCGCCATTGGGACCAGCAACCTGAGCGAGGTGATTGGGTCGATATTCCCCCTGGGGCCTTGGATGGTGTGGGTGGCGGGCGGGATGTTCGCCGTCGCCCTGGTGGTGTGGCTGGTGAAGTCCGCCATCGAGGCGGCCCGCGGCGACCTGCACTTTCCGAAGGTGGTCTTCATCGGGCTGACGGTCGTGGCCTCGTTCTTCGTGCCCATCCTGCCTAATCTGGACACGGCCTTTCAGGGCATGAACCTCTGGCACTCCCTGCAATACCTGGCCCTGACCTGGATGCTGAACAACCTGCGCGTCCAGCGCGGGGAGCTGGACCGATCGCCGTTCGTGAAGCGGATGTCGGTCTCCGGTTCGTCGCGCCGCTACTACCTGTTCAACATCGGCCTGACCATCGCCGACTTTCTTCTGGCGCTTGTGATCTTCGTGGGGATCCGCTACGGCCTGGGGCAGACGTTCGACTTCGCCTTCGACCGGGCTTACTACATCGCCATCTTGAGCTTCCTGTGGATCCACTACTATCACGACCATTATTTGTTCACCCAACCGCAAGTGATCGACTCGCGCGAGACGGCCCCCGCGCCGGCCTAAGGCAAGGACAAGAGTCGTCAGTCGTCAGTAAACCGCGGAAAAACCAGGGCTGCTCATATGGAGCAGCCCTGGTTTGTTTTTCAACGTCCCAAGGTGTCATTCTGAAATCTCTGCCCGTACCACCGCGTAAGACGCCCGAACCAATGGTGAGACCGGTCTCGGTGCCAATGGTTCTGCCGTTTCAATGCCGCGCCCCTTCGGCAGAGCCTGCCCTGAGCGAACTCGAAGGGCTCAGGGCAGGCTTGGAGATTCTCCGAATGACACGAGCAGGGGCCTCCTCGACTCAGTCAGAAAAGGCGAAGCCAATGCCGAGTATTCGCCACGCCATTTGTGACAACCGTCACAAATGGAGATCAGGCCATCGGCAACGTTGTGACTCGGGCGGGGGGGCCCGAGGGTCCGACGGTGAGCCTAATGTCCGGATCCTCGAGTGCCGAGGTCCGGACGATGCCGAGCCCGATCCAACCGCGATCGGGTGACCAGGCCGCCGTCGTCACGTCGCCGACCTCGGCCTTCTCCAAGAACAAGGGCTGGGGTGCGTGGGCCTCGTCCTCAAACCGGAGTCCGACAAGCCGCCTTGCGCGTACCCCACGGCTTTCCATTCGAGCGATGATCTCCTGCCCGATGTAACAGCCCTTCGCAAAACTGACCGACTCGTCCAGGCCGATATCCAGCGGATTCGAGTCCGGCTGCACCTCGGCGCCGTACTCCGGGACCCCGGCTTCGACGCGGAGTGCCTGGTACGCGCCACGCGCGGCGGGGGACTCCGCGTCGGAAGAAGCCAGGCGGGCGGAAAGGCCCGACGCGAGAATCCGGACCCCGCCGGCGGCAGGGGCTGCCACCTTCCAAGCCAGTCCGCCACCGATGGGCGAGGCGTGCCCGACCTCGAGAGGTGGCAGGCCAGGCTCCAGTTCGGCCGCGGCGTGCCCCGCGCCTGGGCCGTAGACGCCGAGGAAGTCCACCTCATCTTCGAGTAGGCGCAGACGGACGTCATCTCGGAAGAAGACGTACCCGGTCAGCCAATCCTTCACTACGCCGGCTTGGCCAGGGGAGGTGAGGAGCCACGCACCTCCCGGTCGGCGGACGACCTGGATCCAATCCACGACCTTCGCGATCGGCGTCGTCAGAACACTGGACCGAATCGTCCACTCGGGTTGATCCAGGAGTTCCTGCGTCGACATCCTGTGCATGAAATCCTGATGGTCGGCCCCGGTGACCTCGAGGCGACCCGGCGGTGCGTGGCGCACCCAGAGGTGCGCTTCGCGCGCCCGGCGGTAGGCCCGTGCAATCTGGGTCGTGTCGTCCGTGTGAACGCGCGGCAGGGTTTCGAGGGGCATGGGTTCGTGCGAATTGTATTCATTGTACCCGCGCTGAGAGGGGTCAAGAAGTTTCGGACGCAACTTGACTTCGTCACGCGACCTGCGCGCCGCGTATCGGGCAAGGATTCTCAGAATGACATCCCTGGAGGAGGGAGGTCTCTTCGTGGGTCATTCCGAGGCCGCTGCGCCAGCGGCCGAGAAATCAATAAGCCTGCACTGAGCCCTTCGAGTTCGCTCAGGGCAAGCTCTGCCGAAGGGGCGCGTCAGTTGAGGCCGCGTGCCAACATGACCGAATGGCCCTCCCATGAAGACGGATGGGCCGCTGATGCTGGCAGGTATAATCGCCGCGACTGGCACCGAACGTGCACGTGCAGCGCGGACGGAGGGTCGTAACTCCTTCTTATGCCTCGCGATCGCCGACCTGCTGAGGAATTGTCGCTGGAAGAGCTCGAGGCCGTGTTGGCTCGCAGGCGTCTCGAGGCGCGCCAGAAACGCGTGGAGCAATTCCAGAAACGCGGGCGCGCCAGCCTCCTGCCATCGAGTCGTCCGGCCGAGCCGGCCAGTGTCGAAGTTGATTCCCCGGCGCCGCGGGGGCGGCGAAGAGGAGCGGACACCCCGCCCCGGAAGCTGGGGAATCGCCTGCTGTTGGGCGTCGAGGTGATGGCCGTCGCCGGGCTTGTCTACGTGCTCTTCAGCGGTATTGGAGTCCTTCGGACCCTCAATCAAGAAGTGGCCGAGGCGCTGGGCGGACCGACCGCGCAGCCGACCCCCTTGATCACCGCCGTCGTCCTGCCCTCGGGCCACACGCCGCCGACAGCGCCGGGCGGGGCGCTGCCCAACGAGGCGGAGATCCCCGAGCACCTTCGGCCGCTGGTTCAATCCCTTGCGCCGGTTGCGATTCCGACGACGGGCCCCGAACAAGCGCGCAGCATCTTCATCCCTGCCTTGTGGGAACTCCCGGCTCCGGTCGTTCAGGGAGACGGATGGGAACAGCTCAAGAAGGGAGTCGCGCAGCATATCGGCTCGAGCGATCCGGGAGTATCCGGCAACCTAGTACTCTCGGCCCACAACGACATCTTTGGCGAGCTGTTCCGGGATCTTGACCGCCTCCAGCCGGGCGACGAAATCGTGGTCTCGACCGCCACCCGGGAGTACGTGTACCGGGTCACAGGCTTGCGCATCGTCGAGCCCACGGAAGTCAGCGTGATGGAGCCGACCCCGAACGCCACGATCACCCTGATTTCCTGCTATCCATATCTGATAGATACGCAGAGAATTGTAGTGTTCGCCGATTTGGTCGAAGGCTAAGTCGAAGGAGACCTCATGAGTGAAGACCGACCGGCACGACCGACACCCGCGCAAGCGAACCCGACTCCGGCGCCGGGCTCCTCCCGGCCGGGACGAAATGCGCCGGGCGCGTTCCAGCCGGACTACACCCACGTGGTCAAGGACCTCCGCCGAATTGGGGCCCTGGCGGGCGGAATCCTCGTCGTCCTCCTCGCCTTAGCTCTCATCCTTCGCTGAGCGGTTCTGGAGCTGGGTCGAACGCGCCGCGCCACGTGAGTCGGATCCCACGCACATGAGCCTTCGTTGGAAGATCCTTCTCCCGATCGTCGTCCTTGGCGTCGTCGTGACCCTCGGCACCTGGTTGGCCGTCGGTCGTTTCGCGTTCGGGTCTGGGCAAGATCGCGCTCTACGACTTCTGGCCGATGCGTCCCAACAGGCTTCCGACTCGCTCGTCCGGTCTGAGGATGAACTGCTTTCCGTCCAGCGCCTGGTCGTGAACACAGAGGGCGTCGCCGACGCGATCGCAGCCTCCAATTCGGAGTCGCTCCGGGCCACCGTCCTTCCGCTGACCATCTTCACCGGGACCGACCTGGTTGCAGTCTTGGATCCGCAGGGGACCAGCTTGTTGGTGGTCCGCCGGCCGATGGATGCTCCGCCCAGTGAATACGAGACCTTGCGGGGGGAGAGCTACTTCGCGGAATGGTCGTTCGTCCAGACGATTCTGTCGGGGAGCGAGGATCCCGAGCTGGGGGAGAAGCAGGCGGGCCTCGAATCGATCCTCCTCGGGGAGACGGAGCAATCGGTCTTCTGGGTCGGCGGCCCGGTGCGCGATCCGCGCGGCCGCGTGATCGGGGCCGTACTGGCCGGCGCGTACCTCGATCACCTCGCTGAAGAGACATCCGAACAGGCCGGGTCGAACGTTTCTTTCTACGAACGCGAAACAGGCCGCCTGCTCGCGACCACGCTGGAGTCCGCGGACCCTGACGTTGTCCAGCTCGATGCGACCGCAATCGGTTCGATGGGAAATCCCACGGCGACCGTGCCGGTGCGGGATCTTACGATTGCAGGCAATGAATATCGCGAATCCCTGGTGCCGTTTACGGCGCGTCAGGGCACGGTCACCCTGGGCGCGACCGGTGTGGCGCTGCTGGCCGCCGATCCCGGCGGGACGGATTGGTTGGCCGCGGCCGGGTTCCTGGCGCCGTACGTCGTCGCCGGCTGGCTGATCGCAGGCCTGGCGGGTTGGCTGGTGGCTTCCCGCATCACCGGGCGCCTGAACCGTCTGGCGGAGTCCCCGTTTCTGGTCGAAGAAGACGGCGGGGACGAGATCGCCCTCCTCTCCCGGTCGTGGACCCATCGGATGAACAGCACCGGAACGGGCAATCATTCCGCGCGAGTGCGATCCGAGTCCGCGGACGAGTCGCTCCGTACCCAACCTGCGATTCGAATGGGCGGGCGGGGCGAAGTGTTCCATGGGCCCGTGACCGTCCTGAGTATTCACATCCACTTGCCAGGGGATGCGGTCGGGGATGGGGACAATGGGCTGCTCGTCGAGGCCGTACGCGATTTGGTACGGACCCTCCCGGACATTGTCGAACGCCACCGGGGCGTGCCTGTGGCCCTGGATGAGATCGGACTGGTGGCGTTATTCGGACTGCCGCCGCGAGCCACCCCGCTGCCGGTAAGTGTCCTGCTGGCGGGACATGCGGCGCTGGCGATTGCGGAGCACGTGGCCCGGCTCACCGTGGGCGCGGGAGGCGCAGGACAGCTCATCACCACGGCCGGCCTCCACACGGGAGAAATCGACGCCTATCCGGTAGGAGGGATGGACCATAGGACGTGGGTGGGTATCGGGGCTACCCTCGATGCAGCGCGCGAGCTGGATGCCCTGGGGAAGAAAGCCGGTCAGCCAAGCGTCGCGATGAGCGGCACCGCGTACGACGCCCTAGGCGCCGCTCGAAGGCAATTCGAATTCGGGCGTTATGGTCAGGTTCGGCTGGTCTCCGGGGGAGCGGACCTGATGGTCTACGAAGTCACGCGAAGAAAATCTACCCTGGTGCGCCATCGGACGCCCGAGACATGAGCGAATGAATTCGAAGAGACGCTGGGCATTTGGACTGGGAGGGCTGCTGGCAGCTCTCCTGTTGCTTTGGCTGTGGGCCGGTGTGTTCTTTAACACGGCCTCGGCCGGCTCGGGCGGGATTTCGATGGACTTGCGATCGCGCATCCTGGCCAGCTACGGGCCAGAGGACACGCGGACCGGCATCGCCCGGATCCTTTTCTCCATCGGGGAAGAAGCCTTGCGGATCGCAGGTCTATCGGAGTCGGAAGCCGCGGCTCGCTGGCGCGCCTACGAGGAGTCCTTGAACACGCCAGTCGCCACGGCTACGGCGCGCAACTTTCTCGGTGCTGCACCTTTCACGGCCACACCCACCACGACGACCCCGCCCACTCTGACCAGCACGCCCATCCCGACTGCAACGTCCACCTCCACTCGCGTTCCGACGCGGGTTCCAACGCGAACGCCGACCAAGACGCCTGCCGCCACGAATACTCCGGGCGGGAGCGACACGGTTCAGCCGACGATCCTGTCTGTTACCTTTGGCCCTCCGCCCGGTCCATTGGGAGCCTGCGTGTTCGACGTCCTGGACATGAAGGTCTTCGATCCCGCCTTCTCGTCTGGGATCTCGACTAGCAATGTGTTCGCCCGAGTGACCTATCCGGACGCCTACCAGAGATACTTCAACCTGTCGCTGGCTTCGGGAGGATTCGTCTCAGGGCCGGGGTCCGATTGGGATGCCCATTATGCGGATGCGGTGCCCTTCAAGGATCCTACTCATCCTGCCGTGGACGGTGAAAGCATCTTCGTCGAGCTCAAGGTGCAGGATAACGCGGGCACCGGTTGGGTGATGACTTCCCCCGTCACCTTCACCCTGAGCGGGGTGGACTGCGACTAAGCCGCGGGTGGGGTCCCCAGGAATCGAATCATCGGGCGACCCATCGGGTCGCCCGCTCCTTTTCGGCTCCGCCGGAGTCGCAAGCTTGGCTCCGCGTGCTATAATCCCACTCTCTCTCCCACCGGCGCCGTGGGAGATTTGTGTGTCACGCCCATGTTCGATCGATTGGAAGGAATTGACCGGCGATTTCGCGATCTCGATGAGCAGATCGCAGCCGCGGCCGCGGATTACCAGCGGGTGGCCGAGCTGGCACAAGAACGTTCCCAGCTCGAGCCGGTCGTGTCCGCGTACCGCAAGTTCCGCGCGCTTCGCGACCAGCTGGCCGGTGCGCGCACCCTTGCCGGCGGCGACGACCGGGAGATTCGCGAACTGGCCTCGGCCGAAGCTCGTGAGCTCGAGCCCAAAGTGGCGGAGCTGGAAGGGCGTCTCAAAACCCTGCTGCTGCCACGCGACCCCCGTGACGACCGGAACGTCATTGTCGAGATCCGTGGCGGGACGGGAGGTGGCGAGGCGGCGCTGTTCGCGGCCGACCTCTTCCGCATGTACACCCGATATGCCGAAGGGCGACGTTGGCTTGTGGAGGTGCTTTCGCAGAACGAGACCGGGGTGGGGGGGTTCAAGGAAATCATTTTCCGGGTCTCCGGCAAGGGAGCCTACTCGCGCTTGAAATACGAGTCGGGAGTCCACCGGGTACAGCGGGTGCCGGCGACCGAGGCGCAAGGTCGAATCCATACATCGACGGCCACCGTCGCGGTGTTGGCAGAGGCGGACGAGATCGAGATCCAGATCCCCGAGAAGGACCTGAAGATGGATGTATATCGTTCCTCGGGCGCCGGCGGTCAAAGCGTCCAGAAGAACTCCACCGCGGTCCGCATCACACACGTGCCCACGGGGATTGTGGTCCAGTGCCAGGACGAGCGGTCCCAGGTCCAGAACCGGCAGCGGGCGATGAGCATCCTGCGGGCGCGGCTGTATGAGCGGGCCTTGCGCGAGCGGCAGGAGGCCGAGGATTCAGCCCGCCGCTCCCAGGTGGGATCCGGGGAGCGCTCGGAAAAAATTCGTACGTACAACTTCCCACAATCGAGAGTGACCGATCATCGCATAGGGGTGTCCTCGCACAATCTCAGTTCCGTCCTGGATGGGAACCTCGATCCCTTCATCGACGAGCTAAATACCCGCGACCAGGCGGAGCGGCTCGAAGCCAAGGCGGACAGATGACGCGTTGGACTCATGTCGGGACCGCCTTGCGGGACGCCCGGCACGCGTTGGTGGATCGAGGCGAGGCCGGGCGCCTCGAGGCTCAGCTCCTTGTCGCCGGCGCGGCGGGCCGATCGCGTTCGTGGGTCTTGGCCCACCCGGAGGCGCCCCTGCACCCGCTTCAATCCGGAACCCTGGAAACCTGGCTTGTCCGCTTCACGAGCGGCCAGCCTCTTCCTTACCTCCTCGGGGAATGGGAGTTCTTCGGGCGCCGGTTCGAGGTCAATGCGGCAGTCCTCATCCCGCGCCCGGAGAGCGAGATGCTCGTCGAAGCCGGTTTGAGTTTCCTCCGCCGGCGCGGTGGCCCGGCCCGCGTCCTGGATGTGGGCACCGGATCGGGCTGCCTGGCCGTGTCCTTGGCCGCGGAGTATGAGGCCGCGCAGGTCGTCGCCAGCGATCTTTCGTGGGCCGCCCTGTGCGTCGCGCGCCGAAACACCATCGCGCACGGCCTGCTGGCGCGAGTCGACTTCCTGCAGGCGGACTTGCTCCCGCCGATCGCTGGCTCCGTCGACCTGCTCGTCGCCAATCTTCCCTATGTCCCGAGCCGGCGAGTGGAGAGGCTCCAGGTCGCGCAAAGCGCGCGCAGCGCGCGAAGCGAGCTACGCGAGGGCCGTGAGCCTCGGCTCGCACTCGACGGCGGGCACGATGGGCTCGACCTCATCCGTAGAATGTTGCCGTCGATCCCGCGGTCGCTCTCCGAAGGCGGTCGCGCGCTCCTCGAGATCGACTCCTCGCAAGCCCAACCCGTGCTGGCCTTGATCCGACGAAGCCTCCCCACCTGGAATGCCGCTATCGCTCGTGACCTCGCCGGCCGGGATCGGCTCTTGGTCCTCGACCGGCTGGACTGAGGCCCGCGTGGCCGAGATCCTCGCCGCGGACGACCCCAAGGCCATGCCGCGAGCCGCGCACGTGCTGCGCGGCGGCGGCTTGGTCGCGTTTCCCACGGACACGGTGTACGGCGTCGGCTGCCTGGCCGGGGACGCGCAGGCGATCCGCAAGCTCTTCGAGGTGAAGGGGCGGGGGCGTGACAAGGCGATCGCGATTCTGTTGGCAGACCCATCGGACTGGATGCTCGTCGCCCAAACGATCCCCGAATCCGCAGCCCTGTTGGCCCGTCGATTTTGGCCCGGCGCGCTGACGCTGATCGTTCCTCGGCGGGAGGATCTGCCTGCGATCCTAGGGCCGAATCCGACCGTAGGAGTGCGGATCCCGGACTACGCGTTGGCGCGCGATCTCGTGCGCGCGGCCGGGCCCTTGGCCGTCACCTCGGCCAATCGAAGCGGTGGCCTCAATCCGAAGACCGCTGCGGATGTCGAAGACGAGATCGGTTCGGGGGTCGAGTTAATCCTGGATGGGGGTCTTTCGCCGGGGGGAGAACCCTCGACGGTGGTGGACTGTACGATGGAGCCGCCGGTCTGGCTCAGGGGCGGGCCCATCTCGCTGGCTGACCTGCGTAGCGTGGTTCCCGTCCGAGGACCCTCGAGCCCGCGGTAGGTGCGGAAAAAAGCAGGGACGACGCAAGCGTCGTCCCTGTGTCCGAAGGTCATGATTTCCCCAAGCCTCTCTCCATCTCAGGGTCCACCTCCCACCGGATCGCGCCAACCTTCCGCATACCACGTCAGGTATTCCTCGACGTGCGACGCCCAGTATTCAGCTACATGGTCGCCAGGGTACAGGTGCCATGTGTAGGGCAGGTGGAGTTCGTCTAAGATTGTGGTGAGCTCGAGCGCAGCCCGCTTGAGACTGTCGCGTTCTCCAATATCCACCCACAGGCGAGGCAGCGCATCCGGCGGGACATCTCGCGTCCAAACCGGCAGAAGGAATTCGTCCGGAGCCAGGATGGCCGGACTGTGCAGGCCGATTGATCCGAAGGCTCCCGCGTGCTCGAATCCAATGCGAAAGGCCCACCCCGCCCCGCGCGAGAGGCCGCCGATGGCGCGCTGGGAAGGATCCGAGGATGCGTGATAGACCGACTCGACGTAGGGGACCAGGTGGTTCCAGATGGCGTCGTCCCACTCGAGGCCGCGCCGTTCCCAGGGCATCACGATCAAGAACGGGGGGACACGACCGGAGGCGATGAGTCGCCGGGCTGCCTCGTCGGCGCCGAGATCATCCCACTCCGAATCCGTGGCCGCCAGGCCGTGAAACAGGTAGAGAACGGGGAATTTCCAGGACGGGTGCTCCACAAAACAGGGGGGAAGGAAGATGCGGTAGGGGATCGAGCGCGGCAGCCCGGGTTCGATGAACTCCGCCGACACCAGCCGGCCTTCTCGCTGGAGGCAGGCGGCCGCCGCCGTTGGTGGTATGACGGTGGCGTGAGGCGGGGTCGCGGTCGGACGACCCGCGGTCGCAGCTGTGAGCGGAGCTCCCGCGGAGGGGCGGGGCAGCGTCGGGCTCGGTGCCGGTGTGGCAGAACACCCGGTCAGAATGATTACGGCGGCCGCGATCCCGCGAATGGCTCGGCCGGTCGAGTCACAGTCACGACCTGGGGACATCACGTGAGGGTCGGATTGCCGAGGCATCACCGCGATTATACGGGCGGGCTGGCGTCGGCCGGGGTGTACAATGCCGACCATGACCCACCGGGTGCGGACGAACTTTGATCGCGCCTTCGCCGAGGTGCAACAAGATCTCCTCGCCCTGGGCGAGGCGGTCGACGCGGCGATCGCCCGCTCCCTCGAGTGCCTGGTCCGCCGCGATCCGGCCCTCGCTCAACAGGTGGTCGACGAGGACGGGAGGATCAACGACCTGCGCTTCAAGATTGAAGAGGCGTGCCTGGCCCTGATCGCCACCCAGCAGCCCGCTGCGACCGACCTGCGTCTCATCATCGCAGCCATGAGCGTGGTGATGGACATGGAGAGGATGGGGGACCATGCCACGGGGATCGCCAAGACGGTCCTGCGCATGGGCGATGAACCCTTCGTCAAGCCGCTCCAGGATATCCCGAGGATGGCCGACCTGGCGCGCGAGATGCTGCGCCAAAGCCTGCAGGCATTCCTGCGCCGCGACGAGGCCAAGGCGCGCGAGATCGCCAAGCGCGACGACGAAGTCGATCACCTGTACAAGATGGTCTTCGACGAGTTGGTCGCCATCATGGCCCGCGATCCTTCGGCCGTTTCGGGCGCGACCTACCTGCTCTGGTGCGCCCACAACCTCGAGAGGATCGGAGACCGCGTGACGAACATCGCCGAGCGCGTTGTCTTCGTGACCACCGGAGACATGCGGGAATTGAACGACTGAGGAGGGCTGAGGCGCCAGCCCGCCCGACTCCCCAGTATAATGACCGCGACAATTGAGATAGCCTTCGGGGCAGGGTGAGGGCCATGGGCCCAATTCCCGATCGGCGGTAGAGCCCGCGAGCGCCTATGGCGCATGACCCGGCGCACTTCCGGGGCCGACGGTACAGTCCGGATGGTAGAAGGCGAATCGCCACGCGACCTTGGGTCGCCTGGCACGCTTTGCCCCGAAGAGCCTGTGGCCTTCGGGGTTTTTCATTGAAACGACCGGTCTAAGACCCGGTTTGATGGAAGGCGGCTAACGTGTTCAAAGCTCGCCGTGGGGGATCTCAAGTTCTCTGGGCAGCGGTGTCCATCCTGGCCGCGCTGGCGGTCTGGGAGATCGTGGCTCGCTGGAGCGGGATCCCGCCATTTCTCATTCCCCCGCCCGGGGCCGTGGTCGCACGTCTTGTCCAATCGGCCGCGGCGGGAACTCTCGGACATCACGTGTGGGTGACGCTGGCCGAAGTTCTCACGGGCCTGGCCATCGGGCTGTCTTTCGCTCTAGGCCTTGGCTACGCTCTGGCCAAATCGCCCTCGGTGGAGCGTCTGATCTCTCCGTATCTCGTGGCTTCCCAATCCGTGCCGGTGGTCGCTTTAGCGCCCCTGTTGGCCCTGTGGTTCGGTCCGGGACCGACCTCGAAGGTCTTGATCTCGGCGCTGATCGTCTTCTTTCCGGCTCTCGTGAACACGGTGCTCGGCGTCCGTTCTGTCCCGACCGAACTGAAGGACCTAATGCGATCGTTGCGCGCTTCCACCTGGCAGACCTTTGCCAAGCTTGAGGTCCCCGCCTCGCTTCCGGCCGTTTTCAGCGGCTTGAAAGTCGGCGCGACGTTGTCCGTCATCGGGGCCGTGGTCGGGGAGTTCGTGGCCGCGAACGAGGGGCTCGGCTTCCTGCTCAATGTCGCCCGCGGCCGGTATGACACGCCGTTGGTCTTTGGCTGCATTCTCTTGTTGGTGGGCATGGCGCTGACGCTTTACGGCATTACGAGTTGGTTCGAGCTCCGCCTCCTCGGATGGCGGACCGAAAACCCCAGGTAGGAGAGGCGGATGAAGAACGCACGCGCCATGGGTTGGATCGTTCTGAGCACGTGGCTGGCGGCCTGCGCCGTCGGGGTCAGCCCGGTCCCTCCGGCCCCCACGCAACTTCGCCCCATCCGGATGCCGATGGGCTACATCCCCAATGTGCAATACGCCCCCTTCTACGTCGCGGATCAAGGCGGCTATTTCGAAGAGGCCGGGGTACGGGTGGAGTTCGACTACGCCCTCGAGACCGATGCCGTAACCCGCGTCGGGGCCGGCGAATCCCTTTTCGCCCTCGCGTCCGGCGAGCAAGTCCTTCTAGCGCGTGCCCAGGCGATTCCGGCCGTGTATGTCATGGCATGGTTCCAGGATTTCCCCGTCGCGGTCGCCTCGCCTGTGGGTTCCGGCCTCCGGACTCCTTCGGATTTGAGAGGCAAAAGGATCGGGATCCCCGGTCTGTTCGGCGCCTCGTATATCGGGTACCGGGCGCTTCTGGACTCGGCGGGGCTGGCGGACGAGGACGTGACCCTCGAAGTGATTGGATTCGAGCAGGTCGAAGCGCTTCTGACCGGACAAGTGGATGCGGTGGTCGTGTATGCCAACAACGAGCCGATTCAGCTGGCCGCGCGAGGCATGCCGGTCGACCTGATCCGAGTCTCCGACTACGTCGAGCTGGCTTCGAATGGGCTTATTACCAATGATGCGACACGGACCCAAGACCCCGATCTGGTTCGGAGACTCGTGGCGGCCGTGGTCCGAGGTATTGAGATGACACTCCAGGATCCGGATTCGGCGTATCGCACGACGCTTGCGTACGTCCCCGGCCTCGGGGACTCGGCCGAGGATGTGCAGCGGGAAGTCCTCGAGGCGAGCCTGCCCTATTGGCAGGCCGCGCGGCTGGGGCTGTCGTCGCCGGAAGCGTGGACGAATATGCAATCGGTCCTCCTGAGCATGGGTCTTCTCGAGTCTCCGGTCTCCATCGACGAGGCCTTCACGAACGAGTTTGTCCCTTGACCCGCGGCCGGCCCGTCCTGGAGGTCCGCCAGGTCTCTCTCACCTACCCGGGTGCGGAGGGTCCCGTGCAGGCATTGGAGAAAACGAGTCTGAGGGTTTTCCCGGAAGAGTTCATGGCCATCGTGGGGCCCTCGGGCTCGGGGAAGACCTCGCTTCTTCGCCTGATGGCCGGCTTGCTGGCGCCGACCGAGGGCGAAATCATCTTCGAGGGCCAGGTCCTCGCCGGGCCGCGGGGCAGCGTCGGCTTCGTCTTTCAGCAGGCCAACCTGATGCCCTGGCGCACGGCCCTCGAAAACGTGCGCCTGCCCCTCGAGGTGGGCTCGCGGCCCGCCGAGGAAGGCACCCGGCGGGCGCGGGAAATGTTGGATCTTGTCGGCTTGCACGGGTTTGAGTCCGCGCTGCCTCGGGATCTCTCCGGCGGAATGGCGCAACGGATCGCCCTGGGCAGGGCCCTGATCCACCGTCCCGATCTCCTGCTGTTGGATGAGCCTTTCGGATCCCTGGATGCATTGACGCGAGAGCAGATGCAGGCCGAATTGATCCGGATCTGGGAGTCGCACCGGGTGACCGTGATCATGGTGACGCATTCGATTCCGGAGGCGATCCTCCTCGCCGACCGTGTCTTGGTCTTGAGTCCGCGTCCCGGCAGGGTGTGTCTGGAGCTTCCGGTTCGGCTGGCGCGGCCCCGGAGGCTGGCCATGACCTACACCTCGCGGTTCTCCGCCCTGGCAAGAAAGGCGCGCGCCGCGGTCGGCTGACGCGCAAACGCCACGGGCCGCCCGTTTCGGGGCGGCCCGTGAGAAATCTTTCTTTGCGTCGCTAAGGCTAGGGGGCTTCGGGCTTGGTTACCTCGGCCGCCCGGGCCGCTCGCCGGCGGCGGGCCGTGCGCACGATCGCCCAACCCGGCAGTCCCAACAAGAGAGCCGCAGGAACACCGCAGATCACGGCCCAGATCGCCCAGTCGGCAAGCGTCTGCAGGCCCCGCACCAATGCCTCGATGGCCAGCTTAGCGGTTCCCTCAGGCTTCCAGCCGCCGATTTGGAGCGGCTGGGTGGCGATGTCCGGGATGAGCTCGATCGAGATGGCGGACAAGCGGGCCGAGTCTTCGTAGTATTGAATCTGGCCCTTGGTCACTTCGATCTCTTCCCGAACCTGGCGCAGGTTTTGAAAGATCTGCAGCACATCTTCCGTCTTCGTGGCCGACTCCATGATGCCGCGCAGCTGCGACTCGGCGGCCTCGAGATTTCGCAAACGGGATTGAAGATCCGTGTACTCCTGGGTCACGTCTTGCGCGGTCGTGTTTTCGGCCCGAACTTCTTCGGCCCCATCCTTTAGCTGTTCCAGGGCCTCCCGAAATCGAGCCGAGGGAACGCGGATCGTGATCGACGCTTGGGTGGCCAAGATCGCGGGATCACCATACGAAGTCTGGTAAAGATTGGAGGAAACGACGAAGCCGCCCATACTCTCGGCCATGGCCCGGATGGCTTCAGCCGAGACCGCGGGGTCCACCACGACCAACGACAGGTTTCCCGTTTCAATCACGAGCCGTTCGACAGCCGCCGCGGAACCGGCGAAGCCCGAGGCATCCAGAGCGGAGCGAGCTGCGTCCGCGCTTTCGGCAGCGGGGGCTTCGGCGCCGTAAGGGTAGACGCCGCCGACCTGGGCTTCGGAGGGGCTGAGAACCGCAGCCGACCCACACGCACCCAGGGCCAGGGCAAGCACGAAAAGGGTCGGGAACCACGCGTTCGTTCTCATCGCAAGCCCTCCATGGCGGCGGATCACCGTCGTCCTCTCTAAGACGCCGGTCGCCCGAACGCGGTTCCAGCTCACCAGCCGGCCTGCAAGCGCAGCGCCTGCCGCTCCGGCAGCCCGGCCTGGATCATGCGACCCTGGACCTGGGCCACGTCATACGCGACGCGCCGGGCATCCCAGGTCGGGCCGTCGAGGTCCAAGAGAGCGTACGCGGCTCGGGGATCCAAGTCCCGGGGTTGCCCGACGGAACCCGGGTTCAAGATCATGCGGGGGGAGAGGGGGGCCGGTTGTTCCCACGATATCGCCAGCTGACGGGCAATTTGCTGAGGGCTCTCCTTACGAAATAGGAGCGGAAAGTGGGAATGGCCCACCAGGCAATAGTCCGACGTAAAGGCTTCGAAATTCCTGTCGGCCGTAGTCGTGTCCAGGATGTATTCCCAAACCGGCTGGCGTGGACTGCCGTGGGCCAGGGTGAATAGTTCCTGGTCCAAGCGGCTGCTGAGGGAGGCCAGGAAGGACCGATTCGCATCGGTCAGGACCTGGCCCGTCCAACTGGCTGCCGCGCGTGCATCCTGATTGAATCTCGACAGGGGAATCAAACCGAGGGCGGCCTGATCATGATTGCCATTCAAGCAAACGAGGTTCGGAAGCTGCCGGACCCGTTCCACACATTCGTTCGGATCGGGTCCATAGCCGACGAGGTCGCCCAGACACCAGACCGCCTGGTAGCTTCGCGAGCCGGCGCGCGCGTCCTCCAACACGGAGTCGAGCGCAGGCAGGTTGGCATGGATATCGGAGATGACCAGAACGTGCATCACGGAGGATACTAGCACGGAGCCGCGGGGGGTGGAAACGGTTGTGGGCGGTCGGCCGGTGACGTATAATCGCCGCGCTCCGATGCCGATCCTCGACGAGCGCACGCTGGAGTTTCACAGCCACAGCGCCGAGCAGACCGAGCGGCTCGGCGTGCGCCTGGGCGAATTGCTCCAGCCGGGCGACCTGATCTGCCTGGCTGGGGATCTGGGCGCGGGTAAGACGGTCTTCGCTCGAGGGATCGCCCGAGGCTGGGGATCCCTGGACTCGGTGACGAGTCCCACATTCGTCCTCATTAACGAATACCGCCGCGGGGACGACTCCCGCCTGTCCCATGTCGATGCATTCCGCATCGGGGGCGCGCGCGAAGCGCTGGACCTTGGACTGCGCGAACTTCTGGATGAGCCGGGCCCGGTGGTGGTCGAGTGGCCGGAGCGGCTGGCCGAGGCGATGCCCAAAGATCGACTGTGGATTCAGCTCGCATGGGTCGAGGAATCCCGCCGACACCTGCGGCTCGAAGCGTCGGGGCCGCGGTACGAACGCCTGCTGCGGGATTACCGCCAGGCCGCTTTTGGAGGCTGACCCGTGCTGTTGGCGATCGACACCGCCACCCGGACCTATGGCATTGCCCTGCATGACGGCGAACGGGTCGTGGCCGAGGAAGTTTGGCGCGGGCCGGGCCACGCGACCTCGGACCTGCCTCCTGAAGTCGCGCGGCTGATGCTCCGCGCGCAGGTCTCGCCACGCGACTTACAGGGGATCGCGGTGGCGCAGGGTCCGGGGTCCTTCACCGGACTTCGGATTGGACTCGCACTCGCCAAAGGCCTCTCGTTCGTGCGCAGGCTTCCATTAATCGCGATCCCCACTCACGACATCCTGGTCGCCGGTCTGCCGTCGCGCAAGGAGCCGCTGCTGGCGTTGGTCGAGGCGGGCCGCGGCCGCGCCGCCGGTCGAACGTACCAATGGCGAGCCGGACGTTGGCAGCCGACGGCGGAGCCCGAGGTCAGGTCGTGGACCGGTTGGTGGGACTCGTTGGAGGAACCGACGTGGGTTTGCGGCGAGATCGAGGCCGAATTTCGGGCGGCGGCGAGAGCCAAGCGCTGGGTCACGCTCGCGGACCCCAGTCAATGCGTGCGGCGCCCGGCCGTCCTGGCGGAACTCGCTTGGGGAAGGCTTGCGGATTCAGACCCTAGCGACGCGGCTGGCGTGACCCCGCTCTACATCGATACGCCTGCCGAGAAGACGGGATGAGCTCGCCGGCGGTGGACCGGACGATCCGGCCGATGCTTGTGGATGATTTGCCCGCGGTCCTGCGCATCGACCGCCTTTCGTTTGCCACGCCTTGGTCGGAGCGCACCTACCGGTATGAGCTGTTCGAGAACCCGACCTCGAGTCTTCTCGTGGCCGAGGAATTGGGTCCGCCGGCCGACCGCGTGGTCGGATATATCGGGTACTGGTTGATCGTGGACGAGATGCACATCAGCACCCTGGCGGTGGATCCCGCAAATCGGCGCAAAGGGCTGGGGGGTCGCCTGCTGCGGACGGCGATGGAGGAGGCGGCCGAGGCCGGGGCGGAGGTCGCAACTCTCGAAGTGCGGGAATCCAATGTGGACGCGATTCAACTGTATCGCAGCCATACCTACGAAATCGTGGGTCGGCGGCCGCGGTATTATCGGGACAACGGTGAAGACGCATTGCTGATGACCCGGCGCGGCCTGCGGCAGGAGATCCACGAGTGACTCCGGCCCCGGAAGGCCCTGAGAAGGACCTCGAGGCGATCGCCGGGGAAGTCCGTGTGTGCACCTTGTGCAAGTTGCATCAGTCGCGGAAGAACGCCGTCCCCGGCGAAGGCCCGGCTGGGGCCGACCTGATGTTCATCGGGGAAGGTCCGGGCTTTCATGAGAATGAGCAGGGCCGGCCGTTCGTCGGGGCTGCCGGCCGGTTCCTGGAAGAGCTCCTTGCCGGGATCGGGCTCAAACGCGAACAGGTCTTCATCGCCAACGTGGTCAAATGCCGTCCGCCCGGGAATCGAGACCCGGAGCCCGAAGAAATGGAATCATGTGGACCGTATCTGGAGAGACAAGTGCGTACGGTAAACCCGAAGGTAATCGTGACTCTGGGACGACACTCGATGGCGCGCTACTTCCCCAACGCGCGCATCAGCGATATCCACGGCCATGCCCGGACGATCGGGGGCAGGACCATCGTGGCCATGTACCACCCGGCCGCCGCGTTGCATCAGCCCTCGCTCCGCAAGGTGGTCGCGGAGGATTTCGCCCGCCTTCCGGATCTCGTCGCGAAGGCCCGCCTTGCAGAAGCCCCCGGCGGCCGGACCGAGGATTCTCCCCAGCAGCTCAATCTGTTTTGACCGCTTGGAAAGGAGCGGTCCCCTTATGAATCTGCCGGCTTCGGATTCTCTGCCTGCTGCGGCTCAGGAACTCATCCGCCGCTTCAAAACGCGTCGCGCCGTCGTCGGCGTGGTCGGGCTGGGCTATGTGGGCCTGCCGCTGGCGGCGGTCCTGGGTGAGGGCGGCTACGAGGTCGTGGGGGTTGACGTCGACGCGAAGAAGGTGGCCGCCCTTTCACGAGGCGAAAGCTACCTCCCCGACGTGCCCTCGGAACGCCTTCGGCCCCTGATCTCGGGTGGACGCTTCCGTGCCACGACGTCGTTTTCCGACCTTGGCGTGGCCGACGCGGTGAGCATCTGCGTGCCCACGCCCCTGCGCAAGACCGGCGATCCGGACCTTTCGCATATTCTGAACGCGGTCCGCGCGCTCCACCCGGCGCTTCACTCGCCGATGGTGATCGTCCTGGAGTCCACCACCTATCCGGGCACGACGCGTGAGCTTGTCCTGCCGGAGTTGGCGGCGGAGGGCCGGGTCGTTGGGGAGGACATCTTCCTGGCGTTTTCTCCCGAACGCGTGGACCCCGGTCGTGAGGATTGGACCACGGAAAACACGCCCAAGATCATCGGCGGAGTCACGGCCGCGTGCACCAACGTGGCGGCCGCGTTCTACGAAGGCGCCATTCGGTCGGTCGTCCAGGTCTCCTCCACCGAGGTCGCGGAGATGACGAAGTTACTCGAGAACACGTTCCGCGCCGTCAACATCGGCCTGGTCAACGAGGTGGCGGTGATGTGCCACCGGCTGGGCATCGATGTCTGGGAGGTGATCGAGGCGGCTGCCACCAAGCCCTTTGGATTCATGCGATTCACGCCCGGCCCGGGGCTGGGGGGTCACTGCATCCCCATCGACCCTCTGTACCTCTCGTGGAAGCTGAAGAGCGTCAAGTACAACGCGCGGTTCATCGAGTTGGCCAGCGAGATCAACACCAACATGCCCCGCTACGTCGTCTCGCGAGTGCAGGACGCGCTCAATGATCACGGGCAGGCGCTGAAAGGCGCCCGCGTGTTGGTGATCGGCGTCGCCTATAAGGCCAACGTTTCGGACATCCGGGAGTCGCCGGCCTTGGACGTGATTGGCTTGCTGCGGGAGAAGGGGGCGGAGGTCGAATACTTCGATCCCTGGGTGCCTTCGATCGAGCACGAAGGTTGGGGATCGCGGTCGGTGACAGATTGGAAAGCGGCGGCGCGGGCAGCCGCGTGCGTTTTGGTTCTGACCGACCATACCGGATTCGACTATGCCTCGCTCGCCGCGGAAGCGCGACTGGTGTTTGACACGCGCAACGCGCTCGGCGCGGCGGGAATCCATGGCCCGACGGTGATGCGATTGTGATGAGCCGGATCCTGGTGACGGGGGCGGCCGGTTTTATCGGTGCGCAGGTGGTGGCGGGCCTCCTCGCCGAGGGTCACTCGGTCGTGGGAGTGGACAATCTCAATGACGCGTACGACCCGCGGCTCAAAGCCTGGCGCCTGGAACAACTGAAGGGCCGGGCCGGATTCACATTCTTGACTCTCGATATCGGCCGCCGCGAGGATCTGCCCCAAGTCTGGGCGGGACCGCCCTTCGATGGCGTGGTGAACCTGGCCGCGCGGGCGGGGGTCCGACAGAGCATGCGCGATCCCTGGACCTACGCGCATACCAACGTGGTGGGGACCTTGAACCTGTTGGAGGAAGCCCGGCAGAGGTCTGTCGGCAAGTTCATCCAAGCCTCGACCTCGAGCGTGTACGGCGACCACAATCCCGTTCCGTTTCGCGAAGATGCGGATGTCAGCCGACCGCTTTCCCCCTACGCCGCGACCAAGGGGGCCGCGGAGCAGCTTTGTCACAGCTACCACGCCCTGTACGACCTTGACATTACGATCCTGCGATATTTCACCGTGTTCGGGCCGGCGGGCCGGCCGGACATGAGCATCTTTCGTTTTATCCAATGGATTGCAGAGGATCGGCCGGTCCGGATCTACGGAGACGGGACCCAGTCGAGGGACTTCACCTATGTGGGGGATGTGGTCCGCGGCACTCTCGCCGCCTTGCGCCCGGCAGGGTTTGAAGTCATCAATCTGGGAAGTGACCGGCCCGTGGACCTTCAGCAGGTCATCCGAGAACTCGAACGACTCCTGGGCCGCAAAGCCCGCCTCGAATTCTCCGCCGCCTCCCCGGGGGAGGTGCGCTCCACCCGGGCGGACATTGGCAAAGCGAGGCGCCTCCTGGCATGGTCCCCCGAAGTCTCCCTCGAGGACGGGCTGGGGGAATGTGTCGCGTGGTACCGCCGGGAGCGGGAGTGGGCCTCCGCGGTCGCCACGCCGGACTGAGACCCAGCTGTGGGGCCAAGTCTGACGGCGGGGCCGATCGCCGCTTTACGCCGCTTCATCCGCCATCCGCTCGTCCACCGTGTGGTCCGAAACTCCGGATACCTGCTCGGAGCGCAGACGACTGCCGCCGGCTTGAGCATGCTTCAGGGGATCCTGGCGGCGCGGCTCCTGGGGGTCGAGGGTCTTGGCCTGCTGGGCGTCATCACCCAATTCTCGAGCGTGATCAACCGATTGACCTCGTTCCGGATGGGCGAGTTGGTCATCAGCTACGTCAGCCGCTTCGCCGCCCAGGGCGACACGCGGCGTCCGGCCGCGGTCTTCAAGGCGGCAGGCGTCGCCGAGCTTGCCAGCTCCGCCGCGGCCTTCGGCATTCTCGTTGTCCTGGCGCCCTGGGCGGCCAACACCCTGGCGCACCGGCCGTCGGCGGCCGACGAATTTGTCCTCTACGGCTTGGTGCTCGTGGCGAACGGGATCGCCGAGAGTTCCACCGGCCTGCTTCAAGTCTTCAACCGATACCGGACCCTGGCGATTTTCACGGGTGTCCAGAGCGTCATCACGCTGGGATTGATCGCGGTCGGTTTCGTCCGCGGCGCGGATCTCTCCTGGGTGGTGTTCGCGTATCTCGTGGGCAAAGCGGCCTGGGCCCTCGGGGTAACGTCAGCCGCGGTGCGTCAAGCGACTCGGGAGTGGGGAGCCGGCTGGTGGCGCGCTCCACTCTCGGTCCTGCGACCGACCCGAGCCGAGTTGATCCGCTTCGCTTTCAGCACCAACCTCTCGGCCTCGCTGAACCTCGTCACCCGCGATAGCGAAGTCCTCTGGCTCGGCGCCTTCAGCTCGCCGCTCCAGGTCGGCTACTACAAGGTCGCCCTCGCCGTGATCAATGTCCTCCTGATACCGGTGACTCCGCTCATCACGACGACGTACCGGGAGGTCGCCCGAGAGGTCGGCGAGCGCAAGTGGGCTAACGTCCGCTACCTGCTGCGCAGCGGCACCCTCCTGGCGGCAACCTGGACCGTGCCCGCCACCCTTGGCTTGGTGGTGTTCGGGCCGTGGGTGATTAGGCTCTACGGCCCCGAATTCGCGCCCGCGTACCCCATGCTGCTCGTCTTGCTCGGCGGCGCGGCGGTCGCGAATCTCTTGTATTGGAATCGAGCCGCCCTTCTCCCGCTCGGGCTGCCGGACTTCCCGACCAAAGTCCTCGTCGTGGCCGCACTGCTGAAGATTGTCGGGATTCTTGTGTTCGTCCCCACGGGGGGTGGGCTGGCGATGGCCTGGCTCCTCACGATGTTCTTCATCGTCAGCGCCGCCGTGCTGGTGTGGAGGACCCTGGTCGAGCTGCGGCGGGCTGAGACCCGTTTCGCGGCGGCCTCGGTCGGATAGACCGCCATGCGAATCGCTTGCATCGCCGCGGCGCGTGTACCCTCACGCACGGCCAATTCGATCCAGGTCATGAAGGTGGCGCAGTCGATGGCGGAGTTGGGCCACGAGGTCGAGGTCCTGCTCCCCGGGCCGACCCCGAACGTCGCCTGGGAAGACGTGAGCCGCCGATATGGACTTCGAATCCGTTTTTCGATCCGCTGGTTGGCGGCTCATCCGGTGGCGCGCCGCTACGACTTCGCCGTGCGCGCCGTGAGAGCGGCCCGATCGGGCCAGGCGGATCTTGTGTACGCATGGTCGGTGCCCGCCGCCGCCCTGTCCGCCCGGTTGGGAGTCGCGACGCTTCTCGAGATGCACGCACCGCCCCGAGGCTGGGGCCGGTTCTGGTTTTCGTGGTTCTTGCGCGCGCCCGGGGCGCGACGCGTGACGCCGATCACGCACGCGTTGGAAAGGATGCTGGCCCAGGAGTACGCGGGTTGGGCGCGCGGGCCGGGCGGGCCGGTCCTTCCCATGGGGGTTGATTTTGAAGCCTATGCAAACCACCCCTCCCCGGCGCGGGCCCGGGCCGAGCTGGGATTGCGCGAAGGCATCACGGCCGGGTACACAGGTCATCTGTATCCCGGCCGGGGGACCGACCTCATGTTTGAACTCGCCGGTCGCCATCCCGAGTTTCAGTTCTTGTGGGTCGGAGGCGAGGAGCGAGCCGTCGCGCATTGGCGGAAGAGACAAATGGATTCGGCCGGGATGCCCAATCTTCAAATCATCGGTTTTGTCGATCAGGATCGTCTGCCCGCCTATCAGGCGGCGAGTGACGTCCTGCTCATGCCGTACGAAATGCGCGTGGGCGTGAGCAGCGGCGGAGACACAGCCGCCTTCGCCAGCCCGATGAAGATGATGGAGTACCTGGCAGCGGGCCGGGCCATCCTCGCCTCGGATCTACCCGCCATTCGTGAAATCCTTCACGAAAAGATCGCGCGCCTGGTCCCGCCCGAGGACGTCGCCGCGTGGAGCCACGCGCTTCGCGAGCTTGGAGAAGACGCCTCACAACGAGAATCTCTTGGGAACGCGGCCCGCGAGGAAGCGGCCCGCCACACCTGGCGGGAACGAACTCTCCGCGCACTCGAGGGATTGCCTTGACCGGGGTTGGACTACGCATCCTGGCATGGTGGAGGAAACCGGAGCTTCGGACCGCCGCCACGTTGGGGCTCCTCGCGGCCATCGAGCGTGTGGTCTTGTACCGCGTGTATGCCCCCATTGAGTTCAGCGACACCCTTGCGTACTTCCGCCTCGCCGGCGCTCTCGCCACCTCAGGACTCTCCGCGTACGACGGTACGCGGGTCCCGGGTTATCCTGCATGGGTCGCGATTCTGGGGATGGACCCGGCCAGGGTCTGGGTTGCGCAGCTCGTCGTCGGCTGGGGCATGACGATGCTCCTCTTCCTTCTCACATGGCAGACGACAAGAAGGGCCGGGTTGGCGCTGCTGGTGGGCGGACTGTACTCGGCCATCCCCGGGCAGTTTCTCTTCGAGTCCAATCTCTTGACCGAGAGCCTCACGGGCTTCCTGGGCCTGGCGGCGACGGTCTTGGTCCTCTCGTTGGACCGTATACGGAGTCCCGGCGCCCGGGCCGTCGTTGCCCTAGGGGCTGGGATCGCCGCCTCGTGGGCGGGGCTGGTCCGAGCCCTGTTCTTCATCCTCCCGGCCTGGCTCTTCCCGTTCGTATTGACCTCCGCGGGAGGTGCCCGGCGACAAAAGACGGCCGAGGCGGTCCTATTCCTGGCTCCGGCAGTCCTGTTTCTCGGAGGTTGGCTCGGCTTCATCCAGCGCTCGTATGGCATGCTGGCCCCTGACACGATGGGCGGATTCCATTTGATTCAGCACACGGGTGCGTTTTTCGAGCTCCTCCCGGATGAACAGGCTCTTTTGCGCGACACGTATGTCCGCTACCGCGATGAGCGCATCGCAGAGCGGGGCGACCAAACGAACACGATCTGGGACGCGATTCCCGAGATGAGCGAGGTTTCAGGTCTGGGCTTCTACGACTTGTCGCGTGAACTCCAGCGTGTGTCGGTGCAACTGATCCTGGCCCACCCAGACAAGTACCTGGCCAGTGTTGTGGACGGTTGGATTTCGTTCTGGAAGGCGCCGGTGTACTGGGACGCGGCCCAACTGAAAGGAGAGCCGCTCCGCACGGCGATGGGACTCCTCGCCGCGGCTGGACGCGGGGTCTCGTGGATCGCGAACGGACTCTTCCTTGCGTTCGTGGGCCTGGCGGCGGTTTCGCCTCGGATCCGCAGGTTCCTGCATGTGGACCGTGTGGCGCTTGTGATCGGCGGCTGGGTGGGATTGGCCTCGCTGCTCCAATCCTTGCCCGACCATGGTGACAACCCCCGGTTTTTGGTACCCTTGCAAATGCTCGTGATCTTTGTCGTGGCCCGCGCCCTTTCCTTTGGACTCCGTCGACCCACGCCCCCCGTTGCCTGAGAGTGCAAGCCCAGCCTCGGCGCCGAGCCGCCGGGTCGGCTGGGCCGCCTTGGCCGTCGCCTCGGCGTTGGCCGCCGCGGTGTGGGGCGATCCCGTTTTTTCGCCTCGGGGCCTGGGTGTGTACGCCGTCGCGGCCGCCTTGAGTGTGGGAGGGATCGCGCTGGCGGTGCGCTCGCGTCCCTTGCGCGCCGCCCCGGCCACGATCGTCCTGTTGGCGGGCGCCGCATTCGCCATTCGGCTGGCGGTCGCCCTCGTCTTGCAGCGAGCCCTGCCCGCGTACGCCTACCCGGTCGAATACTTTCAGTCCGGATATGTCTTCCAGGATGCATGGGTCCGCGATGAGAACGCCTGGGAGCTATCGAGTTCCGGAGCCAGCCTGGCCACCTCGTTTGCCGATGGGATTCGGGGGGATCAGTACGGGGGGATGATGTTTCTCAGCGCCATGACCTATCGCATGCTGAGCCCGGACTTGCACCGTCCGATTCTCATTGTGTTCTTCACCGCCGGAGCGGCCGCGCTGGCGGTCCTGTTCGGATGGGCCTTCACTGCCAAGGTGTTTGGAACTGCGCCGGCTGGGATCGCGGCTGCGATCGCGGCCTTCTATCCGGATGGCGTTTTGCTTGGCGCCTCCCAAATGCGGGAACCGTTCCTCATCCTGGGCCTCGGCCTCGCGCTGTGGGGCATGGCGCGCCTGCGCGCAGGCGAACTTGGCGCGGGTTGGCGGCGTGTGATCGCAGGCTGCACCCTGGGTATGGTCTTCTCGCCTCCGTTTGCGATCTTCATGCTCCTCGTGGTCCTCGGAATCACGATCTGGGAACCGACGCGTCGAGCCGCGCTGCCTCGGCGCGTGTGGATCCCGACCCTCGGCATCGGGTTGATCGGCGTGGCCCTGACCGTTCGGGCGTGGTCCAGCCTGGAATTCGCGCCCGAAGGCAACCCGCTTGCAGTGCTGGGATGGTGGATTTCCTCCGATATCCCCTCCCAGCTCACCGAGTTTGCCCGCGCGTCCGGATGGGCCGATCGCATCTTCCAGATGACCCCGGTGTGGACGCATCTGCCTCTGGCGACCGCCTACGGCCTCCTTCAGCCGTTCCTTCCGGCTGCCCTGGCCGATAACACCGGACCCTTGATCATGAGCCTGTTGGTCGGACTGCGAGCCGCGGGTTGGCTCGTTCTCCTCGTCTTGCTGTTGTACGCGACCGGTGCCGCTCTGCGACGGGGTTGGAATCGGCTGCCGCTGGCGCTGGCCGTTTTCACCTGGTTGTCGGTGGTGCTGGCGTCTTACCGCGCCGTGGGCGACCAATGGGACAACCCGCGCTATCGGACGATTTTTATCGTCCTATATGCAGCGCTGGCGGGGTGGGGGTGGGCCGAGGCGGCACGGCAGCGAAGCCCGTGGCTCGTGCGGACCGCGGCGCTGGTGGGCGCTTTCCACCTTGTCCTGCTGCATTGGTACGTGGGACGGTACTACCACACCCCACGGCTCAGCCTCGAAAACACTCTGGCAGTGAGCTTCGTCGCGGTCGTGCTCCTGGCTGCCGCCTTCACCGTCCACGATGGCTGGCGGCGCCGCCAGGCGGCCCGCTTGGCCGGCTCCGGCCCGGCCGATTGACCGTGTCCCGTCTGGCGGTATAATTCAGCTTCTGAATTCTGGGACGAAACGCGAGAGGATGCCCGGGTGCCCCGAGCGCTGATCACTGGGATCACTGGCCAGGACGGATCGTATTTGGCGGAGTTCCTCCTCAGCAAGGGCTATGAGGTCCATGGCCTGATTCGCAAAGCCAGTACGTTTAATACGGGCCGGATCGAGCACATCTACCAGGATCCGCATGACCCCGCAGCGCGCATGTACCTTCACTACGGGGATCTTTCGAACTCCGAGCAATTGACCAGCCTGGCCTACGATGTGCGGCCGGACGAGGTCTACCACCTCGGCGCCATGTCGCACGTCAAGGTCAGCTTCGAGATCCCGGAGTACACCGGGCAAATCACGGCCCTGGGCACGACCCGGGTCCTCGAAGCTCTTCGCCGAAGCGGCATCCCCGCCCGTTTCTACCAGGCGTCGTCGAGTGAAATGTACGGCGGGACGCCGCCGCCCCAAAACGAGTCCAGTTCCTTCCGCCCGCGCAGCCCGTATGCCATCGCCAAAGTCCATGCCTACTGGATGACGGTGAACTACCGGGAAGCCTACGGGATGTTCGCGGCGAACGGCATCCTGTTCAACCACGAAAGCCCGCGCAGGGGCGAAACCTTCTTAACGCGCAAAGTGACCATGGCCGCGGCCCGGATCCTGGCCGGCCAGCAGGATCGGCTCTACCTCGGAAACCTCGATGCCCGCCGCGACTACGGCTACGCGCCTGAGTACGTCGAGGCGATGTGGCGAATCTTGCAGCAGGATCGGGCCGAGGACTTCGTCCTCGGGACGGGGGTGGCGCCGGTGATCCGCGAGTTTGTCGAGGAGGTCTTCCGCTACGCCGGGCTGGATTGGGAGCGGCACGTCCAGATCGATCCACGCTATTTTCGGCCGACCGAGGTCGACGACCTGCGGGCCGACTGCGCTCATGCCCGCGAGAGTCTGGGCTGGTCCCCCAAGGTGACCTACCGGGAGCTGGCGCGCATCATGCTGGATTCAGACATGGAAGCCCTCGGCATGACGCCGATCGGGGAAGGCGTGCAAGTCCTGGCGCAGCATTTCACCGAGTGGCACCGGTGGGAGACCGGAGTGAGCGCCATCCTGCGAAACGCCGGCCATGGCGTCGACTGAGCCGCGCCCGTCCAGCATTCGGGCGATGGCGGCCGCCGAGGTTCGCGCGCGTCCGGCGAAGACCTCGCCTCTCATCTCCGTGATCGTCCCGGTCTTCAACGAGCGAGACAACCTCCCCGAGCTCCACGCGGAGTTGAGTGCGGCGCTGCGCGGCCAGCGATACGAGCTGGTCTTTGTCGACGACGGCTCGACGGACGGCGGCATCGAGGCGCTGGGACGGTTGGTGGAGGGCGACCCGGAGCATGTCCGGGTGGTGGAGCTGCGGCGTAACTTCGGCCAGACGGCTGCGATCGCGGCCGGGATTGACCACGCCGCCGGCGATGTGATCGTGCTCATTGACGCCGACCTGCAGAACGACCCGGCCGACATCCCCAAACTGCTCGCCAAGATCGAGGAAGGCTACGATGTCGTCTCGGGCTGGCGCGTCCGCCGAAAGGACACCTTCCTCACCCGAACGCTCCCGTCTCGTCTCGCGAACGGGCTCATCTCCTGGGTGACCGGCGTGCCGTTGCACGACTACGGGTGCACCCTGAAAGCCTACCGAAGGGAAGTCCTGCAGGGATTCCGCCTGTACGGCGAGATGCACCGCTTCATCCCGGCCTACGCGGGCCAGGTGGGCGCGCGGATCGCCGAGCTCCCGGTGAACCATTCCCCGCGGCGGCACGGGGTGACCAAGTACGGTCTGGAGCGCACGCTCAAGGTTGTGCTCGATCTCTTCACGGTGAAGTTCCTGGTGAGTTACGCGAACAAGCCCATCTACTTGTTCGGGGGCGCCGGCATCGCGTTGATCCTCCCGAGCCTGCTGGTGCTTGCCTTACTCCTCGTTCGACGGATCTGGTTTGGCACGACGGTCCTGGGGTCACCCCTCTTCCAGACCAGCACGATGTTTTTGATCCTGGGGTTCCAGTCGATGCTCATGGGGCTGATCGCCGAACTCCTCGTCCGGACATACCACGAGTCCCAGGCGAAGCCCACCTATTCCGTGCGCCGCGTGTGGAACCGCAGAGACCCGGACGCCTCCTGACCCGCGAGGCGGATCGGCGTTGCGAATCCTCGTCCTGAATTTCGAATACCCGCCCGTGGGGGGTGGCGGCGGCCAGGCCGCCGCGGATCTTTGCCGCGCCTTGACCCGGCGGGGACACGAGCTGCGCGTTCTCACGAGCTCCGCGCCCGGGCTGCCCCAGGTCGAGATTGTGGACGGCGTCAGTGTGCGTCGGGTGATGTCCGGACGCCGGTCTCTCTACCGTGCCACGCTCCCTATCATGTCGGCGTATTTGATCAACGGTTTCCTGCCGGGTAGGCGGTGGATCCGAGAGTGGAAGCCGGATCTGCTTCACGCCCATTTCGCCGTCCCGACCGGTGTCCTGGCCCGCTCGCTGGCGCGGTCGACGCGCACGCCCTATGTCCTCACGGCCCACCTCGGCGATATCCCCGGAGGCGTGCCCGAGAAGACCGGTCGCTGGTTTCGATGGATCCACCCGTGGACGCGGGCGATCTGGCGCGACGCGGCCGCCGTCGTCGCCGTCAGCCACTACTCCCGCAACCTCTCCCTTCGACACTATGACGTGCCGATAGAAGTAATCCCAAATGGGGTTGACCTGGCGGGCAGACCCCGCCCGAGTCCGGTCGGCGCGCCGCCTCGGCTCGTCTTCGTCGGACGATTCCAGCCGCAGAAAAACCTCCTGACCCTGGTCGACGTCTTGGGACGGCTCCGGGACGTTGCCTGGCGTTGCACGTTGGTGGGCGACGGGCCGTTGCGATTGGCCGTGGAAGATCGCATCCGCCTGCATGGCCTGTCCGATCGAGTCACTCTAACGGGCTGGCTATCTCCCGAGGCCGCCAGGTCCCACTTGTCGAACTCGGATGTCCTGGTGATGCCATCGCTGTCGGAAGGTCTGCCGGTGGTGGGGATCCAGGCGCTGGCCGCTGGGCTGGCGATGGTCGGCAGCCGCGTGGGGGGATTGGCGGAGTTGATCGAGGATGGCGTCAACGGCCGATCTTGTCCGCCCGAGGATGGGGCGTGCCTCGAAGCCGCGTTGCGCGTTTGCCTCACCCGTCCAGATCAGCTGGCTGCGATGAAAGAGCGTAGTTGGCGGTCGGCCGTCCGATACGATCTCGATACGGTGAGCCAGAGTTATGAGGCCCTCTTCCAAAGGGTGGTCACGTGAACATCGCATGTTATTCCTTCGGGGAATGGGCGGATCTCGAGGTGGAGACCTCGGATCCGGAGGCCCGAAAGTTCTACGCCGAAGAGTTCACGGGCGCGGCCGCGCCCGGAGTCTCAACCGCCAGCCGTCTTCGCCTGCGCTGGGAGCGCTCGCCCGCGCGGGGCGCTTCACTCCCGGGCTGGGTTCGCCACGTCCACAAGGTGCTGGCGCGCTGGGACTATCGCGCCTCGGTGCAGGGTGGGGTGCCGGAGTTGGAAGCGCGTGGAAACACGTGGGCATTACCTATGGTGCATCACATGCTCGTCCTGCCGACGCTGCGCCGCGTGGCGGCGGAAGCCGGCACGCTGATGCTGCACGGGGCGGCCGTGGCGCGGGGCGGGAAGTCAGTCGTCTTCACCGGACGCGGCGGCGCGGGCAAGACCACCCTGACGTCGATCCTGCTCGGGCGAGGCGGCGGGTGGCAGGCGATGAGCGATGACTATGTCTTCCTCGGCCCGTCTCGCCGTTCGTCCGGTTTCCTCACGCGATCGCACCTGTACCAAGACCTCCTTCGATGGGCGCCCGAGCTGGCCGGAAAGCTCACCATCGCAGAACGCGTCCAACTTCGTCTCTTCGGTTGGATTCGTCGCCTGAGCGGGGACAGGCTGAAGTGGCCGGTTCGGGTTTCTGCTTCCCGGTTGTGGCCAGGCGTGGACGCGTGGGCCCACGCGGACCTCGGAGCCTTTTTCCTCCTTCGTCGAACCGAAGATCTTCTCCCGGCTGTTCACAGGGTGACGGACCTGGGGGCCGCAGCGGTTTCTCTACTGGCGATGAATTTCCATGAGGCCCGCCACCATCTCGAGTTGATGGCGGCGGCTGAGTGGGCCGGCTTTGACGGTAACTGGGTCCACCGATGGAAGGAGGCGGAGGCGGCACTGCTGCGAGCCCGAATGGCGGAGACACCCTGCTACTGGTTGGATCTGCCTGTGCGGCCCGCCTCGCGAGAGGCTTTCTCCTCCGAAGTCGAAGACCTCATCCTGCCCGTGTTCGAACTGCCATAGAGATGGAGCCAAGGGTTGGAGCGGTGGGAGATAGGAATGGACCGGGGCCGCGGCGTTGGTTTCAGATCGCGGGCACCGTCCTGGGCCTGGGGCTTCTCGCCGCCCTACTCTACCGGCAGGACTGGGCCCAGTTGGCGTCCCACGTTCGCGCACTGCCCATCGCTACGGTCCTCGCGGCGATGGCGTTGATGGGCATGACTCATCTCGTGAATTCGGGCCGCTGGCTCATGCTGGTCCGCGCCCTGGGAATCCGAATCGGCTACTTCGACGCTTTCCGCCTCGTGCTTGCCGGGCTGTTCGCTTCCAACTTCCTCCCCAGCACCGTCGGCGGTGACGTGACGCGCATCGCCGGAATCATTCCGAGGTCGAGCGACAAGCTGGCAGGCGCGGCCTCGGTGGTCGCCGATCGGCTCGTCAGTTTGGTGGGGATGTGCTTCCTCATCCCGTTCAGCCTTCCGATTCTGGCCGCCTGGGCGTCGGCAGGAATCCCGTTGGGGCTTGCGGCGAGCGGCGCGTCGACTACGCCCCTCGGGGATCGTGGGCGCCGCGTTCTCGCGCGAATCCGCGGCGTCGTGGACCTATGGCGGCAGAAACCCTCGGCGGTGGCCGCCGCGCTGGCCCTCTCCTGGCTGGGTCTCGGATGCTACCTGGCGGCGATGTCGCTGCTCGCCCGTGGATTGGGCATCCCGGTGACTCCCATTCAAGTAGCGGGCGCAACGACGATCACCTACTTTTTGACCCTGGTCCCGATTGCAATCAACGGGTATGGGATCCGCGAGGCAGCGATTCTGGCTGTGTATCTCCCCTTGGGCGCGCGGCCCGAGCAGGCGACCGCTCTGGCCCTGGTTTCACGAGCGTTAGCGGTCTTTGTGACTCTCCCCGGAGCCTTCTGGCTGGCGCAGATCCCAGCAGGCTCGCTAAGTCCAACGCCTCGCGCCGAGGGAGGGAGAAAGTGACCCCCAGACGAAAGGCTGCGGTCGACCGCACGATTCGAGGCATTGCCGTGGCCGCACTTGCCCTCACCCTGTTGGCGGGTGTCGAGCTCGGCCGCGAGGCCAGCGGAACGGGCATGACCCTCGGGCGTTTCTCCGAGAGCTGGCTAATTGCACTGGCCATTCTCGGCTTCCCACTCGGAGCCGCTGCCGTGGTCAGCGCACGAATCCTCGTTCGGACGGACCGATGGTCGGGTGCGCGCCTCGATGCCTGGGGAGAGTGGGTGGCCACGCGCCGGTGGGCGCAGGTCGCCATCGGGGTCCTGGCCCTGGCTCTCCTGCCGGCCGTATTTCTGGCGACGCCGGCAGGCTGGCTGGGGCTGGTTTGGACGAGGGCCGGGTTGGCCGTTGTTGCCGCGGCTGGGCTCTCGCTCGCGTTGCCACGCGCGTGGGGAGGCCGCTCACGAAGGCTGGTACTTGCCCTCCTCGGCGTGGCCACGGTCTTCGTCCTGGCTCGCCGGATCGCCCTGATCACCGACTATCCCTTCGCTCTCGGCTGGTCGGAGGGAAACCGGCTGTGGGATTACTCCTTGTATTTCGCACGCGCCCGGTATTCCTTCGTCGGGGCTTATCAAGACCCGCCGTACCTCGCACCCGGAAGGCATGGGCTTTGGGGATTGCCTTTTCTGATCCCCGGGGTCTCGATCGTCGCAGTCCGCGCATGGGACGCGGCTCTTTGGACCCTCCCGTACCTTCTGCTCGGAGTGGTGGTGTGGAAGAAAACGCGGGGACTGGAACGGGGCGTCGGAATCGCACTCGCACTCTGGATCACCCTCTTTCTAAGTCAGGGCCCCATCTACGCGCCCCTGGTTTTGAGCGCGGCTTTGATGGTGTGGGGTGGGGGCGGGGGCCGGATTGCGAAGCGGTCGGTGGTGGCCGGAGTTGCGGGCCTGTATGCAGGGCTCAGTCGTTGGACATGGGCCATTGCCCCGGCCGCCTGGGCCGGCCTGGCGTCACTTCTGGAGACGCGCGTGAAATCATCGGTCGTGAAATATTTCACTAATCCAGTAATCCTGGGCGCAGCGGGGCTCGTGGGCGCCGCCGCGTCGCAATGGGCGATGGCTCGGCTGAATCCGTCCCCCGATCCGATCTTCTCCACGGCGCTGAGCCAGCCGCTGCTTTGGTATCGCCTCTTGCCCAGCCCCACCAATCCGCTCGGAATTATCCCCGGGCTCCTTCTGGCGGTTGGACCCTGGCTTGTATGCCTGGTCTGGGCCGTTAGGAATCGGTTGCTCGTCCTCGACCCGATGCAGCGGATAGGACTGGCGGTCGTGGGTGCCGGTTTCCTTGCCGTCGGCCTGGTGGCCAGCGTCAAGATTGGGGGAGGCAGCAACCTCCACAATCTGGACATGTTTCTCGTGACGCTGGCGGTGTTCCCAGCGTTGCTGGGCGACCGCGCCGCCGGGGTCCTCCGGTCCCTCGCCAGCCGATTCCGATTCTGGCTGTGCCTCACTCTGATGGTCCCGGTCTTCCACGCGGTCTCGGCAGGCGGGCCGCTCGCGCTCCCGGACCCCGGCGTGACCGGGGAATCCCTGCGCTCGATCCAGTCCCTGGTCGTGCGCGAGGCGGAGGCGGGTGAGGTCCTCTTCATCGACCAGCGCCAATTGTTCGCGTTCGATGCGATGCCTGTTCCGCTCGTTTTGGACTACGAGTTGAAGGATCTCATGAACCAGGCGCTCTCGAACGACCGCGCCTACCTGGACGCCTTCGAGGCCGACCTGGCGGCGCACCGTTTCCGCCTCATCGTGAGCGATGCCGTGACGACCGCGCTCCAGGGATCCGGCCACGAGTTTGGAGAGGAGAACGATGCCTGGGTTGAGCGGGTCGCCGGTCCGCTCCTGAAGTACTACGAACCGGTTCTCCAGCTGGAGGGGGTGGGGGTATGGATCCTGGCTCCCCGGCCGGCGGAATAGGACCCTCGGGCCCATGGCGGTCCGCACAATGGGGTTATAATTCACGAAATGAATTTTGAACCACGGATATGACGAAAGATAACGATCGGCTGCGGCAGCTCCGCGTGCTCGAAGAAATCGAGCAGGATCCGGATACGACCCAGGCCGACCTGGCCACGCGTCTCGGCGTCGCGGTGGGGACGGTGAACTGGCATCTCAAGCGCCTGGTCGCCAAGGGGTACGTGAAGGTGAAACGAGCCGAGCGCAAGAAGCTTCGCTATTTCATCACCCGAGAAGGTCTGGCTCTGCGCGCTCGCCTGACGCTCGCTTTCGTCGAGAACTCTCTCAGCCTTTACCGCGAGACCCGAGACGAGGCGCGGCGTGTCCTGTTGGCCGCGAAACGCAAGGGCTATCAGGCGGTCTGGGTGCAGGGAAACGGCGACCTGGCCGAGATCTGCCGACTCACGTGCCTGGAACTGGGCGTGCCCGTGGTCCGGCGCCTCAATGGAGAACGGGTCGCCATCCTACAGATTGAGGGACGCCGCATCAGCCTCAAGGAGTCGGAGACGACGTGAGCGATCGACGGTGGGTTCCCATCGATGCATGACGGCGCGCTTTCGCCTACGTTCTGGAGGCGCCATCGGGTCCTGATCACCGGCGGGGGCGGATTCCTCGGATCCTATATTCAGGAAAGGCTGCGCCGGGCCGAGACGGGGGAGATCATCGCCCCGCGCAAGGCCGACTTCGACCTGATCCAGGCGGGCGCCGCGGAGCGGCTCCTCCAGCAGACAAAACCCAGCCTGGTCCTACACCTGGCCGCCCACGTCGGCGGGATCGGAGCCAATCGGTCCCACCCCGGGGAATTCTTCTACGACAACCTCATGATGGGGGTTCAGCTCTTTCACGAGGCCTGGCGACAAGGGGTGGAGAAATTCGTCGCCATCGGAACGGTTTGTTCCTACCCGAAATTCACGCCGGTCCCTTTTCACGAGGACGATTTCTGGGCCGGGTACCCCGAGGAGACCAACGCTCCTTATGGGCTCGCCAAGAAAATGCTCCTCGTGCAGGCCCAGGCGTATCGACAGCAGTACGGCTTTCCTTCCATCTATCTGGTCCCGGTCAACCTCTACGGCCCGCGGGACAACTTCGACCTTGAATCCTCTCATGTCATCCCGGCGCTGATCCGCAAGTGTGTCGAGGCCGAGGAGACCGGCCAGCAGACGGTGGAGGTGTGGGGGGATGGGACACCGACCCGGGAGTTCCTGTACGCCGCCGATGCCGCCGATGGGATCACGCTTGCGGCGGAACGCTACGACGGGCCCGAACCCGTGAATCTGGGATCGGGGGTGGAGATCTCCATTC
The DNA here is from genome assembly GCA_040899905.1 of Anaerolineales bacterium. Classification (GTDB taxonomy): domain Bacteria; phylum Chloroflexota; class Anaerolineae; order Anaerolineales; family E44-bin32; genus JBBDZX01. Next base: position 994,124 of record JBBDZX010000005.1, on the reverse strand, counting down.
GTGATCTGGCGGAACTCATCGGACGACTGACCGGCTTCTCGGGTCGATTCGTGTGGGACTTGAGTCGGCCGAATGGTCAGCCCCGGCGGGCGCTGGCTACCGACCGGGCCGAAGAACGGTTCGGATTCCGGGCCCAGACCGCGTTGGAGGAAGGGCTGCGCGGGACCGTGGCATGGTTCCGTGCCCACCGGACCGAGCTCGATCGCGCGCCGGGGTCAAGTTGAGCACGAAGGCAGGGGTCATGGAGCGAGTCCGGATCCGCCCCATTCGGGGGTGGGCGGGCTTGGGGCTGTCCGAACTGTGGCGCTTCCACGAGCTGGTGTACTTCCTGATCTGGCGCGACGTCCGCGTCCGGTACAAACAAACTCTCCTGGGCGCGGCCTGGGCCATCCTGCAGCCGTTCCTGACTATGGTGATCTTCAGCATTTTCTTCGGGGAGCTGGCCGGGATGTCGTCGGATGGATTCCCTTATCCCATCTTTTCCTACGTCGGCCTCCTCCCTTGGGGCTTCTTCGAAAGCGGCGTCACCAAGGCGGCCGGCAGCCTGGTGGCGGGTCGGCACTTGATCACCAAGGTCTATTTCCCACGCCTGGCGATCCCATTGGCCTCGGTGGCCTCGGGGCTCGTGGACTTCGGGCTCGCCTTCGTCGTCTTGATCGGCATGATGGCCTACTACCGTGTAGCTCCGTCGCCTGCGCTCTGGGGCCTGCCGCTGTTTCTCCTGCTCGCCTTGTCGACGGCCCTGGGCGTGAGTCTGTGGCTCTCGGCGCTCAACGTCAGCTATCGGGATATCGGGTATCTCCTTCCATTCCTCCTTCGAGCCTGGTTCTTCCTCACGCCCGTGACCTACGCCGCGAATCTGGTCCCCGAGGCCTATCGCAGTCTGTACGCCCTCAACCCGATGACCGGAGTGGTCGAGGGGATGCGCTGGGCGATGCTCGGAGATCGGCCTTTTCCCAGCGAGCTGATTCTTCCCTCGGTCGCGGTGGCCGCCGTCCTGCTTGTCTCCGGACTGATCTATTTCAGGACGACCGAACGGACCTTCGCCGATGTGGTCTGAGGGGCACGAGGGATGACACCGGCGATTCGAGTGACGGATCTGGGGAAACGATATCGCCTTGGACAATTGCGAGGCGCTCAGCGGACACTCCGCGATCGCCTGGCCTTGACGGGGCGGATTCCCCGGAGCCAGGACGGGTGGATCTGGGCCTTGCGGCATGTGAACTTCGACCTTGAACCCGGGACGGTCTTGGGTGTCATCGGACGCAACGGGGCCGGCAAGAGCACCTTGCTCAAGATCCTGTGCCGCGTCACGGAACCCACAGAAGGCCAAGCGGAAATTGCAGGTCGGGTAGGGTCTCTGCTCGAGGTCGGCACGGGGTTCCACCCGGAGTTGAGCGGACGAGAGAACATCTATCTGAACGGGGCGATCCTGGGCATGCGCCGGCGCGAGATCGAGTCGCGTTTTGACGAAATCGTTGATTTCGCCGAGGTCGAGGAATTCCTGGAGACCCCGGTCAAGCATTATTCCAGTGGAATGTACCTTCGGCTTGCATTCGCGGTCGCGGCGCATCTCGACCCGGAGATCCTGCTGGTCGACGAAGTTCTGGCGGTCGGCGATGTGGAGTTTCAGCGCAAGTGCCTGGGAAAGATGGGCGATGTCGCCCAGGCCGGTCGGACGGTTCTGTTTGTCAGCCACAACATGTCCGCGATCCTTCGCCTGACGAACCAGGCCATCGTGATGGACCGGGGTTCGATCTCATTCCAGGGCCCGACGGCGCGTGCCGTGGACACCTACCTGGCAACCGGAGGCGGGCAGGCGGGCGAACGAGACTGGCAGGGCGATCCTCGGGCGGAGGCCGCCGCTCCGTTCCGCCCCCTGCGATTGCGCGTGCTGAATTCGGCGGGTCGGCTCTCGGAGAGCCTGCCTTCCATTGACCCCATCACCGTGGAATTCGAATACCAGCTGGCCGCGGACATCCCGGGCCTGCGGGTGGGCCTGTACTTGGCGACCGCGCAAGGGGAACCGCTTTTCGCCTCCTTTGACCTCGACGAGGCCCGTCGTTTCGAGCAGATGCCCGTGCGCCGCGCCGGGCGCTACCGAAGCCGATGTCACATTCCCGCGAATTGGCTGAACGAAGGCGGCTACCTCGTGGGGGTCAACGCAAGCGCCTTTCGAATTCGTTCCTATTTCAGCGACGAGCACGCCCTCCGATTCAGCGTCGACGGTACCGGCGCGCCCGGAAGCCAATGGCCTGAGCGTCGCGCGGGCCCATTCCGGCCCAGATTGGACTGGGAAATCCTGGCGGAGGCCGACAGCGGACATGCGGACGTTCGCTAAGCGCGCACTGGGACGTTTGCCGCTGGCCGCGGAAATATTCCAATCCACCTTCGGGCGAGGCCGAACCCCCGTCCACGGGTATCGACTGGATCGGCTGCAGCGGGAACTGCCGGCGTGGGTTGCCGCGGCGCGCACCGCGCGCCTCCTGGTCCCGGGTGTGGGCCGCCGGCGCGCCCTCGTGTTCGCTTACCTTCCCTGGTGGCTCGAGTACGCGACCGCGCTGTCGCTGGTGTTGTGGGCGGAGGGAAATGAGGTCGATCTGGCCTACCTCCCATACCGGAACTGGACGCGGGATATCGGTCCTTTCGACCTGAGACGCCAACGAGTGATTTTGGACTCGGCCCTGCGTCTCCTTCCCGCTTCGATCCTCCGGCACGACCTGTCGCAGGTCCGGCGGACCCCCCTGCCGGCGCAGCTCATCGAGTCGCTCGAGGCTCAGAACCGCGTGGACGTCCAGTACACGCTCTTGCGCGAAGACGTGGAGTACCGCACCGATGGCGTCGAAGCCGGGCTTCTGGCGCTGCGACGGGAGCGCAATTACCGCGCAGCGAGCGGACTGCTCACCCTGGCGGCAGATCGGCCGTACGACGTCGTCGTCGTGCCGAACGGGAGCATTCTGGAGTTTGGGGCAGTCTATCGGGCCGCCCGCCAATTGGGAATTCGAACCACGACCTTCGAGTTCGGCGAACAACGCGGACGGATGTGGCTCGCCCAGAACTCCGAGGTGATGCAACAGGACACGCGGGAGCTTTGGTCGGCCCGAGGTCGGGCCGCCTTGCGTCCAGCCGAGACCAGGTCGTTGCGGGAGTTGATTCAGGCGCGGAGGGGAGGGCGGCCCTGGGGCCTGTTTTCCCGGCGTTGGCAATCAAGCGGCCGCCGCGGCGCGGCCGCCGTGCGCGCCCAACTCGGTCTCGACCGGAAACGACCGGTGGTGTTGCTGTGCACCAACGTAGTCGGTGACAGCCTGGCGCTCGGGCGGCAGGTGTTCACCCGTGGCATGGAAGACTGGCTGACGGAAACGGTCCGGCGATTTGCGGCCGATCCTGGCGTGCAGCTTGTGATCCGCGTCCACCCAGGGGAGATGGTGGCGGTGGGCCAGCCTTCGGTCGGGATTGTCCGCTCCGCCTTAGGAGAGGTACCGGGCCACATCGTCCTGGTCCCTCCGGACTCGCCGCTGAACACATACGATCTGATGCCCCTGGCGAGGCTGGGATTGGTTTACACGAGCACGGTCGGGCTGGAGATGGCCATGATGGGAATCCCCGTCGTGGTGGCGGGCCAGACTCACTATCGGGGGAAGGGGTTCACTTGGGATCCGACCACCCGCCGGGCTTATCACGAGATCGTCGGCAAGTTGATTCGAGGCCGCAAGGTACGGCTGGCCAGGCCGAAGATTGCGCGTGCATGGCGCTACGCCTATCGGTTCTTCTTCGAGTATCCCTTCCCGATCCCGTGGCACTTGGTCGGTTTTTGGGAGGACCAGGCCCGGGAGCCCGTGACCCGGGTCGTCGGGGCGCCGGCGAGATCGCAGTACCGGCGGACGCTGGATGCCTTGATGGGCCATCGCATCCCCTGGAAGGTCGCGGCGTGAATCCCAAACCGGTATTCCCGCGTGGTTCCGTTCGCGAAGTCCGCGAGTTCTACGACCACATTGGCTGGAGTCGGACCGAGGGGGATCGCTATCAAAACGCGAGGTACGAAGATCTCCGCCCCGTTTCCCGGGTCTACATCGGAGGATCCCATCGGCGCGTGGGGCGCCATCTGCCTCCGCGGGGACGGTTATTGCTGGACGCTGGATCAGGTCCGATCCAATATCCCGAGTATCAGGAGTATTCGCGAGGCTACCAATATCGAGTGTGTCTGGACCTCTCTCGAACCGCCTTACTCGAGGCTCGCGAGCGGATCGGAAGCCATGGCCTCTTCCTTCAGGCGGACATGGCCCGGCTGCCTCTGCGCGCGGGCACCTTCGACGCGGCGGTTTCACTTCACGCCCTGCACCATCTGCCTGTCGCTTCGCAGGCCGAAGCGGTCCACGAACTGGCCCGCGTCTTGGCGGAAGGGGGTCGGGCCGTCGTGGTGAATGGATGGCCGCGATCGGTCCTGATGTCGCTGGCGTCCCCGCTCATGGGCCTTGCCGAACGCCGGGTCGCTGGCGTGGGCGCGGCCCGGGCTCACACCCGGGCCGACGAACAAGCGCCCTCGGCCGACGTGCACACGAGCGCAAGCGGGACCTGGGTCCATCGGGTCGATTGGCGTTGGTGGCAGGCGCGAAAACGAGAAGGGATGCGCGTCGACATCCGAGTCTGGCGGTCCGTCAGCGTACGATTTCTGCGTGCCTTGATCCACCCGCGCAAAGGCGGCGAGAAGATCATGGCCGCGGTCGCGTGGCTGGAGGATCGATTTCCTCGTTTCTTCGGCCGTTTCGGCCAGTATCCGCTGATCATCCTCTCTCGAGGGGCGGGGAAAGGCGCCTTGTAGTGGAGACGAGTGTCGCGAACCGGGTGGCAAGTTCAAGAGGTCGAGTGGCTCGCCTTCTCGCGGGCCAACCTGCGATCGCAGCGCTGGCGGTCTTCGTTCCCCTCACCATCGTGTGGACTTGGCCGCTTCTGCTTCACCTGCAAACCGCGGTCCTCGGTCAGATCGGCGACAACGTCTACTTCATCTGGCTGATTCGGTGGGTTCAAGAGTCGCTCGCGCGTGGCCAGCTTTCCGTGACCGTCCCCACGCTCAACTACCCGGAGGGGTGGTCCCTCGCCTACACCGAGATGACCCCCACCATGGTATTGACCGCGCTTCCTTTCAGTTGGGTGGCCGGTCCGACCTTCGCGTACAACGCGGCGGTGATGCTCTCGTTTCCGCTCTCCGGCTGGGCGGCTTTCGCCTGGGCACGCCGGCACACGGCGGGTCTCATCGCTCCCCTGATCGCCGGTGTGATCTTCGGTTTTTCGCCCCTGCGCTTCAGTCATGCATTGGCGGGACATCTGAACCTGCTCGGGACGGCGTGGATCCCCTGGTTTTTTCTGGGTCTGTCGGATGTCTTGGGGCTGCGGCGATGGAGCTGGGGGCCCATCCTGCGAACGGCCGCATTTTTCATCCTGATCGCATGGACGTCTCAATACCTCCTCTACATGACTTCGATCCTGGCGATCGTCTATGTCATCGGCTATTTGCTTTGCGTCGATGCATCGCCGGTGCGCTCCAGAGTTTTCTGGGGTCGGCTGATCTCGGCCGGCCTGCTTTCGGTCCCGCTGGTCCTGGTCTCGCTACTCCCGTATGTCGCACTGGCCCGACAGGGATCGCTCCCGGAGCGTCCTCTCGGGTACGTCCGGACGTACTCCGCGAGCATCACCGACTTCTTCCTGCCCTCCACCACCCACTTCGCCTGGGGCAGGTGGGTCGGAGAGCATTTCAATCGCGATCTGTGGATCGAGGCGACCCTTTACCTTGGCGCCGCGGCGCTGATTCTTTCGATTGCCGCATACCTTTGGCGGAAGATCAACCTGGCGGGCCCTCGCCAGACTTCCTTGCTCGTCCTTTTCGCCGCAGCGGCGATCGTGCTCGCCATGGGGACGGACGTCCATTGGCTGTCGCGGCCGGTTGAGGTGCGCGTGCCGGGCCTGGGAGGTGACTCCTTCCCGCTGGTCCTGCCTGGATATTTCCTCTTCCGCTTCTTGCCGTTCTACTCCGCGATGCGCGTGGCGATGCGGTACGGCGTGTTCGCGCTCCTGGCGGTTTCCGTGCTGGCGGCGATTGGAGCCGACACGATCCTCGGCCGGGTCGGTCGAGCCGTCCGTCCGTGGGCTGGGATGCTGATCCTCTCCCTCGTGGTCATCGATTTCCTTCCCCGGCCGCAGCCCCTCGCCGCCGTCAGCCCGCGGCCCGTCGATCTGTGGTTGGCGGACCACCCCGGCGCCGGGGCGGTGGTCCAGCTCCCGATCTCCCAATCTCAGGATCAGGAACAGATCTACTACACCTTGTTTCATCATCGGCCTTTCGTGGGAGGCTTCTTCAATGCGTTCCCGCCCCCGCAATACGTGCGCATAACGCCGGCGTTGGAAACGTTTCCGAGCCCTTCGAGTGTCGAGACGCTGAAGGATCTGAACGTCGAGTACGCCATCGTGGATGGAGAGGAATACCCCGAGCTCCTTCAAGGAGGCACACCCCTCGGGTTGGAATTCGAGATTGCGCTCGAGGGACAGCTTGTCTATCGGGTTGTCCCGTGACATGCGTCCGGACGAAGGAGGAGAAATGGACTGGAGCCAATCGAGCATTCTGATCACCGGTGGCACGGGCTCCTTTGGCCGGAAGCTGACCGAGATCCTCTTGCACGAGGTCCATCCGGCCAGGGTGATCGTGTTCAGCCGAGATGAAATGAAGCAGCACGAGATGCGGGCCTCGGGCCTCGACCACCCATCGCTGCGGTACTTCCTCGGGGATGTGCGCGACCCCCTGCGCTTGAAACGGGCGATGCATGGCGTCGATGTCGTGGTCCATGCCGCGGCGCTCAAGCAGGTCCCGGCCTGCGAATACAACCCGATCGAGGCCATTCTCACCAACATCATGGGAGCGAGAAACGTCATCGAGGCGGCGCTGGACGCAGGCGTCACCCGGGTCATGGGGCTCAGCACCGATAAGGCGGTCAATCCCGTGAATCTGTACGGAGCGACCAAGCTGGCGGCCGAGAAACTGTTTGTGCAATCGAATGCCTACGCGGCGGGGACGGGCACCCGGTTCTCCTGCGTTCGGTATGGCAACGTCCTGGGAAGCCGGGGAAGCGTAATCCCGGTCTTCCTCCGCCAGCGCGCCCAGGGCGTCCTCACGGTCACCGATGACCGGATGACCCGATTCTGGATTTCCCTGGAGCAGGGCGTGCGCTTCACGCTTCGTTGCCTCGAGCAAATGCAGGGCGGAGAAGTGTTTGTCCCCAAGATTCCCAGCATGCGGGTGCTGGATCTGGCGAACGCGCTGGCGCCGGGGTCCAAGGTTGAAAAGATCGGCATCCGCCCGGGAGAGAAACTGCATGAAGTGTTGATCTCGGAGGACGAGTCTCGCCACAGCGTGGAACTCGACGACATGTACGTCGTGCAGCCGGCTGGGGCGCTGTGGTTCGGCCACGGTTGGACCGACCAGGGCCGCGGGCTGCCGGAGGGATTCCGATATGCGAGCGAGACGAATGACCGCTGGATGTCGGTCGAGGAATTGCAGGCCATGATGCTGTCGATCGATCTGGCGAGCCGCACGGCGGACGAGAGTGGATGACACGAATCCTGATCACCGGTGCCTCCGGGCTGTTGGGCGCCGCGCTTTCGGCCGAGGCCGCCTCGCGGCACACGGTCACCCGAGTATGTCATCGACATCCGACTGTCTATCCAGGGACCGAGATGGTTCAGGCAGACCTGACTCAAGTGGGTGAGCTCGACCACGTGCTGGGCGACGCCAAGCCTGATTGGGTCGTGCATTGCGCCGCGGCCACCGATGTGGACCGCTGTGAGCTCGAGCCGGATTGGGCGCGGCGCCTGAATCGGGACCTGCCCAGCGCCCTCGCCAAGAAGGTCCGGGCCATGGGGGCGAGGCTTGTCCATATTTCGACCGACGCGGTGTTCAACGGGGAGGCCGGGCCTTACGATGAGCAGGATCGCCCGGATCCGATCAATGTGTACGCGCGGACGAAGTGGGAGGCCGAGGTCGCCGTCGCCGAGGCCTTGCCCTCCAGCCTCATCGTTCGTACCAACTTCTATGGCTGGAATGTCCAGCCGAAGCTTTCGCTTGCGGAATGGTTTCTTCAGCGCCTCCGGACAGGGCTACCGTGCCCGGGGTTTGTGGATGTGACCGCCGCGCCGCTCTTGGCGAATGACCTGGCGAGGATCCTGATCGGGATGGTAGAGCGCGCCTGTGCCGGCGTATATCACGTGGTGAGCCGCGAGTGCGTCTCCAAGTTCGAGTTCGGCCGCCGCGTCGCCTCGACCTTCGGCCTCGACCCCGGTCGAATCCAGCCCGTCCAGGTCGAGGAAGCTGGACTGCGAGCGAGACGCGCCAAGCAGTTGTGTTTGCGGGTCGATAAGCTCGAGGCTGAATTGGGCAGGCGCCTTCCAGATATCCAGGACGGACTTGCGCGGTTTCGCGCGTTAGGCGAGAGCGGTTTTGCTGAACGCTTTGCGCATGCGCCATGAGCGCGGATGGTCATCCGGTGGGCGCGGGAAGAAGCAAAGTCGACTCCGACGTTCCACACAAGGGAGAGGCCCGACATGACCCCTGTTGAGATCGCGGGCAGGAAGGTGGGCGTGGGATTCCCGACCTACTTCGTCGCTGACATCGCGGCCAACCACGATGGGGACCTGCGTCGTGCCCAGGACCTGATTCGTCTTGCCGCCCGCGCTGGAGCGGACGCGGCCAAGTTTCAAAACTTCCGCGCGAATCAGATTGTCAGTGAGGTGGGATTCCAGCAATTGGGCAAGCACTCGCATCAAGCCTCCTGGAAAAAACCCGTGTTCCAGGTCTACCAGGAGGCCTCGATCCCATTCTCGTGGACGCCCGTCCTGGCCAAGGCGAGCGCGGAGGCGGGAATCGACTACTTTTCCTCCGCCTACGATCTCCAGGCGGTGGATGAGCTGGGCGACCTGTTCCCCGCGATCAAGATCGGCTCCGGCGATATCACCTGGACCGAGATCCTTGAGCGGATCGCTTCGAAGGGGAAGCCCGTCCTCCTGGCTACCGGCGCGTCGGATCTGGCCGACGTCCAACGGGCGGTGGCCGCCATCCGGGAGCTGAATCCGCAGATTGTCCTGATGCAATGCAACACGAACTACACCGGAAGCACCGACAATTTCGACCACATTCACCTGAACGTGATTACGGCGTATGCCGCGATCTTCCCCGACCTCGTCCTGGGATTGTCGGATCACACGCCTGGCCATGCCACCGTCCTGGGCGCGGTGGCGCTGGGAGCGCGAGTCATCGAGAAACACTTCACCGATGACCGTGCACGCGAAGGCCCCGACCACGCCTTCTCGATGGATCCCGACGGTTGGCGGGACATGGTCGACCGGACCCGTGAGTTGGAGCGGGCGTTGGGTTCGCCCGAGAAGAGGGTGGCCGATAACGAGCTTGAGACGGTCGTGGTCCAGCGACGCTGCATCCGGGCTGCCCGTGACCTCCCTGCCGGGACCGTGATCACGCGCGACTTGCTGGACATCCTGCGACCCTCGCCGCCGAGAGCGATTCAGCCATATGAGATCGAAGCCGTCCTCGGCACGCTTACGGCTCGGCCGATCCCGGCCGGGGCCGAGCTTCGATGGACGGACCTGGTGGCTCCGTGAAGGTTTTGTACCTGTCGATGGGCCACACAGCTCACGACCATCGTTTCCTGACCTCCCTGGTGTCGGCAGGCTACGAGATGGCGCACCTCCCTTGGCGGCCTTCGTCGGTTCCCCAGGAGTCGCGTCCCTGGCCAGCTGCGGTCCGTCGCTATGAACCGAGGGTGGCGCGGGAGAGCCTCCCCGGCCGGTGGCGTCGGCTGCTTCGCGCCGCCCAAGAGTTCGGACCGGATCTCGTCCACGCCGGCCCGATTCCTGGCCCGACATTCTGGGCAGCGGCCCAAAGGCATCACCCGTTGGTCGCGATGTCGTGGGGGTCCGATCTCTTGTGGGATGCCCGGCGGGGTCCCAATAGGTGGAGAGCGCGTTTTGCCCTTCATCGGAGTTCTGTCTTCCTGGGTGATTGCGAGGCTGTCCGTCAGGCGGGACTCCGATTGGGGATGCCGGCCGACCGCATCGTGATCTTCCCTTGGGGCGTGGACCTGCGAATGTTCTCGCCAGGGGCCGGCCTCAGGTGGCGCCTCGACCACGGCTGGGGCGAGCAGTTTGTGATCCTTTGCACACGGTCATGGGAGAGGGTTTATGGCGTCGATCTCCTTTTGGAATCCTTCCTGCGTGCGCGGGTCCGAGAACCAAGCCTCCGCCTCCTGCTGGTCGGTTCCGGAAGCCTTGAGGCGGATCTGCGCCGGCGGGTCGAGCGCGCCGATGCTGCCGAATGGGTCCATCTGGCCGGTCGGGTCGCCTACGATGACCTGCCCGCTTGGTACCGGTCGGCCGATCTATTCGTGAGCCCTTCCCGGACCGACGGCACGTCTGTTTCGTTGCTCGAGGCGATGGCCTGTGGGATGGCCATTGTGGTATCCGACATCGCCTCGAATCGAGAGTGGGTCCGCCAAGGTGAAAATGGGTGGTGGTTCCGAAACGGCGATCGCGCCTCGCTGGAAGAGGCGATTCTCTCCGCCCGTCGCTCCGGGGATCGGACGGAGATGGGCCGACGGGCGAGAGCCACGGCAGAAGACCGTGCCGACTGGAGCAGCCATATCCGCCTCCTGACCGGCGCATATGAGATGGCCGGTGCACGCCGACAGGCGTTCGCGTGAGAACCGACCGGGTGGTGGCGGTGGTCCAGGCCCGCATGGGGTCGAAACGCCTGCCGGGGAAGGTGTTGGCGGACCTATGCGGGAAACCCGTGCTGGCCTGGGTCGTGGACCGGGCTCGCCGCGCACGGCGGGTGGATGAGGTGCTCGTGGCGACGACGACCGACTCGGAAGACGATGCCGTGGAGGAATTCTGCCAGCGGCGCGGCGATCGCTGCTTCCGTGGGCATCCCACGGATGTCCTGGGCCGGATCGTCCGCGCAGCCCGGGCTTCTCGGGCCGAGGTCGTGGTGCGTATCACCGGTGACTGTCCGTGGATCGACCCAGAGTTGATCGACGAGGCGGTCCAGGCCTTTCTCACCGCCGACTCTTCTGTAGCCCTGGTCTTGAATCGCCTGCCTTGGGAGCGGACCTACCCGATCGGAACTGATGTGGAGGTGTGTTCCCTCGCGTCGCTGGAAACAGCCGACCTCGAAGCGCGCGAGCCTCATCAGCGCGAGCACGTCATGCCCTTTCTGTATGAGAACCCGGACCGGTTTCCGTACCTCCACCTGCGCAGCGGCGGCGACTACGGCGCGTTGCGCTGGACGGTGGACGAGGCGGCGGATCTGCGGGTGCTGCGGTCCGTGTGCTCAAAGTTTCCAGGGCGGGACACCTTCACGTGGCTGGAAGTGCTGGAGCTCTTCGAGCGGGAGCCAGAGCTTGCTACCGGGAACGCCTCGGTTCCGCATCGGGATCACCGGCAGGCGGAACCTCCCTCGCCCCCAGCGGAGAAAGGCGCTTGATGGCCCTACGGCCGTTTCTCCAAACCGCGGCAACTTCCTCTGCGAGGCTTGGATCTGCGCGCCGACACGCATCGGGGTGGGAAGAGAAATGGGGCTGGGTGATTCCACTCGCGATCGCGGTCGCGATCATGATCCCGCGACTTGCCCGCGCCGAGTTCGGGCTCTTTGACGATGGAGTGAGCCTGGATGTAGAGGGCCGGATCCGATCCGGAGCCTGGGTTCCGGGATTCGAGGCCGGCCAGGGCCGCTTCCGTCCTTTGTATTGGTTGTTCTTCGCCGGCGCGCATGGCCTCTCTGGAGGCCAGGCGGCCGGGCACTTCGCCGTGAACTTACTCTTGCTCATGGTCACGGCGCTTCTCCTCATGAAATGGGTTCGACGCAGCGGCCGGGGGGCAAGGCAGGCATGGATCACAGCGGGTTTCTTTGTCCTCGCGGGACCGGTGATCGAAAGCTACTACACACTGTCCAAGGGGGAGGCCCTTCAAGTCTTGCTATTCATCAGCGGCCTTCTCCTGGCGGCCAGCTGGACACGGACGACGAAGCGGACCCCGGTATTGGCGGCCGGCATGTTCAGCGCCTGGTTGCTGGCAGATCTCACAAAGGAGACCTCCCTAGTCCTGTTGCCGATCTTTGGGCTGGAATGGATATTCCACGAATGGAGGCGGCGCAGGGCGGCCATCCCACCGAATCCGCGGGTATCGGCCCAACTCGCCACGGCTGTGGCCGCGGCGATCGTCTTTTTCGCACTTCAGTTTCTAGTCTCCGGTCAGCCGCTCTTCGGAGGGAACTACTCGGGCCAGTACGATATTGGCCTTCGAGCGGTTTCGGATTCGGCCGTTCGATGGGCGGGTTGGTTACTGCGCGACTACTCGTATCTCCTGCCTCTAGGGGTCTTCGCGATCCTGCGTGCGCGAAGAGCTCGCATCAGGCCGGATCGCGAGTTCGAGGTCGGGCCCTTGATTTGGATGGCGGGTTGGGTAGGCATCTACCTGCCGTGGGTATTCGCCGTGGAGTACTACCTGCTGCCCTTTTCTCTCGGTGCCGCGATTCTGAGCGGGGAGTGGATGGTAGCCGTGACGACTCCTGGGCAGGTCGAGGCGAGCTCACCGGCCTCTGGATGGCAGGTCTCTGTGACGGCGCTCACCGTCCTCCTCGCCTCCACGACCGTGCTGTCGAGCTTTAACAGCGCCCGGCTTCAGGTCCTCGTGGACGATCTGAACGCGAGAATGTTGGAGCGTGTGGCGCGGCTTGCGCCGCGTGGCGGGCTGGTGATGATCAACCTTCCCGCGGACAACGAGTACGTGTATGAGATCGGCCTTCACCTGTCTGGCCTGTGGGCGAGGCCGGATCTCCTCGTCGACCGGCTGACTTTTCCTGTGGCGGAGGCAGGCGGGCCCGAGTCGCTGGAGTATTGGGTCCTCTCTCCCTGGATCGAGGATTCCTTTTCTTTGAGCGTTCGGTTGGGCGTGTTCGAAGAGGGGACGCGAACGTGGAACCAGGCTCTGGACAGCTTCCTGAACATGGCCCCCATTTGGAGCGAAGAAGGGGGCTTTGGTTACAACCGGGTAGATCTGCCGGCCGCCCTCTGCTTCTTGACCCGAGATCGAGGCTATTGCCAGGATGGAGTCCGAGTCTGGGAAAGCGGCGAACTCAAATACGGATGGGATGCGTACGCAGTCGTGAGCCACTTGGGTGCGCGGGACCTCCCGGCCTCGTTTCAGGCGGGGACATGGGAGGTCTTAACAGCCAGCGGAATTGTGCGCGTCGTCCGGTTTGGCGCTCAAGGAGACATCCCACTGGTCGGAGATTGGGATGGAGATGGCTACGATGGCATCGGCGTAGTTCGGCCGGCGGAGGGCGTGTGGCTCCTGGACAATGACCTGGATGGGGCCGCGGATGTGCGGCTCCAGGTAGATGGAATGGTCGCAGGAGACCTGCCCGTGGCAGGCGATTGGAACGGGGACGGTCGTGACTCGACCGGCTGGCTCTCACCGGCGAGCGGAGAGTGGACGTTTCTCGACTCGCTTGACCCGGGTCCAGGAGTGGGAAGGGTCCCAGGACTGCCGGTCGGGGTGGATTCCATTCCACTCGCGGCCGATTGGGATGGAGATGGCCGGTCCGGCATTGGGCTCTATCGTTTCGCGACAGGCGAAGTGGACGTGGAGGATCATATCGAGTCGCCTCCCTCCGGGGTCGACCTGCTCGGACCTCCGGGGCAGACGGTCGTGTCGGGCGACTGGGCTGGATTTGGTTGGGAGACACTCGCTTTCGTCTCGGGTGGCGTCTGGCACAGGCTGGCCGGGCTGTGCGACTGTCCTCCGAGCAATTCGCCGCGCCCCATGCGCTTTGGCGGCCAGGGCGATTTCCTGCTGGCCGGCCGTTGGCCGCCCCAAGGCTTGCCGTGATCACTCTCTTCACCACCCCCAAGGCATTTCTAGGGCCGACTGGCGACCTACAAAGGAACGCCCTAATGTCCTGGGCCCGTCTCGGTGGAGGCGTCGAGGTCCTTGTCGTGGGCGAAGAAGAGGGCAGCGCGGAGGCCGTCCTGGAGATCGGTCTGAGATCCGTAGGCCCCGTGAGCCGCACGCAAGCGGGGACGCCCTTGGTAAGCTCCATCTTTGCGTTGGCACAAAAGGCGGCGAGCCACCCGGTTCTGGCCTACCTCAATGCCGATATTCTGCTCCTGGATGACTTCCTTCCGGCGGTGGATAGGATTCGAAAGCGGATGAATCGGTTTCTTCTCGTCGGGGCGCGTTGGGATCTCGATGTGGAGGGCGCACTTTCGTTCTCGGATGATTGGCAGCCCCGCCTGCGGGAGGCCGTTCGGGCGCGTGGACGGCGGCACCCTCCAGGTGGAAGCGATTACTTTGTTTTTCCAAGGGAGGCCGAAATCGAACCGCCCCCCTTCGCCCTTGGGCGGGCCGGCTGGGACAACTGGATGATCTATCGTGGCCGTTCCCTTGGATGGCCGGTTGTCGACGCTTCCGAATCGGTCACTGCCATTCATCAGAACCACGATTACAGCCATCTCCCGGGAGGCCAATCCCATCACCGCCTGTCGGAGTCCGCGGAAAACCTCCGTCTCGCGGGGGGCCGTCGAACGGTTTTCACGTTGTGGGACGCAGACTGGCAGCTTACGCGCGATGGTCTGCATCCTCCTCCGTGGACCCTGCGCCGGTATGTGCGCCATATCGAAACCTACCCGCTCCTGCGTTGGCATTCGAGGCCGTTGGCGGAGATGACCTTTATTCTTCTTAACCCCCTCAAGGCGTGGCGGGAGTGGCGCGGCCGCGCAGCCTCGGCATGGTCGCGCCGAATCCGCCGGCGCACGGAGTCGGTCCCGTGAGGGTGGGCCAGAATCCCATCAAGTCTCTGGATTCCGTCGCCACGCCCGCCCCGATCACGGTGGCGGTGTTGAGCTACGCCCCGTTCCTGAGTGGATATTGGGCCGAGTCGCTTGAGGTGCTCAAGGCATGCCTGGAGAGTCTGCGGCAGACCAGCGATCGGCCGCATGACCTCATGGTCTTCGATAACGGAAGCTGCCCCGATGTCGTCGAATTCCTGGTCAGGGAACGGACGGAAGGGCGGATCCAATTCCTGATTCTCTCGGACAAGAATCTCGGGAAGGGAGGGGCCTGGAACGTTCTCTTTCAGGCCGCCGCGGGCGACGTCATCGCTTATACGGACTGTGATGCGCTCTTCTCTCCAGGATGGTTGAGCCGCTCGCTGGAAATCCTAGAAACATTTCCCCGAGTCGGGATGGTGACCAGCCGTCCATTCCGAACCCCGCCGGAGTTCTATCGGTCAACGGTCGACTGGGCGCGCGCCACGCCGGAGGCGACCCTGGAGGAGGGCCAATTCATTCCATGGCCGACCTTTCGCGAGTTCGACCTGAGCCTGGGACAGGACGAAGCCGACGTCCGTCGCCGCTATGAAGCCACCCGAGATATCCGGGTCACGTACCGAGGCGTGCGGGCGCATGCGGGCGCCTCCCACTACCAGTTCGTCGCTCGGCGAAGTGTGCTGGCCGAGTTCCTGCCCTTTACGATGGATCGCCCGATGGGACAGGTGCGCCAGCTCGACCGCCTGATGAACGAGGCCGGTTACCTCCGCCTGATGACGCCGGAACCGTTTCTAATGAACATGAGCAACTCGTTGCGTCCTGTTCCCCGGGAGTCCCTAGCTCACCCTGCCGGCTCGAGGCCGGGGCCTTCGCTCGGGCGAAGGATTCTCGGATTGGGAATTGTGCGACGGCCCTTGCTGGCGATCTACCATGCCATCTTTCGGCACTACTATGGCATCTAGCGGTCTCGCTCGATGGGCGGACGCGGCCTAGGCCATGGGGGGGAAGATTCTGATCAGCGCCGACCACGGCCTGGCGGTTGTCTACTTTCTCCAAAGCGACGTGGTGCCGCGCTTGTTGGAGGCCGGGCGGGAGGTCGTTCTGCTGACAGACGATTCGCTCACCGGCGTGATTCGAGAGCGGTTTGGCCGGCCAGGTCTTACGGTGGAGGGGCTGCGTCTCTCGGCTGTCCGCGACTATGCCGCCCGCACCGCCCCCGAGATTCAATGGTGGCTGGCGTTTCTACGCCGCGTCGGCGGGTCGCGCAGGATCAACACTCACGCGATGGACAGCTACGTCGACCAGGTCGTGGTCGAGGAGCCGAACAGGCGCCGCCTGTGGATGCCCCTTGCTCGCCTGGCGATCGGAGGCCTGCGCCGTTCCCGCCGCTTGCGGAGCTGGCTGGTGCGCGCCCAGGAGCGGTTCACGCCAGGAATCTACCGGGATCTCTTGGAACGTCACCGACCAGGGCTCGTCGTCGCCAGCACTTCGGGCTGGCGATGGGACCGGTATCTCCTGCGCGAGGCGCACGCCGCGGGAGTCGTCACGGCGGCGGCGATGGTCGGATGGGACAACCCGAGCAGCTATGGGCTCCCGGGTGCTGCGGTGGATTGGATCGCGTGCTGGTCCGAGATCCAGCGCCGGGAACTGATCGAGGGTTCGGACTGGCGGGCCGACCGAGTGCGGGTTGTCGGAATCCCTTCCTACGACGGGTACTTCCGGCGGACTTGGGAACAGAACCGGGTGGAGTATTTCCAGAAGCACGGCCTCGACCCCAAGCGCCGTCTTCTGGCTTATGCCTGCAGCTTCGTTTCCTTCTCCCCCAATTGGCAGAACATCCAGGCACTTGCAAGGATGGTGTCCGACGGCTCGCTGGGCGAACCCTCGCAATTGCTTGTTCGACTACATCCGAACCACTTCCAGGATGTGCATCTCTACCGGGAGGAGAAGGAACGGATCATTCACTTGGCATCCGAGGTGCCGAATCTTCGCGTGGTCGAACCGATACCTTTGGGCGGGGAGTTGGGCTACTACTCGGGCGAAGACATGCCTGAGAAGGCGTCCATGATGGCCCACGCTGACGTATTCGTCACCGTGTACTCGACGATGGTGGTCGAAGCCGCCATCCACGACCGCCCGATCGTTAGCGCCTGCCTGGATGCACCGGAGGGTTGGAACACAAAGCGCAAGTATTCCCTGGCGCTCTCGCAAATCGGCAGCTGGCCCACCCATGCCCGCTTCCGCGAGTCCGGCGCTGGTAGAGTCGCGCTGGACAAGGAGACTTTGCGCAAGGCGATGGCGGCTGGCCTGGCCGACCGGGGGGCGGAAGCGGCTGCCCGACTCTCCTTTGTTCAGCGGGAGGTCACCCATACTGATGGTAGCTCCGGCGCACGCGCGGCGGAGTTTCTCCTTGGACTTGGGTAGGGAGGCCGGTTGAGATTCTTGATCGCAGGACTGGGCTCAGTGGGCCGGCGCCATCTCCGGAATCTCAATGCCCTGGGGGAGCTCGACATCCTTCTCCACCGATCCGGGAAAAGCACGCTGCCCGATTCGGAAGTGGCCGGATTCCCGACGTATCCCGACCTTGAAGAGGCACTCGATCAGAATCCAGATGCCGTCATCGTCGCCACTCCAACGTCTCTTCACGTCCCGGTGGCTTTGGCCGCGGCACGCCGCGGGTACGCCGTTCTGATCGAAAAGCCGGTCAGCCACACTTTGGAGGGGACCGTCGAACTGGTCCATACCATTCAATCCACCGGCGCCCCTACGCTGATCGGATACCAATACCGGTTCCACCCTGGGATCCAGGGAATGCGCCAGGCTGTCGCGCAGGGACGGATTGGCCGACCAGAGTATGCCCGGGCGACCTATGGCGATTTTCTCCCCGCCTGGCATCCATGGGAGGACTTCCGCGCCTCCTACAGCGCCCGACGCGAGTTGGGCGGCGGCGTACTTCTGACCTTGAGCCACCCGCTGGATTACCTGTGTTGGATCTTCGGCGAACCCGTGATCCGATGGAGCTGGCTGGCGACGCTTTCGGATTGGCCGATCGATGTCGAAGATACCGCCGAGGTCGGCCTGGCATTCAGCACGGGCGCGGTGGCGAGCGTTCACTTGGATTTCCTGCAGCGGCCTTCCTCCCACCGACTTGAGATTGTCGGCTCGGAAGGTACGTTGGAATGGAACCAAGCGTCCGGCGAATGGCGTATCTACTCGCCCGAGCAGGACCGGTGGGTCTCCGGCGAAGGAGCAGGAGTGAAGAGGAACCAAATGTTCCTGGCCGAAATAGAGCACTTTCGGTCCGTAGCCCGCAGGGAGGTCGCGCCCCTTTGTGGTCTCGAGGACGGGCTCCGGACCCTTCGTCTGGCCTTGGGCGCGCGGTCGATCGGCGAGGCTCCCTCCTCAATGCGGGACTTCTGAGGTTGAATGCAATGACGAGAAGGCGAACCCAGACGCGGTCCCGGTCAGCGATCCTGTCTGGGATGCCCCATCTCTTGTCTGGCCTTAGGACGGCGTTCTTTGCGCCAGGAAAGGATAGGCTATCTGCATGGGTGAGCCGCGGCTGGGCCGTCCTGCTCTACTTCGGAGGCTTGTGGGCATGGGGGAACCTACTGAGCTGGGGGCGAATCCCGTTCGAGCGACACGATTGGGGGGAGGTCACGGGGCCCCGACTGGCCTTCCTGCGAGATGCAGTGCTCAACGGTGTGTGGCCGCTGCATATGCCAGGGAGCTACGCATTGCGCGGGATCACGGACCGATTTCTATCTGTTCCCGATACCTTGATGTCGCCTCAAGCGCTACTTCTGGGAATCCTCGAACCCGGCCTCTTCGTTGTCGCCAACACCTTGCTGCTCTACACGCTGGGCTTCGCCGGCCTCTGGCTATTCCGGCGATGGTATGGGCTCTCCCCGTTCGCCTTCGGCGCGCTGTACTTCGTGTGGGCGCTCAATGGCCACGTCGTCGACCACCTCATGGTCGGTCATGCCAACTGGGCGGCTATCCTCCTCCTCCCTTGGGTGTTCCTCCCCCTCCTTCAAATGGCCCACGGGCGGTGGGGGTGGGGATGGACATTGGGCCTGAGTTCCGCTTTGACTCTGGTGTTTCTTCAAGGGGCCTTCCACCTGTACGCAACCAGCCTGATCTTTGTAGTGCTACTAGCCATCACCCAGCCCAAGCTGAGACGAGCGGCCCTGATGAGCCTGACCTTTGCCATCCTCATGTCCATGGTGCGGATTGCCCCCATCGCACTCGTGGCAGGGTCTTTCGATACTGAATTCCTGGGGGGGTTCACGACCTTCGGCCAGCTTCTGGCCTCCTTCGTGGATTTCCGTTTGGCTCTGCCCGATCTGGCCTACGTCCAGGGGCCAGGAGCTCGCCTCGGGTGGTGGGAGGTGGATCACTATGTGGGTGTGGCCGGAGTCATCCTCCTGACGATTGGCGTAGCTTGGCTAATTCGGGCCCCAAGGGAGACCGACCGATGGACCGCAACTTTCCGTCTACCCGTCCTTGGCATGATCCTGCTCTCCCTGAGCCAAGTGTTCGAAGTGATCAATCGACTCGGGATTCCGATTCTTAGCTCTCAGCGGGTGGCGACTCGCCATTTCATTGTGCCGATGATGCTCTTGGCGCTGCTCGGCTCCATTGACCTCTCCCGCCGTTTGCGCGCTCCGGCACCTCGCGCAGCGATCCACCTTGCCGCCGTGGGCTTGCTCGCCTTCCTGGCCAATGATGTATGGCAACACGCCAACGCCTGGAGGGTCAGCCGCATGCCGGTCCTGTTCCAAGCCTTCGACGTCGATCTCTCTCTGGCGATCGTCGCCAACCACCCGGACCCTCCATATACCGCGGCGCTGATCCTGGGATTGTCCGTCTCGCTGGTTTCCCTCGGTTTCCTGGTGGGACTGACCTTGCGGGAACGATTTCGGGAAAGGCGAGCCCGGTCGAAGGGATCTGGCCGTCTTGGAGTCCGGAGCACGTGAGCGTGCAAGCCGAAAACACAGTGGATCGAGAGCGGGCGGAACGTTGGAAGCATCTTGTTCCGGCCCTGATCCCCTTGCTCGGAATCGCATGGATAGGCTACGTCACCATCCTTGGGCCGGGAGTGGGAGGGGATTCGGCGATTTATCTGGCCTCGGCCCATAACATCGTCCAAGGAACTGGCTTGGGTCTGGTGGAACCAGGTGGGGAGTTTCGTTCCCTACCTTACTCTGCCCCCTTATTCCCTCTGGTCTTAGCAGGGATGGAGACCATAGGTCTGGATCCCGTTGCCGGCGCGCGTTGGATGAACGCCCTACTCTTTGGGGTCCTGATTTTCCTGACCCAGCGAATTGTTGCGAGGGTGTCCGGTTCTTGGCTCCCTCCGGCCCTCGTAGGGGCCCTCCTTGTCTTTTCGCCGGCGCTATTCCCGGTCTTCTCCTGGGCCATGGCTGAACCTTTGTTTCTATGTTGCGGGGTCGCCTCGTTGATGGCCGGCCAACAAGCCTTGCGGGGAGGCAAAGATCGCTGGTGGGCGGCGACGGGCCTGGCGGCGGGAGCGGCGTTCCTCGCGCGATACGTGGGGGTCGTGTTTTTTGCAACGCCGGCGGCTGCATGGCTATTCTCAAACGATGTCTCGTGGCCGCGCAAGATTCGGGGTCTTGCAATCCTTTTGGGGCTGGGGGCGACGCCGATGGCGATCTGGGTCGTCTCTACCTTTCGCGCCGGCGGAGGGGTGGGCTCGCGGTCCTGGGAAACATGGACCGGTTTCACGGTCCGCCTTCCGCATGCGTGGGTCGATCTACAGAAGGTTTCCCTTTCGTGGGCGGTCCCCTTCTCGTGGGCGGAAGCGCCACCCTATCCCGTTTCGCTGAACTCGTTCTTGGCGGTTGTTCTCTGGGCAAGTGTTCTGCTTGGGCCCATCGCGACCTATGCCTATTTCCGCGACGCTGTGACCGGCGAGGGGTTTGAGTCGCTTGGGCTTGCCCTTCGGTTGTTGAGTGTGTTCACACCGATGTACCTCCTCGTGGTGGGCTTGGTCTTCGCCACCACGTATCCGCCGATCACGCTGGACAACCGGATGCTCTCCCCGGCCCATTGGGCGTGGTTGATTTGGCTCGCGCTGCTGGGGCCCGTCTTTGCGCGGGTACGCCCGGATACGCGGTGGCTGGGTCGGGGGATCGTTATCGGTCTGGCCGTGCTCGCCATCAGCTACTTCTTCCGTGGCGCGCGGATGGGGGCCCAGATCCACGCCGACGGATTGGGATTCCATTCGCGGGCCTGGCAGTCCTCGGCCACCATCCAGGCCGTGCGGCACCTGCCGGCGGACACTCCTTTGATCACCAATGAGGTTACGGCATTGCTGTTTTTGACCGGCCGCGCGGCGTATGCGATGCCGGAAATCTATCAGCGGCCGCCCGGTTCCCCACCGCCTTCCTTCGGTGCAGCAGATGGCGACGCGGTCCATAGACTGTTCCGGGAGGGGGCGGCGTTGGTGTTGTTCGACTCGCTGGCGGAGCAATTCAATGAGGTCCGCCCTGGGTCCGGCGAGGACTGGCGGCGCCTCCTCACGGAAGGACTCACGATCGGCTTTGATGGAGCGGATGGAGCGATCTACTTCTACTCCATGGAAGGATCTCGATGAACCGCAAAGGGAGGGCCGATCTCACCCGAATCGATTGGGTTGGATCGGCGGAGCCGTCTGGCGCGATCAAGCCTCAGGTGGTTCGCCTGGCCAACCGGCTGCGCCGGGTTTCGGGGGATCTCATGGGCGGGCGCGTGATCCATCGGAATCAGCATGACGTGAGGATGATGTGCCGCACCTAGACAAGTTGACAGGAACGCGTGTCGCCGGTCTGGGGTTGAGCCTGTGGGCCGGCGTCGTGGTCATGTGGGCAACCCTGCCCGGCATTGGCCTCGGTCCGGACTCCTTTGACTATGTCACGGCCGCGGCGAGCTGGGCAGACAGTGGCAGGCTGGGCCGGCTCACGGGTCAAGGGGACTTCCGAGCCCTGACTCATTTCCCTCCGATGTATTCCGTAGTCTTGGGTGCGATGGACCGGCTTGGGCTGCCCGCTGTGGAGTCGGCTCGCTGGGTGAATGTTGTGGCACTGGCGGGTGTGGTATTGCTGGGGGGCACCCAGGTCCGGCTGGCATCGAGGTCAGAGCTCGCGGGCCTCGTCGGCTGCGCACTTTTGGCCCTATCGCCCCTTTGGCTGGACGTATTCACTTGGGCGATGAGCGAGCCCCTCTTCCTCCTCCTGCAGGCTTCATCGATCTGTTGCATCGGGTTTCACTTGCGGACCCTTGCGGGCCGGACGTGGTTATTGGCGGCAGGGGTATTGGCCAGTCTGGCCATTCTGACCCGCTACGCCGGCCTTTCCCTTCTCCTGGGAGGCCTGGTTGCCGTCTTCTTAGATCGGACCCGGTCCTTCGCGACCCGCCGGGCGGAAGGCGCGCTGTACTTGCTTGCCGGTTCTGCTCTCCCGATGGCTTGGTTGGCAAGGAACCTTTTGGTCTCCGGGACGACGTTCGACCGCGTGCTTGGATGGCATCCACCGACGCGTGGCGAGTGGAAGATCGCTCTTCGCGATGTGCTCGAATGGGTGTTCCCAGTGGACCTCGTCGACGGCTTGTCGGCGGCCCCTCGCTACCTGTTTGGGTCTCTGCTGGTGGTCGTGTTCGCGGTCACACTCCTCCTTCTATGGAGGAGAAGCGCTGCCGCAGGTGGGAAGCCAGATTCCCCACAGGCGATGCCGCGGGCCTTGATGGCGTACCTCGCGGCCCACGGATTGCTCCTGCTGCTGACCGTGAGCGTTGCAGATCGACTCACCGGGATCGATAGCCGCACGCTGGCGCCCGCCTACGTGATCTGGCTCGTCCTCACCATCTCCGCCGCGGCCGTCATCTGGCGCAGGGGCCCCAGCGGGGTCCGAGTGGCGCTGGGGATCATGCTGGGGTTGGGGCTGGCATCCTATGCCATTCAATCCTTTGATCGGGTGACCGAATTATCTCGCGATGGGCAAGGTTATTCCGCCGCGCGATGGCGGGTATCTCAGACGGCCGCCTTCGTGCGCGGCGCCGGCGACGTCCCGATCTATACCAATGACCTGGCGGCCGTCTACTTCCTGACGGGCCGGACCGCGTCCTTCATCCCGGTGCCCTACAATCCCGCCACGGGCGAGGGCCGCGCGGACTACGTGGCATGGCTGGCGACCATGCACTCAGACTTGCGAGAACACGAGGGCCTTTTGGTAATCTTTGGAAGCGAACCCTTGCCGGTGGAACCCGAGCTCCTGGCCGATTTGACGCAAGGCCTGGTTCTCCGCGGACGCTTCCTCGATGGTGCGGCCTACGGCCGACCCAATGGAGAGGGCGCCTTGAGGGATTCTGAATTGGCCTTGCTCCCCATGGGTAGAGGCGCACGAAGTCGGCCGCAAGAGCCTCAGCGGACTGGGCCTTGACGCGCTTTTCTACCCTGCCCCTTTTCCTGGCAGCCATGATTCTGGCCGGTTTAGGCGTGGCCGCTCTCGATCGAGCAATGAACTGGGGGGCCGGGCTGCGGAATGACTCGTACCTGTACATCGTGGGCGCCGATAACATTGCGGCTGGGCTCGGGTACAGTCGGTTCACCGGGGAGGGTGAGATACGCCCGATCAACCACAACCCGCCTTTGTATTCCGCGTGGTTGGCTGTATCGAAGGGGGCCGCCGGGGTTCCGACCGCCGAGGCTGCTCGAGCCAGCAATCTCGCTCTCTTCGGTGTCACCGTGGTGGGCGTCGTCTTTCTGGTTTGGAAACTGTCTGCCTCGCCCCTTGCCAGCCTCGGGGCGGGCCTGCTGGTGGCGGTTTCGCCGGGGATGATCGATGTCTACTCGATGGTCATGACCGAACCCCTCTATCTGCCGCTGACCCTGGCGGCGCTTTACCTTTTATCCGAGGAATTGCGTGAGCATCACCCTGGACGCCTCATCGGGTCGGCTTTGCTCATCGCGGCGGCGTACTTGACACGTTACGTTGGGATCTCGCTGATCGCCACCGCCGTGGTTGGGTTCCTTGCCGCGCGCGGCGCAATCTGGCAACGGGCGGCGCGCCTCGGCGTGTTCCTGGGTCTCTCGGCAGGCCTGCCCGCCCTATGGCTCATTCGCAACTTGGTCCTCACAGGGAGCGCGACGAACCGGACCCTGGCCTGGCACGCCGTCCCGCCCGAGACCCTCGAGATCGGAGTCAAGACCGTCCTGAGTTGGCTCCTCCCGATGATCACATTGGGCGCGAAGGCAAAGGGGTTGATCGCGTTGCCCGTGCTTCTGGCGTTGGTCCTGATCGCGATCCGCCTCAGGGGCAAACCGGGATCGGCGGTCTTCCGGATTCGGCAGATGGGTCTCGCCGAGTTGCTAGCCGTTCACGCGATCATCTACTCTCTGGGGTTTCTGGGCACGATCCTGTTTGTCGACAACAGCATTGTGCCGGATGACCGGAACTTGTCCCCCGTGTACCTCGCCGGGATGATCCTTGCCTTCGTGGCCCTGGCCCGAGGCGCCCCTCTTGTCCGGGTCCCCGCGCGGGTCGGGCTGGCGGCTGGTGTCCTGATCGTCGCCCTCTTCTACGCCGAGCGTACCGGCGAGGTCGTGGAGAATGCGTATGTACACGGAATCGGGTACCTGGACGTGAACTGGCGGACCTCGGGGACCATCCAGCACGTCCGCGAGCTGCCGGATGTGCCGATCTACTCCAATTCGCCCGTGCCCATCTACTTCCTCGCCGGCCGAGTGGCGCGGCTGGCGCCCTTCCGTATCGATCCTGCCACGAACCAGCCTCGCGAGGATTACCCGGCGTGGTTGCAACAGATGCGGACGACCCTCGAGACGGAAGGCGGGTACCTGATTTTGTTTGACGTATCTCGTATCTCCCAAGACCCGCATGACCGGGCCTGGCTTGACGACCTTCGCCTGGGACTGGATCTTGTGGACGAGCATAGCGACGGAGAGGTCTACAACTCTCGGCCGGAGGCAAACGAGTGAGGGAAAAAGCGTCGGCGCGTTTCGGACTCGACGACCGGACCGCCGTGATCACCGGAGGGGCGGGGCTGCTCGGGCGAGAGTTCGCCCGGACGCTGGCGGAAGCGGGGGCGAAAGTGGCCATCGCCGAGCGTAACCCGGCCGCGGCTGCCGAGGTCGTGGCGAGTCTGGCCCAATCCGGAGCGGTGGCCGTTGCGATCGAGACCGATGTAACCCGCCGCGAGTCAGTCTCGGCGATGACCGATCGAGTCCTTCGGGAATTCGGAACTTTCGACATCCTGATCAATTGCGCCGCCATCGATCCCAAGTTTGGCGCGAGTCGATTCGGCGCCAACTCCGGCCGTTTCGAGGACTACCCGATCGAAGCCTGGCGAGGTTCGTTGGAGGTCAACTTGACCGGCGCGTTCCTGGCCTGCCAGGCCGCCGCCCGACCCATGCTCGCCCAGGCCAGGGGCGTGATCGTAAATCTGTGCTCGACGTACGGGTTGGTCGGACCGGATCAACGGATCTACCAGGAGCCCGGCGCTCCCGAGCAATTCAAGCCGCCCGACTATTCGGTGGCGAAAGCCGGGCTCCTCGGCTTGACCAGGTACCTGGCAACGTACTTCGCTGGAAAAGGGATTCGGGTCAATGCGCTTACGCCCGGGGGAGTGAGGGCCGATCAGGATCCGGGGTTCGTGCAGCGCTACTCGAGCCGGACGCTTCTCGGCCGCATGGCCAACCGGGACGAGCTGAACGGCGCGTTGCTGTTCCTAGTTTCCGACGCGTCCTCGTACATGACCGGCGCCAACCTCGTTGTCGACGGAGGCTGGACGGCGTGGTGAGCCCCTCGCGGGTTCTGGCGCTCATCCCTGCGCGAGGAGGCTCGAAGTCCCTCCCGCGCAAAAACCTCCATCCCCTCCAGGGGATCCCTCTTCTGGCCTACAGCATCCAGGCTGCGTGCGAGTCCAAGCGACATCCACGAATCCTCGTGTCGACTGACGATGATGAAATCGCCACGTGTGCGGAATCCTGGGGAGCCGAGGTCCCTTTTCGCAGGCCGATGGAATTGGCGCAGGACGACACGTTGGACCTTCCTGTCTTCCTCCACGCCCTGAATTGGCTCGAGGCCGAAGAGGGGTATCAGCCAGACATTGTGGTTCACCTTCGGCCGACATCGCCACTCCGGCCGCCGGATCTGGTGGACCGCGCCGTCGAGATCCTGGAGGCCAAGGCGGACGCCGACTCGGTTCGGGCGGTCATCCCTGCCGGGCAAAACCCCTACAAGATGTGGCGCATGACCCCGGCGGGAACCCTCACACCCCTTTTCGACTCCGGGATCTCCGAGGCGTTCAATCAACCGCGCCAGGCGCTGCCCCAGGCGTACTGGCAAACCGGACACATCGACGTCGTCCGCCTGCGGAGCCTTCGTGAGAAGCGATCCATGACCGGGGACGTCATTTATCCAGTGCAGCTCGATCCGCGGTACGCAATCGACCTCGACACCCCGCAGGACTGGGAGCGCTTGTCGTCCCGCCTGGAGGCGGGATTCGATCTGCCGTGGATCCGCCCGACCCGAGGCGAGGAGGACCGATAGTCGCGGGACGCGAAGTCCTTCCGTGGTCTACTTGGAGGAGAATCCGAATCGTATCGACGTATTCCTCGGGCCCATGTTTCCGAGGCGGAAGTCAACGGGAGGTGGTGAGTCACTCATGAACCGGACTCTTCAAATCGGTAATCATCCGGTGGGCGAAGGCGCACCCACCTACATCGTCGCCGAGATCGGCATCAACCACAACGGCGACCTCGATCTGGCGCGCCAGTTGATCGATGCCGCGGTCCATGCCGGGGCCGACGCGGTCAAGCTGCAAAAGCGAACTCCGGAGCTGTGTGTCCCGCCGGACCAGCAGGGACGCATGCGCGAGACCCCGTGGGGGTACATCTCCTACCTGGACTACCGGCGGAAGGTCGAGTTCGATGCCGAGGCCTACCAGGATCTGGATCGCTACTGCCAGCTGCGTGGTGTGGACTGGTTCGCCTCCGTCTGGGACGAGCCGTCGGTGGATTTCCTCGAGGCGTTTGACCCGATCTGCTACAAGGTCCCCTCGGCCGCTCTGACCGATACAGGATTGCTGCGCAGGGTCCGCGCCTCCGGCCGACCGGCCATCCTGTCGACCGGGATGTCGACGATGGACCAGATCCGCGAGGCGGTGCGGCATCTCGGAACTGAGAATCTTCTGCTCACCCACTCGACCAGCAGCTACCCTTGCGAACCGTTCGAGCTCAACCTGCGCATGATCCCGACGCTGCGAGAGGCCTTCGGGGTCCCAGTCGGGTACTCCGGCCATGAGGTGGGATTAGTTCCTTCCGCGGTCGCGGTATCGCTGGGCGCCTGTCTTGTCGAGCGCCACATCACGGTCGATCGCGCGATGTGGGGCAGCGACCAGGCCGCCTCGGTCGAGCCCGGAGGTTTCGAGCGGCTGGTCAAGTACATCCGAGTCGTGGAGCAATCCCTTGGCGACGGTGTCAAGCGCGTGTATGCGAGCGAGCTCGAGTCCATGGCCAAGCTGCGGAGGACGGGACGATAGCAAGCCTGATCCCCGGCCGGGTTCGGGCTTGGATGGACCGGGTGGAGCGGCACGGGCCCAATCGGAGCCTCCGCGTCCGAATGGACCGGGTCGAGGCCTACCTGGCGGGGCTGCCGGTCTCTGCCAGCGCCGACCCTCGGCCGGTCGTGTTTTTCAATGCCTCGACGCGGATTTCCCGGCTGAGCCTGAACGCCGCGTTCGGTCTCCTGGCCTCGTGGTCGGTGCGCGCCTCGGGGATCCCGGTTCGGTACTGGGTGTGCCAGCAGGGCATGGACCTGTGTGTCCTTGGAACGGACCGGCGGCGCCCAACTGGCCTCCCCCCGTGTGCCGACTGTCTTGACTTCAGCGACCGACTCTTCCCACCCTCGTTGCGCGTCCCGCTGGTCTTCTCGCCGCCCGACCTTTCCGTTGCCTCCTTGCAGGACGCCACCGCGGAGGAATTGGGCCGGTGGGTCTGGAAGGGATTGCCGCTGGGCGAACTCTGCATGCCTTCGCTGCGGTGGGCTCTGCGGCGCCACCATCTGGTGGATGACTCCGAGACCCGGCTGCTGCTGCGGCGCTATCTGATCTCGGCCGCGAGTCTGGCGGAGCAGGTCGAAGCCCGGTTGCGTTCGGAGCCTCCCCGCGCGCTCGTCGTGTTCAACGGGATCACCTATCCCGAGGCGGTCGCGAAGGCGATCGCCGAAAGGTCCGGGGTGCGCGTGATCACGCACGAGATCGGCCTGCGGCCATTTTCGGCATTCTTCTCCCGTGACCACGCCACGTTCCGAAAGGTCGCGCTTCCGGCCGAGTCCCCTTGGACCGACACCGAGCGAGGCGTGCTCCAGGAATGGATCCGGAGCCGCACGCGGGGCGACTTCACCATGGCGGGGATTCGCTTTTGGCCCAGGATGCAGCCGATCCCGCGCGGGCTGCGACGGGCGATTCCACGCTTCCGGCAGATGGCCGCGGTCTTTCCCAATGTGATCTTTGACACCAGTCAGGTTCATGCCAACACGATCTTCCCGGATATGTTCGCCTGGTTGGACTCTCTGGTCCCCGTCATCCGTGCGCATGCCGATACCCTATTCGTGGTTCGCGCGCATCCGGATGAGGATCGGCGAGGCAAGGAGAGTCAGGAACCGGTCGCGGATTGGTTCCACGATCGCGGCCTCGACCAGGAGGTCAACACCTTTTTCATTGGCCCCCGGGAGCTCGTGAGCTCGTACGAACTGCTTCATCAAGCTAAATTGGTCCTCATTTACAGCTCCTCCGTCGGCCTGGAGTCGGCGATGCTGGGCAAACCCGTCTTGAGTGCGGGCCGAGCGCGCTTCAGCCATGTGTCCATAGGCTGGACTGCCCGCGACGCGGATCACTACCGTGAGACGCTCGAGCAGCTCCTGCGTGCGGCACGAGTAGATGTGCCGGAGGAGTACTCGGAGCAGGCGCGCCGCTGGCTCCACTATGAGGCGTTTCACGCGTCCTTGGATCTCTCGCCCTTCCTCGAGGCCGATCCAGGGCATCCCGGCATGGTCGGCTTCCGGGCCTTTGAGCCTTCGGCCGTCGCCGCCAACCCGTGCCTGCGTGTGATTCGGGCAGGCATCGTCCATGGCGACCAACCCTTCGTCATGCCGATAGATGGGCATAACAAGTCCATGTCTGAGCCGGCGCAGTCCAAGGGGCCCTCATGAGTCCGAAAGCGTCGCGGGCCTTCCGGGGCCGGGGCTCGCCGAGGCTCCGAGGGGCTCGCGGTCGGCAGGACGGAACGGCGCGAGGCGAGGAACGCCGCCTAGCAAAAGACCCCGCCTTTCAGCGCCATACGCAGGAGCGCGTCCGGCACTGGGACGATCTCGCCCGGCGGCTTCGGGATTGGCGCGGTTTGGGTGAGACCTACCACCGGAGGCTGAGGCAGGTTTACAGCTACTTGATCGCGCCCGGGCAGCGAGTCCTGGAAGTCGGGGCCGGAAACGGCGACCTTCTCTCTGCCTGCCGTCCTTCGGCGGGCGTCGGGATTGACTTTTCAACAGAGATGATCCGCTGGGGTCGCGACCGGCATCCCGAATTGCAGTTCCATGAGATGGACGCCCATCTGTTGCGGCTGAAGGAGCCATTTGATGTGGTGGTCATGTCCGACCTTGTCAATGACGTGTGGGACGTGCAGACCGTCTTCGAGCGCGTCCGAAGCGTCTGCCGGCCCTCGGCGAGGGTGATTCTGAATTCGTACAGCCGCTTATGGGAATTGCCCCTCACCCTGGCGGAGAAGGTCGGCCTCGCAAAGCCTACTCTTGCGCAGAACTGGCTGACCGTCGAGGACGTCCGGTCATTGCTCGACCTTGCCGATATGGATGTCGTACGAAGCTGGTCCGAGTTCCTGTTCCCCCTCCCGATTCCAGGACTCGAGCCGTTCGCGAACCGAGTCCTTTGCCGCCTCTGGCCGTTCTCCTTGATGTCGCTGACCAACTTTGTTGTGGCGCGACCGAAACCGGCCTCGCGGACCGCGCGCAACTCGCCGCGTGTCTCCATCGTTATTCCGGTCCGCAACGAAGCCGGCAATGTCGGCCGGTTGATTCAGGAAATCCCGGAGATGGGCGGCGGGACGGAATTGATTTTCGTCGAGGGGCACTCCACGGATGAGAGTCATGCCACGTTGCGCCGCGCGGTGGGCCGACGCGGGGGCCGGGACATGCGCTTGTACCGTCAATCCGGAAAGGGCAAGGGCGATGCGGTCCGCCTGGGTTTTTCGGCTGCGCGCGGAGACATTCTGGTGATCTACGATGCGGATCTGACTGTGCCGCCGGTCGATCTGCCTCGGTTCGTGGAGGCGGTTGCCTCCGGGCAGGTGGAGTTCGCCAATGGCGTACGGCTGGTGTACCCGATGGAGGGAGAGGCGATGCGGTTCCTCAACTTCCTGGGGAACAAATTCTTCAGCCTCGCCTTCACCTGGCTCCTCGGCCAGCCAGTGAAAGACACGCTCTGCGGCACGAAGGCTCTCTGGCGAAGAGACTACGAGCGGATTGCCGCGCAGCGATCCTATTTCGGAGACTTCGATCCGTTCGGCGATTTCGATCTGCTGTTCGGGGCCGTCAAGCTCGGACTCCGAATCGTCGACATCCCGGTCCGGTACCGAGCCCGTACGTACGGGACGACCAACATCCAGCGCTGGCAGCACGGATGGTTGCTGCTGCGCATGGTGATATTTGCCGCGACCCGGTTGAAGTTCGTGTGAAGCCTCCCATGAATCGCGTTGGGATCGCCTCCGCGCGCCTTTGGAGACACGGCCGGCCGCGCCCTGGCCACGTGGATGAACCGGCTTCCGGTACCGAGATGGGTTTCCTCGGTCCGCGTGGGACCCGATGTGTTGCGCGGGCATCGCTGGGATCGGATCCTCACGTTGTGGTTTTGGAAGTGGGGCCGGCGCGAGAGAGCCGAGACTCAATGGGTTCGCACATGGCTGGGAGCGGGAATGGCCGCGGTCGACGCGGGAGCGAACGTCGGCCTTTTCACCCTCCTGATGGCCCATCGGGTGGGGCCGTCCGGGAGGGTGTTGGCGTACGAGCCCGACCCAGGGAGCTTCGACTCGCTCGTGGAAAACCTGCGCCGCAATCGGGCCGGCCACGTTGACGCGAGACGTCAGGCGCTTGGGCCGGCAAAAGGGGTGGGGCGCCTGGACCCGTCCGCCGCGAACGCGGGCGATCACCGCGTGCGCGCCGGGTCACCTCTGGCCGCCGGCGAGGTCGGTGTCGACGTCGTGACTCTCGACTCTGCGTGGCCGGCCGACCAGCCCTTGGACTTTATCAAGATGGACATTCAGGGCGCGGAGGCGCAAGCGCTGCTCGGCATGGAGCGTACATGGCGGTCTCAGGAGAGGCTGGTGATGCTCCTGGAATTCTGGCCGCAAAGGTTGCGCGAGTCCGGATCCGATCCGGGCCCGTTTCTCGAGGACTTGCGGGAACAATCCGGACTCCTCCGAACCCTTCAGCCCAATGGAAGTCCGGGACCGGCCGTCGACTCCTCCGAACGGCTGCTCGATGAGATGGGCGCGCAGACCGCCATTCCCTTGCTGGCGGGTCCACGAGCCGCGGTGCACATAAATCAGGAAGTCCCAAAGGTATAATCGGCGCCGAACTGCCGGGAGTCCATGATGAGCATTCCCTACCGCGAGACCGCCAGCGACCTCCAGACTCGGATTGATATCCATCAGACCTATGGGGGGAAGGATATCGACGCGTGGATGCTTGGCATTCTGGACTTGGCCCCGGGTTCCCGGATCCTGGATGTGGGATGCGGCGCAGGCAAGCAATGCCTTGCGTTCTACCGGGCTCTGCGCGGGAATGCGGAAATCACGGGCGGGGACGTTTCCGTGGAATTGCTCGGCGAGGCGGAACGAGCGCGAGCGCGCGAGGGGGCCACGATCCGGTATGTCCCGTTGGATTTCAATGTGCCATTTGCGTTTCCGGAGGCCTCGCTGGATCTGGTTTCTTGCTGTTTTGCCATTTACTACGCCGAGGACCCGGAGTTCACCTTCCGGGAAGTCCATCGAATCCTGAAGGACGGCGGCCGTTTCTTCACGACCGGCCCCCTGCCTGAAAACAAGCGCTTGTTCTATGAGGTGATCCAGGAAGCGACGGGCCGCGCCATCCCTCCGATGCCGGGCAGTTCTCGTTACGGCTCGTTGATCCTGCAAGCGCTCCAGGCGCAGTTTCGCGTGGTGGACGTCCACCGGTTTGAAAACCCGCTGCGCTTCGAAACGGCGGAGCCCTTCCTGGCCTACACCCGCGCCTCCCTGTCCGAAGACCGCAAGCTATGGTCCGGACTGTTCCACGGCGCGGATGACTTCGAGCGCGTCATGGCTCAGATCGAGGCCGTCGCCCGCAAGCGGCTGAACGAGTCCGAAGCCTTGGTCATGACCAAGGTGGTCGGCGGCTTCACGGCCTGGAAGTAGACAGGATCCGGCGTGAACTTTTCCGGTTCCCGACTTCTCTTCCTCGGGGCGCACC
The DNA here is from genome assembly GCA_040899905.1 of Anaerolineales bacterium. GTDB lineage: Bacteria > Chloroflexota > Anaerolineae > Anaerolineales > E44-bin32 > JBBDZX01. Next base: position 961,711 of record JBBDZX010000005.1, on the reverse strand, counting down.
CGGATGACATCGAGCTGGGGTGCGGGGCCCTGCTCGCCCACCTGGCCGGCCGCGCCGAGATGTGGTGTGTCACCCTTTCCGATAACCAGAAGAACCCTCGCCTGACCCACCTGGTGGCCGAACATCACCGCAGCATGGAGCGTCTGGGGGTTCCGCGAGCCCAGGTGCAGCTCGGTCCTTTCGAAACCCGCGAGTTCCCCCGCGATCGCCAACAGGTACTGGAATTCCTGTACGAGTGGAACGAGAAGCTCCGGCCGGATGTCGTATTTGCGCACACCCGGGCGGACATTCACCAGGACCATGCGGTCGTCACCGCCGAGGCCTTGCGCGCCTTCCGAGGGACCACGCTCTTGGGCTTCGACGTGCTGCGCAGCAGCGAGGGATTCTTCCCGAACCTGCTCATTGAAGTTTCGGAGACGGATGTCGAAACGAAACTGGCCGCGCTGAAGGAATACGCCACCTACGCCGGCCGCTACTACTTCGACCCGACGGTATTGCGAGCGACTCTCGTCCGCCACGGAGCGTTGGCGGAGCGACCGTACGCGGAGGGTTTTGAAATCCTGCGCGCCATAGGGCGGTTTGTGCCACCCTCGGCCTCCGGGTAACCCCGACCCCGTTTGGTGGCACCCCGCCGGCGCCGACGCGCTGCCTCTCCCCGACACCCCCGACCCACCCGCGCCCGCGGCGGGGTCAGCCTCATCATCCGGGCGTTCAATGAGGAAGAGCACATCGCCCGGCTCCTCACAGGGGTCCTTCAACAGACCGTACAGCCGCGCGAGATCCTCCTTATCGACTCAGGATCGACGGACGCCACGCTGTCGATCGCACGCCGATTCCCGGTGCGAGTCTTGCGGCTGGACCGAGCGAGGTTCTCCTTCGGCCGTTCGCTCAATCTCGGATGCCGCGCGGCCCGGGGCGAGTTCCTGGTGTTCGCCAGCGCCCACGTTTATCCGCTGTACCGGGATTGGCTCGAAAAGCTCTTGGCGCCGTTCCGCGAATCGAGGGTCGCGCTGGTCTATGGCCGGCAGAAGGGGGATTCCAAAACTCGATTTAGCGAGCAGCAGGTCTTTGCCCAATGGTATCCCGAAGTTTCCACGCCTCGGCAGGAGACTCCCTTCTGCAACAATGCCAACGCCGCGATCCGGCGTAGTCTATGGAGGCTCCACCCGTACGAGGAGGAACTTCCGGCCTTGGAGGACTTGGAGTGGGCGATGTGGGCGCTCGCCTCGGGTCAGCACCTGGCTTATGCCGCCGAAGCCGAGGTCGCCCATGTCCACCGGGAGACGCCCTCCCAGGTGTTCAACCGGTACCGCCGCGAGGCCATGGCCCTGAAGCGCCTGAGACCGGAGCTGCATTTCGGAATCCCCGAGTTCGTCCGGCTCGTCGCCTCCAGCAGCCTGAGGGACGCGCGGCAGGCCTGGCGGCAGGGCAGGTTCCTCGGCGTGTTCCGCGAGATCGCCTGGTTCCGTTTCCTTCAATATTGGGGGACCTACCAGGGATTCCGACTTTCAGGCCCCTTGACCGATCAGTTGAAGCGGACCTTCTACTATCCGGAATCGGTGACTGATCGCGTGTCCGCCGTCCCTCGGCGCGCCCGTCGTGTGGAGTACGGCGCGATCTTAAGCCCCCCGCGCGGCCGAGGATCCCGCCGATGAGGGGTGCGCAGGTCAATCCCGATCGCCGGGTTCGGTCGATGGACAGAGCCGGGATTCCGGCAGCGGCGCTTCTCCTGGGGGCCGTCGCGGCCGGCGTGCTCTTGCTGGCGACGCCGCATGGCCTCGGGATCGCGAGTGATTCGGTGGCGTACCTCGGCGGTGCGGCGAACCTTCTGGCCGGTCGTGGGTTTAGCCGCCTGTCCGGAGGCGGGACGATCGAGCCGTTAACCCATTTCCCACCCTTCTATTCTCTGACCCTTGCCGGCCTCGGACGACTCGGGATCGAGCCGATCGCCGGCGCCCGATGGGCAAATGCCGCGCTCCTGGGATGCTTGGTCTTCGGGATCGTGTTCGCCATCCGAAGGTTGGGAGCAAGCTCTGCCTCAGCGGTGGCCGCGGGCGCCTTCGCCGCAGCCTCACCCATTCTTTTCGAGGTGTCCGGCTGGGCCCTTTCGGAGCCCCTGTTTCTCGTACTCGGCCTGGCTGGCCTCGTCCTGCTCGAGGAGGGCCTCCGAAAACACAACCTGCGCCATTGCTTCTTCGCAGGTGTGCTGGTGGGGCTCGCCTATCTGACTCGATATGTCGGCGTCGCCCTGGTCGTCGCCGGAGTCGCCCGGATCCTCCTGGTGACCGACCGTTCGCCGCGCCAAAAGCGTGCGGCGATCGCCATCTTCCTCGGCGCGAGCCTGGCGCCTTTGGCCTTGTGGTTGGGAAGGAATTGGCTCCTCACCGGAACGCTCACCAATCGGACTCTGGCATGGCATCCGCTGACGATCACGAAATGGAAGGCCCCCTTCCAGCTGGTCTGGAGCTGGCTCCTTCCTTTGAAATTCACCTGGCTGGCTCTCCAGATCATGCTCGTGGCGCTGGGCTTGGGAATCCTGGCCGTGGGATGGAAAATTCGAGGCAAGGTCCGGGCGAGCCTGCCAAGGGTGGTGGAAGGCGCGCGCCGCGGAGGGCTGGCGGCCGGGCTGGCCGTTTTCGCCAGCGTGTACACGCTGGCCGTGCTCGCCTCCCTTCTTTGGGTCGATGCCGCCACGCCCGTCGACCAGCGAATCGCCTCGCCGGTCTACGTTTGCGCCCTCATCCTGGCGGTGACCGGGGCCGATCGCCTGTGGGGCAGAGCGGGGACGCGGGTTCGCTGGGCGCTACTGGCAACCGGGATTCTGATTCTCGCCAGTTATGTGAGTCGGACCTGGGTCCTGATGAAAGAGTATCAACGCGATGGGCAGGGATATGCCTCGGAGGGGTGGCGCCAATCTGGGGCCGTGGCCGCCGTCCGGCGCCTCCCCGACTCTCTTCTTCTCTATACCAACAATCCAGAAGCCGTCTATTTCTTCGCCGGGCATGGCGCGTACGGTCTGCCTCAACCTTTCAATTCGGTCACGGGTAGACCGGTGGACGATTTCGCAGTGCGACTCGATGCCGTTCGGGCAGCCCTTGCCGGCTCTGGCGGAGCCGTCATCGTCTTCCAATCGCCAGGTTCGGAAAGCGAGATCCGTTCCTTGGCCCCTCTCCTGGGGGACCTCCAGCCTTATTATGAGGGGTCGGATGGGACCGTCCGGCTGGGGGTCGGCAAGGATGGGTGAGGCAATCGCTCTGGAACTCGGAAAGCGGCCGATCCGGACCGGGCAGGTCGGGACTCAATGAGTCGGACCCTTACGTTCGCGGCCCTGGTCCCAATGCGCCATCAATCAGATCGAGTTCCGGAGAAGAACTACCGCCAGGTCGCCGGGCGCCCGCTCTACGAGTACATCCTCGACACCCTGCTTCAGGTGGACGAGATCACGGAAATCCTTATCGACACCGACAGCCCCGTGATCGCTTCAGGCGTGCGGCAACGCTATCTCTCCGTGCGGCTCATCGACCGCCCGCAGGAACTCTCCGGCGGCGAGATCCCGATGAACCGGATCATCGGCTACGATCTCCAGTTCACGAAAGCGGACCTCGTTCTGCAGACCCACAGCACCAACCCCCTCCTTCTGCCCGAGACCCTCCGAGGCGCGATCCGAACCTTTGGTGAGAAGTACCCGACCGTGGATTCGCTCTTTTCGGTAACGCGGGTCCAGCGACGCTTCTGGACGGCCGACGGGCGTCCGCTAAACCATGACCCGGCGATCCTCCTGCGGACACAGGACTTGCCGCCGATCTTCGAGGAGAACTCCTGCTTCTATATATTCCCCCGCGAGGGGTTCTTGGTAAACAGCAATAGGATTGGCCCGACGCCGTTCTTGTTCGAGATCGCGGCCGAGGAGGCGTTCGACCTAGACACAATGGACGATCTGCGCCGGATCGAAGCTCTCTTGAGCTCCCGGACGGCCGTCGAGGGCGAATGAAGGAACGAGGACGGCCGCAGAGGGCACCGGATTTCCCCCGGCCGCGGCCGCCCGGCGGATGGCTGGCCCTCCTGCCACCGGTGGGCTTCGCCCTGCACGGAGTGCTCGCCCTGGCGGCCCACAACCGCGACCAGTTGGTGTTGGGTTCGATCGGACGGTCGCTGGCCCTGGCCGTCGTTGTGCCTCTGCTGTTGAGCCTGGCGATCTTAGCTCTGGGCGGTGGGTCGTTCCGGGCTGGGGTCGTGGGTTCGCTCCTCGTCATCGCGTTCTTCAGCTACGGTCACATCTACGATTGGGCCCGCCATGGCCCCGAATGGCTCCTCCCGGTGGCTCGCCATCGCTACTTGGCGCTCTCGCTGGCGGTCCTTGTCTTGGGAGGTTCGATTTGGACCTTTCGGAGGCGAACACCCCCGACTCTGATCCTGAGGTTTCTTTCGGTCGGAGCGATCGTTCTGCCCGGACTGGCCGCGTTCCCCTGGCTGGCGGAAGCGGTCTCAGACTGGGCGAAGGTGACACCTGCCGCGGTTCCAGCGGAGGCGCCTCCTGCTGGGGTTGCCCACGGCGGCCCCGACATCTACTACATTGTGCTGGACGGGTTCGGGCGACGCGATGTCCTGCAGGAACAGTACGGGTTCGATTTGGCCCCCTTTCTGGAGTCGCTGGATCGCCTCGGGTTTTACACCGTGGCTTGCAGCCACTCCAACTACTCGCACACCTCGCTCTCCCTGGCCTCGTCGCTGAACATGGTCTACCTGGACGAGCTGGGGGAGTCCATGGGCCCGGCTTCTCGCGATCTCTCACCGCTTCAGGAGAAAATTGACCACAGCGAGGTGCGGCGCAGGTTGGAAGCCTGGGGATACGCGTTGGTCGCATTCGAGAGCGGATACCCAGTCACTGAACTCACCGGCGCCGATGCATACCTGGCTCCGGACTACTCCGAATCCCGCGAGGAAAACGCCTGGCTGACAGGCGCCTCCCTTAACGCGTTTGAAGGGATTCTCCTCCAGACGACGGCCGCCCGGGTGGTGATGGATCTATTCCTCGCGCGGCACGAGTCGGCGATGGCGATTCTCGAATTCCCCTACCTGCGCCATCGCCAGAGGGTTCTGTTCACGCTGGAGAGCTTGCCGGAGCTCGCCGAAGATCCGGGGAGCCGGCTCGTCTTCGCCCACGTGCTGAGCCCGCACCCGCCGTTCGTCTTTGGCCCGGACGGCGAGCCTGTCCCCAACCCGCGACCCTATACCCTGCAGGACTCCGGATCCTGGGTCCGCGAGGAATACATCCGACACTATCGGGGTCAGGCCGAGTTCCTGAGCAAGCTGGTCCTGGTGGCCGTAGAGGGCATCCTTCAGCGTGCTCCTCGGGACTCGATCATCATCCTCCAGGGAGACCACGGGCCGGCAGCCCATCAGGAGATCGAAGACCCGCGAGCCAGCGATGTGACGGAACGAATGTCGATCCTGAACGCCATCTACTTCCCGGACCAGGACTACGCCCGCCTGGATCCGGCCCTGACGCCGGTGAACACATTCCGGATCGTCTTTTCGCAGTTCTTCGGGGCCGAGCTCGATCGGCTGCCGGACCGAAGCTTCTTCTCGCCCGGCAATGCCCCCTACGGTTGGTGGGAAGTGACGGGCGAGTTCCGCGATCAAGCCTGCCGCGAGCAGGCCGATTTCGGGGCCGGCCTCCCATGAGGCGAGTGTCCCAGTCCGCCGAACCCAAGGGCCGCCCCCGGCTGCAGGTCCTGGTCTCGGCCCCCTATTTCATCCCGGCCGCGCCGCGCTTCGCACTGCTCCTGGAGCAAGCCGGGCTCGATCTCGTGATCGCGCAGGCTCTCGAGCGCCTGTCGGAGGACGAGTTGCTGCGCTTCGCCGGCCAGGTGGACGGCGCGATCTGCGGCGATGACCGTTTCTCGCGGCGCGTGCTGGAAGCGTTCGCCCCAAGGCTGCGCGTCATTTCGAAGTGGGGAACGGGCGTGGATTCGATCGATCGACCCGCGGCGGATGATCTCGGAGTTCAGGTGCGGAACACCCCCGGGGCTTTCACGCAGGCCGTGGCCGATAGCGTGATGGGTTATGTCCTGGCGTTTGCACGGCAACTGCCCTGGCTCGATGGGACGATGAAGTCAGGCACCTGGCAGAAGAGGCCAGCACGAACCCTGGCCGAGTGCTCTCTGGGTGTGATCGGGGTCGGGCGCATCGGTAAGGCGGTCCTTCGCCGGGCGCGGGCATTTTCGATGCGCCTATGGGGGAATGACATGGTTGAGGTCAATGAGGACTTTCAAGTCGAATCGGGCGTCCGCATGACCGATCTCGACGAACTGCTGGCAGAGAGTGACTTCGTGAGCCTTCATTGCGACCTGAATGCCAGCTCGCGCCATCTGATCGATCGGCCACGGCTTGCGCGGATGAAATCAGGCGCGGTGCTGATCAACACCGCGCGGGGCGCCGTCGTGCAGGAGGAGGCCCTGATCGAGGCCCTGCAGTCGGGCGCCCTTGCCGGAGCCGCCCTCGATGTGTTCGAAGAGGAGCCTTTGCCCTCCTCGAGCCCCCTCCGGACGATGGCTCAGGTCATGCTGGCGCCCCACAACGCCAATGCCAGTCGAACGGCGTGGGAAGCGGTCCATCGCTCCACCCTGCGGCATCTCTTCGAGGGCCTCGAGCTGCCTGTGCCGATAGACCTCCAAGCGACCCCTGGGGAGTCCACTCCCGCCGGCGCGGAGGTTGAGATAGAAACATGATTCGGTCCGTCGTCGTCACCGGCGCGGCGGGTGGAATAGGCCGCGCCGTGGTCGAGCTGTTTGCGCAGAAAGGATGGAGGGTGGCCGGGGTCGATCGGGCGGCCCAAGTGGACCTCCCAGTCGGGGTCACGGCGTACCAGGCGGATGTCAGCCGGCCGGACGACGTGGATCGGCTCGCCCGCGAAGTGGCGGGCCCGCTCGACGCACTGGTCAACAATGCTGCGATTGGGCTGAATAAGGCCCTCGCCGAGACGCAAATTGAGGAGTGGGATGCCGTAATGGCGGCGAATGCCCGCTCCATATTCCTCATGACTCGCGCGTGCCTTCCCGCTTTGAAGCAGGCGCGCGGGGCTGTAGTAAATATTGGATCCGTGCATGCCCTGGCGACGGTGCGGAACACGGGCGCTTACGCGGCGTCGAAGGGGGCGGTGCTGGCCCTGACTCGATCCATGGCATTGGAGTTTGGAGGTGACGGCATTCGGGCGAACGCCGTCCTCCCCGGAGCAGTGGACACGCCGATGCTTCGGCGAGGACTCTCTCGACAGGGTCCTTCCCCGATACCCGAAGACGAGCAGCTTGTGCAGCTGGGGAATCGGATCGCGCTGGGCAGGATCGGAAAGTCCGCGGAGATCGCGCAGGCGGTGTTTTTCCTTTGCGATCCAGACGCCTCTTCCTATGTGACGGGCCATGGCTTGGTCGTCGATGGCGGCGCGACCGCCAGGCTCGGAAGCGAATGAGGTCCCGCTTTGTGGGAGACAGGCGGGTTCGCCGTTAAGTCGCCGGCCGGGGACGTTCCCTACCCATAGCCGGTCGATAATGCTGCTCCTGCTGCCTCTCTCCTTTGTCTTGATCGCACGTGCCCTTCATCGGGCAGGGCCGACCTTGGATTTCCGCGCCCTCCTGATCCGGACTAGCCTGATCTGGGGAGGGGTGCTGGTCGCGCTGACCGAGGCGCTGAGCCTCGTTCACCTCCTCACGCCATCTGTGGTCGGCGCCGCTTGGGCCGTCATCGCCGCGGCCGCGGTCTGGATTGGAGGGCGATTCCCACCGTCCCCGCCTTCATGGGCGAATGGGCGCATCTCCCGGCCCGGCTCGCCCCTGGGACGTGTCGCCTTGCTCACCATCGGCCTGTCTTTGGTGGCAGCAGCGATCGTGGCTTGGCGTACCCCTCCCCAGACCTGGGATTCCCTTACGTACCACATGCCCCGGGTGGCCCATTGGGCTCAAGAAAGAGCCGTCGTCCCTTTCGCAACAGGAATCGAAACACAAAACGCCATGCCTCCCGGGGCGGAGTTCATCGTCCTCCATGCCTATGTGCTCGGTGGAGGAGACCGATGGGTCAACTTCGTGTCCTGGTTCGCCTGGGTCGGGAGCATCCTGGCCGTTTCGTATCTAGCGAAGCTCCTTGGGGCCGGGGAGGGGGGCCAAGCCCTCGCCGGTGTGTTCACGGCATCGCTTCCCACAGCTATCATCCAATCCACGAGCACCATGGCGGATGGCGTGCTGGCGCTCTGGGTGTGCGCCGCGGCGGCGGAGGTGATCGGATTCGTGCGGCGTGAAGCCGCGGCCGGCGTCGTCTTTGGGTCCCTGGCGGCGGGGTTGGCGGTCCTCACGAAGCCCACGGCGGTGGCCTTCCTGGCGCCTCTCGCCGTCTGGGGAGGCTGGGAAGCCCTGCGAGGTGGCCGCGTTTCCCAATCCTTGGGACGGATCGCCCTGGCCTTGACCTTGGTGCTGGGACTCAATTTCGGTCATTGGGCGCGCAACCTTGCCTTGTACGGGTCCCCCATCGCCTCCGCTTCCCGCGTGACCGAACACGCCAATGGGATGCCGAATCCCCGAGGTTTGATTTCGAATCTGACGCGGAATCTCGCCCTCCAATTGGGCACTCCCTCGCCCTATGTGAATAAGGCGCTGGCCCTGACCGTTCGTCAGATTCATGAGTGGATCGATTTGGATCCGTCCGATCCGCGGACGACCGCCGCAGGCGTCTTCCGAGTGGGGGCACCCACGACGCATGAGAATCGGACGGCCAACCTCGTGGCCACTCTCCTGCTGATCCCCATGGCGGGCTGGATCGCGCTGAATTCCCGTCTGCGGCGATCGAAGGCGGGCGCGCTTCTCCTGGCTGTGGCCGCGGGGTTCTTTCTCTTTAGCTTCCTTTTCAAATGGCAAATCTTCGGGAGTCGCTACGTCCTGCCCGCCTTCCTCCTCGCGGCACCGATCTTCGGCTCCACGGCCGAGTCTCGGCTGCCGCGTTGGGGTCTCGGCGTACTCATGGGTGTGTTGTTTCTTGCCAGCCTGCCTTGGACGCTCGCCAACCGAACCCGTCCGCTCCTCACCCTTCCCGACGCGCCGGTGGCCAGTGTCTTGTTCACGCCTCGGACCAGCTTGCTCTTCGCGAATGGGCCCTATCTCGAATCCCCGTACACTGAGGTCGCGTCGCGAATCCATGCGATCGGCTGCGACGCCGTGGGGCTGGAGCTAGCCGGGAATAGCGCCGAGTACCCACTGTGGGTACTTCTAGGCGCCCCGTGGGGTTCAACGCAGTTAGAATGGATTGTTTCGGACACGGATTCGGCCCGCTGGAGCGACCCTTCGTTTCCGACATGCGCCGTGATTTGTGAAGGATGCCCCCAGGAAGAAACGACCGTTCGGGGCCTGCCTCTTGTTTTTGAACACGGCCCTTTGCGCCTCTACCTTGCCGCCCCTTGACCGTATGACGCTGCGAATTTCGGAAGGCAGGCCGGAGTGACGGAGATCCCGCGCCCGGCCAAACGTTGGGTCCCGCGTCCGATCTGGTCCGTGGGCTCGGCCGTCTATTGGTGGTGGCACAACCGAGGGCAGGACCAGTTGGCGGGCTGGCTGAGTCCGCGGCGGTGGGAGAGCGCCGCTGAGCTGCGCCGGCTTCGAAACCGCCACGTTGGCGGGCGGTGTTTCATTCTCGGGAACGGGCCCAGCCTGCGGCACACGGATTGGTCTCGGCTGCGGGGCGAAACGACCTTTGGGATGAACCGGATCTACCTGCTCTTTGCCGAGATGGGGTTTTCGACGACATATTTTGTGGCCGTGAACTCCTTGGTCGTCGAGCAATGTGCTCAGGACATCCGGTCTCTGGCGATGCCGAAGTTTGTGGCTTGGCGGGCCCGGCGGTGGGTGGGCGGAGATCCGCGGGTGATCTTCTTGGATACGGATTACCGAGGCCGACCCCTATTCTCGAAAGAAGCGAGTAGCAGGATCTTCGAAGGCTCGACGGTCACCTATGTCGCCCTGCAACTTGCGTTCCACATGGGCTTTCAAGAGGTTGTCTTGCTTGGGGTCGATCACCGCTTTCAGTCGCAGGGTCCGCCAAACTCAACGGTCGAATCGGAGGGAGAGGATCCGAATCACTTCTCCTCGACTTACTTTGGCAGGGGATTCCGCTGGCAGCTGCCGGACTTGCAGGCTTCGGAGGCCGCCTACGGGCTGGCGAAGGCGGCCTACGAGGCGGATGGCCGGACCATCCTCGATGCGACGCACGGAGGGGCCCTGACAGTCTTTCCGAAAGTGGAGCTTGCCGCCCTGACCGACAGCAGGGGCCCAATCCCGGGTTAGGGATGGCGTCGAAGGGTTATGCTCCTCGGTCCTCTCCTTCCCCTGCTGTTCCTCCTCGGCCTGGCGATCCTTGTCTTCCCTCATGCCCAACCCAAGGAGTCGAACCCAGACCTGGCTCTCGGGGCCTTTCTCCAAGCGGCGGTATTCACTGGCACCTTCGCGACGGTGCTGGCCGAGACCCTGTCGGCTGCGGGACTCTTGACGGCGGGCGGCGTCGGTGTGGCATGGGTCCTGGGCGTGGGAGCTGTGGTGGTGGTGGCCGGACGAACCCGGTGGCGGGAGCCGATCCGTTTGGTGGCTACATCGTTACGGAAATGGTTCCGCGGCGCGGCCCCGGTCGAGCGGGCAGTGCTACTCGCGTTTCTCGGCTTGATGGCAAGCGTGCTCCTGATCGCGCTGGTCTCCCCGCCGAATACTACCGACGTTCAGCTCTACCACGGTCCCCGCGTTCTGCATTGGATCCAGAACCAGAGCATGGGTCCCTTCGCAACGGCTTACTTGCACCAGGTGTACCAACCCATCTGGAGCGAAATGGCGGTTCTCCAATTGCGCCTTCTCTATGGAGGTGAGGGACTTTCGAACACGGTCCAGTGGTTTGCGTATGCCGCCGCCATCCTCGCCGTGGCGGGCACATCGCGGCTGCTGGGCGCAGCCTCGTGGGGAGGATGGCTTGGTGCCGCGTTCGTCGCCAGCGTGCCCGTCGTCATCCTTCAGGCCTCGTCGTCGAAAAACGACCTGGTTGCGGGAGCCTGGCTCTCCTGCGTGGTGTACTTTGCCTTTCTATCCCGAATGCGGCACTTGACCCGGGGGGAAGCTTTGTGTCTGGGGCTTGCGAGCGGCTTGGGGGTTCTGACGAAGGGCACCTTCCTGTTCTTTTCGATTCCGATTCTCGCGTGGGCGTTGGTCCCGTTCCTGACTCTCCGATCTTCTGCGGGGAAGGGCCCGATCGCTCTCGGGCTGGCAGGTGGGCTGGCGCTCAACTTCCCTCATTGGGCACGCAATGCTGAGGTCTTCGGGAGTCCGGTAGGGCCCCCCCAGGTCACTTCCGAACTTCTGGGTTCAAGCGTCGACCCGGTTGTGATCGCACTCCGGGTGACGTCGAATCTGGCGCAGAATTTCGTCGTTCCCGGAGGATCGATCCGCCTGGCGGTCGAATCGCTGGTCATCCGCTTGTACGAGCTCCTCGGGCGCGACCTGGCGGGCTTTCGACTGCCCGAGCTTTGGAATCACGAAGACCAAGCAGGCAACCCCATCCACCTCCTGCTGGCGGCCGCTGTCCTCGGCCTCCTGGTCGTGGGGGTCGGGCGGAGCCCGCGGCCTGCGCGTGGGTACGCTTTTCTTTGTCTGGCGTCGTACGTCTTGTTCTCGGCCGGCGTCCGTTACGACCTGACGGGGGTTCGCTACCAGATCCCATGGTTTGTGATGTGCGCGCCCCTGGTCGGGGCGGAGCTCTCTCACCGTCTGCCGGCAGAGGTTCGGCGCACCGTAGTGAGCCTGTTCCTCATCGCCTCGCTCCCTTGGGTCTTGCTCAACCGCACCCGTCCCCTCGTTGGGTGGCCGCCCCGCACAGCTGTGTCCAGCGTGTTGATCGCGTCGAAGGGAGAATTGCTCTTCGCCAATTGGCGGGAACGGCAGGCTCCCACCGAGAACGCGGCGGCGGCGTTACGGCGAACCGCCTGTACGAGCGTGGGACTGCGCATCGATTCGCACGATTGGGAGTATCCCTTCTGGGCGGAGATGGGGGCGCCCGAGTCGGGCGTTCGTCTGGAGGTCCTCAATCCGGTCGACGAGCTTCGCCCGTATCTCGACTCTGCATTTTCGCCGTGCGCCATCCTTTGCACGATTTGTGGCGGGCGGGAACGGCTGCATGGGCTGGCGCGGTCGGGGGAATGGGGGGACGTCATTCTCTACACCGGTGGAGGCTATCACCCCGATCCCGATGGCTGACTCGGCCGAAGGCGGCCTCCCACTGGTCTCGATTCTCACGCCTTCCTTGAATCAGGCGGAGTTCATTGAGGATTGCCTGCGTTCCGTGGTGGTGCAGGATTACCCACGCCTCGAGCACCGCGTCGTGGATGGAGGTTCGACGGACGGGACCGTGGAGATCCTGCGCCGCTACGGTTCCAGGTTAGCGGGTTGGACCTCCCGCCCGGATGCCGGTCAAGCCGAAGCCATTAACGCGGGCGTGGGTGATTCTCGTGGAGAGATCGTCGCTTGGCTCAATTCGGATGACTTCTACTACCGGACGGACACGGTCAGCTCCGCGGTCCGCTCTCTCCTGGCCCACCCGGAAGCCGCCTTCGTCTATGCCGACGGTGTGATGGTGGATGAGGGTGGGTGCCTGCTCGATTGGCACCGCTATCCTGCGCTGAATGCCGAACGGCTGATGTCGTTCGAGGTGCTCCTCCAGCCGACTGTATTCATGCGTCGGGCTGCCTGGGAGGAGAGCGGCGGCCTGCGCAATGCGTACCGCTTGATCCTCGATCATGACTTGTGGGTGCGGATCGCCCGCCGGCATCCGATCCATCACGTATCGGACTTCTGGGCGGTGGAACGGACCCACGCGCGGGCCAAGACCATCGCTGACGCGGCCCGTTTCGTGGAAGAAGGCCTGCGTCTTCTGGCGGAATGGGAGTCCGACCCGGAATTCCGAGCCAGGTCGACAGACGAGCAGAGAAGAATCCGGGCCGGGGCTCATGTCTTCGCGGCCAAGCGACTGATCGATGCTGGCGATTTCGCCGGATCGCTACGCCACCTGGCACGTGCGGCCCGGGTCCGGCCGCGTTCGGTCCTCCGGGTCTGGTATAAACTGGCCCATGCCGCCGGGGGTGCGGCCGGGCTGGGCGGATTGTTCCTCACATATCGAGCCGCTCGCCGCCGGTGGCAGCACGCCTCGCGCCATCTAACCGTGTCTGAGGACGGCATCCGCTGGAATCGCCCAAACGAATGATGGGTCTTCCCCCCTTCGCCTCGTCGACAAGGAACGAGGATGGCTGGCTCGACGCCTCTCCAAGACTGCGCCGGACTGTCTTGAGCTTGCTTTTTCTCACCGGGCTGGTCCTGCGGTTGATCGACTTGACCGATCAACCGTTGGATTTCCACCCCACGCGGCAATTGCGGGGCGCCATTCTCGCTCGCGCGATGTACTACGAGCTCCAGCCGGAGGCCGATCCAGAGACCCGCTCCAAAGCGATGGCACTAGCTGCCACGCTCGAGGCTCAGGAGCCGCCGTTCCTGGAGACGCTCGTCGCCTGGGGCAGCCTTGCCCGGGGAGAGGAATCGCCCTGGTTGGCCCGCGCAATCAACGCCGCCTTTTGGATGGGCGCGGGCGTGGTCCTTTACCGCCTCGCCCGGCGGATGATGAATGCGGATGGGGCCGTGGTCGCAGTCGGATTCTTCTGGACCCTCCCCTTCGCGGTTTTCGCCAGCCGCTCCTTCCAGCCCGAGGCCCTGATGGTCCTTTGCTTCGTGGGGACCGTCTACGCGCTCCGGCGCTGGCACGAAACGCCCACCTGGGTATGGGCGCTGGCCTCGGGGTTGTTGGCGGGCTTGACGGTCCTGACCAAGGGTCGGGTGGCGCTCATGGTCCTGTTGGTGGTGGTGGCGGTCGTGGTTTCACGGCGTGGTCTCAGGCGGGCGCCCGTCGAACCGATGGCCTGGGCGATGGCCGCCGTCATGATTGGGATTCCGTCGGTGTACTACCTGGGCGTCATCGGCCCAAGCAGTTTGGGATGGATTTCCACCACGTCCGGAGATTTTCTCTGGCTCTCGCTCGAACCCTCCTTTTACATCCGATGGTTAAGGTTCACGGATTCGATGGTCCGCCTGCCTCTGGTCGTGTTCGCTCTCGTTGGAACGCTCCTCATGTCCACCCGGTCTCGGGCCATGCAGATCGGAATGTGGGCCGGTTTCGTCGTGTACGGGGTGACCCTGCCGTACACCATCGTGACCCACAACTACTACAGCCTGCCCCTGGTCCCGGTCGTGGCGTTGGGACTGGGCCCGACGGCAGCGGTCATCTTGGCGAAGGTTTCGGATAAGGGAAGGTGGGTGAAGATCCTCTCCCTCGGCCTGGCGGCGTTGTCCGTGGCCTACCCCGCCTTTCTCACGCGATCGGCTTTGGTCGGGAACGACTATCGGGGTGAGGCCGGGGGGTGGGCAGAGATCGGCCAGGCCCTGCCGACCGATGGCCGGATCATCGCGGTGACCCAGGACTACGGCTACCGCCTCATCTATTACGGCTGGCGCCAGGTCGAGCTCTGGCCGTCGCGGGCCGACATGGAGTCATTTGCGCTCCAGGGCCACAATGCGGATCCGGACTTCGTGCGGAGTTTCAACCAGCGGACGGCTGGGTTCCGCTACTTCTTAATCACCAACTTTGGCGAGTTCGAGGGACAGCCCGACCTCAAGGCCCACCTGGAGGCGAACTTCCCGATCGCCCGCCAGGGACCCACCTTCGTGGTGTACGACCTTGCCGCGGACGAATAGCCGCCCGCGGCGCGGCACCGTCGTCCGGCGGGCCCAACGCCGCCTCGGCGGCCGAATCCTATGGCCGGACCGCGCCTGCCGACCTGGGCGATCCCCCTCGTCCTTCTCATCGGCGGACTGGCTGTCCGCATGATCGATCTCACCGATGAACCGCTCGACCGCCCGAGCCGGCAGCTCCGCTCGGCGATCCTAACGCGTGGGATCTACTACCGTCTCTTGCCTGATCCCGACCCGATCGAGGCCGAAGCGGCCATCGCCATGGCTGACTCGCTTGAGGAGTTCGAACCACCGATCTTCGAGGCTGTGGTGGCATGGTCCTACATTCTGATCGGAAGGGAGGTCCTCTGGGTGGCGAGGATTTACTCTTCGCTGGCGTGGCTCGCGGCAGGGGTCCTGCTCTATGAAGTCGCCCGCCGTTTCACATCTCCCCGCGGCGGCTGGGTGAGCCTGGCGTTCTTCTTGTTCGTTCCCTCGAGCTCATTGATCGGGCGTGTATTCCAACCCGACCCGTTCATGATTCTGGGAATCGCCGCGTGTTTGTACGCGCACGTCCGCTGGTCGGAGACGGGTGAGGGGCGTTGGGCGTTGCTCAGTGGCGCGTTGGGCGGAGTCGCGATCCTGATCAAGGCTTTCGCTCTGCTTCCTGTTCTCGGCCTGTGGGTGGGTGGAAGGATATCAGCCGGCCGGGCAGGGCTACGCGATCGGTCTGCATGGATCAGCCTGGGGCTGATCTTGACGGTCCCCGGGGTCTACTACGGGCTCAGGCTGCAACAGGTCAGCAGCGGGTACGTCGAGTTTTGGACAGGGTCGTTCCTGCCCATGCTTTCTCAGCTTCGCTTTTACACCGGCTGGTTGAGCATGATCCGGCATTTGATGGACGGGACGGCCCTGCTGGCTGGCCTCGCCGGAACGCTGCTGTTGCCTCGCCCGGGAAGGAAATTGGCGATCGGCTTGTGGGCAGGCACCGTGGCCTATGGCCTCTCGGTGCCCTGGCAGACGACCACGCACGATTACTACAGTCTTCCCTTTCTTCCTCTGGTGGCGCTCGGGCTTGCGCCCCTGGGCGATCGTGTGCTTGGAGAGGTGGCGAACTCGGGGCGAGTTTGGAGGTGGGCGTTGGCCCTGATCGCGGTCTGCGCGATCGCCTATTCTGCTCTTCTGACTCGAAACGCGTGGTTGGCGACCGACTACCGGAGTGAACCTGCGGATTGGCGCCGCATCGGTGAAGCGATCCCGCGGGATGGGGCCACCCTCGCCCTTACGCACGAGTACGGCTACCGCCTCATGTACTATGGCCGGCGCCCGGTATCCTCCTGGCCATCGGCGAGCGATCTAGGACTCGTCGTCGCACGAGGGGGGAATTCGGCGCCGGATTTCGACTCGACCTTCGTCGAGCTCACCCGAGGCTTCCGATATTTCTTGGTTACCCTCTTCGGCGAACTGGAAGCGCAGCCTTCCTTAAGGGAGAGGCTTTGCCTCGGCTATGAACTGGAAGCCTCGGGCGGAGCCTTCCTGCTTTTCGACTTGCTCCATCCAAGGGCCGACGGTATCGATGTGTGTCAGGCCGATGGAGTAGGGCAGTGAACGGTCCACCTGTGCGTGGCGCGTGGTGGGGAAACTTGAATCGTCCCGCGGTCGCCTTGTTGGCCATCCACCTCCTGTTGGTCTTCCCGTTTTTCCTTCCTTCGCTCCGTGAGATCAATCTTTGGGATGAAGCGGCGTACATCAGCGCCGGGCGGCGGCTGGTCGAGGGGCAGATCCCGACGCTGGCCGACAGCCCCTTGGCGGCCGGCCTGTACGCCATCTCGTATTTGGTTTTTCAGGGATCTCCTTTCTGGCTGATCTTGAGCTGTTGGTGGGGACGCCTCGTGGCCTTCCTGCTGGTGTGGGTGAGCGCTCGCCGCGTGGGTCTCTCGCTCGAGCGCTTCTTCCCAGCGCTGTGGCTCCCCGGCATGCTGATGGTGGTTCCGTTGGGTCTGGAAATCCTCACGTTTCCCAGCGACCCCCTGTTCGCCGGCTTGGCCGGCCTTTCGCTGGCGGAAATGATTCGATTCACGAGCTCGCCCGATTCACGTCATCTGACTCGGGCCTCGGCCTGGGTGGGGGCGGCAACGTTGGCGCGCAATGATGGACTGGTGCTTTTCGTTATTCTTCTCGTCGCCGCCCTGTTGCTCTCGCCTGCGGCGGGGCGGCTCCGAGCCGCCCTTCGGGCCGCGCTCCCCTTCCTGGCGATCGTCGGCGGCTATGTCCTCTTTTCCGGGGTGGCGCGAGGCGAATTCTCGACCGGGGTCGCTGAGCGCACCTACGAGAATTTCGAATCCGGCCAGCAGGTGGTGTTTACCGGAAGCGGCGAGGTTAACCCCGTCTTCGAATCCCGCGCCGAGGCCCAACGCTTGTTTGGCACGGCGGAGCAGAATCGCTCTTCGGTGTGGAACGCGATTCGACGCAACCCGACGGCCTACCGGGCCCGCCTGGTGGCCGTCCTGCCAAGCCTTCCCGACACATTGCTGCGAGCCTATGGCATCCGCTTCGCCCCCGTCATCCTGTTGCTGGCCGCGCGCGGCATCTTCGAGCTCTGGCGCCGCCGCGAGCTGAGGTTGCTGGGGTTGTTGGCGCTATGGCCCGCGCATTTGCTGACCGGGTTCGTGATTACCCTCTTCCGCCCCGGCCATCTCCAATTCGCCTTCCCGGTCGTGTTTTCACTGGCGGCAATAGGGCTGGCGGCAGCGCTGGCTCGGTTGGTTGAGGGCCGGGAGCGTTGGGCATGGACGATGGGATTGGGTGGCCTGGTGCTGTACGGCCTGGCCGGCGAGAAACTGGCCATTTATTACGGCGCGGTGGTCCTCGGCGCGGGGATGTGGATTGCGGTCTGGCTGATGCGGCGGCTGCCATCCCAGCCGACCAGCCGGGTGGCGGCATCCATGGTCCTTCTCGGGGCGGCGCTCGTGGTCCACGGCAATTACCCTTCGCCCCGGATTCCCCGCCTCGGGGTGATCGCGGAAGAGAGAGCGCTCGAATACATGACGCAAACCCTGCCGTCCCAAAGCCTCGTGGCGGCCGGATCTCCTGGCGTGGTCTGGG
The DNA here is from genome assembly GCA_040899905.1 of Anaerolineales bacterium. GTDB lineage: Bacteria > Chloroflexota > Anaerolineae > Anaerolineales > E44-bin32 > JBBDZX01. The sequence continues at coordinate 943,820 of JBBDZX010000005.1, read as the reverse complement.
CGGCGGGGATGACCTACGCCGGTCTGGCGGCCACCGACATCCCATTGGACTCGACCCCTGTCGAGTTCCTGAATTGGATGCGCGACTCGGGTTTCCGTGCCGTTTATGTGGATGCATCGCTATCGGCGGAGAACCCGAAGGTCTGGGAACTGATCTCGAATCGAATTGACCATGGCTTGGTCCGCGGCTTCCTGGCCGAAGAAGGGGATATCCAGGTTCTCCTCGTCGAGATTGGCTCCGATGGCTAACTTTGCCTCCAGCCCCCAAGTCGGCGCCTGTCACCCGGCAGGCGGGCCCCGAATCACCTCCGCCTATGGGCGGTATGGATAGCCCGTCGGTGTCGATCGTCACGCCCTCCTTCCAGCAGGCGGGCTATTTGGAGCGTGCCCTTCGGTCCGTCCTGGAGCAGGGTTATCCGCGGTTGGAATATATCGTCATCGACGGCGCCTCCACCGACGGGAGTCTTGAGATCCTGCACCGGTATGCCGATCGGCTCGCGGCGTTCGTCTCCGAACCGGACCAAGGCCAGACGGACGCGCTCAATAAGGGCTTCGCGAGGTCCACGGGTGACATCCTGGCATGGCTCAACGCAGACGATGTCTATCGACCGGGTGCGGTGCGGGAGGCGGTCGATTTCCTGGTGGACAACCCCGATGTCGGGATGGTGTACGGAAATGCGGACTTCATCGACTCCCAGGGCCATGTGATCGGGCGTTTTCCCGCCGCCCAAACCGACTACCGGCGGCTCCGCCAGGGATATGTGCATATCCCACAGCAAGCGGCGTTCTTCCGGGCCTCCTGGTGGCGTCAAGTCGGCCCGCTCGACCCGTCGTTCTATTTCGCCATGGACTACGACCTGTGGGTCCGGATTTCGCGGCTGGCCCCTATCCGATACGTCCCCCGAGTCTGGGCTGGCTTTCGATTACATTCCGACGCAAAGACCTGGCTGGCCGCCGATCGCTGTTGGCCTGAAATGATGAGGGTCCACCGTCGTTTCGGCGGCACTCGACTCTCGATCATCTATGCGAAGTACTTGATCCGCCGTCTTGTCGAGCCGATCCTTCCATTGAAACTTCGGGCGAGCCTTTGGCGGCAGAGTTGGGCCCTCAGCCGAAGGCCCCGTGGTTGAGCCAGTGATGGAGCCCATGGTTGCCATCCTGCCCGTGGCGGCCTTTCTCCTAGGATTCTGTCTGATTCTACGCAAGGGCTGGACGGAAGAGCCAGGTGATTGGCGAGGTGCTTTTGTCCTGGCCTCCATTGGCTGGGGAACCACGCTTGCCCTCCTGAACGAGGTTCTGTCCCCGGTCAACGGTCTCACGCCACCCATCCTGGCAGTCCTTTGGCTGGCGGCCATCGTGGCCCTTGGCTGGGCTGGCCGTGGCGCAGCGTCGATCCCGCTCGCGTGGGCAACGCTGAAGGGAGGGCTGCTTTCGCACTCGCGAAGCTCCAAAGTCTTCATCCTTGGGATCGCCCTGATCGCGACGGTGCTCTTGGCCGTGGCCATCATTTCGCCTCCGAACACGTACGACTCGGCTATCTATCACATGGCGCGTGTGATGCACTGGCAGCAGGACGCCAGCCTTCGGCCTTACCCTGCGTTGTTCGAACACCAGCTGCACAAGCCGATCTGGGCTGAAACGGCGATTCTTCATCTCCGTATGCTGTGGGGAAACGACCGACCCGCGAACTTGGTTCAGTGGTTCAGCATGCTCGGATCCGTGATCGTGGTGTCGGGAATCGGTAGGTTGTTGAAGGCAGGGCGGGGGGGCCAAGTCTTGGCCGCGGCCTGTTGCGTGAGCATCCCGATGGGCGTTCTGCAGGCGACCAGCACGCAAAATGACTATGTCTCCGCGTACTGGGCCGCCTGCGTTGCGTATCTTGTGGTCTTGGGGATCCGTCGACGGCTTCAATTCTGGGAGCTAACAGCCCTCAGCGCGGCGACGGGGTTGGGGGCGCTCACCAAGGGAACTTTCTTTGTGTACGCGCCCCCCTTCCTCGCGTGGTTCCTCCTTCATGAGCTCGTGGTGAGAGGGCCCGGAAGGGCGGTCCGGGGAGCTCTCCTCCTTGCGGGATTGGCGGCCCTGATCAATGCGGGTTTCTGGTTTAGGAACATCGAGGTCTTTGGGGGTCCCTATGGGACCTCCGACTGGCTCCAGCAAAACCTCTGGGTGCGTTTCCTTCCGAACCCGTCTGGCGCCGAGGAAGGCATTCGGGACTTGGATCCAAGCCAGGCTCTAGAGGCCGTTCCCGGATTCGACCCGAGCGGGACTCCCGGGGCGAATGCAGGGGAGGGACTTCGTCCTTCGCCTGTTCGCAGCTACATCTTCCGGCTGCTCCAAACCGCTGGACGCAACCTAACCCTGCCAACCGGAGTCCTCAGCCGGCCCGTGATCGATGCGGTGGAATCGATGCCCCATGTCTTTGGTGAGACCTACGCGGATGAAATGCGGTTTGTTTCGTGGAATCACGAGGACTTCGCCGGAAACCCACTTCACCTTCTCTTGGTGCCTGTGGCACTGGTGGCCGTGGTCATGCTCTGGGATAGGGACAAGCGGAAGCTAGCCCTTGCCTACGCAGGGACCACACTTCTCACGTATGCGTTGATCCCCATCGTCATTTCCCACGGGCCCAGCATCTTTGGAATTCGGTACCAACTTAGCTTCTTCGTACTCTGGGCCCCGCTCGTGGGCGTTGGGTTCGGCCATGTCCGATGGGAGGCTGTTTCGCGTGCCCTGACCGGGGTGTTCTTGCTGGCGGCGATTCCGTTCGTGCTTCTGAATAAGACACGGCCCCTCGTCGGCATGCCGCCTTTGCGAACTTCGATTGGCAGTATCCTGGTGGAAGATCAGGCGACGATCCTTATGCCCTGGAATCCCGACCTTCGGGACGACTATCTGCTAACCGTTCAAGCGATCCAAGCCTCGGTGTGCACGAATGTCGCCCTGCGCGCGCCGTCGGCATTCCTGGAGTATCCGCTTTGGTGGTTGCTGGATGCTCCCCAAAATGGCACCCGCATGGAGACTTTCGACATGGCCCCCCGCCTCGCCCCTTATGAGGACCCGGGCTTCGAACCTTGTGCGGTCATCTGCGCCAATTGCGATGACGAGCAGGTTATTCATGGTCTCCCGTTATTCCGGGTTTACGACACGCTCAAACTGTATATGGCTAAGTGAGAAGCTCGAGTCCTGGCCAGAATTAGGCATAGCGCTCGCGAGCGTGAGATCTGAGCAGGCCCAACCTCAAGCAGCTAGCAAGTTCAGGGTGATGGCATGAAGCACTTTCGCCGGCTGCTCCCCCGGGTCACGATCGCTCTTCTTGCATTCCTGGTTGCACTGTCGCTAACGGCAGGACTGACTGGCGCCGACCCGGACAATAGATGGGGCCTGTACAGGCAAGCCGTCCTCGTCTTTGGCGTAGCCGGCCTGCTCGGATCGGCTTGCCTCCAGGGGATCCGCGCACTGGATCGGCGCCTTCTATTGAAACACAAGGTTCTTCCAGGCCCCGAGCCGGAGAGACCGATTCCGTCAGCCGCCGGGCCGGAACGGCGCAGGGTTGCACTGGCCACCATGGCCGCTACCGTGGCGGTTATTGCCATCACCTATGTCGGCTTGGTAAGTGTTTGGCACTGGACTCAATGGCCAGCCACGACCTCCTATTACGGGATGCTAGCTGAAGCATTCACCCAGGGAAAGACCTATCTGCCGATTGTGCCTCCGCCAGGTTTATTGACTCTGGAGAACCCCTATTCTCCCGGCGCACACGGATTGTTAGGTGTTATCGGCAACCTCTCCTACTACCAGGGAAAGTACTACATGTATTGGGGCCCGGCTCCCGCGGTTGCCCTTGCCGTACTCAAGATCCTCGGCGGCCCGACCCTAGGGGACGAAGTGGTCGTTTTTGTTGCGATTTCCGTCCTCTTCTTATTTTCGTCTCTGACCATCGTTCGCCTGAAGCGTGTGTACTTTGGTGACCTGCCGGTGGGGCTGATGATTGCCGGGCTTGTAATCGTGGGCACGATCCATCCCATGCTGTGGTTTCAGAACAGCCCCAGCATCTTGACGGCAGCCATTGCCAGCGGGCAGGCCTTCCTCGTGGGTGGAGTGTACTTTGTGGTCAAGGCTTTGACGGACAAGAATGCGGGGGCCATAAATTACGCCGCCGCAGGGGCCCTGTGGGCATTGGCCATGGCATCCAGGCTCACGACCGTGGCGTCGGTGATCGTATTGGTATTGGGCGTCGCGATTCTCGCATTGCGACGGCTCAGATCAACCAACGCACACCGGAGGGAAGCCGTCAACATGGTTTCTCTATTGGTCCCGCTCGGGCTCGTCTTGGGCCTTTACGGCTGGTATAACGTCATCCGGTTCGGCAGCCCCTTGGAGACTGGGTTTCGCTACCAATTCACCGAATTCGACATGAGTGCCGAGCTGGAGAGAGGGACCCTCTTTAATGTGCGCTATTGGGTCCCGAATATGCTCTATTATGTTCTAGCCCCCGCCCGGCCGGTGTCTAGCTTTCCGTATCTTCGTGCTGTCTACTACAAGTACCCACTTTTCACCCAGCTTCTCACCCGATTTGTTGTGCCCGCCGAACACCGCGTCGAGGACGCGACCGGATTGCTATTCGCGGCCCCCACACTTCTCTTCGCTTTGACCTTCGCTCGCCAATGGTTGTATGACGAAATCCCGCGTGAGTCCCGGAAAGTGTCGCCATCCAGCAAAAAGGCCGGTTGGACCCTCGCCGATCAAGGGTCGCTCGGGTCCCTTCTACTTCTTGCGGGGCTAGCCGGAGTGGTGCCCACATTCCTATTTTTCTACACCACAACCCGTTACGAAATGGACTTCGTTCCTCTATTGGCGATCGTTGCCACACTGGGGATGTGGCGACTCTACGAGGCGACCCGGCCGTACCCGATCCAGAGCCGATTGGCCACGGCTGCCATCATCCTGATCGTGACGGTGGGAACGCTGGTGGGTTTTCTATTGGCGGTCATCGGGGCAGCCTCGAGGTTTGACGATCTTAGCCCTGGCCTGTATTCATTCCTGGTCAATTTCCTCCCACATTGGTGACAACCTGCGAAGCGCAGTATCATGGCGTTCGGTCATGCTGAGGCCTTCCTCGCCATAGGACTTCGGCGCGGCAGGGCAAGGCAGGAAACGTCGCCGCGCCCCGGCAGAGAGATTGGCGGGAGTCTGAACGTTGAACGGTCGTAGCCGCGTTCGATTGGTCGGCTTATGTGACGGAGAATCCTCATGGTAGCTGAGCTGATCCAACCCTTTGGCGGTCCCTTGGTCGACCTTTGCCTGATCGAGGAGCGTCTCGACGAGGCCTTTGCTGAGGCCGCCCGCCTCCCCTCGCTGCAGCTCTCCGAAAGGGTCGTGTGCGACCTCGAGCTCCTGGCCATCGGGGGTTTCTCCCCGCTCGACCGATTTATGGGGCGAGCGGATTTCGAACGTGTCGTGGGCGAAATGCGCCTGGCGGACGGGACCCTGTACCCGATCCCGGTGACCTTCTCAGTTCCGGTCGGCGTGGAAATCCATCTGGGAAATCGGGTGACTCTGCGAGACTCCCACAATGAGATCCTCGGCATCCTCACCACCGAGGAAGCCTACCCATGGGATCGTCGCCAATTTGCCCGAGAGGTCCTGGGCACAGAGGATCTCCGGCATCCCCTGGTGAACGAGATTCAGTCGTGGGGGGAGATCAACCTCTCCGGCCGCCTCGAGGTCCTGGCGCTCCCGCGCCATTACGACTTCGCCCACCTGCGCCTTGGACCGAAGGAGACCCGAGCCCGTTTGACGGAACTGGGTCGGGCCGACGTCGTCGCTTTCCAGACCCGCAACCCCCTGCATCGCGTGCACGAAGAGCTCATCAAGCGGGCGGCGCAGTCCGTCGATGGGGTCCTCCTCCTGCATCCGGTCGTCGGAATGACCAAACCCGGCGACGTCGACCATTTCACGCGGGTCCGCACGTACCGGGCTCTGGCAGAGGGCTATTTCGAGCCGGACCGCATCCTGCTTGCGCTCTTACCGCTGGCGATGCGTCTCGCCGGGCCGCGTGAGGCGCTTTGGCACGCACTGATTCGCCGCAATTACGGGGCGAACTTCCTGATCGTCGGGCGCGACCATGCAAGCCCCGGCAAAGATTCGCACGGCCGGCCCTTCTACGGTCCCGACGCGGCGCAGGAGCTCGTCAGCCAGCACAGCCGCGAAATAGGCGTGGGGGTCATTCCTTTCCGCGAATTTGTCTACCTGCCCGAGGAAGACCGCTACGAAGAGATCACGCGCGTGGACCGCGGCCAGCCGACCGCATCCATCTCCGGAACGCAGGTGCGTGAGGACTACCTTGACCTCGGGCGGCCCCTCCCAAGCTGGTTCACCCGGCCGGAGGTGGCGGAGATCCTGGCCGACTCGTATCCGCCTCGGCACCGGCAAGGGGCGTGCATCTGGTTCACGGGATTGAGCGGATCGGGCAAATCGACAACGGCGGAGGCGCTCACCGTCATGCTCCTTGAGCGCGGCCGCCAGGTCACCCTGCTCGATGGGGACGTGGTGCGGACCCATTTATCGAAGGGCCTGGGTTTCGGCCGGGACGATCGGGATGCCAACATCCGCCGGATTGGATTCGTGGCGTCGGAGATTGTGCGCCATGGAGGGATCGCGATCTGCGCCGCCGTCAGCCCCTACCGGGCCACCCGGGATGCGGTCCGACTCATGGTGGGCGCGGACCGCTTCGTGGAGGTGTTCGTCGACACGCCCTTGGATGTGTGCGAATCGCGCGACGTCAAGGGAATGTACGCGCAGGCGCGCCGAGGGGAGATTCAGGGCTTCACCGGGATCGATGACCCCTATGAGCCGCCGGTGGCTCCGGAGGTGCACCTTGAGACGGTCCGTAGCACGCCGGAGGAGAATGCGAGGCGGATCCGGGAGTGGTTACGGATGAAGGGGTTCGTGCGCGAGCCGAAGTCCTTCGGGCCCTGAAATCGTGCCGGCCGCGTCTGTCTGGAAGTGGAAACCGGCGCGCCCGAATGGTTCCCGGACCCCAACGATCGCGCACACGGTACGGAAAAGGGCAATAGGGGATCCGCCGGGATGAAGTTGGATGGGTTTCTGCGTCGAGTTGAGCGCAGATTGCCTCGTCGAGGCGCGAGAGCCCTGGCGGGCCTTTATTGGCGGTTGCACTGCCTCTCCACGGACTGGGGAGACCGGGCGAGAATCCGGCGGGAGGCTTTGGCAGGCATTCCCCCGGCGTGGCTTCGCTACAGTGTGGCGGGGTCGACGGACATTGATAGATATTTGAGGGTCGGCCAGACCTGTAGCCAGGACCTGATGTCCGCCTTGCGGGGCGTAGGGTGCCACCTCGAGAACGCTGGAGACGTATTGGATTTTGGTTGCGGATGCGGGAGAACCCTTCGCTTCCTCGAGAAGTACTCGCCTCCCACTCGTTTTTTCGGTTCCGATGTCCACCTGGCCGCCATCGCCTGGTGTCGCCGGAATCTATCCTTCGCTCGGTTCACACGGAACCAGGCGCTCCCGCCGTTGCCGTACCCGGACGCGCGCTTCGATCTGGTATACGCCATCTCTGTCCTGACCCATCTGAGCGAGGCCTTTCAGATGCAATGGCTGGACGAGCTCTGTCGTGTCACTCGTCCCGGAGGCTTGCTTCTGCTCACGGTCCACGGCGCGACCGCCCTGGCGACCTTACCTCCGAACCTGGCCGAGGAGCTCGACGTGGCCCGGACCGGGTTCGCGTTCTTGAACAACGACGCGTGGAAGGCGGTATTCCCCGAGTGGTACCAATCGTCGTTTCAGACCCGCGAGCACGTGATGGGGACGTTTGGCCGAGGGTTGGAACACCTCGGCTACATTGAGGCAGGGATGGGAGCAAAGCAAGATGTGGTTCTGTTGAGGAGACCATCGGTTTGACGCAAATGGGTCTGGCCAGTGCGAGGGCGACGCATGGGGGAAGCCTCTCGAGGCGCCGCGGCCCTAGGTCCTTCCGATCCTTCCGGAGGAAAGCGGTATGACCCTCGGGATCCGAGAGCCGCTTTCCTCGGGCCTCGCAACCCTCGTAACCGGAGGCGCCGGATTCATTGGCTCCAATCTTGTCCGGCACCTACTCCGGACCCTGCCGTCCGCGCGGGTAATCACCCTGGACAAGCTGACCTATGCCGGCCAGCGCAGGAACTTCGAAGGCTTAGCCGATCCGGATCGCCACGAGTTCGTCCACGGCGACATCGGCACGGAAAAGGGAGCGCGGTAGCCGTGGAGGACAAATGGCTTGGAAGCCCCTCCCCCTCCAGCGGATCGACGGCGGACGAGGAGCTCCACGAATTGTCGGCGCTGCTGCATGCTGTCCGGCACCGGCGAGGGCCCCTCGCGACACGCGGGCTCATGGTTCTGATGCTGCGCATGGCCATGCGTGCCCGCTTCCGGCTGGCCCCGCTGGGCGGATGGAGGGATCACCTGCTTCTGCGAATCGAAAACTGGGTCTATCGACAAGCGAACCGATCGCAAAGCAGCTTGGATCCGCTGTACGCAGCCTACCTGCGAATGTCCGAACCCACGGCGAAACAGCTTCAGGGTCAATCCAGCCGATCTCTGGAGTGGAAGCATGGCCCCGGGTTGCAGGTCTGCACTCCGGTCGCGTCGGAGGAGGATCTGCAACAGTTGCCTCTGCTCGCGGAGTCTCTGCTCCACCAAACCTATCCTTATTGGGAGTGGACCATTGTCCTCCCGAGTAGCCCCCATTTATCTGCCTTCGATAACATGGCCCGAATTCGTGCCGATCCTAGGATCCGGATCGAGGTCGTGCCCTCCGGGATCGATTGGCCCAGGTGGCTCCTCCGGAAGGATTCGGCCAAGGCATCCGAATATGTTGGGATTGTGCTGGCGCCCTACCAGCTGGCCCCTCAAGCTTTGTTTCGATGTGCCGAGGCGATCCGGGAGGCCGATTTTCCGGAGCTGGTTTTCGCCGATGAGGACTCCCTGGACGGGGAGGGCCAGCATGGCAGCCCCTTCTTCAAGCCCGATTGGTCTCCGGCGCTGGCCTTTTCGACGGATCTCCTTCAAGGTGTCTTCTTCACCCGGCGGGAGCGGGTAGAGGAGAGCCTGCACGCCTCGCCGTCCGCTGGATCCTCCTGCCGCGGGATTCGCCTTCAGTGGATCCAGGGTGTCCGCTCCTCCGTGCACATTCCTGAGGTCCTATGCCATATCCGATCGGGCCGAGTCGGCGCCCAGGAGTTTTCCATCTTGCACGGTGAATGGAGGGCGGAGGCGGAGGCGGTTCGGGAGTATGGGGAGCGACTCGGGCTCAAGCAAGTGGAGGTTCGCGCTGGCGTAGGCGGCTTTCCCCTCGTGCGGTGGGCGCGTCGACCGGAGCGGAAGATCTCCGTCGTGATCCCGAACCGGGACCAACCCGAAGTTCTCGATCGGTGTCTTCACGGCCTCGCCCACCGAACCGCATCCCCCCTCGAAGATGTCGTCGTGGTCGACACGGGAAGTCAGGACCCGCGGACGGAGGAGGCCTACCGCCGATGGACGGCCGTTCTCCCTCTGCGGGTGATCCGGCGCTCTGGCGACTTCAATTTTGGGGCCGCCTGCAATCAAGGTGCCTCGGAGGCCAGGGGAGACCTGGTGCTCTTTCTGAACAATGACACCGAGGTGCTGGAACGAGAGTGGCTGGAGCGGATGGTTCAGTGGTTCGAGATCCACGACGTAGGGATCGTCGGCGCCAAGCTGCTCTTCCCCGACGGCCGGATCCAACACGCCGGCGTGATCCTGGGCATGGGGGGCCTTGCCGGACACTTGTTCTACGGCGCGGCGGAGTTCGGCACGGGTATGTTTGGGAGCGACCATTGGTATCGCGACCTTTCGGCCGTAACCGGGGCGTGCATGCTGGTTTCTCGGGAGGTCTTCGAAGGCCTCGGAGGTTTTGACGAGAAGTTCCGCGTCGTCTACCAGGACATCGACCTGTGTCTAAGGGCACGCGACAAGGGTAGGAGGATCATCTTCACACCCGACGCCAGGCTGATTCACCACGAGGGTCTGACCCACCAGAACCGGATCCCGCGCGCAGATTTCCTGCGGGCTCAAGAGTTGTGGAGCAAGCGCGGGTGGCTGACAGGCGACCCCTTTTTCAATCCCAACCTCTCGTACGTCAGCCCTGTTCCGGAGTTGCGCTGGGCGGACCAGGACATGCCGCTGCATCTCTCGCACCGCCTGCTGCGCCGCCTGCCCCGCAAGGAGATCGTGCAGGTACCGGGCGATCTGCGATGAGGACCCAGGTGGTCCAGCGGACGCGCCCGGCTACGCGGCGAGCCGGGACGAAGGGGAGGCCGAGGGTGTGCGCGGTGATCGTCACGCACAACCCGGATATCCATTGGCCGGTCCGAGTGCGGGCGGCCTCCGCCCAGGTCGCCGCCGTCGTCGTCGTCGACAACGGGTCCAAACCGGTCCCCTCGAAGAAGCTGGAGCGGGCATGGGGCCAAGCTCCGATCGTCTTCTTGTCCAACCAGGACAACGTCGGGATCGGCGCGGCGATGAACCGTGGCTTCCGCTGGGCGGCCCGGAACCAGTTCGAATGGATCCTCACCTTGGATCAAGACAGCCTGCCAGCCCCGGGCATGGTGCGTCGGCTGATCGAGGCCATCGAGCGGCACCCGGCACGCGACGAGATCGGGCTGGTCGCCCCCATGGCCCGAGACCCTGAAGTTCCCCACGAGGCGCGATTCCTTCGGCCCTGGGGGCCTCTGGCGTTCCACTACTCGCGGTGTCGAGGCGTATGGCTCGACGATGTGACCTTCGTGAATAGTTCTGGATGCCTGCACCGTGCGTGGGTCCATCGGGTCCTGGGCGGTTTCCGGGAGGAGCTCTTCCTGGACTACGTCGACATTGACTACTGCCTCCGGGCGAGGAGGCGGGGAATCCAGATCCTGGTTGTGTGCGGGGCCGAGCTCCGTCACCGCGTGGGGCGTCGAAGGGAGCGAACCTTGTGGAAGGGCAGGCACTACCCCACGTTTCATGACCCTGTCCGCTGGTACTATATGAGCCGAAATCGTGTGCAGATGTGGCTGGGTCACGCGTGGCGGACGCCCCATTGGGCGGTCTATGACGCCCTCGCCGGAGTGAATTCGGCATTCCGCATGCTGGCTTTCGAGGACCGGCGGCGTGAGAAGATAAGGATGAGCCTGCGCGGAGTGTGGGATGGAATCCGAGGACGGCTGGGCGCCCTGCCGAGGCAGTCGTGATGGAGCACCAGCCCGGTGCGCTTGTGCTCCTCACTCCTGGATCGGGGACGTGAACGTCTCCCGTCAGATCTTTGTCCACTGCGAGCGGACGCGCGATGACGTCCAGACCTGAGCCGATGGCGCAACGCATGTACGATTCGAATGCCCTGCCGTCTCCTTTCATCGACGAGATCGTTCAACTCGTTCGGTACCGCTCGCTTGTCACCGAGCTGATCGCCCGCGACATCAAAACGCGTTACAAGCGTTCGGTCCTGGGCGTCGCCTGGACGCTGCTGCACCCGCTGGCGACGATGCTGGTGATGGCGTTCGTCTTCCAGAGCCTGTTCCAGCGCAGCATCGAGCGCTACGCCGTCTACCTGCTGTCAGCCCTGCTTGTCTGGCAGTACTTCACCACGACCACGACGCACGGTGCCAACCAGTTGGTGTGGGGCGGGGCGCTGCTGCACAGGATCTACCTGCCCAAGGCCGTCTTCGCGGTGTCGGCAGCCGGCACGGGCCTGGTCAATCTGTTGCTCTCACTCGTTCCGCTGGGGATCGTGATGGTCCTGACCGGGACGCCCCTGCGGCCGGCGATCCTGGCGCTGCCGCTGGCGGTGCTTCTCCTGGCCGCCTTCTCCCTGGGCGTCGGCCTGCTGCTCTCCGCGCTGGCCGTCCACTTCGTGGACGTGCTCAACATGTTTTCCATCGTGCTGACGATGTGGATGTATCTGACGCCGATCCTCTACCCGGCGGACATGCTGCCGGCCGCCTACCAGTGGGTGCTGCGGGTGAATCCGATGACCTACCTGCTGGAGGTCTTCCGGTCGCCGATCCACGCCGGGGTCGGCGCGCCGCTGGCGAGCTGGGTAACGGCGGCGCTGGTGGCCGTCGGGGCGCTGGTCGTCGGCTGGTGGGTCTTCACGCGACAATCGGATGAGTACGCCTATCGCGTTTGACGGCGTCGTCCGTCTGGACGGCGTCTCGGTGCGCTACACCCGCCCGACGGAGCGGATCGAGACGCTGAAGGAATACGCCATCCGGCGGTTGAAGCGCGGGGTCCGCTACAACCAGTTCTGGGCGTTGCGCGACGTCAGCCTGGAGCTGCGGGGAGGCGAGTCGCTGGGGGTGATCGGCCCGAACGGGGCCGGCAAGACGACGCTGCTGAAGGTCATCGCCCACGTGCTTCGGCCGACTGAGGGTCGGGTACGGGTGCGGGGAAGCGTGGCGCCGCTGCTGGAATTCGGCGCCGGCTTTCACCCTGAGCTGACCGGGCGGGAGAACGTGTTTCTCAACGGCGCCTTGCTCGGGTTCACGCGACGCCAGATGGAGGAGAAGTACGAGCGCATCGTGGCCTTCTCCGAGCTGGAGGAGTTCATCGACGCCCCGCTGCGCACGTACTCGTCGGGCATGATCGCCCGGCTGGGCTTCGCCGTGGCCAGCGACGTCACGCCTGACGTGCTGCTGCTGGACGAGGTTTTGGCGGTGGGTGACGAGGCCTTCCGGCGCAAGAGCGCTGCTCGCATGGAAGAGTTCAAGGCCCAGGGCGCGACCATCATCCTGGTGACCCACAGCATGCCCAACGTGATTGAGATGTGCCAGCGGGCGTTGTGGCTGGACCGCGGCAAGGTGAAGGCGTTGGGTGGGGTCTCGGAAGTGACGGAGGCGTATGTTCGGGAGGTGGCTTGAGATGAAGACTCGGGCCCCGCTAGCGCGCTCCAGGTCGGCTTCGACCATACGGCGGTCGAGTGGTATCTCCGGCCCCCCGGCTGGGTGTAAGCGATCCGGGGGCGCGGCGACTATCGGGAGTGGGTCGAGGTCAACTACGCCCGACGGAGGGCGATGCCGCGATGAGGGGGATCATCCTGGCCGGCGGCCGCGGTACGCGCTTGCACCCTTTGACGTGGGCGGTGGGCAAGCAGCTCCTGCGGTCTACGACAAGCCGATGGTCTACTATCCGCTCTCGATGCTGATGCTGGCCGGGATCCGCGACATTCTGATCATCAGCACGCCGGAGGATCTGCCCGCCTTCCGCCGGTTGTTGAAGGACGGGAGCCAGTGGGGGTTGCGCTTCGCCTATGCCGAGCAGGCGGAGCCGCGCGGGCTGGCGGATGCCTTCCTCGTCGGGACGGAGTTCATCGGCGGCGAGCCCGTATGCCTGATCCTGGGCGACAACATCTTCTTCGGCCACGGGCTGCCGGAGGTTCTGCGCCAGGCTTCCGCCCTGACCCAAGGTGCGCTCATCTTCGCCTATGCAGTGAAGGACCCGACGCGTTACGGCGTCGTCGAGTTTGACGAGAACAGGCGGGCCTTGAGTCGAGGAGAAGCCGGAGGCCCCGCGATCGAACTACGCCGTGCCTGGGATGTACTTCTACGACGACCGGGTGGGGGAGATCGCCTCCCGCCTGAAGCCTTAGCCGCGGGGCGAGCTGGAGATCACCGACTTGAATCGGGAGTATCTCGATCGAGGCGAGCTGCGCGTCGAGCGGCTGGGGCGCGGGGTGGCGTGGCTCGACGCCGGCACGCACGAGTCGCTGCTCCAAGCCGCCGCCTTCGTGCAGACGGTGCAGGACCGGCAGGGGCTGATGATCGCGTGTCCGGAGGAGATCGCTTATCGCATGGGCTTCATCGACGGCGATCAACCGCGACGGCTGGCGGAGCCGATGGCGAACAACGACTACGGCCGATACATGCTTGGGGTCGCCCGAGAGATTCGGCCGTGAGCGGGCGAGTCTCCCGCCGAGAGCCCTTGTCCCATTCCGCCATCCAAGCATCAAGAGATCCATGCGGATCGTCCTAACGGTTCACCAGTTCCTGCCCGACTTCAGCGCCGGGACAGAGGTGCTGACGTATTCCTGCGCGAAGGAGCTGCAACGGCGCGGCCACTTTGTGGAGGTTTGGACGGGTTATCCGGACGAGCGTCCGCTAGAACCCGCCGAGCGATTCGACGAGTATCTCTACGACGCGATTCCCGTACGGCGGTATCGTCACAGCTTCCGGACCGCCTCAGAAAACGTAAACCGGGTCGAGGCCGAGTACGAAAACCCCTTCTTTGGAAACGCCTTCGCCCGTTACCTACAGCGGGCGCGCCCTGATCTCGTCCACTTCTTTCACCTGGGGCGCCTATCGGGTGCGCCGATCTCGGCGTGCTGGGACCAGGGAGTGCCCTCGGTCTTCACGGCCACGGATTTCTGGTTCATCTGCCCGGTCAATCAGCTGCGCCTACCGGACAACTCGTCTTGTTTCGGTCCGGACCCCCATCGGGTTAATTGTGTAAGGCACATTGTCGAAAGGACGCAATCCGATCGGCTGGGAAGGGTCTTTCGTAGCATTCCCTATGGACTGCTGGCGGCGGCGATCCGGTTCAGCGCGCGACCCTGGTGGCCGGAGAAGAAGTACGCACCATTGGTGCAGGCCCTGGTGCGGCGCCCCGAGCGATTGACCGCCCGGATGAATGAGGTGGACCGTATTCTGGTGTCGACCGCTTTCATGCAGCAGGTCATGGTTCGATACGGCATTGAAGATCACCGCATCCGCCGAATCGGCTACGGCATCGACCTGTCTCCGTTTGAACACCTCCCGGCGAAACGATCCGCGGATCGTCTGCGGTTGGGTTTCGTCGGATCTCTAACGGAACACAAGGGGGCTCACGTGCTGGTTGACGCGTTGCGCGCCCTCCCGGCGGAGTTCCCGGTGGATGTAAGCCTGTACGGCAGACTCGACGAGGTCCCGGGATACGTGGAGGTGCTCCGGCGCCGCGCCGCAGGCGACCAGCGCATCCGCTTCGATGGTACGTTTCCGAATGATCGCATCGCCGAGGTGATGGCCGGCATCGATGTCCTGGTCGTGCCGTCGATCTGGTACGAGAACACTCCGCTGGTTGTCTACTCCGCCCAGGCCGCGCGGGTCCCATTGGTTGCCTCCGATGTGCCTGGACTGCGCGAATCAATTCAAGACGGCGTCAATGGTCTGTTGTTTGAGATGGGCAATGCCGGCGCCCTGGCCGGTATCATCCGCCGATTGGCGGGCGATCGTGCCCTGCTGGAGGACCTGCGGCAGAACGCCGCAAGGCCGAAATCGATCGTTCAGTATGTCGATGAGCTGGAGGCGCTCTATGCCGAGCTCGTCGCCGATCGGAGAGGGGCGCCAGCGGGCCTCCCCGCGGGAAGGGGTGGGACCGCGGGGGACTATGATCGCTTCGGGCATGGGGACAGGGACGGCTAGAGTGGTCTCAGTCGTGATCCCCACCAGGAACGGCGGATCCCTCTTCGAGAGGGTCCTCGAAAAGATCCGAGGGCAGTTGGTGGAGGGCGGGGTCGAGATCGTCGTTGTGGATTCCGGATCGAGCGACCAAACGGTCGAGGTCGCCAGGCGGCACGGCGCCCGCCTCTTCCAAATTGCCCCCCGGGACTTCAACCATGGACTGACCCGCAACCACGGCATCGAGCAGGCCCGGGGCGAGATCGTCGTCCTGATGACGCAGGATGCCCTGCCGGCAAACCCTCATCTGATGGAAAAACTGATCGAACCGTTTGATGATCCGCTGGTCGCCGGGGTGTTTGCCCGGCAGCTCCCCCGGCCGGACGCGGATCCGGTCACCCGCAGGAACCTGGAAAACTGGATCACCGGCGGCGACATCCGGCAGGTCAGATACATCCAGGACTCAAAGGACTTCGAGCGTCTCTCGCCCATGGAGCGCTACGCCTTCTGCGTCTTCGACAACGTCTGTTCGGCAGTACGCAAGTCGGTCTGGCAGGAGATCCCCTTCCCACGGGCCGTGTTCGGGGAGGACATCGAATGGGGGCAGCGGACCCTGCGGGCCGGATGGAAGATCGTCTTCGAGCCACAGGCCGTGGTCGAACACTCGCACCAACGTCCTGTCGCCTACGAGTATCGGAGAACCTATATCTGCCACCGGCGCCTGTTTGAGTTGTTCGGCCTTCAGACGGTTCCTTCTCTGAAGTCCGTCCTGCGCAGTATCCCGTACGGGGTTCTGGCCAGCAGCTGGCTCGTTCTGAGGAGCGGCGAGCGGCCGTGGAACAAGCTGGCCGACCTGGTCAGAATCCCGTTTCTCACAGTCTTGACTGTGTGGGCTCAGTACGCCGGGGCCAGGGACGAGAAACGGCGAAAGCCTCTGCCGGCAAGGGGGGTCTGAGACGATGCGCATCGTCCTTGCAGTTCACCAATTCGTGCCCGATTACACGGCGGGGACAGAGATCCTGACCTACTCCGTCGCCAAGGAGCTCCAAAAGCGAGGTCATCGGGTAGAAGTCTGGACAGGCTTCCCGGCCGATCGGCATCTTTGGGGAGAGGGGCGTTTCGACCGCTACGAGTTCCAAGGCGTTCCGGTTCAACGCTACCATCACAGCTTCGCGACGACCGCGCAAGAACAGAACGTCATCGAGTCAGAGTACTACAACCGCTTCTTCAAGGGCAGGTTCTCGGACTATGTGATCCGTGAGAAGCCCGGGATCGTGCACTTCTTCCACCTGGGGCGGCTCTCGGCCTCGCCGATTGAGGCGTGTTGTGAGCGCGGGATCCCCACCGTCTTCACCGCGACCGACTTCTGGTTCATGTGCCCAACGAGCCAGCTAAGGCTCCCCGACAACTCTCTCTGCCTCGGCCCCGACGGGTCCGGAGTAAACTGCCTCCAGCATGTGGTCGCCACAACACAGCCCGATCGGATTCGGGAGCTCGTACGCCTCGCGCCATCGTGGGCATTAAGGCTGATGATCCGCGGCTCGCAGCAATCCTGGTGGCCCGAGAAGACCTATTCGCCTCTGGTGAGCGCGCTGGCGCAGAGGCCGGTGCGGCTGGTGAACCTGTTCAATAGAGTCGACCGGATCTTGGCGCCCACCGCCTTGATGTGGCGGTTCATGGTGGCTCACGGGATTGACGAGAAGAGGATCCGACTGGCTCCGTACGGCGTCAACTTCGCCCGGACCAGACGCACCGCGCCGAACCGAACAAGAAATCCCCTTCGCATCGGCTTCATCGGCACCCTGGGCGAGCACAAGGGGGCGCACCTGCTGGTGAGAGCCTTCCAGGCCGTCCCGCGGGACAAGGGTCTGGTGTTGAGGATTTACGGCCGACTTGATGAATTCCCGGACTACGGAACGAGCCTGAAGGCCCTGGCCTCAGGGGACCATCGTATCGAATTCTGCGGCACGTTCCCGAATCGCAAGGTCGGTGAGGTGATGGCCGGCCTGGATGTCCTCGTCGTCCCGTCGATCTGGTATGAAAACACGCCTCTGGTCGTGTACTCGGCCCAGGCCGCTGGGACGCCCGTCGTCGCCTCGAACGTGGGCGGGCTGAGCGAAGTCATCCAGGACGGGGAGAACGGGCTCCTATTTCAGATGGGCGATGTGCCTGGGTTGACGGCTGCGTTGGCCCGCCTGGTTGACGAGAAAGGCCTGGTAAGGAAACTGGCGAAGAAGGCTGTCAAGCCACGGTCCGTCTCAGAATACGTTGACCAGCTAGAGGAGACCTACGGCGAAATCTCCTCCCGAAACAGGCGCCGTCGATGAACTGCCTGATCCTCGGCGGAGGGGGTTTTCTCGGCTCTCACCTGACCGAGTGTCTGGTCGGCCTCGGTCATGCCGTGCGGATCTTTGAAAAGGCTGGTTTCTCTCGGCAGAACCTGGCCGGCGTGATCGACAGGATTGAGGTAATGGAGGGAGACTTCGGCCGAGAAGACGATGCCGAGAGAACCCTGAAGGATATCGACGTCGTCTTTCACCTTGCCAGCACGACCCTGCCTGCATCTTCCAACGCCGACCCCCCGCATGACATTGCGAGCAATGTACTTCCCACCGTCCGTCTTCTAGAGGTGGCGAAGAAGGCTCGCTTGAAGAAGCTGGTCTTCTTCTCGTCCGGGGGAACGGTGTATGGGATCCCGAAGCGCATCCCCATCGACGAAGAGCATCCGACAGACCCTATCTGCTCCTATGGGATCCACAAGCTGACCATCGAGAAATTCCTCCACCTCTATCATCACCTGTTCCACCTCAACTACTGTGTTCTTCGTATATCTAACGCTTTTGGAGAGCGTCAGTCACCCACTTCGGGACAGGGGGCGATTGCCGCGTTTCTTTCCAGCGCGCTTCGAGGCGACCCCATCGAGGTTTGGGGCGATGGCTCCGCCGTCCGCGACTACATCTATGTGTCCGACATCGTGGAGGCGGCGATCGCCGCCAGTCAACATCGGCCCGGCAGCGGCGTTTTCAATATCGGCTCAGGAACAGGCACTTCTCTGCGCCAGGTTATCGATATGGTTTCGCAGGCTGTCGACCTGCCGCTGGAAGTCCGTTTCGCCCCGCCGAGAGCCCTTGATGTTCCGTCGAATGTCCTGTCCATCGCCAAGGCCAAGGAGGGGCTCTCCTGGTCGCCCAAGGTCGAACTGGCCCATGGCATCAGGCTTATGCTGAGGAAACGAGTGGGTGGGGATGCCGCGCGGGACGCCGGAGTCCCATAAGCGCGGGCACAGGATGACGGAGCTCATGCATGGGCTGTGCGCTCCGTCAGGGCTTCCCGGTTTGGGACCCGGGAACATCAGGATAGTGGCGACGGGGACAGGGCGCGAGTGAAACCTCTGCCATGGCTCTCGAGATGAAATGTCTGGTCCTTTCAGATCTCTCCGATTGCGCTCGATTCTGAGTTTGCCCGCCGGGGCGAAGGGTGGGCCCATTCACATCCCCGGCGATGTCCGCCGGCGCCTTCGGCAGAAGTATGGGAATGAGTTCATGACAAGCGTCGATCCAAGAGATGAGATGTACCGTTTCCTCGAGTCTCACCCGGGCATTGAGAACCCTGCCGAGGCTTACTTCGAAAGCGGGGAGTCGTTGCACGAAAGCCTCCTTTCCGCCCTCCAAGAGGCAACGTTCTATCCTGGCGTCTCGAGCGCTCTCATGGATTTCGCCTGCGGCTATGGAAGGTTGGCAAGATTCTTGGTCAAAGACGTTGGCCCGCAGAATGTCACTGTCGCAGACATCGATGCGCGCGCGGTCGACTTCTGTATGAGCAAATGGGAGTCGCCGGGTTCTATTCGACGCGCCACCCGGGCGAGCTGGTCCACGATGGCCAATACGATGGAGTCTTAGCGGTCTCTTTGTTCAGTCACTTATCTCTCCAGTTGTGGAGCCCGTGGCTCGAGAGGCTCTTCGAGATGGTGAAGGTCGGCGGAGTCCTGCTCTTCTCGACCCATGGCATGCACGCCTACGGACTGCTGAATCAAGAGGCAAGACAGAGCGTCGAAAAGCTCAGCGAAGGGTTCTACTACGTCGGCGTCAGCGAGACGAGCCGGCTCTCGTCAATAGACTACGGCACTACATACGTTTCCCAAACCTAAGTGGAGGGGGCCGTCCGTAAGGCTCAATTAGGCACTCGCGAAGCCTACTTCCCGCACCTGCTGTGGAACTTTCAAGATGTGTATGTTCTTCGGAAACAGTGACAGCGGATCGGCGCACGAATCCTCCTCGACCATGTCCCCCAGCCGCGGACTCCAGAGAGCGCTCTATCAGTAGATCAACGACGATCCTCCGTCGCGGAAATCAGAGGTAGACGCGGCCCGGAAGGCGTCTCTGCTTCATTCGTGCCCGCTCGAGGAGCTGGCTGGGTACACCAGCGCTTCGGAGGCAATCACGCTAGGGGCCGGCTTGATGGAAGACCTCATCGCCGTTGTCTTCGAGCCCCTTTGGCGGGCCCAGACAACGACATCTACCCAACACTATTGTGCCGCCGGTGGTCCAGTTAGTGCAGTGGCAGTTGATACCCGAAGTAGATATTGAGAATCAGGGGAAACGTGTCTATCGGCGCCAAATCGTCTCCAAGTGTCGTGTAGTCGACACCTGGCAGGTAAAGAGCGTTCAAGATGGAATACGCATATTCCTCCGGGTAACTTGGCAAGACACCCTCGCCGGCCGCCATGTAAGGAATATTCCTCGCGCCATGGTCGGACTGGAGGACGATGATGGGCCGGTTTCCTGGATCTGCCTTCTCCTGTATTCGGTCAACAAGGCCCTCCAGTAGGGTCATCGCATATTGGTAGTTGCCGTAGTAACAGCTCCAATCAAGGTGACATTCGGGCTCATTGATGCCTCCATCCGCGGAGAACACGAAGGGCTCATGAGGCAGCATGATGTGCGCGTAGACGAACTTCGGGGATGGGATCCCCCTCAAGTCCCCGAGCGTATCGAACGCAAACCGTACTTCTCCGATGTGCCGGGCAATGGAAGGCCCATAAAGAGCATCCACATCCAAGAATGGCCGAAGCATGGTGAGGTTTAGAACCATGTTCGCAAATGGATCGAAGGTCCCTGCGCTGGTCGACGTCTGGCCCGGGTCATATTCAAGGGTAGTGTCCGCCCGTATTGGCGTCATCCCAGGATAGAACAGCTGAGACCCCATCCCGTTGAACACGACAGTCTCGTAGCCGAGTCCTCCGAACTCCTGCACGGCTCTGTTGTTGGCAATCTCGTCGAAGTAGAATTGAGGGTCCAGGTCTACCTCATACTGCGTGAAGTTGAGCCGACTTGCCACCTCGACACGTGTGTCCAGCGTCGCACTGCGGCTTCCGCTGGAAAGGTGAAACCCGTGTTGGGTCAAGAAGTCCTCGAATTCGTCGACATTGCGGCCCCCCCAATACTTGCGCGCTGCATCGGGTCCGGCAAATTCGTCAAGGATGATGAAGTAGATGTCCGGGTAGGCTCGACTCACATCGCGCGATGGGGGCGCGAAACGCTCCGGGGCCTCCCCATCAGCACTATTCACCTTCTGTAACTCAACTGCCACAATCCCCAGCGCGTTATACGCAAAGAGGAGTCCGAGCATGACACGCGCTCCGGTGTGCAACAGATCCGCGGACAGTGCACCTAGCTTCCCGAGGAAGCCAGCAAGGTACAGCCCGGCGAGGACCATGCCAGGGAGCAGCGTCGCATCCGGAACGGGAACAAGATCGAGCTCCCTGAGCACATCGCGGACCGGACCATACGTGAAGAAGGCTGCCAGTAGCCCGAGCGTCGCATTGCTGGCCCCTATCGGCGACCTCCCAGCGAGTAACACCAGTGCCGAATAGGTCACGACACAGATTCCGAGCGAGGCCGACACAGGAATGAGAAGACTGGGGAGGGACAGGATGGACGCGTTCTGGTTGTATAAGAATAGGGCCGGATACGATGCCAATAGAAGGGCGGGCCAAAGATGCCTGAGATATCCCCGAATGCCCTTCATTCTCAGACCCACAGAGAAGTCTTCACAATGCCGTCCATCCAATCCACTAGTCGTCTGGTACGGCCATCGACCGGGGAAGGTCCCCAAGCTGCTAGGTTTCTCCCCGGTGGAAGGCGCTCCTTACACCAACATCAGCCTGGCGGGGGGTGGCCTAGCTGCAAACCTGAGGATGTCCTCTCAACGTAGAAGTACGTCAGGTAGTACGCGGGCGCTGACAGCCCGTCGGTCCACGCGATGCCTAGGCGGTGGAGACCTCCTTCCAGCTGCTCAAAAGGAATATCCACCGAGAAACCAGACAAATCGAGGTCTCTGCCAAGCTCGCTGAATGCCTCCGTCAAGTCCGGCCTTACTACAGTTCGGGCGGCAAGAAGGTACATCCGGGACCTCGCATCCATCAGCATGATGTGTCTCTGGAAATGCTCCATGCGGAGGCCCGTATTCTCCGAAAAGCACCATCCGGAAAGTTCATAGATCCCCTCTGCCTCGCGTTCGACCTCGCGCAACCAGTCAATCCCACACGAGACCTGAGATATCGGCTGCATTCCCCGGGCCACGCTGGTCCTCAGGCGAAGTTCTCCCAGAGGGTCCGCCACAGGCGGGCGGAAGGGGGTAAACCCCAAGGTATTGGGTGTTCGCCTGGCGAACCAACGGGTGAGCGTGTAGATGCTGCTGCCGTCTTCCTCCGCGTAGAGCAAGCCAACTCGATAGTCTCCCCTCCTCAACGAATACGCCGACACGTAGGACAGGAAGCCCGACGAGCTCTCGTCCCCCTCGGGGTTGGGAAACGCAGCCGCGACATCTTTCCTCTCCCTCGTCTGGGCGTCGAAAACATGGGCGTCTCCGTTTTCAGCAAGAAGCACAACTTGCTTGTCATACTCCCGTGAGGATAGCTGCCCATCTTCAGGGAAGGCCCACCCCGTCAGCGCGTATACTTCTTGTCCGTGTCGCCTCACTCTTTCGATCCTCTCAATGGAATACAGCATCTCGGTCGATGAGAGGTTGATCGGCGAGATCGACACGCTCTGTCCCACCGTAATGAAGAAGCGGCCGTAGTAGGCGTTGAAAGCTATCACATAGATGACGAACGCCAGGCACACGATCGCATGGAATCGGTTCCTCCAGAACCTCGCGGCGATACCGCGTCCGGGGATAACTCTTCGCATCTGCCCTCCGCTCCCAGACCGTTCCGGTTGCTGGTCACCCAGTGGTTCGCCGCGCCCTATGCGGATCCCCCCTTTCGTCGTTCCCAAAGCGGGTGTCCCTCGACGATTCATGTTCCTGCGCTCAAGGCCATTCAATGGCCTCAGCCCTCTTCCGCCTTAGCTGCTTCCGACCCTTTCTCGGTTGCTGTCAAGGTCACCGGTCGTTCTCACTCCTGGCGACCGATCTGAGCCGTCAGGAAGCCGAAGCGAGCCACTTCCAGGAACGGGAGTTGTTCAGACTCAAGGACACGATTCGTTCTAGGATCGTAGGCGAAGCCTGGGCCCTGACCACCCAGTCTTGTTGCGGGGTAATCCATCTCAAGCAACCTCTATGCGAGCCGCGATCTTAGTGGTGGCGGCCCAATCCTCGCAGGGCGGCCATCACCGTGCGGAAAGGCTCCGTCAGGCGCCACGACCTGGATGAGACGACATTAGCGAGTAGTCCCTCCAGCTTCTGGACCTGTTGAGACTGCTCCCTCACTTGCTGCTCAAGCCCCTGGACGCGTTCTGACCGCTCCCTCACCTGCTGCTCGAGCTCCCGGACCCGTTCAGACCGCTCCCTCACCTGCTGCTCGAGCTCCTGGACCCGTTCAGACCGCTCCCTCACCTGCTGCTCGAGCTCCTGGACCCGTTCAGACCGCTCCCTTACCTGCCGCTCGAGCTGCACGACTTGTTGCTCCAGATGCTCCTTATCGCTTAGCTTCTCAGCCAAGGCGGCGATTTGACGGTCCCGAACGATAGTCATCTGCTGCGAAACATCTACCTGGATGGATGCAGGGATTGATGAAGGAGGTAGATCCGAACACCACGCGATCAGGTAACGTGCCGACTTTGGATCAGCGATGGGCAGCAATCCCCTCTCCGTCTGCGCCAACTGAAACTCCACGAGCGGCTCTTCATTCCTCTCCGGGTCCCATATATAGGAGACCGGGTAGACGCGCTGTCCCAACAACTTCACATGTTTGAAGAACCTTGCCAGGAAGCTGCTGAACTCGTTTAGGTAAAACTCCTTCAAGTGGAATTCATTCCGGTATCCGGCCTCATCGCTGTAGACCAGCTTGTCCGGAGTGGAGACAAGGAAGAAGCCGTCCTGTTTCAGAAGCCGTTTGACTTCCCCGAGGAACGCTTCCTGGTCCTTTTCCGCCACGTGCTCAATGGTCTCAAACGACACGATGCCATCGAACACTTGGGATCCAGGCACTGGAATGGAACTCACAGAGCCCACGTTGAACTCCAAGTTGCCGCGCCGATATGTGCCCGCGGCTTGCCTGATCGCCTCGTTGCTGATGTCAATGCCAACAGTCCAACCCGCCGTCTGAGAAAGCAGGTAGGTGCCGTACCCTTCACCACAGGCAATGTCCAGAACGTCCTTGCCCTTGGCAAAGTGAGTAGCATACAGGTATCGGTGCCAGTGCTCATAGCCGATTTCCGCGCCTTCGATTGTTGGGAGGTATCTCTCCCCCGAGAAGTTCATGGGCGAGTCCGACTCCTTCTGTTTCCTCCACGGGATGCGAAGGAGATGTGGTGAGTTCTGTGGCGGAGCTGAGTCCCAGAAGTGCGTCTCATTAGGCCACGTTGGCCCTGTAATCGGTGCAGTGTACTGCGAATTCGTAAATCAGGGCTACGCATCTGGGTGGACATTGCCATCCTTGTGTTCAACGAAGAGGACAGGGCACTCTCGGTGCTTGGCGCTTTCGACTGGGGAGCGGATCGCCGCCATGAGCGCCGCCAGTACGCCGCCGCAACGGGCTGCCTTATCGAGCAAGCCGCGCATAGTTGAAGAGATCGAAGTCTCGCTCAAAGAGCCGATTGACCTTCTCGATCGAGCGAGCACTCATGCGATCCACGTAGCGGTAGCCGAATGGACTATGGGCTGCGTCATCTCCGGACTCGCTGATATTTGCATTAGCCGGCTGCATGCGATCGATGTTGACGCGCAACAAGAACTCCTGAAAATCGGTCTCGAAGTTCTCTACGCGGCCAATCAAATCAACGACCTGCTGTCCAGCAACATGCGTCCAGTAGTGGGACGGATGGAGTGGGAAATTCGTATTGCGCCCAATCTCATAGACTTGTTCCTCGCCAACAAGCTCCAACCAGTTGTCGAACATGAACTGGGCTTGGCGCAGTTGGGCAAGATTCTCCGTCAGCTGCTTCATCACGTGGTCGCGAATCCATGGCTCAGGATAGGAAGCGTGGGGTTGCCCTTGAATGTCTTTCTGGAGCTGTCGGAAACCAGAGTAGACGCGATCATAGGGATTTCGCACGAATGATGCGGTAAAGTACCCAAGCCTGCTCTCCGGAAGGCAGGCGAACTCGGCACAGGTCACGTGCTGATGAACCACGCGATTCAGGTAGGCATTGAAGTAGAAAAACATATCGTACTGACTTTGATTATATGGCCTCAGACGCAACGCCAACGTCTGACTTGCAGTTTTCCACGGCAAGAGCATTACGAATCTCTTCTGATGGGAAATGATCATACTATTCCTTCGCGCTCATTTGATTCCTCAAAGAGGACAATCCGCGAACAGCCAAACCAGTATCAGGATCAGACCCGCTAGGATCACCATCATAGGTAACGGAGAGATGGACGCGAGCGTGTGCCTGCTTCTCCGTGGGACTTTCCTGGCCGTCCCATTGGCACCGCCGGATCTCCAAGAGGGCATCAAGACTGACGGTTAGTTTGCTTCAGAGCGTGACAAGTATGGCACTAGCGGATGCCACCGCCAAACGACAGCGAGCAGCGCACTTGACCCCACGCGGCAGCCTCACGTGGGAAGCCCCAATGCTGGGGGCCACAGCACTAGCCATCGTCCTTCCGACGCCGGTTGCAGCAGATCCTCCCGGTGGTCCGATTGGTCCTGGGACGCGAAATGCGCTGTGACCTGGGTGGGATATCATGAAGCCGGAGACGTCGCCTGGCAGAGAGAGACGGCATGCACTCTGGCTGCGAACAGGCGGTGGTGCTTCCGCAGCGTCCTCCGAGGGCCGCGTAACATGTCTCGTCCGTCCCAGTCAGAAACAGTGTGCGCAGTGATCGCGACCTTCAACCCGGATTCGGGCTTCGGCTCTCGCCTCACACGTATCCGAGATCAGGTTCCCCTTGTGGTCGTCGTCGACAACGCCTCCAGCAATGTCGAGGCGATTCAGCGAGCGACCGAGACGTGGAGCTCATCCGGAATGAGCACAATGAGGGGATCGCGCAGGGCTTCAACCGGGGCCTGGAGCGGGCCATAGAACGCGAGGCGACCTGGGCGGTTACTCTCGACCAGGACAGTCTGCCGGCGCCGGACATGGTCCGTGAGCTCCTTTCAGCCCTGGAGGCGCCGCAAGGCGTCGGAGAAGTTGCCGTCGTCGCGCCTCAGGTTGTTGATGTCCAGCATAGCCGGCCTTCGCTGTTTCTACGAAGACGGAATGGTTGGCTGTTCGAAAGGACGCCATGCCGAGGGGGCATTCTGAACGACGTCACCATGGTCATATCGTCGGGTTCCCTCATGAACCTGAGCGCTTTCACCGCGCTGGGCGGTTTCCGGCGGGACTTCTTCATCGACTACGTCGACACCGAGTATTGCCTTCGGGCGCAGGCAAGGGGCTTCCGCATTGCCGTGGCATGTAGAGCGCACCTGGAACACAGGCTGGGAGATCGCCGCGAAGCGAGCCTGGCCGGCCTTAGCATGATGCCGACCTTCCACTCCCCCGAGCGCTAATCCTATATCGCCCCGCAATCGAATTCCGATGATCCGGATGTCCGCACTCCGATTTCCGCACTGGCTGGCGTATGAGGCCGTAGCTAGTACATACGGAACTCTCCGAATGCTGCTTTTCGAGGACGGGCGTTCCAAGAAAATTCGGATGATCCTGCGGGGTACGTGGGATGGCCTGCGAGGCCGTATGGGGCCGATGCCCGAGGACGTGGGATGACATCGGCCTCGCCGATGATTTCGCTCTCGATCGTCAGCCACGGTCAGCTGGATTTGGCGCGGCGGGCGGTCGAGAGTCTGGCGCGCTTTCCTCCCCGCGTCCCTTTTGAGATCCTTGTCACGGAGAACGTCGCCGGCGCGAAGACCGAGACGAAAGCCTGGGCCCTTCCGGTCGCGCTGCATACCAATCCCCGGCCCCAGGGCCTGGCGGCCAATCAGAACGCCGCGGTGGCTCGCAGCCGAGGCGAATTTGTGTGCTTGCTCAATCCCGACGTCGTGTTTGTGGAGGACGTCTTCGGCCCCTTGCTGATCGCATTGCAGGGCGGCGCGGACCTCGTGGCACCGACGATCGTGGATTCGGAAGGCGCGGTTCAAGAGTCCGGTCGCCTGGTGCCGACCCCCTGGCGACTCATCCGCCGCAGGTTGCGAGTGGGGCGGGGACGCCCGGCGAAGACCCCTGCGCGGCCGGATTGGATTGCGGGGACTTTCCTTTTGCTACACGCGGATACGTTCAGCCGCCTGGGGGGTATGGATGAGCGGATCCGGTTGTATTTCGAAGACGTGGATCTGGGGTGCCGGGCGACCCTCGCCGGTATGAGCCTTTGGATTGACCCGAAGGTGCACGTGGTCCATGAGGCGCGCCGCGCCAGCGCCCACAGCGCGCCGTATCTTTTTCAGCATGCTGTCAGCGCGGTTCGTTTTTTTCGCTCGCCGGTTTATCGCGCGATGAGGGAACGCTCTCGGGGGAAGGGGTCCCGTTGAGCGGGGTCGCCCTAACCTCATGACGGTCAGCCTGTATTCCCTGCTCGAGCGGACCGCCGTTGCGGGAAGCCACCAACAAAGGCCCGACGGCTCGATGCCAGCCGGGCATAACGGCCCATGGCGACTCGTGGAAACACCCTTGCGAAACACGGGAAACTGGCTCCACCTTTTCTTGTGGGCCCATGAGCTCACGGGCGAGGCCACGTTTCGTCGCGCGGCGGAACGGGCCGCCGGCTACCTGCTTGACCCGTGCCATCGGCCGGGCCAAGGCGCGTTTCTGCATTTGCCTGGGGCCCCGCGCCTGGAGGCGAATGGACTGATTGGGCAAGCATGGACTCTGGGAGCGCTCTTTCATGCGCACCGAAGCTTGGGGTGGGACACCTTGCTGGCCTCGGCCCGGGCTGTGCTGCTGGCGCACCCCTTTGATGCGCGCCTGGACCTCTGGGTGAACTTGGGCGTTGACGGCAAGCCCCAGAAGGTGAATCTCACCCTAAATCAGCAGGTGTGGTTTGCGCAATCGGCTCTTCAGGATCCCGATCCGTCGGACACTCTGGCACGGTCGATCGGCCGATTTCTTGCCTCTCTTCCCAGCCACACGCGCCTTTCCCCGTACGGGCCCATCGAGCATCGAATCCATCCGTGGATCCTTGCCAAGCGCTTCCCGTCTTCGGCCCTGGCGTACCTCCGGGCCCACCTCACACCCAGGGGAGTCCTTGCAGAGCGATCCGAGGGATATCTCGCCTTCGTCCTGAGCGGGTTAGGACTGCTGGAGGTGTCTCGTCGAGGACGCGGGGGCCCGGAATGGCCTTTGTTGGGGCGAGCGATGGACTTCACTCGATCGCCTCAACACAAGCACGCGTTGAGTGGAAACCGGTTTGCCTTTGGGTACAACCCCACCGGGATCGAAATGGCCATCGCCTGCACCCATCTCCGCCCGGAGTGGGTGCCAGAACCGGCGGAGTGGTTGGCGGAGCAGGTCCGGCGTTGCTACGACTTCGAGACCCACCTGATGATGCGAAACTCTCCCGACCCGAACACCCTGGCGGGCAGGATCTGCGAAGCCATTCGGTTGCCAGATGTGGAATTGGAACTTCCCTGGACGCGGCCGTGACTCACTTTTCGTCGGCCGTCTCTGTCATCGTCCCGGTCTGGAATGACCGCGTCCGGCTGCAAACGTGTCTGGAGGCGATCTCCGCCCAGACGTATCCTGCTGACCTCGTCGAGACTCTCGTCATCGATAACGGGTCCGCCGACAACCCTCAGGCGCTGGCGGGGAGCTTCCCTCGCGTGCAATTCCTACATGAGCCCCGGCCGGGTTCGTACCACGCGCGCAATCTTGGCGTGCGTCATGCCCGCGGCCCCGTCCTGGCTTTCACGGACTCGGACTGTATCCCGGCGAGCGACTGGATTGCTTGCGCGGTGAAGCGGGTGGCCGCGCTCAGCCCGGTCGGCTTTGTTTCGGGCTCGGTGAAGGTGGTCCCCCGGGACCCGGCTCGCCCCACGTTGGCCGAAGTGTACGACATGGTGGTCGGATTCCCGCAGGAGGAGCATGTCGAACACGCCCATTTTGGATCCACGTGTAATCTGTTCACCACGGCTGAGGTATTCGAGACGGTCGGTCTCTTTGACTCCAGCCTCCGATCCGGCGGCGACGCCGATTGGGGTAACCGCGTGTACGCCGCCGGGCGTCCGGTCGTGTATGCGGAGGAGGTGCGGATTCTCCACCCGGCCAGGCGCACCTTTCATGAGCACGCCCAACGCGCGCGCCGGTTGGCGGGCGGGATGCTCATGCGAGAGCGGAATCGACCCTTCCAACTCCTATGGGGCCAGATCAAGGAGCTGCTCCCTCATCCTTTCTTCGTCCGGCGAATCCTGACCTCGCAGGTGGTTCGCGGCGCAGGGACCAGGGCACTCCTTCTCGGGGTGATGATGTCGCTGCGTTACGTAAAATTCCTGGAACGAATGCGCGTGCTCTTGGGCGGTCAGCCCCTGCGCTGAGGTGCTCCTTTGACCGGGATTGAGGGAATCGCGGAATGTGGCAGAAGAGAGAACTCTTGAGCTTCCCCCGACCGAGTTCTCGGGTCGTTCTCGCGCTGACCAGCGTCATCGCCAGTGGGACGGAGAGGCGGCTCGCCTTTGTGTATCGACATCTGATCCGGAAGGCGCCCGATGGCTATCTCCTGCTCGTGACGCCGGAACTCTTTTCGGTGCTAAATCGCGGGGGATATAGACTCGACGGTCTGCCGAACGTTCACCTGCTCGGCGGACGCTCGCCGTTCGATCGGAAGGCAGGCGCCCACGCGACCTGGTGGGTCAATGTTGGGCGCATGTTCACGCTTCAACGTTATTCGCAAGAACTACGGCGTTGGATCGAGCGTGGTCACGCCACCCTCATTCATCTGTATCTGGAAATGGTCCCGTACCATGCCCTGTTTCCCTTGCGCGAGGTCCCGGCAATCACCGCCGTCGTCGACCATCTGCCGAAGTACTTCGACCCGCGGACGCTCGATTGCCAACTCCTGCTGAGGGCGATCCGCCACAGTTGGAAAGCGGACTGTCTCTACCCCCCGCAGGCGCGCCGACTGGCGGCGCTGGGTGTGGATCGACAGAAGCTGAATGACCCGGGCCGGAATTGTGTCAATCACGAAGCGTTCCACCCCGAGGAGAAGTGCCAGAGCGTCACGTTCTCCGCACGGGCGATCGACTGGAAGCTGCCCGACCTAATGCCCCGGGTGGCCGAGATCGTCCTGCGGAAGCATCCGGACACGATGTTTCATCTCCTGGGGAAGGGACCCTTGGTCGATCTGATGGAGCGCGAGATTGCAATGCGGCGCCTGGAGAAGAATGTCAAGGTCGGATATCGCGAGGATCCATCTTCTTTGATCAACCGGAGTCTCGTCCATGTCTCGCTCGATCGCTATGACAACTTTACCAATCAGAGCTTGTTGGAGGGCATGGCTTCTGGCTGCGCCATCGTCGCCAGCGATGTGGGCGAAACGGGCCACGTGGTCACGCCGGAGGTGGGCAGGCTGGCGCATCCCTCGGCCGAGGCCGTGGCCGAATCTATCTTGGAGCTCCTCTCCAACCCCAAGGCCGCGATGGCTATGGGACGAGCGGCGCGGGAGAAAGTGTTACGGGAACATCACGTGGACGACTATGTGGAATACATGCTGGCTCTGCATGATCTCACGCGTTCTGAGCCGATCGTCGGGGGAGAGATCAGCCCCACGCCCAGGGGGAACGGGGACCATGGCTGATATCTCCAGCCCCGGGACGGACCGGTCCCGCGCGATTCGGCGTGATCTCGAACCGTTCCTGCGACTCTCTCCATGACCCGACTGGAACGACTCCTTGTCGTCTCGAATACGGATTGGTTTGTGGCGAATTTCATGCTGCCCTTCCTGTCGGCTCACCTTGCGCGCGGTGTGGTTGTCGTCGCCATGACGCCGGAGGGTCCTTATCGGGAGGCGTTGCAGAAGGCCGGTATCCGATGGCGGCCGTTGCGTCTCTCCCGTAGCGCTGGAGATCCGTTCGCCACGCTCGCCAGCCTGGTCGCGCTTCGCCGCGCGTACCGTGAAGAGCGGCCGAACGTTATCCATCACGCCACCGCCGTGCCCGTCCTGCTGGGGACGCTGGCCTCCACCTGGGCCGGTCGCCCACCGGTCATCAACGTCGTCCCTGGGTTGGGGCACTTCTTCACCGGTGTGACCGCCCAAAATCGGGCAGCGCGATTCCTGCTTCGCCTGGGTCTCCGCTGGGCCGCAAGGCAACCGGGGGCGGTGATCGTCTTCCAGCAAGACGCCGACCGCGAGCAGATTCTGCTAAATCACGACTCACAACTCACCAGCCATCTCATTCCAGGGTGGGGGATCGATCTTTCGCGCTTCTCACCCCGGGCTCAACCCGCAGAGGCGCCGATGGTCCTCCTGCCCGCGCGGATGCTCTGGACCAAGGGCGTGGAGGAGTTCGTGGAAGCGGCCCGGCGATGTCGGTCCGTCGTTCAGGCTCGCTTCGTCCTCGCTGGCGCCCCCGATCCGGGGAACCCGGGCTCGATCCCGGTCTCCCGGATTCGCGAGTGGGAATCGGAGGGTGCCGTCGAGTGGTGGGGTCATCGGAGTGACATGCCGGATGTACTTTCGCAAGCCTCCATCGTGGTCCTGCCTACGCGTTACGGGGAGGGAGTCCCACAGTCGCTCATTGAAGCCTCGGCGATGGAGATCCCCATCGTCGCCACGGATATTCCCGGCTGTCGGCAGGTCGTCGAACCCGGAGTTAACGGCATCCTGGTCCCTCCCGGAAATCCAGACCGGTTGGCGGAGGCTCTCCTTCGACTCTTAAAAGACCCGGCGGAAAGGCGCCGGCTCGGATCCCGCGGCCGGTCCGTGGTGGCGAGGAAATTCGGTGTGGAAACGATCCTGGCCAGCTACCGGGAGATCTACCGTGAATTGGGCCTCGAGCTTCCCGGGATGTGAGGCGCAGGGCGATCCCCGCGATGACTCAAGGCCGTCCAGACGCCTGGCTCTTGTAGAAGGCAGCCATCGACCCTGATTCCTATCTGGTCTTGAAGCTCGCCGCGGTTCGTGGCGCGGCGTGGGCCGCGATCCAACGCATGGGGACGCACCTGGTGAGCTTCCTGGTGCTGCTCATCCTCTCGCGCCTGCTGACCCCGGCCGAGATCGGCCTGGTCGCCCTGGCCACGGTCTTCATCAGCGCTGGGCAAGTTGTGTTGGACCTGGGTCTGAGCCAGGCTCTGATTCAGCGACGCGATAACAGCGCCCTTGACGTTGACACGGCTTTCTGGATCACCCTCGCCTCGGGCGTCCTTCTGGCGAGCGGCTTCTCGGCAACCTCGGACGTCGCAGCGGCCGTCTTCGGAGAGGCCGCCCTGGGCCCGGTTCTTCGCTGGTCTTCCATTAGCTTGCTCCTGCTGAGTATGAACGCGACCCAAAAGGCTCTTCTTCAACGCGAACTTGCCTTCGGCCGGCTGGCTGCGCGGACGCTGGCTGCAGAGCTCGTCGGCGGCGCGGTCGGAATCGGGATGGCGATGGGCGGCTACGGCGTTTGGAGCCTCGTGGCGCGGAATCTGATCCGCGACCTCACCGGCGTGATCGTGCTATGGAAGGTGAGCCCATGGAGGCCGCGACCACGGGCTTCCGGATCCTCGGTTCGGGAAATGAGATCCTTCGGGACCGCGGTGATCGGCGCCCGCGCCTTGGAATTCCTCCATCACTCAGCCGATCAGGTGTTGATTGGTTACTTCGCGGGCCCCGCCATGCTGGGGTATTACGTCGTGGGCCTCCGAGTCTTGCGCGTCGTCCGCCAGCTTCTTGTGGAGTCGATCGCGGCGGTGGCTTTCCCGTTTTTCTCGCGGTTGCAGGACGACCCCAAGCGCTTGCGCAGGTCTTACCTGGCCGGGACCCGCTTCACCACACTGGCCGCATTTCCGGCCTTCCTCGGTCTGGCTCTTGTGGCTCCCGAGCTGATTGCGGTTCTCTTGGGAGAGGCATGGGTGGCGAGCGTACCGGTCATGCAGGTCATGGCCCTTCTCGGCCTGGTTCAGGCTGCAGGTTTCTTCCCCGGCGCCGTCCTGCTCGCCATGGGCCGGCCCGTGTGGCGGTTGGGGTTGAACCTGGTGAATTCCATCGGCAATGTGGTCGCCATTCTGCTGGCTGTGCCTTCAGGGCTCACGGCCGTGGCCGTCGCCCAGGTCGTGCGGGCTTATCTTCTCTTCCCGCTGTCCCTGCATGCCGCCCGGGTCACGCTGGGCCTGCGCTGGCGGGACTATCTGATGGCGTCCATCCCGGCCGCGAGCGGAAGCGTGGCGATGGTGGCAGCCGTGGCGGGGATCCGCGGGATCCTTGCTGGGCAAGGCCAGGAATGGGTGCGTCTGGGGGCTGCCATTGCCGTCGGCGCGGCGGTCTACATCCTGACGATCCGGATGGTCTCGCCTCAATCCCTCCGAGAGGCCATCGCCCTCGTCCGCTCGGTGTTCCACGCGGGCGGACCGGATCCGGGCGAGACCGTGGCCGATTGAGGCCACGATTGCAGGATCGCGGGGCCACGCGCGATCGCGGCCGGTGTCGATCAGCGAGACCGTTCTCCCTACCCGCCCACGCCCGTGCGAAGCCGGGACTTCGTTTACAATCGACTCGTGGCTCCCTCCAGGCAGGCTCGCGGCGGAAAACCACCTCCGACGACGCCAAGAAGCCCTTCAAAACCCAGACCGACCCCTCGCTCGAGGAGACCTGAACCGAAGCCGAGCGGCGCCAGCAGCCATCTGGCTCGTTGGCTCTCTCGATGGCCCCTCCTCCTGGGCGCGGCCGCCGTGGGTGCGCTCTTCGGGATGGGGATCAGCGCGCTCAATCCCCCGGTGTACGAAGCCTCCGCCGTGATCCCCATTTCGATCGACTATGGCCGGACCCAGCCTCTTGAGCTGTTGGTGGAAGACCGGCTCCTCGACCGAGTTTGGGCGTACTTGACTTCCAAGGAGGTCCTGCAAGACGCTATGGATCGAATGGCGCAGGCGGGTGGGACGGCGAACCCGGCTCCGACCTGGGCGGAACTGAAAAACGCCACGCGCTTGGAAGCTCGCCTGTCTCGCTGGCACTTTGTCGGCTCCGCGGAATCGCCCGAGGCAGCGGCGGCGATCGCCAACGCCTGGGCCGCCGCGTCGGAGGAGGCACTTGAGACCGCCCTGCAACACGCCTGGCGCGCGGTCGAGCTTCAAGACGGGGTGTTTTTCCCCAACTGCATTGAGGTGCTACAAGGCCCGTCTCAGAATGAGCTATGGGAATGCTTCAGCCGCGGCTCGCAGGCTGACTCAAATCAAGTCGAAGAGCTGCGCGCCGAGATCGAAGCTTCCCACGGAGTCTCCCCCATGATTTCCTACGACCCCGTGGAGGAGGCTGAGCCGCCGGTCCACGCCGTTGTGCGCAATCGTGGGTGGTTGGTCCTCGCCGGCGCCATCGCCGGATTGCTGGCGGCGGCCGCCGCCGTCCTATTCGCACCGCCCCGTCTGTAAGCCCACTGCCTGCTATGCAACGCTCTGCCACGCGCGTGAGCAGGTCTAGCGGACCTCGGAGTTGGGTCGAACGGGCCGTGTGGCCCCTTTGGGTCCTGCTCCTGATCACCGTCCCCTTCACGAGCCATCCCTGGGTTGCCAGCTGGAGTGGGGGAAATGTGGTCAGTCCCCTTTCCGGAATCCCGCTTCTCGTCCTCAGCGCGGTTTGGCTTGGACCGATCGCGTTGCGCGGCCGCCTCCCGCGACTCGCGCACCCCCTGCTCGGGTTTGTCCTGATTGCGGGGCTGGGCGCCTCGCTCGTACCCTTCCACGGCCTACCGCCGTGGAAGGATCAAGACGCGATCCTGCGCAGCGTGCGGGCGCTCGTAACGCTCGCGATCGGCGTCGCCTTCTATCTGACGGCCTCGACGATTCCCAAAGACGACTCACGCTTGCGAGCCAGCCTGGCGTGGCTCAGCGTCGGTGCCATTCTCACCCTGGCTTGGGCCACGTTTCAGTCGAGCCTGATGCCGTTTTCGAACCCGGTGCCGCCCCGCATTCAGGAGATTCACCATCTGTTTGTGATCCAGGACATGTTTCGCACTCGAGTCTCCGGCCTCGCTTACGAGCCATCCTGGCTGGCGGATCAGCTCGTCCTCTTGTATTTCCCCATGTGGCTGGGGCTGATCCTCCAGCGTCAGACCGCATTCCCATGGAGGCTTCGTGGGTTGACGCTGGAGCTCCTGCTGCTGCTCTGGGGGATCTTTGTGCTTTTCCGAACTTTTTCCCGGGCAGGATACGTCACGGCCCTGGCGCTATTGGCAGCCCTGCTGATTTCCAGAGGCTGGTCGTGGAGTGGATGGGTTGCGGCGCGGCTGGCGCGGGGCCGGCCGAAAGCGGTGCGCTGGCCTCGAGTTCTCGTCGCAGGCGCTATGGGAATTGGATTCCTGGCTGTCTCTTTGATCGGCCTCGTCGCGGCAGCCCGGGTCAATCCGCGTATTGCGCGGGTGTTTGACTTGAATCTGGGCACGATCACCCGTTCGGAGCGATTTCCTTGGCCGTACGCGCTCGCCAACCGCCTGGAATACGGCGAGCGGTTGGTGTACTGGGTGAGTGCCTTCCGGGGCTTCAGCCAGTCGCCCATTCTAGGCGTGGGATTGGGGGTGTCCGGCTTTACGTTCGCTGAAAACGTCCCCTCGTACGGTTATTACCTGCCCGAGATCCTGGAGAACCTCGATCCGGGTTCGGGGGTCTTTCCTAACCCCAAGAGCCTGTGGGTCCGTCTCCTGGCGGAGACCGGGGCGGTGGGTTTTTCCGCGTTCCTGATCTGGCTGGTGGGCGCGGGGTATCAGGCCGGTGTCCTGCGGCGGGGTTCGAGTCCCATCCTGCGGGCGTTGGGGATCGCGGGCGGACTGAGCCTCGTGGCGCTGGCGTTTGAAGGTTTCAGCCTGGACACCTTTGCGCTCCCCCAATTGTGGTTGATCCTCGGCCTGATCACGGCGACCGAAGCCCGATCTCAGACGCAATCGAGACCGGATCCTGGTGAAACCCGGGCATGACCCCGCGGGTTTCCGTTCTGGTCCCTTGTTACAACGAGGCCACGGATATCGGCGATCTCCTGGCGGGCCTGCGCGATCAGGATTTCCCGCTCCCAGATCTGGAGGTCTTGGTCGCGGATGCGATGTCGCAGGACGGCACGCGGAGCGTGATTGAAGAGTTTCGGGTCCGGAATCCTGGGCTGAAGATCCATGTGATCGACAACCTCCAGCGATCCATCCCCGCCGCGCTCAATCTGGCGTTCTCCCGATCCGTGGGCGAGATGGTCATTCGCCTCGATGCCCATTCCGTTCCCGAATCGGACTACGTGAGCCGCTGCTTGCAGGCGCTGGAGGAGACGGGCGCGGCGAATGCAGGCGGGTTGTGGCGAATCCTGCCCGCCGGGAACGGCTGGATCGCCCGCTCGATTGCCGCGGCCGGGGCCCATCCGCTGGGAGCCGGGGATGCGCGCTACCGCACCTCGGGGGCGGCCGGGCCGGTGGAGACGGTTCCGTTCGGAGCCTTCCCCCGTTCCTGGCTTACCCGGATGGGCGGCTACGACGAGTCGCTCCACAGCAACGAGGACTACGAACTCAACCATCGGCTGCGCTCGGCCGGTGGGACCATCTGGTTTGACCCGCGCATCCGCTCCAGCTATCGCGCCCGCGCGGATCTGGTTGCGTTGAGCCGCCAGTACTCCCGCTATGGTTTCTGGAAGGCCCGAATGCTTCGCCGCCACCCGGACTCGATCCGATGGCGACAAGTACTGCCTCCCCTGTTCGTGGCCAGTCTGGGTGTGCTTGGGCTCGCCTCGCTATGGAGCGCGACCGCCTTGTGGGTGCTCGGGGTAGAATCCCTCGTCTATCTCGCGGTCGTCGGTGGGGCGGGGGTCGTGCGTGCCATCCGCTCGCGCGACGCGGGGCTGGTCTTCGGATTTCCATTGGCGGTGCTTACGATGCATGGCAGTTGGGGATTGGGTTTCATCGCAGGGGCGGTGAGCGGATGGACAAGGCGCAGCGCGTAGGGGCGAGGGACCTCCCACGGCCCGCATTTCGCCTGCGGGCGGAGGAACGCCGCCTGATTCTCTTGCTGGGCGACCTCGTGGCGGCCTCGATCGCCACGTTGATTGCACTGGCAGGCTGGGCGCAGTTCGACTGGCTCGGTTTTACGCAGGAATTCATCCGATCTCGCGCCGGCTGGTTTGTCTTCACCCCCATCGTCTGGGTCGCCCTGCTCGTGGGTCTTTACGATTTGCATCGGGCGGGATCCTGGCGACAGACCTGGACGGGCGTCCTCAAAGCTGCAGCGGCCGGTGCGGTGATCTATCTGATCGCATATTTCACGCTACAGGGATCGCTGGCACGCCGCGGGGTCTTGTACTTCCTCGTCTTCGCCGTCGTGTTTACGCTACTCTGGAGAAGGCTCTATATCGCGGCGTTCCGAACGTGGGGCCTCTCGCGCCGGGCTTTGGTGGTTGGGGCCGGCGAGAGCGGGAAGGCTATTCTGCGAGTCCTGCGCAGTCTCCCTAACGCGCCGCTCGAGGTCGTGGCCTTCGTGGACGATGACCCGGCCAAGCGCGACTCGTTGATCGAGGGGGTACCCGTCATCGGAGGCAATCGTGAACTCCTGTCTCGAGTCGAACGGGACGGGGTGACGGATGTCGTCGTCGCCATCATCGGGCCGATGAACGGGGAGATGTTTCAGGTCCTGCTCGACGCACAGGAACGTGGAGTTGAAATCACGCGAATGCCCGTCGCATACGAAGAGTGGCTCGGCAGGGTTCCGATCCAGCACCTGGAGTCGGACTGGATATTGCGCTCGTTCGTGGATGAGGTCCAGACGGGCAGCCTGTACGAGCTGGTAAGGCGAGCGGTCGATATCGCAGGCGCGCTATTCGGACTCGCCTTATTTTTCCTGGTCCTCCCATGGGCGGCGCTCGCCATCGCACTTGAGAGCGGCCGGCCGATCTTCTTTGCCCAGAAACGGCTGGGCAGGGGCGGTCGGCCGTATCCGATTGTGAAGCTTCGCACAATGCGCTCGAATGAAGAGGAAGGAAAAGGCTCCCCATGGCCGAGTGAGGACGATATCCGAATGACCCGAGTGGGGTGGGTCCTCCGCCGGACGCATCTGGATGAATTCCCCCAATTCTGGAACGTGCTTCGGGGCGAGATGAGTCTGGTGGGACCTCGGCCTGAGCAGGTGGAGTTGGTCGCCGAACTCGAGAGGGAAATCCCGTTCTACCGGGCGCGCCTGCTGGTCAAGCCTGGGCTGACCGGCTGGGCGCAGGTTAACTACGGCAAGGGCGCCTCGGTGGAAGGGTCCGCCGAGAAGCTCGAGTATGACCTGTACTACATCAAGCACCGCGGCTTCCTCCTCGACTTGTGGATCATTCTTCGCACGATCGGGGCCATCATCGGGATGCGAGGCGTCTAGGTGCCGGTCGTCCTGGTCACAGGCGGCGCGGGTTTCATCGGCTCCCACGTCGCCCAAACCCTGGCCGAACGCGGCGACCGGGTCCGCGTCCTGGACGATTTCTCGGCGGGGTCGGCAGCGAACCTGGCCGGCCTCCCGGTGGAAGTCATCCGAGGGGACATTCGCGATCCGGCAACGGTCGAGCGCGCCGTCGCCGGAGTTCGCTGGTTGGTCCATTGCGCCGCGGCGGTATCCGTGGCCGAGTCCATGGCCGACCCTCGGCGTGCGTATGAGGTCAATGTACTCGGGACCGTGACGGTGTTGGAGGCCGCCCGCAAGGCGGGCGCGATGCGCGCGGTCCTCGCCTCCTCGTGCGCCGTCTATGGCGACCTTGGCCGGCCGGCGGCGGAAGAGGATGAGCTGCGTCCGCATTCGCCGTACGCGGAATCGAAACGGGCGATGGAAGGCGTGGCCCGGCTGTACTCGGAGGGTCTCGGATTGCCGACCGTGTGCCTGCGGCTCTTCAATGTGTACGGGCCGCGCCAATCGCCACAGTCGGAGTACGCCGCGGTGATCCCTCGTTTCATCGAGGCCTTGCTCGCCGGCCAGCCGCTCGAGATCCATGGGGACGGAAAGCAAACCCGTGACTTCGTCTTCGTGTCCGACGTCGTGGCGGCCTGTCTGGCCGCGGCCGAGACGGACACGCCGGCAGGACACATATTCAATGTCGGGAGCGGAAGGTCGGTCGCCGTTCTGGAGCTGGCCCAAAGGTTGCAAGCCTACCTCCCCGGGGGTCCGGCGTCTCAACATGGGCCGGCTCGTCCGGGCGACATCCAGGCCTCGGCGGCGGATTTGACCCGGAGCCGCCAGGCGTTGGGATACCGCCCCCTGGTCGACCTGCAGGAGGGTCTCGCGGCCACGGTAGAATGGTCGAAGCGGCGGTCGGACGCCGCGCCATCATGATGCGACCCCTGTTCCAGCTTCGAAATCGATTCCTCCTTCTGGGCGATCTCGTGCTGATCACGAGCTCGGTCCTGGCGAGCTTTGCCCTGCGCCTGGATCTCGGGCCGGTGTTCGTCGCGTACATGCCCCATGCCCTGGTCATGATCGTCGTGGCGTTGGTGGTCAAACCGGTCGTGTTCTACGTGTTCGGCCTGTACCGTCGCTACTGGGTGTACGCCAGCACGCGTGAACTGTGGCTGATCACCTTGGCGACCGGGACGGCCTCGCTGGCCGTGTCCGTGATGATCATGGGGCTGATCTTGAGCGGAGGCTTGCGCGGGTTCCCTCGATCGGTCCTGGGAATCGACCTGCTGCTCTCGCTTCTCAGCATCGGCGGCCTCCGATTGGCGGTGCGCGTCCTGGCCGAGAGCGGGCAGGTCAGCCAGAAGACCGACGGCCTGGCCGGCATGCGCCGCGTGGTCGTGGTGGGCGCCGGCGATGCCGGCGCGCTCGTCGTGCGCGAGATGCAGCGCAATCCCCAGCTTCACCAGACGCCGGTGGCATTTGTCGACGACGATCCGGAGAAGCTCCGGAAGGACATCCACGGCGTGCGAGTCGCGGGCACACTGCACGAGGTGGGGGATGTCGTGGAACGCTTCGCCGCCGACGAGGTCGTGATCGCCTTGCCGGCCGCGCCGGGAGCCGTCGTGCGTTTGGTGGCCGAGCA
This sequence comes from Anaerolineales bacterium, assembly GCA_040899905.1. Lineage (GTDB taxonomy): Bacteria > Chloroflexota > Anaerolineae > Anaerolineales > E44-bin32 > JBBDZX01. The sequence continues at coordinate 903,865 of JBBDZX010000005.1, read as the reverse complement.
CTGCCGGCGCCGTTCGATCCCCTTTCGCACGATGCCGGGCGTGTATGAACTGATCGGCGGAACCGTCAGCGTCAGCCGGCTCCGCGAGGTGGACATCAGCGACCTGCTTCGCCGCGAAGCCGCGCGAATCGATGATGAGCTGGTCGGCCAGACGCTGCGTGGGCGCCGGATTTTGGTCACCGGGGCGGGCGGATCGATCGGCTTGGAGCTATGCCGCCAGGTCGCACGCTGGCGGCCGGCACAACTGTGCCTCTTAGGGCACGGCGAGAACAGCATCTTTGAGGCCCTGTTGGACCTGCGCGAAGACCACCCGGAACTGGCGCTGGTGCCGGTCATCGCGGACATCCGCGACCGGGATCGGATCCGTTCGGTATTCGATAATTTTGAGGCCGACGTCATCTTCCATGCGGCGGCCCATAAGCATGTCCCGCTGATGGAAATCAATGTGGAAGAGGCCGTCACGAATAACATCTTGGGAACGCAAAGCGTGATCGATGCCGCCCTGGCTGGCGTGACGGAGCGGCTGGTCTTGATCTCGACCGACAAGGCCGTTCAGCCGATGAACGTGATGGGGGCCACCAAGCGCCTGGCCGAATCCCTCGTGCATCAGGGCGCGGCCCAGAGCGGAAGACCCTTCGTCGCGGTGCGATTCGGCAATGTCCTGGGGAGCCGCGGCAGCATGGTCCCGCTGTTCAAGCGCCAGATTGCACGAGGCGGGCCGGTGACCATTACCCATCCGGACATGCGGCGTTATTTCATGACCATCCCCGAGGCGGTCCACCTCGTCTTGCAAGCCGCTGCGATGGGCCGAGGCGGGGAAGTCTTCGTCCTGCGTATGGGAGAACAGCTGCGCATCCTGGATCTGGCCGAAGACTTGATTCGACTCTCCGGACTCGAGCCTGGGAAGGACATCGAGATCGTGTTCACAGGTGCGCGTCCCGGCGAGAAACTCAGCGAGGATCTTTGGGATGAGGGGATGAAGTATTCACCCACCCCGCACCCGGACATTGTGCGCGTCGAGGAAGAGGAGTGGACCTCCCCCGAGGTGTTGGAGGTCACGATCGACGAGCTGGTCCGCCTGGCAGGCGAGGGGGACGCCCCGGCGATTCTTGGATTGCTCGGCGAACGGGTGCCGGGCTGCGTGCTGGGTCAGTCTCCCCCGCCAGACTTCGCTTCAATCGTTTGAACCCTGCGCCCCGCTCAACGGCGGGGCGCTCTTCTTATTCCTTGTCATTCCGGGCGCGCCCAGGCACGTCATCCTGAGCCCTGGCCTGAATGCCTAGAGGCACCTACTCTTGGCGAAGTCGAAGGCCTGCCGAAGGGGCAGGCTCCGCGAAGAATCTTCTCGCGCAACGGGTGTGGTTCTCCCACCGAAGGGATTGACCGATCATAGGGTGTATCGTTCCCCTTGGAGTCCTCTAACCTTTTCGTGAGTAGATTCTTCGGCGCGACGCGCCTCAGAATGACGAGCTGGGCGTCAGAATGATGTCCTATAGGGTCAGGGCGTCGGCGGTTCGGTCGGAGTGGCTGTGGCTGATGGGGAGGGAGTGGCCGTGGCGGTGGGTGTGGGCGAGGGCGTCGCAGTCGCCGAGGGCGTCGCCGTCGCCGATGGCGTTGGGGTCGTGCTCGGTGGAGGGGTGAGCGTGGAGGTCGGGATGGGTGTGATCGTGGAGGTCGGCGAGGAGGTGGGCGTGAGGGTCTGCGTGATGGTGCCGGTGACCGTCGGGGTGGGGGTCAGACTGGGAGTGCCTGGAGTGCCCGTCAGCGTAGGGCTGGCCGTCAGCGGGCTCGCCGTCGGCGAGACCGTGGGCGTTGCCTCGGGGCCGGTCTGCAGCGCGGCGATTCCGAGGCAGTAGCAGGGCAGGGTCAGGAGGATGATGCCGAGCAGAATCCCGTAGAGTCTTCGCCGCCGCGCCCGTTTCTGATTCGCACTCCACGATACGGTGGACACAATCTCGGCATCATAGCACAGGCTGCCTCGGGTGAACTCTGCCGACGGGCCTTATACTTCGATTGACGCTCCCATGACCGATCCGTCCAAGACCGCCAAGCCCACGTTGGATCTGACCAGTTTCTTCTTGATCGGGGCGCTCGCGATTCTCTCGGCCGGGGGACTGCAAGCCGCCAATTGGACCGACCATCTTTCCATCGTGGTGAGTCTCTCGCTTTGGGGTGTCCTGGCGGGATTGGCCCTCGGCCGCAGCCGATTTGGACCGACCCCGGCCGTCCTGCTCGCGGCCGTGTATGGCGTCTTTCTCGCCTTTGGCCACGCCGGCCTGACGTTGGATCCGGGCCTGGTGTGGCATGACCGCGCCCTGGACCTCCTCGGCCGACTCCAGGCCCAGATCCGCGCCCTTGCGTCCGGATCTCCCCATAACGATCCGTTGATGTTTGTGATGGGGCTGGCCCTGTTGTATTGGGCGTTCTCGGTACGTGCCGCCTGGTCCGTATTTCGGCGCGGACGGTTCTGGGGCGCGGTCGTCCCACTCGGCCTGGCTCTGCTCACCAACACGTACCTGTACGGCGGCCTCCGAAAACTGACCCTCTACGTGGCGGCGTATGTCCTCTTTTCCCTTTGGCTCGCGGTCCGGGTCGAAATGGGACGCCGCGGTGCAGAATGGCGCCGCCGCAAGGCCCAGGTCCCCTCGGACGCGTTTTCCACCCTCACCCGAGCCGGCTCGGTGGCCGCCGTCGCCCTGGTGTTCCTGGCGTGGACGGGGCCCGCATTCGCCGAGTCCAGATCGGCGGCGCGATTGTGGACCGAGATCACGCGCCCGTGGCGGGACGCGCGCGATCGCCTGGGCGACGCGTTTTCCGGCTTGCGCGGCGAGGTCCTCGGTTCGCGTGAGCCGTATGGCGCGCGCCTCCGGCTCGGGGCCGGCGAAGAACCGGTGGACGCCTTGGTGATGCGTGTTCGGTCGGCCACGGCGCCACGGCGAAATGGACGGTTCTATTGGCGGTCACGCGTGTACGACTCGTACCAGGATGGCGAGTGGAACACGTCCGAGGGCCTTCCGGTCCGCATGGACCCCGATATCGGCGACCTTCCCGCACCGCGGTACGCGAGCCGGGAGGTCATCAGCTTCACATTTGAACCGAATCAGAGTGGTTGGTTCACGCTCTACCTTCCCGCTCAACCGCTCTGGTTGAATCGGACCGCGACCGCTCGCATCCTCCCCATTGAGGGTTTCGGCCTGGACGTCCTTGAGATCCACTCGGCGGTTCCCGTCGTGAAGGGCGAGACGTATCGCTCACGCGGTTCGATCGCCGTCCCGCTCGCGGAGGAGCTGCGCCAGGCCGAACCGGCATACCCGGAGTGGGTGGTCGAGGCCTATCTCGACGTCCCCGAGAATCTCGGGCCGGCTCTTCATGACCTGGCACTCGAGATCACGGGCGATGCCGCATCGAGCTACGACCGGACCCTGGCCATCACCAACTGGCTGCGTGACCATATCGAATACCGGAGGGCGCTCGAAGAGCCGCCTCAGGGTACGGATCCAATCGAATGGTTCCTCTTCGACTCCCGCGTCGGGTACTGCAACTACTACGCGTCCGCGGAAGTGCTCCTGCTGCGCAGCCTGGGGATCCCCGCCCGTCTCGCCGTCGGGTATGCGCGCGGGGCGTTCAATCTCGATGAGGGGGGCTATGAAGTGCGGACGACGGACTCCCACGCCTGGCCGGAGGTATTTTTCACAGGCTATGGCTGGGTGGAATTCGAGCCCACCGCGTCCCAGTCTCCGATCGTGAGGCCCGAGGTGGACCCGGACATTCCCGGCGCCGACCTCGCCTCCTCGGCTTCCACCTCGGACGAAGAGCTTCCCAGCGCGGCCGCGGACGGGGAATCCGGCCCCGCGCCGGCCGAGACCCGGCGGCCCGTTTCCTGGGGCGAGGTGTTGTTTCTCGCCCTGGCGTGGGGAGGGCTCCTGGCGGTATCCCTTTGGATCCTCTTCCGAGTTCGGCCCCACACCCGGGCGGCCGCCGTCGGCGCGATTCTGGCGGCCTTCCGCGTGGCGGGTCTCGAGCCGCCGGCCGCGATCGCCCGGTGGCGCCCGTGGTCGGCTTCCGCCTTGTCCCGAATTTATGCGGAATGGTCAAGCTGGCTGCGCCGGCTGGGAGTCCCCCTGAGCGCCTCTCAAACGCCGGCCGAGCGCGCCCGGGCCTTCGCCGAGCTCTTCCCGGAGGGCGGTCGAGCGGCACGCGTCATCGTGGAGGCCTATGATCGGGAGAGGTTCGGCGGGCAGACTTCTTCGGTGTTGGAGAGCCTCGCCGTCTGGGACGGATTGGAACGCGATCTGCGTCGACTTTGGTGGGATCGACTCGTTCGGCGCAGGTTCCGGCTCCCATTACGAACGCTCCAGCCCCCGTCGGACGTATAATCCTCCTCGTCGGCAACCCGCGCCGAAAAAGAGGATCTTGTGTCGGAGGCCACGCTTCAGCCGAGCGTGGAAGAGCAGCTCGTCCGCCTCAGTCGTCTGGCGGAAGAGCTGCGCGCTCGAATCGCAGGCCTGCGGGGGAAGGCGGACCGGCGCGCCCAGCCCGTCCTACAGGAGATCGAGGGCGATCTCCGTCGAATGAGCACGACGCTCCTCGCACAGCAATCGACGGTCGAAGCCAACGAGGGTGAGCGCCGCAATTTGAAAGCCCTGGCCGAGATCGGTCAGGTCGTTAACTCCTCCCTCGAGCTCACCACCGTTCTCAACGAAGTCATGGATACGATCATCCGCCTGACGGGGGCGGAGCGGGCGTTCTTGATGCTGCGCGATGAACACGGCACCCTGGAAACCCTGGCCGCCCGTAACTGGGAGCGCACCTCGGTGGACCGGGCGGAACAGGAGATCAGCCGCACGTTGATCGAACGCGTGATCAGCCGCGGCGAAGCCGTCCTCACGACCAACGCCCAGGCGGATCCGCGCTTCGGGAGCCAGCAGAGCGTGGTCGCCTACAGTCTGCGCTCGATCCTGTGCGTGCCCCTCAAGCTGAAGGGGGTTCTCACCGGCGTGATCTACGCCGAGAACCGGGCCCGCACGGGCCTGTTCTCCGATCGGGAGCGCAGCTTGCTGTCCGCGTTCGCGGATCAGGCCGCCGTGGCGGTGGAGAACGCGCGTTTGTTCGCTTCGGTTCGGAAGACCCTGGATGAGGTCAGCGAGCTGAAGACGCTGATGGAGGATGTCTTCGCCTCGATCGCCAGCGGCGTCATCACCACGGATATCGCCGGCATCATCACCCTGTGCAACCGGGCCGCCGAGGTGATCCTGGGGCGGCCGAGCGAAGTCCTGGTGGGGTCGTCCTTGCACGAACTGCCCGAACCGCTGGCGACGGACCTGCCGGCGCGAATCGAGGAGGTCAAGAACTCCGACCGGCGCTTCATCGGTCTGGAGATGCATCCGGCCATCCCCGGCCGGGGGCCGCTCGATCTGATCTTAAGCATCTCTCCGTTGAAGACGGCCGATCAGACGACTCGCGGCGTCGCGCTGGTGTTGGACGACTTGACGGAGAAACGGCGTCTTGAAGCCCAGCGCCGCCTGTTCGAGAGAATGGTCTCGCCGGCCGTGATCGACCAGATCGACCCGGATCGCCTTCAGCTCGGGGGGCAGCGAAGAGTCATTACGACGTTGTTCGCCGACATCCGCGGCTTCACCGCGTTTGGCGAGACGATGGCCCCGGAGACCCTCGTCGAGGTATTGAACCGCTACCTGGCGGCCGCCGCGGACGCGATCCTCGGCGAGGACGGGACCATCGACAAGTTCTTGGGGGACGCGGTTATGGCCTGGTTCAATGCGCCGCTGCCTCAGCCGGACCACGCTGCGCGGGCAGCCCGCGCCGCCCTGGCGATCCGGGAGAGCGTCGCCCGCCTGCACGCGGAACTCCCCGCTCCGCTGCGGCTTTCGTATGGCGTGGGCATCCACTCCGGGGATGCGCTCCTCGGTTTTGTGGGGACGCAGAAGCGCTTGGACTACACTGCCATCGGGGACAGCGTCAACACGGCCCGCAGACTGCAGGAGAACGCTCGGGCGGGACAGATCCTCATCAGCCGCGTCAGGGCCTCGGAATTGGGGCCGGGTTTCAAGGTGGGGGGTGGGGCGAGCCTGCAAGTGGAGGGCAGGGGACAGCCGGTGGAGGTTTTGGAGTTGATCGGCAGGGTGTGAGGTTAGACCTCACCCCAACCCCTCTCCTTGCCGGAGAGGGGAGAGAACATTAGCGGGGGTAAGGGAAGGGGGTAGGGGTTAGGTACGGGTTCTTACAACTCGTCACCGTGGGCGAAGAGTGCCGGCCCGCCGCCGGTGTGCCAGAAGAGGATGCGCTCACCCCGCTCGATCCGGCCCGACCGCACCAGATCCAGCAACCCGCCGGCCGCACGGCCGGTGTAAACAGGATCGAGCAGCAGCCCCTCGCTCCTGGCGAATTCCCGGATGGCCCCGCGTTCAAGATCGCTCACCACGGCGTAGCCTGGGCGACAGTACTCATCCAGGACGTGAACCGAGTCGGGGGAGACGTGCGCGGTTCCACCGCCCAGGGCGAGGATCTCGCCCGACAACCGGTGGACCGTCGCCGCCAGCTCCGAGGCAGGACGGTCGACGCTGATTCCCAGGATCTCTCCCCGGAAACCCAGCACCACGGCTCCCGCCAGCAATCCCGCCTGCGTCCCTCCGGAGGATGTGGCGTGGACGATCCGGTCGACTTCGATCCCCTGGTCCAGGAACTCAGCCAGGGCATTCGCAAACGCGGCCGCACCTACCGGACTCGATCCACCGTAGGGGATTTGATGCGGCCGCCGGCCGGCCGACCAGAGCTGGTCGAAGGTCTCCGCCAGTACCTCTTCTCGATTTCGAGTTCCTGCCCAGATCAGCTCCGCCCCGAGCAGTTTGTCCAAGAGGACATTCCCCGTGGCGTGAGCGGGTGAGTCGCCGCCGAGGACCAGGACGCAGTCCAGGCCGATTCGCGCCGCGGCCGCGGCCGTCTGGCGGCAGTGGTTCGACTGCACGGCGCCCAGTGTGAGCAGCGTCTTGGCTCCGTGGGCGAGCGCTTCGGCCACCAACCATTCCAACTTGCGGACCTTGTTCCCGCCCATCCCCAATCCGGTCAGATCATCCCTCTTGACCCAGATTTGCACGCCGAGTTGGGCTCCCAGCCGCGGCAAAGGCTCCACGGGCGTGGGCAGATGGCCGAGGCGGATGCGCGGGAGCCGGCGAAGCGTCTCAAGCATGGCCTGTTTCAGTAGACCGACCGGCCGGCCACCATGCGATACACAAAGTAGAGGGGCATCGAGCGGGGACGGTCCCAGGCGCCGACCGTCCGGATCAGACGCCCTCCGAATCCGCGCTTGAACCGGTACACCCCCCATAGTCCGTCCGAGCGAGTGGGGAACTCCGATTCGAGGACCGGCTCTTCGTGGTCCGGTACGCCCCACAAGTCGTACTCCACGCAGCCGCGGGCTCGGGCCCAGCGCATCGCTTCCCACTGCACCAAGTAGGTGGGCATTCGAGCCCGCTCCCGACCGTTCGACCCGCCGTAGAAATACCAGGCGCGAGGACCGCGCGCAAAAACCATGACCGCTCCCAGGATCTGGCCTTCGAATTCCGCGGCCAGGAGTTCACACTCCCCCCGGGGATGAAAGATCTCATACGCCGTGCGGTAGTAGTCCGGATGGTGAATGCCGAACGACTGGCGGTCCGCGGTCGCCTGCATGAGAGCTCCAAATCCGGCCAGGTCGCTCCACGGGCTGACGCGCACGCCCTTCCTTCCGGAAAGCTGGATGTTGTAACGCGTCTTGGGATGCATCCGCGAAAGCCAGTCGGACTCCTCGCCTTCCAGGGAGACGGTGACAGACCGGCGGGGTTGGATGGGGCTGGGGCTTGGGCGGAAGCCGTGCTGCCGCAGTTCGGCCTCCAACTCCGGAGCGGCGTGGTCGTCCGGCTCGACCTTTAGAAGGAAGACTCTCTCATCGCGGCAGAGCTGATCGAGTTCGGGCAGCAGATGCGGCAGCCACGGACCGATGGGGCCTTTGGGCACGTACGCAAGGCGGACGCCTCCCGGGAACCCCCGGATGAGGATTTGCGCCGCGGCGGAATCGTGGGACAGCCAGTGAGACTTCCAGCCGTACCTTGCTTTGAATTCCGCCCAAGCGACAGTTTGGAGGAGATGGACCTCCGGACGGGAGCCGGTGAGGGACTCCCATTCGGAGGAGGTGAGGCGGGGACTCACGGAGGCATTATACCCACAGAGCGGCCGCCGGCTTCCCGCTGCCAGCTCCCGGCGTTCCTTCAATCCCGACCCGTTGACATGGTGACCCGTCGACGTGTTGGCCAATTGACGGATTGACCGATTGACCGATTGACGAATTGACCGCTTGGCCCACTGACGGATGGACCTCTTGACCCCTCGACCATTTTGACCCTCCTCGGAGGTCGTGATAGACTTTGCCTGTTCCACCCCCGTGGTCTTCGGAGGCAGGATGTTAAGCCAGTGGACGTTCCTCGCCATCTTCCTGCCCGTGGCGTTCGTGTTCGCCGCGATTCCGATCGTAGCCGGGTCGTTCTTGGGGCCCCACAAACCGAACGCGGCCAAACAGGCGGCCTACGAGTGCGGTATGGAGACGGTGGGCGACACGTGGGTGCAGTTCAAAGTTCAGTACTACATTTTCGCCCTCATCTTCGTCATCTTCGCCGTGGAGGCCGTGTTCCTTTTTCCCTGGGCGGCCGCGTACGACCAGATGCCCCTCTACATGGTGATGGAGGGGATTCTCTTTCTGCTCATCCTGGCCGGCGGTTTGGCGTACGCCTGGCGCAAGGGGGCCCTCGAGTGGGTCTAGGCTAACCGATCGCACGCGACGTGGCTGATGAGGTGCGGGCATCAGCCACTTCTTTTGTCTAGGGCGGGCATGGACGTCTTTTTCCGGGATCCCTTCGGTTGGGTTTCGCGAACGTGGAACGACCTGCTGACGGGTCTCGGGCTCTCGTCCGAGCTCGCCACTCTCCTCCTTCAGCTGGTCGGCGCCGTCGTCCTGACCGGCATCGTCCTCACCCTCTCGGGGGTTTTCCTCACCTGGCTGGACCGCAAGCTTTCGGCCCGGATTCAGGACCGTCTCGGCCCGAACCGCGTGGGTCCTTACGGGCTGCTGCAATCCGTCGCCGACGCGATCAAACTCGTCACCAAGGAAGACATCACGCCCGATGGCGCCGACAAAGTGGTCTACAACCTGGCGCCCTTGCTGGCCATCATGAGCGTCGCCGGATTGTGGGCCGTCATTCCCTTTGCTCCTCAGCTCATCGGCACCGACCTGAACGTCGGCCTGCTCTACCTGATCTCGATCGGCTCCATCGGCACGCTCTCGATCATCATGGCCGGCTGGGCGTCGAACAATAAGTACGCCCTGCTTGGGGCCTTCCGAACCGTCGCCCAGCTCGTCTCCTACGAAGTGCCGATGGTCCTGGCGCTGATCATCCCGACCATGCTGGCGGGTTCGATGGGCATGGGGGACATCGTCGCCCGGCAGCGAGACGTCTGGTTCGTCGTTCTCGCGCCGCTGGCGGCGTTGATCTTCTTCATCAGCTCCCTGGCCGAGGTCGGGCGGACGCCCTTCGATCTGATGGAGGCCGAGTCCGAGATCGTGGCCGGGTTCAACATCGAGTATTCCGGGATGAAGTTCGGGATGTTTTACGTCGCGGAGTTCCTTCACGCCTTCACGATCTCCGCCCTGACGGCGACGATTTTTCTCGGCGGCTGGCAGGGGCCCGGGGCGGCGGCATTCCCTCTCCTGGGGCTGGTGTACTTCCTGATCAAGACGGCGTTCGTGTATTTCCTCCTGACCCTGATCCGCTTCACTCTGCCGCGCATCCGGATCGATCAGATGAACGATTTGAATTGGAAGTTCCTCACGCCGCTGGCTCTGGCGGCGGTGATCCTGACCGCGGTGGCGGACAAGGCCGCGCTCGAAGCCGGCTGGAGCCGGACCGGAGCGCTCCTGGCGGCCAATGGCGCCATCGCGCTCGTCACCGTCCTCCTGCTCGGCCGGCACGCTCGCAGCCTTCGGCGAAGGCTCGAAGCCCGCGTGGCGCGGGCGACCGGGAGCTGATGCCGGCGATGACCGTCGTCCAGATCATTTTCGTGGTCACGGCCATCATCACGTTTCTCGCCGCGATCATGGTGGTGGCGAGCCCAAATCTGATCCATTCCGCCCTATGGCTGGTATTGACGCTCGGCGGCGTGGCCGTGGTGTTCCTGCTGTTGGAGGCGGCGTTCCTCGCCGTCGTCCAGGTGGCCATCTATATCGGGGCGATCGCGATCCTGGTGATTTTCGCGGTCATGCTCACCCGTCAGGTCTCGACGGGTCTGGCGAGCCAGGTGAATCGGACCTGGTGGCTGGCGGCGCCGGCGGCCGTGATCCTCTTCGCCGGTTTGATCCTCCTGTTCTCTCAAGTCGCTGGATTTCAAGGCCTCGCCGAACCGTTGGTGAAGGAGCCGGGGACTCTCGTCGTCGACCTCGGGCGGGCGCTGGTGGACGCGCAGGGATACGTGCTTCCCTTCGAGGTTGCCTCGGTCTTGCTCCTGGCGGCGATGATCGGTGCGATCGTGATCGCGCTGCCTCCGGCCCCCGTCGTGGAAGAGAAAAGCACGTGATCCCCCTGTCGTGGTATCTGGTCCTGGCCGCGGCCATCTTTTGCGTGGGGCTGTACGGCGCGTTAGCGCGGCGCAACGCGGTCGCCATCCTGATGGGCATCGAGCTCATGCTGAACGCGGTGAACATCAACCTGATCGCGTTCTGGCGATATCTGAATCCCGGCAGCATGGGCGGGCAAGTCTTCGCCATCATCGTCTTCGCCGTCGCCGCCTCGGAGGCGGCCGTCGGGCTGGCGCTGATCATTTCGATTTATCGGCGGCGCTCGACCGTGGCCGCGGACGAACTCAACCTCCTCAAATGGTGAGCGGCCCCGAATGACGACCGAACTCTGGATCGCCCTTCTTCCGTTGCCGCCCCTGGTGGTCTTTTTCGCCATTTTGCTCGGCGCCCATCGGAACAACCGGCTCAGCCACCGCCTGGCGGTGGGCGCGATGGGGATTTCCTGGGCGTTGGCGATGGCGGTGTTCGTTCGGGCGGTGGGGGTTGCGGATCTCGCCCACGCGCCCTTCGCCGCGTCTTTCAATTGGCTGCCCACCGGCGCCGGATGGCTCCGGATGGGGGTTCTGGTGGATCCCCTCAGCGCCCTGGCCCTATTCTTCGTGGCCTGGACGTGCCTGGGAATCTTCATCTACAGCATCGGCTATCACAACTTCGGCCAGCCGCGCGACCCGCATGACCAGCCCGGCCTGCCTCCGCACCATGGCGGGGTGGAGCCGATGTACGCGCGCTTCTTCGCCTTTATCTCCTTATTTGCCGCCGCCATGCTCGCCCTCGTCGTCTCCGACAATCTCCTGCTGCTGTTCATCGGCTGGGAGATCATGGGGCTGTGCTCCTATTTGTTGATCGGGTTCTGGTATGGGAAGCCCTCGGCGCGCGAGGCGATGGTCAAGGCTTTTCTCACGACCCGGATTGGGGATGTGTTCATGCTGCTCGGCATCGTGGCCCTCTACTCGGCCACGGGGACGCTCAACTTTCGGGAGATCCTCGCCAACGAGCAGGTGCTCGCCGCGCTGGCCGCGGCGCCCTCGGGAGTGCTTGGCCTGTCCCTGGCCGGATTGATCGGCCTGCTGCTCTTCTTCGGGACCGTCGGAAAGTCGGCCCAATGGCCCCTGCACGTCTGGCTGCCCGACGCGATGGAAGGTCCGACCCCGGTCTCGGCCATGATCCACGCCGCGACGATGGTCTCGGCCGGCGTGTACCTGGTCCTGCGCTTCTTCCCTCTGATCACGGCCGGATGGCATGAGGGGGCAGCGCTGACACCGACGATGACGGTGGTGGCCGCCATCGGGGCCTTCACGGCCTTGTTCGCGGCCACGATTGCCGTGGCGCAAAACGACATCAAACGTGTGCTGGCGTACTCGACGATCTCCCAACTCGGCTACATGATCGCCGCGGCGGGCATCGGGGCGTATGTCGCCGCCGCCTTCCATTTGTTCACGCACGCCTTCTTCAAGGCCCTGCTCTTCCTCGGATCCGGTTCGGTGATCCACGGAATGGAAGCTGGGGAGGCTGCGACGTCGAAGGGGGACCACGCCGCCGGAGGTCACGCGATCGACCCGCAGAACATGTTTTCCATGGGCGGCCTGCGCAAGCGGATGCCCGTGACATTCTGGACCTTTCTCATCGGCGGCTTCGCCCTCTCCGGATTCCCACTGCTGACGGCAGGTTTTTGGTCGAAGGATGAAATCCTGGCTGACGCATTCGGCCACGGTCACATGCTGGTCTTCGGCGCGCTGGCCGCGGCCGCCCTGCTGACCGCCTTCTACACCATGCGCCAGATCTCGCTGACCTTCCTGGGCTCGCCTCGCACCCCGGCGGCCGAACACGCGCATGAGCCCGCGTGGAGCATGCGAATCCCATTGATCGGCCTGGCCGTCTTCGCCATCGCCGCGGGCTGGATCGGCATCCCCGAGCACTTCCCGGCGCTTGGAGGAATCATCCCCAATTGGGTGCACGGCTTCCTCGGCGCCTCGCTGGCGGAGGGTGGAGCGGAGTTGGCTTTCTCCGCCACGCCGCTCCTCGTCTCGGTGGCGGCCGCGCTGGGGGGTCTCACTCTCGGCTGGTGGGTGTACCGCCGGGTGGCGGCAGGATCTCCCGATCCGTTGGAAAGGGCGCTGGGGCCGGTGCACCGGATCCTGAAAAACAAGTATTACTTCGACGAGTTCTATCAAGACGTCTTCGTTCGCCCGGCCTACTGGCTGGCCGAAACGGTCGTGGCGGGCTGGATCGATCGAGGGATCATCGACGGCACGCTGCACGCGATCGGCGGCCTCAGCTTGCGCGTCGGCGCATTTCTACGCAAGTGGTTCGACCTGCTCGTGATCAACGCGATCGGAGACCAGGTGGGCAACCTGGTGAAATGGGGCGGAAGCGTCCTGCGATTCGTCCAGACGGGGCGAGTCCAGCAGTATCTCGTCGTCGGGCTGGTTTTCGTCGGCCTGGTCTTCACGGGTTTGCTGCTTCTCCGGCCATGAGGGCCATGGTGGCGCGAGGCGGTCGATGACGTTCCTGAGTGACCACGTCCTTAGCTTCATCCTGTTCTCCCCGGCGCTGGGCGCCGCGGCTCTGTTCCTGATTCCTCGCGACCGAGACGCGAGGCTACGAAACGTGGCGTTGGCCGCGAGTCTCGTGCCGCTTGGCTTGAGCCTTTGGCTGTGGGCGAGCTTTGACCCGGGCGCGCCCGGTTACCAGTTCCGCGAGACCGCGGTGTGGTACGAGGCGATCGCCTCCCGCTACTCGCTCGGAGTGGACGGGATCTCGCTCACGATGGTCTTGCTCACCACGCTCCTGACTCCTCTGGCGCTGCTGATCTCCTGGTCGATCAAGGAGAACCTGCGCGGGTACCTGGCCCTCTTCCTCCTTCTCGAAACGGGGATGCTGGGTGTTTTCCTGTCGCTCGACCTCTTGCTCTTCTTCATCTTCTGGGAAGTCGGTCTGGTCCCCATGTACTTCCTGATCAATCAGTGGGGGAGCGCCAACCGGACCTACGCCTCGTTCAAGTTCCTGATCTACACCATGGCCGGTTCGCTGGGCCTGCTGTTGGCGATCCAACTGATCGGCCTCACGGCCGGGACCTTCGACCTGGAAACGATCGTGCGGGTCTGGTCTACCCTGTCGCAGCCTCTCACGGTGTTGGGTCTGCCGATCACACTGCCGGTGGCCACGGTCAAGGCGATCGCGTTCTGGGCCTTCGTGATCGCCTTCGCGATCAAGGTCCCAGTGTGGCCGTTCCACACCTGGCTCCCTGACGCCCACACCGAGGCCCCGACCGCCGGGTCCATGCTCCTGGCCGGCGTTCTGCTCAAGCTCGGAGCCTATGGCTTCCTGCGCCTCGTCCTTCCCCTCTACCCGGCCGAGGCCAAAGCCTACGCGGGAGTCCTGGCCCTGCTGGCCGTGCTGGCGATCGTCCTCGGCGCGCTGGCGTCCTGGGGCCAGAACGATTTCAAGCGACTGGTCGCGTATTCCTCCGTCAATCACATGGGCTTCGTCGTTCTGGGGATCGCGGCCGCGGCCTATGCTCGCGGCTCCCTCTCGCAAGCGGACGCGGTCATTGCAGTCAACGGGGCCGTGCTGCAGATGTTCAACCACGGACTTTCGGCGGCGGGGATGTTCCTGCTGGTCGGAGTCTTGTATGACCGGACCCACACCCGCGACCTCGAGGCCTTCGGCGGGCTGTTCCCGAAGGCGCCCCTGTACGGCGGGGTGCTGATCTTCACGGCCATGGCCTCCCTCGGCCTGCCCGGGCTAAACGGATTCGTCTCCGAATTCCTGGTGGTCCGGGGGGTCTGGCCCATCTTCACGCTGTACACGGCGCTGTCGATGATCGGCCTCTTCGTCACCGGCGCGTACGTGCTCAAGGGGTTGAAGAAGGTCCTGCACGGGCCGATGAACGAGAAATGGTCCGGGCACAACTTGGAGATCAATCGGCGCGAGCTGACCGCGCTGGCGCCACTGCTGGTCCTGATGTTGTTCACGGGCGTCTGGCCCGCGTGGATCCTGGCCGTCATCGCCCCGGCCGCTCTGCGGCTCCTCGGATGAGGCCGGCTCTGACCGCTCCTTGACCTCGTTCCCGGTGCTCACCGTTCTCACGTTGCTCCCGATCACGGTCGGGATCGTGCTGCTCTTCCTGCCCGCGGAACGCAAGGTTTGGATTCGCGGCCTGGCGCTTGGGGCCGCTTCGACCGCCCTATTGCTGTCGATCTGGGTCTACGTCTCCTACGATCGGGTGGTCGGCGGCTACCAATTCTTGGAGAAGGCTCCCTGGGTGCCGGCGCTGGGCATTTCGTATCACGTGGGCGTGGACGGCATGAACCTGCCGCTGGTCCTGCTCACCGGCATCGTGATGTTCACGGGCGTCCTGATCTCCTGGCGGCTCGACGACCGGCCCCGCGAGTTCTTCGCCTTCCTGTTTATCCTCGCGACCGGGGTGTTCGGCGTCTTCGTCGCGCAGGACTTCTTCCATCTGTTCTTCTTCTACGAGATCGCCGTGTTCCCGATGTTCCTTCTCATCGCCATTTGGGGATGGAAGGAAACCCGGGAGTACGCCGCCATGAAGCTCACTCTGTACCTGTTCATTGGATCCGTCTTGGCGTTGGTGGGCGGGCTGGCGTTGTACTACGCCGCGGGGCTCCAAACCTTCGATCTCCTCCAGCTGCAACAGGCGGCGTTCCCAACCGAATTCCAAAAGTTCTGGTTCCCGTTCGTCTTCTTCGGCTTCGGCGTCCTGGGCGGGATCTTCCCCTTCCACAACTGGTCTCCGGATGGTCACGTGGCCGCGCCGACCGCCGTCTCGATGTTCCACGCGGGCGTGTTGATGAAGCTGGGCGCCTTCGCCGCCCTGCGAGTCGGCGTCATGCTGCTTCCGGAGGGGGCGCGCTTCTGGGCCCCGCTGATCATTGTCCTGGCCACCATCAACGTCGTGTACGGCGCCTTCATCGCCATGGTCCAAACCGACTTCAAGTACGTCATTGGGTTTTCCTCGGTCTCGCACATGGGTCTGGTGATGCTGGGTATTTTCACATTCACCCGCCAGGGCCTGACCGGGGCCGGGATGCAGATGTTCTCGCACGGGGTGATGACGGCCCTCTTCTTCGCCGTCGTCGGGATGGTGTACGACCGAGCCCACACGCGCGAGATCCCCAAGCTCGGCGGTTTCGCGAGGCCTTTGCCGCTGGTCGCCGTGGCGTTCATTGTGGGCGGGCTGGTCTCGATGGGCATGCCCGGGTTCTCCGGGTTCGTGGCGGAGTTCCCGATCTTTCTCGGATTGTGGCGTACCTACCCGGTGGCGGCCGTCGTGGCCGCGCTCGGGATCGTAATTACGGCGGCGTATATCATGCGGGCCATCAGCCGGGTCTTCTTTGGGACGATGCCCGCCGAGTTCGAGGGCCATATCACGCCGATCCTGCTGCCGGATAAGGTGGCGCTGGGCGTGCTGTGTGCTCTCATGATCGGCATCGGCATCTTCCCCAGCCTGATGGCGCCGCTGGTCGAATCCGGTGCCAATGCCGTGCTGAAAGTGTTGGGAGGCGCATGACGGCGTCATGACCCAGCCCTTCGGACCCGGCGTGCTGGCCGCGATCCTCCCCGAGGTCCTGCTCCTCATCCTCGCCGGTATCGTCCTGGCGGCCGACCTGTTGGGACGGCCAAGCCGACGCCGGATGGTGGGGTGGGTGGCTTCGATCGGCGTCGGCGCCACGCTCGTGGCCACGCTCATCTACGCGCGCCCGCCGGCGGAGTCTCCCGTGATCCTGGGCGGGATGATCCGCCACGATTGGAGCGGGTTCGCCTTTCAGGTCTTGTTCCTCTTTTCGGCGGCCGTGGCCTGCCTGCTCTCGATCGACCTGCACGGTCTCGGCGAGCGCGGCGAGTACTACTCGCTGATCATCGTCTCGACTCTCGGCATGTGCCTGATGGCTTCGGCCTCCGACCTGGTGATGCTCTACCTGGCTATCGAGACGACCTCCATTCCGCTCTATGTCTTGGCCGGGTTCTTCAAGCGGGATGACCGGTCCACCGAGTCCGGCCTGAAATACTTCCTCTTCGGCGCGCTCACTTCGACGGTGATGCTGTATGGGTTCAGCCTGCTGTTTGGGGCCACGGGCCAGACGGACCTGTATCAGATCGCCGCGGCCATGTCCGGAAAGGCGATCCCGTCGGCGGTCATCGCCGCCTCCGCTATTCTCGTGTTGGTGGGATTCGGGTTCAAGGTGGCGGTCGTCCCGTTTCACTTCTGGACTCCCGACGTGTACGAGGGAGCCCCAACGCCGATCACGGCCTTGATCTCGACGGCCTCGAAAGCCGCGGGTTTCGCAGTCCTTGTGCGGGTGATGCTGGCCGCCTTCCCCGAGGTCGTGCCGTTCTGGACTTCGCTCCTGGCCATTCTGGCGGCGGCGACGATGACGCTGGGGAACTTGCTCGCCCTGGTCCAAAAGAATATGAAGCGGCTCCTGGCGTACTCCTCGATCGCCCACGCCGGCTACGCGCTGATCGGCGTGGTCGCTCTGAGCGAACTGGGCTCGGCGAGCGTGGTCTTCTATCTATTGGCGTACGTCGTCACGAACCTGGCGACCTTTGCCGTCGTCGTCCTGTTCGCGCAATCCGCCGGATCGGAGACGATCGCGGACTACGCCGGGCTGAGCCGGCGTTCGCCGGGTCTGGCTCTGGTCTTGCTCATCGGCATGCTGTCGCTGGCGGGGATGCCTCCGCTGGCCGGCTTCGTGGCCAAGGTCTATGTCTTCGCCGCGGCTGTGCAGAGCGGGTGGATCTGGTTGGCGTTCGTCGGCGTGCTGAACTCGATCATCGGGCTTTACTACTACTTGACCGTGCTCAAGGTCGCGTACCTTTTCCGTTCGCCGGATGAGGCAAAACCGATCCACGTGCCGGCGCCGCACGCCATCGCGTTGGGTCTGTGCGTGGTGGCCATCCTCGTGATCGGAACCTTGAGCGCGCCGTGGTTGGACTGGTCGTTACGCGCCGCGGCGAGCCTGTTCGGGTAAGCTCAAGCCGAGATTGTGATATAATTAACAAACGGGAGCCGGGAGTATCTCCTGCCTCGGACCCGGCGCAATCGGGCCGAATCATCGCGGGAATCATCGGGCGAGTAGGCTGCCTGACGGTCCTGATTGTGATGCTCGCCCTGGTCGCGGGCATGTGGCTCGATGCCCGCTTGGATAGCCGGCCGCTGTTCACCATCGGCCTGATCCTGGGCAGCGTTCCGGTTACGCTCGTCATTATCTTCCGCACGGTCCTGTCCGCGGCCCAACGGCTTTTGCCGCCCGCGGGTGTGGCCGCCACTTCAGGAAGCGAGACGGATGGAAGCCAAGAAGACCGGCGTGTGGCGATGGGGGATTAACCGCTGGCTCGTCCTGGCGCTCATCGTTTTCGGAGCGCTGGCGGCTTCGGCCTACCCCCCTGTACGGCCCCACATTCAACTGCCCGCCGAACCCCTCACCGGGGTCTTGTTCACCTTGCCCGTGATCGGCGAGTTTCGTCTCACCAACACTCTGGTGGCGCTCGCGCTGGCCGACATCCTGGTCCTCCTGCTCGGCCTTTCAGTGCGCCGCGCTGTGGCCTCGGGCGCCCTGGTCCTGAAGGGGATCTCCGGCGCGGTCGAGGCCTTGCTCGAAATGCTGTACCGGCTGACCGAGTCGAGCGCCGGGCGATGGACCCGGCATATCTTCCCGTGGATGGGTTCGATCGTCCTGCTGGTGCTCGTCGCCAACTGGATGGAGCTCATCCCCGGCGTCGACAGCATCGGCATCATCGAGCCCGCCGAGCACGGCGGATACCCCATTCGAGAGGTGGCGCGTCTGGGAGACCTGCCCATCGTCTCGGTCGTGCCGCCGCCGAAGGGGGAGACCGAGGTCGAGCATGGGTACCAGCTCGTCCCGTATCTCCGGGCGGTCTCCACCGACCTGAACTTCACTTTGGCGCTGGCCCTGGTCTCGGTGACCATGACTCAAGTCTACGGCATTCGGGCGCGGGGCCTCGGGTACTTCAGCAAATTCTTCAACTTCAAGGAGCTGGTGAGCGGGTCGTTCTTCGGGGGGATCAACTTCGGCGTCGGCATTCTCGAGCTCATCTCCGAATTCTCCAAGATCCTGTCGTTCACCTTCCGGTTGTTCGCCAATATCTTCGCCGGTTCCGTGCTCCTTTTTGTGATCGGCAGCCTCGTGCCGGTCTTCGCGCAATCCATCTTCCTGATTCTCGAATTCTTCGTGGGCATGATCCAGGCCATCGTCTTTGGATTGCTCACGATGATCTTCATGGCCCAAGCCACCGCCGGTCACGGCGATTCCGGCTCGGGCCACTAGGGACGCCGACCCCCAACCGGGCGGAGGGTAGAAGGACATGACAGGAGACTTGCTCGAGGCAGCCACGATCCTCGGTAAGCTCGTGGGCGCCGGATTGGCCATGATCGGGGTGGCCGGGGCCGGCGTTGGGATTGGTGTGGTCGGTGCCGGAGCCGTGCAAGCGATGGGCCGTAATCCGGACGCCTCCGGCCTGGTGCAGACCAACATGATTCTGGTCATCGCATTTGCCGAGGCGACGGCGATCTACGCGCTCGTGATGGCGCTCGTGATCTTGTTCGTCTTCTAGACCGGCAGGAAAAAGGGAGGTCCGCCTTGGAACGGCTGGGAATTAACCTGGGCTATCTGCTGGTCCAGATCGCCAACTTTCTGATCTTGTTCATCGTCATGCGGGTCTGGGTCTTCCAGCCCATTGTCCGTATGCTCGACAAGCGCCGCGAGACGATCGATAAGGGCCTGGAAGATGCCCGGATCGCGGCGGAGGCGCGGGCCAACGCCGAAAAGGAGGCCCAGGCGCTCCTGGCCAAGGCGCAGGGGGAAGCGAACCTTCAAGTGCGCCAGGCGGTGGAACGGGCGGAGACATCCGCTCGCGAGATCCGGGCCCGGGCCGAGAAGGAGATCGCCGACCTGCGCGCCTCGGCCGCACAGGAAGCCGAGCAAGCCAAGCTCCAGGCGCTGGCCGAAGTGCGCGGGCAGATCGGCGCCCTGGCGGTGGCCGCCGCCCAGAAACTCATCGGCGAGAATCTGGACGAGAAGCGGCAGCGCGCCCTGGTGGACGAGTTCTTCAGCGGCTTGAAAGGCGGGAAGGTGGTCCTGCTCGAGGGCGAGAAACTGGCGGGCGCGCATGCCGAAGTGACCAGCGCCCTGCCGTTGTCGGCCGCCGAAACGGAGGCGTTGCGAAAAGAGCTCGTTTCCCGCCTTGGCGAAGGCGCCGAAGTGACGTTCCGCGTCGATCCCGAGATTCTGGGCGGGGTCGTGATCCGCGCGGGGGATCGCATCCTCGACGGCTCGGTCGCCGGACGCCTGGAGAGCATGCGAACCACGCTCCACTGATTGTCCCGAAGATGAACCACCGGACCCTCTGCCCGCCGCGGCCTCGAACTGCGGCGGGCGTTTGTTTCGATGCGCCCGGCTGACCTCTTTTACGAGTTCCCCGGCTTTGCCGCCGGCGCCATCCCCGTGGACCTCCTCGGCCTGACGGATGACTCGCGCCGAGTCGGGCCGGGTTTCGTTTTCGTGGCGGTGCGCGGGGTTAACCTGGATGGGCACCAGTTCATGGCCGCGGCCGCGGGCGCCGGGGCGGCCGCCCTGGTCGGCGAGGATCCGGATCCGGACCTCGGGCTGCCGTACGTGCGCGTGCCCGACTCGCGCCGCGCCCTCGGCCGTCTGGCCGCCGCGTGGCACGGCCATCCGGCGCGCAAACTCGTGATGGTGGGCGTCACCGGCACCGAGGGCAAGACCACCACCGCCACGCTGATTCATTCCATCCTGCGCGCGGCCGGGCACTCGGTCGGTTTGATCACGACGGTGCAGGCCGCCCTGGGCGAGCGGATCGAGGACACGGGACTGCATGTGACCACGCCGGATGCCATGGATCTCCAGGCCTATCTGGCGGAGATGGTGCGCGCCGGGTTGAGCCACGCCGTGGTCGAGGCGACCTCCCACGGCCTGGCCCAAGGGCGGCTGGAAGGCTGCGACTTCGATGTGGCCGTGATCACGCACATCGAACGCGAGCACCTGGATTTCCACGGGACGGTCGAGGCGTACCAGGAGGCCAAGGCGGGACTGTTCCGCTCGCTGTCCGAGACACCGGCTAAGACGTTCGCGCCGGAACGGACGGCCATCCTCAATCGCGATGATTCCTCGTTCCCCACCCTAGAGGCCGCCACATCCGTCCGCGTGGTCAGCTACGGAAAAAGTACGGCGGCCGATGTGAGACTCGAGAGCGTGGTGGAATCTGCGGGCGGCACCTCGATGGTTATCGCCGGCCCCGGCGAGCCCACTTCGGTGCAGGTCCCCCTGATCGGGGAACCCAATGCCCGCAACGCCACGGCGGCGTACGCCGCCGGCGTGGCGGCGCTGGGAGTCGCGCCCCAGGTGGCGGCGGCCGGGATCGCGGCCGTCCGCGTGGTCCCCGGCCGGATGGAGCCCATCGAGATGGGGCAGCCGTTCGGGGCCGTGGTCGACTTCGCCCACAGCCCGCATGCGGTGCGGCGCGCCCTCGAAGTCGGGCGAAGGCTGACGTCCGGGCGCGTGATCGCCGTCTTCGGCGCGGTCGGGATGAGGGACCCGGACAACCGCGTTCGCATGGCCGAGGCCTCGGCCGAGTTGGCGGACCTGACCGTATTCACCGCCGACGATCCCCGAACCGAGTCCATCGCCTCGATGTTGCACACCATGGCGGGAGCGGCCGCGGGGAAGGGCGCGGTGGAAGGGGTCAACTTTTGGCGGATCCCGGACCGCCGCGAGGCGCTGCGCTTCGCCGTGGGCCTGGCGCGCCCCGGGGACCTGCTGATGGCACTCGGTAAGGGGCACGAGCAGTCGATGGCCCTGGGGGTCGAGGAATACCCGTGGGACGATCGGACCGCGCTGCGTGCCGCCCTGGCCGAACATCTGGGCATCCCGGGGCCGGAGATGCCGTTTCTGCCCCAAGCTGTCTAGCTTCTGGCTGGATAGTCCCGGAGTGACCTTGCGGCCTCCCCGGCTTTGGGCTAGAGTCTCGATTGGCTCCGGCGGAAACAGGCCGCGGCTTGGTTTCCGGAACGCGAGCCGAGTTCTATCGTCCTCATGACCGAATCGACCGATCCGTCCGCGAACGAAAGGGTCCTCGCCTTCCTCGATCTGGCGTCCTTTGAAGAGGGCGGGGCGATCCGCGGCGGCTGTCTGGTGACGGATGGGTGGACACGCCCGGTCGAGTTTCGCGTCAGCGGATCGATCCGGCCCACCAACCTGCAACGCGTCCTGTACGGCGACACCCTGCATGAATACATTTGCAACGATCTGCTGGGCATCCCCATGCTCCAGTCCCTCGAGTCGAAACCCGGCCTGGTCCTGGTTCGCGACGCTGAGTTCCTGAAACTGCGGCCCAAGGTCGAGATCCCGGTCCTGTGGGTCCGCGGGACGGTGGACGGGCAATACGTCCTGCAGACGTTCCCCGGATATGAGGCGGAAGCCGAGGCGGGGCTGGAAGTGCTTCCACGCCGCCTGCGCGGTCGCAATATCCTCGAACCCTTCACCCGGATTCGCAGCGCGCTCGAAGAGGCCCATACCCTGAAGGTGGGCGAGCCCGCCAGGGGCTGACGTGCCCCCCGTCCGCCTGTCTACGGGCCGCTCGGTCACCCCTCTGCGGCAGCCCGGGTTCTCTTCGGTACGAGATCTCCGTCTCCCAAGGCCACCCATCGTCCCCTTCATCCCGGCTCGCGAGATTCGATTTGGGATTCACGGGTCGAGTTGGCGCGCGCCGATGATCTCCGGAATCCCGACGATGCTCGACCTTCCCGTTGGGGCGCTGGCGCAGACACGCATCCTGGCCCTCGGAGTCATTCTGGCCGACCCGGGAGCCTCGGGTGCAGGATTCGGCCACGTCCCGATGCCGGCCTTGCTCGCCTCCTCGACCGGGTCGTCTGCCGCGACGGAGGCGGCTCGTTTGGCGCCGCTGTTCCTGCCCCCGATCCTTGACGGTCAGAGTGAGATGGCGCCCGGCACGGCGCCGCGTTTGTATCAAGTCGAGGCGGCAGAGCATCTGGCTTCCGCCAATTCGTTCCTCCTGGCGGACGATGCCGGCACGGGGAAGAGCGCCTCGGCGAGTCTGGCCATGGCGGCCCTCTTCCGCCGGCGCGAGGCGCACCGCGCCCTCGTCGTCTGCCCGAAGCCGTGGCGGCGCCACTGGGTGGCGGAGATCCGAGAGCAGGGGCCTGGTCTCCTGGTCCAGGTCATTCGCGGCGATCGCCGTTCGCGCGAGCGGTCTTGGAAGTCGCAGGCGCACATCCTGATCGTCGACTACCAGACCCTGGCCGAAGATGTCGCCCGAGGCGCGTTATCCGACGAGGGCCTGCGTTTCGACATCCTGTTAATGGACCAACTCCCCGCGGTCAGCCGGCGTTCGGCCCTGGTGGCGGATGGCTTGAGCCGGGTCGAAGCCGCACGCCGCTGGGGGACGGCCGGAGCGCTGCCGCAGGAGTCCGCCGATTGGCGGGCCATCTTCCGGCTGTTGGACCCGGGGGCGGCCGAGCTTCCGGAGGCGATCGGGCTGCCCCTATTGCGCGAACGGTTCTTGCCCCTCGTCCTTCGGCGGCGGAAGAGCGAGCTCGCGCCTCAGATGCCCGCCCTATCACGCCAGGAGGTCTGGCTGGATCTCGATGAGGGCCAGGCCGCCGCGTACCGGGAAGCCCTTGCCGATGAGCGCTACCGGCTGGGGCGGCTCGGCGGATCGGCAACCCTGACGCATGTGCGGGCGGCGTTCGACCGCCTTCAGCAGATCTGCGCCTTCGCCCCTGAATCGCTGGACGGACCCAAGGTCCGGGCGCTGCTCGACCTGGTCGAGGAGATCACGCCGGCCGGTGGGAAGATCATCGTGTTCAGCCAGCACGCCGACGCGGTGCTCGATCGACTGCGTCCCATCCTGGAGGCGTACGGCGCGGTCCGGCTTGAGGCCGCCGTTCCGGAGGCGGAACAGGACCGCGCCTGGGAGACCTTCCGCGGCCTTCCGGATCGCCGGGTCCTGCTGGCCGACATCGCCGCGGCGCGTATGGGGCCACTGCCGGCCGAGGCGAGCTACATCGTCCACTTCGATCACGAGTGGAACCCCATCGGACGCGGCCGGCTCGAGGCGCGTCTCTTTCCCGATCATGGTCCCCGACTGCCGACCACGGTGTACGAATTCTGGATGGCCGAGACCGTCGACGAAACGCTTCACGCACTCCTGGCCGAACGGGGCATCGTCTCGCCGGAATCGGGAGTCGACGCCGAAGGTTCCCTCACGCTCGAGGACTGGACCGACCGGGTGTTGGAAATCCCGCGGCAGAAGCAAGTCCGCCGAACGGCGACCGAGACCCCGGAGGGGACGGCGTTCCTGCCGGGGACGAATGCCCTGCGAACGCAGTTGGCGGAGCTGCCTCCCGAAAAACTCCTCGCCGGTGTGGAGATGTTCTTCCGCGCCCTCGGCTACACCGAGGCGCGCCTGTTGCGTTCTATTACCGAAGAGGGCGGGGATTTGGCGGTCGAGCGGATCTCGGGCGGCGCGACCGAGCGCCTGCTCGTCCGCTGCCTCAGGGCGTCGAAGAACGTCGGCGTCGGGGAGGGGCGGGGCCTGCTGCGCGATCTCGAGTCGCAGGCGGACTACGCCGCCGCCTGCCTGGTGGTGACGACAGATTTCACCGACTCCATCCGCAAGCTGGCCGACGGGGCCGAGGGACGCTTGTCGCTCGTATCCGGCCCGGAGCTTTATCGGCACCTTCACATCCTGGGCTGGTTGTGAGGACGGGACCTGCCGACGGGTCTCTTCGGTCGGTCATTTTCTACTGCCCCGATACACACATTCGATATGACGGTCGCACGCCGTATGAGACGGGCGTGGGCGGGGGTGTCACGGCTCGCGTCCGGATGGCGAGCGCGCTGGCGGGACTCGGACATCGCGTGACGATGGTCGTCAATTGCCCGCGGCAGGAGACCATCGACGGAGTCGAGTACCAACCCCTGGCCGAGGTAAAGACCCTCACGGCCGACGTCATCCTCTTTAATACATCGGGCGGTGGGATGGATCTATCGCCCGCGCGTGAACTGCCAATCGAAACTGGTTTGAGAATCCTGGCGGTCGACGGGGTCGACCGGCCTCAAGGGCTGGACGGCCTGGCGCTCGATGTGGTTTACGCCAAGAGCAATTTCTTGCGCCGGGTTGTCCGCGAAAAGTGGGGGCTTGGCAGCCTGCCCGTTTTTGTCGCGTACAACGGCTACGACGAGGAACTCTTCCAGGTGGCCGAATCAGAGGGGCTTGAGCGTGATCCGTTCCGGCTGGTGTACCTTTCGCACCCGTCGAAAGGCATGGCGCCCGCCATTGACGTGCTCAGGCGTCTGCGCCAACGCGACGATCGCTACACCCTTCACGTCTTCGGAGGCGATGAGCTCTGGGGGGAACGGGCCCGCACGCAACTCCCCGAGCCTGGCGTTGTATGGCATGGCCTCGTCGGCCAGCGGATCCTGACGCGCGAACTATTCCGATCCACGTTCGCCCTGCATCTTCAGGATCGAGAAGAGCCGTTTGGCATGGCCCTGATCGAATCC
Organism: Anaerolineales bacterium; assembly: GCA_040899905.1. Lineage (GTDB taxonomy): Bacteria > Chloroflexota > Anaerolineae > Anaerolineales > E44-bin32 > JBBDZX01. The sequence continues at coordinate 878,659 of JBBDZX010000005.1, read as the reverse complement.
ATGCGGGCGGGGTGTGTCGTCCTGGCCAGTTCCGTCGGAGCCTTCCCGGAGCTGGTGCGGGACGGCGAGGATGGCATCCTGATCGATGGGCCGTGCGCATCGGAAGTAGCCATTTCGTCTTCCACCCAGCATGTGATCGAATTCACAAACGACGCAACGGGGCGCGCGCGGATCTCTCACCGGGCGCAGCGCATCCCGTGGTCGACCCGCGTCATGGCGCAGGTTTGGCGGGACCATTGGGCGTGGAGTCTCGAACCGGGCGCGATCGCCACGACCCCGTGTCCTATCTGCGGCTCGCCGAGCCTGCGCCTAGCAGACGGGGACCACTGCACGTCCTGCGGCGAGTACGCACGGAGAGTCACGGGCGTCGAGCCCATCCAGACGCAGCTGGGAAGCGTGACCGCATGACCCGGATCCTGATCGCTGGCTATTACGGATTCGGCAACCTCGGGGACGAGGCGATACTCTCGTGCTCCCTCAGGGATCTGCGTGTGTCGTTCCCCGATGCCTCCATATCCGTCTTGTCAGGTGATCCCCCTGGTACAAGTCGGCAGCACGGAGTCCCGTCGCTCTCGTGGACCGAACCTGAGGCAATCCTGGATGCGATTCACTCCTCCGAGGTTGTCCTCTTGGGAGGGGGCGGTCTCTTTCACGACTACTGGAGCGTGGCTCCAGAACAAGTCGGCGCATTCCAGGGAATCGGACAAGACGCGTATGCAGGCATTCCGATCCTTGCCAACATGCTTGGGAAGCCGTGCATGCTCTATGGAGTGGGCCTCGGACCTCTGGAGGAACGCAAGGCGCGGGCGTTGGCCGCGGCGGCGTTGCAACGATGTCATGTCCTGAGCGTTCGAGACGAAGAGTCGGCAGACCTGGCGCGGGCCCTCCTTGGCGGAGTGGCGCAGGACATCGTCGTCACCGCCGACCCTGCCTTCGGGCTCCAGGCGCCCAGAATCTCGTCCTCCGAGCAAGGGCCGCATCGACTGGGCGTTTGTTTGCGACCGTGGAAACTAGGGCCCTCCATTGAATGGGAACGCGAGGTAGCCCGGGCACTGAGCGACTTCCTCTCGGAGGTCGGAGGAGAGATCGTCTTCTTACCCTTCGAAATTCGTGGTGAGTCCGACGGGGAGGATGACGCAGCGGTAGCCCGCCGAGTCATGGAGCAGCTGGGCCCATCGGCGCCTGTGCGGATTCTCGAAGCGCCCTTGTCTATCGACCGTGCCCTCAATGAGATTTCGGAATGCAACCTGGTTCTTGGGATGAGGTATCACTCCGTCCTCTTTTCGCTCCTCTGCGGCAGGCGAGTGGCAGCGCTTGCGTACGACCCGAAGGTGTCGCACCTCATGTCAGGGGCTGGCTTTGCGGAATGGGCCTTGGACGGCAGCGATTGGAATACTGCCGCCGTGGCCCGGCTTCTTCACGCGGCGCGTGAGCAACCGAGGGCCCCGGCCGAATTCCTGACCAGGATGGCGGACCGCGCACGAGAGAACGCCCGGTTGGCAGCCGGCCTCATCCACGGGCCTCTCCCGGAGGCCTCCGCCTCGGATCGAATGGCCCAGCGAGTCGCCCTCCGCTATTTCGGCGAGCGGGAACGAACGCAAGACCTTGTCCGACAATTGGACACGATGCGCGACCAGGCCCATCGACTGTTGCAGGACCGGAACCGGCTGGCGCGCGATTTGGCCGACCTGAGGGAGACACTGGGTGTCCGCGCGCTCGACCTGTACTGGACGCAGATACGAAGGGTTTTCCCCGAGGGTGGGTTGGGGCGCAGGATCTATCGCCGGGCGAGCAGCGCTGGGCGAAGGGCACTCGAGGGCCTTGGGGTCGCCATGCCGGTTACCGACCGGCAGACCCGCGAGAGCCAGCTGGAATTGTCCTCCTTCCTTGCGAGCTCGGACTCCCACGTCCAAGAGGCGCGAGTCGAACCGACGGGCGATGTGCACCTGGATCTCGCCAGGTTCGAACAACGCGTCGCTCAAACCGGAGCGGGACACGTGGTTGCAATCTTCTCGAGCACTAAGCTCGTGGAAAGCGAAGGCCAACGGCCCACGCATCTGGCTCTCGAGCTAGCCGCGCGGGGAATCCCGGTGGTCTTTGTTTACTGGCGTTGGTCCAAGAGTGAATCAATGGCGCAGGCGAGTCTTGCCGGGGGAATCCTGCAAGTTCCGATCGACGTGGTCGTCGACGATCCGGCGGGCCTCTTCGGAAGGTTCCCCGGTGCCCGACGCACAGTCGTCTTCGAGTTCCCGCACCCCAGTTTCTTTGAGTCGCTGGCCGTCGCCCACGCCCGCGGCTGGGAGACGGTTTACGACGTGATCGATGATTGGCAAGCCTTCTCCGAGGCCGGTTGGGCGAAGTGGTACGACCGAGGCATGGAAGCCCACTTCGCGTGGAGCGCCGACGCAGTCCTTTGTGTTAACAGCATCCTGGCTGAGAAGATGGCCGCGCTCGGTCGATCGACGACCGACCTTCTTCCCAACGGATCTCCGGAGCACATCGGCGTGATCGAGACACCGATCGCGCTCGATCGGGGCGATGTCACCATCGGTTATTTCGGCCACCTGAGTGAAGGCTGGTTCGACTGGAAGTTGCTTATCGCGACCGCGCATGCGAGACCTGAATGGCTTTTCTATGTGATCGGATACGGGGAGGGGCGGAGATCCCGTCGGTTGCCGGCGAACGTCCACCTCCTTGGAAGGAAACCGCAGCACTCCCTCGCGGCCTATGCGGCCAATTGGGACGTCGCCATCGTTCCGTTCAAGCCTGGGCCGCTGTCCGCGGCGGCCGACCCGATCAAGACCTACGAATACCTGGCCATGGGGCTGCCCGTCGTCATGACGGGCTGCTATCCGCCCGGAAGGGCCGCGGATCTGGTCCAGAGGGCGGAGGGAAAGACACAGTTCATTGACATGATCGCCGCGGCCGCCCGTGACAAGACTCGCGGGGCCGCCGACCGTAGGCAGTTCGCCATGACCTCCACATGGTCACAGCGCGCGACCTCCCTCCAACGCGTTCTTGAAGAGCAAACCCAGCGGCTGGCAGGGAAGCATCGTCTGTTTGCGAGGGCGATATGAAGGTGTTGTTTGTCTACAAGTACCTGACCATGGGCGGCGTCGAAGCCGTTCTTCGAGCGCGGCTCGACGGAATGCCGGCGTTAGGCTTTGAGACCAAGGTCTGGTTTTTGGCGGACGGCGAGGGTCGGGAGCTTTTCCGGGGACTCCAGCCTGCTGTGCAGGTCGGAGGCGTCGCCGACCTCCGTCGGTTCATTGGATCCTGGATGCCTTCGATCGTGAGCACGATCGACACGGAGGAGGCTTTCCCGGCCCTTCAACATGCGGGCTGGGCCGGGAAGGTCATCCTCGAGTGCCACACTCCGTACGCCGAAAACCGGGCCTATCTGCGCCTGGACGCCGTTCGTCGGGCGGCCGCCGTCCTCGTTCCGTCGCACCATCAAAGGCAGGCTATCGAGAGCTCGCTTCCCAGGCATATGGCCGTTCATGTGGTGCCCAATCCCATTCGGGAAGTCTTTCTGAGGCCGATCGCAGCCTTCGAGGCAGCCCCGGCCAACCCGATCGTGGCCTGGGTGGGGCGGTTGGATCGTCTCAAGAACTGGAACGCGTTTCTCGAGATCGCGCGCCTGGTCCACCGGCGCCTGGCGGAGCCGGAGTTCTGGATCCTTGGGGATGGAGACCCCGACGTGGCATCGGCCCTGCGCCGAGAAGCGACGGCGAAGGGAATCATCCAACGGCTGCGTTGGTTCCAAGGGCCGTCCCAGGATTATCTGCCGAGCTTCTTCGATGAAGTCCGGGCATCCGGCGGGGTCGTGGTTTCGACCTCGCGCGGCGAGTCCTTCGGGATGGCCGTGGCGGAGGCGATGGCACGGTGCTGCGCCGTCGTGGTCCCGCGACGTGGACCGTTCTCGGAATTCGTAGACGAAGGCGTCAGCGGATTGATGTATGAACCAGGGATAGGGAAACGGGCCGCCGACCAGATTGTGAGGCTTGTCACAAGCCGAGATCTAAGGGACTCTCTCGGGGCGGCGGCGAGAGAAGCGATCTTGGCTGGACACTCCCCCGGACTTGCACTACGTGCCTTGGCGGACGCGCTCCGTCACGTCGTCCACACCGCTCGCAATGGCCGGACAATGCTGGGCGTGCGACCGGCTGGTGGTTAGCAGCAAGACGCGCCAACCAAGCGCGAGTCTGGTGCGCTGAGCCCGTCTTCGTCAATGACCCCGAATAGTGACATCTTGCATGCCAAGTTGAAGTCACGGGCCGAGCTCGTGTTACTAACTGGCTCTGTGATTCTGGCGCTACTTGTACGCGTGGCTATTGACTTCATATTAAATGGGAGTGGCTATAGGTATGGAGACGACCCAGATACCTTCTACCGGACAGGCCTTGCCTGGCGGTGGGCAATCCAACCATATTTCATCCCGGGCCATTGGCTCCCCCTTCAGTTCTGGATCAATGGTGCAACATTCGTAATCCTTCGGCCCTTGATTGGAGGGTTAGACCTTCTAGTCCCTGTTCTATGGAATCATGTCTACTTTGTTGGCTCGTTGGCATTGACATACCTCTTTGCGTCTAGTCTCGGAGGGAAGGAAGCCGGCTTTGCCGCTTCGATCTTAGGCGCCACATTGACAACCGATATCTGGACTACCTATTCTGGTCTCGTTGAGCCAATGCTGGTCTTCTTTGGAATTCTGACATGCTACACATGGTGGAAAGGCACAGTCAGATCTGGAGGGATGAACCAGCGAGACGTGTTCCTGGTGGCTTTGAGCGCCGGTGCAGCTTCGGCTGCCCATTACAGCGGCTGGTTCATTGCGGGATTTGCTGCGATCGCTCTCCTGGTTATGGCCGTTCGGCAGCGGCTGTCGAAGGCAATTGGGGCCAAGACGAACCTCCGCTCTCTCTTACTCGGCGCGCTAGTTTGCGGAGCCTTTCCCATCACTTGGATTGTCGCAAATCAAGCAATGTACGGAAACGGTTTTCGTTTCCTGGCCCAGGCACAGTCCTTTCACGATTGGTTTCTCCTTGAACCTCTTCGGCTTAGATTGAGCTCTGCGCTACGCGAACTCGTCGCTGCTGAGCCGCTCTTGATCGCTCTCTCGTTTGTTGCGATACCGTTTGTGGCCAAGCGGTCCCCAGGCGCGATATCTTACTTGTCGGCCCCCGTTGCGTATTTGCTGTGTCTGATGTTCGCAGGGATCATGGGATATGGCGTGCCCACCCTGCATGCCAGGTATGTGTTGTTCCTCTATTGGACAGTCATACCTTTCGCTGCAACCTTTCTCGTCCACCTTCTGAGTGCGCAGGGTATTCTATTGCGCGCTGGGGGGCTAGTAGTGCTTGTCGTACTTGCCGTTAGTGGCGCTGTTCGCGCCTTCGGATACTCCAACTGGATGGACGAAGAAACAGTGGCGGCGGCGCAGTTCGTAAATGGGCTGATTGGTGCTGCCTCAAGACCAATCCAGGTACTTGTAGAAGGGGAGACATGTCTTTACCCTATCGCGGCGCTTGAGAACTCAGTGTCTAGGCCGGACTGGGTTACCTCGGTAGGATATGAAGATCCTCGATTTGCGCCCTACTTCTCCGAAGGAGCGCTGCAGCATATGGACGTTATCGTCGTGACGAATCCACTGACGAGGGAGGCGGTGGGAGCCCACCTCCAAAACACAGACGAGATTGGCTATTACTCAACATGGAGTCCCGGATCCAATGACGAGGAGCTGCGACATGAGGCGGATTGGTTTTCTGGCTGGACCGTCCTTGGCGGGAGTCGCCTCGTCCACGCCCCAGAAGGCTCATTCTTTACGTTTGCGGAGGAACCATCTCTGCGTGGTGAAGCTATCGGAATAGAAAAAATGTTCACGACTGAGGCGAATGCGTGTTACATCCTCTCCGGAGAGGTGCAAGATCGGTTTCGCTCACAAGATTGGCCATGGGTGTTGCTTCAGCAGGTTGTCCTAAATGGAGGAGTATTGTGGAGTCATGACTTGTCAGCAGGTGGGACCTGCGGTTGGAATCGGTTCGCTGAGTACATCCTCCCGACCAAAGAGGAGGTCGAGATTCAAATCCGGACCGTCGCCAGCCCGGTTGCAGACTTCCCCTTCGCATGGGACTACGCGGCGCTCACTGGAGTTCGCAATTTGGAGCTAACCACGTGCCCATAGGAGTCCAGAGCCATCGCTCGAATGGCTACCTCAAGGTAAAGTAGCCTTTATGAAGGCTGGGACCTAGGTGGCGACCAACTACTCGAGTCGAGCTCTCCTCTCGGGATTTCAGATTTTGGCCCCCGCTCTTTTGGTGGGTGGCATCGGCTGGCTCATGCTGTCCCGTGCCAGCACGATCAATCCCGGCGTGTACGAATCGCGCGCCAGCCTCCCAGGACAAGGCGAAAGGATTCCCTCGGCTTTGGTGGCGGCGCTTCAGGAGGGTGGCGAATCCCAGGTGATTGTCGAGCTGGCCCTTCCGTATCGAGCAGAGGCCGAACTCGGCCAGACGCAGGTTCAAACCCAGCGTCGAAGGATCCGCGAAGTCCGCGCCCGGGTCCTGGCTCGGCTGGCAGGCCTGAACGCCGGGCAGGTGCGTTCCTTTGTGGGCTCGCCATTCCTTGTGGTTCGGGTGGATGCAGCCGCACTTGAGAAGCTGACTGCCGATTCCGAAGTTCTCCGCGTCACCCAAGACGAGCTCCTTTCGCCGTCCCTGCTGGACAGCGTAATCCAAGTCGGTGCCGACGATGCCTGGGCCACGGGCCGAACCGGGGCAGGCTACTCGGTCGTGGTCCTCGACACGGGAGCCGATACGGGCCACCCCATGCTGTCCGGGAAGACGGTCGATGAGGCGTGCTTTTCTACGACGTCATCCCTCTATGACTCGGTGACGCTATGCCCGGCAGGGATGAATCCCCTTGGAGCGGACCAACAATTCGGATCCGGCGCTGGCATCAACTGCGATGACTCCGTCATCCCCGAATGCTTCCATGGGACTCACGTCGCCGGGATCGCCGTCGGCAACGGGGTCCTCTACCGCGGGGTAGCGCCTGGGGCCGGATTGATCCCGATCCAGGTCTTCTCCGAATTCACGACGAGTGTGAACTGTGGGCCGAGCACGCCGTGCGCGCTGGCGTACACGTCCGATCTCATGGCCGCGCTCGATTACGTGGACACCACCTTGCGCAATCTTCACCCGATCGCTTCGGTCAACATGAGTCTCGGCGGCGCTCTCAGCGACGGGCCCTGTCCGACCGATCCTCTCGAGCCTGTCATGGATTCCCTGCGGTCGGCGGGCATTCCTGCTGTCGTCGCAGCTGGAAACAACGGCTCGCGCACCATGATCTCCTCCCCCGGCTGTGCGCCTTCGGCGGTGAGCGTAGGCTCGGTCTCGGGGGCCGATGCGGTCTCGAGCTTCAGCAATATGGCTAGTTTCCTGACGCTGCTGGCGCCCGGAGAGAACGTCGTTTCCAGCGTGCCAGGAGGCTCGATGGGCTCTTCGAACGGAACCTCCATGGCCGTGCCTCACGTCGCCGGAGCCATGGCCATTCTCAGGTCGTACCAGCCGGGAGCCTCCGTTGACGACCTCGTGGCCAGTCTCGCGACTACCGGGAAGCTTGTCGACGACCAACGCTCTGGCGGCTCCGTGCAGGACCGGCCGAGGATTCAGATTGACTGTGCGCTGCAAGCCCTCGAATTTGGCGTCCTTCCGCCGTCGACCTTTGTGGACGTGCCGTGCAGCTACACAGGGGATGTCTATATCGACGCCCTGTTCAACGCCGAGTATGTCGCCGGCTGCAATGCCTCCCCGCGGATGTATTGCCCAAACAACACGATGACGCGGGCCGAAAGCGCTGTCTTCGTCGTACGGGGCGTTCACGGGGGCGGGTTCTCGCCGGCAGAGCCAACAGCCCAGGTATTTGCCGATGTGGCCCTGGGGCAGTGGTACACGAAATGGGCGGGTGCCCTGTGGGACGATGGCTACACCGCCGGCTGCGGCACGGACCCGCTGATTTACTGCCCGCTGCAGGGCCACACGCGGGCCGAAGGAGCCGTGTTCTATCTGCGCATGCTGAACGGACCCTCTTTCGTTCCGCCGGAACCCTCGTCCACGATCTTCAGCGACGTGCCCCTCGGCCAGTGGTACACGAAGTGGGTCCACGCTGCGTATCAAGCGGGTATCCTGCCTGCGTGTCAGGTCACGCCGTCCTTGCAATTCTGCCCCAACGCAGCATTGACCCGCGCCCTGGCGGCGTACGCCATGGTCCATGCCAAAGGTGGTCTGCCGCTCCCGACGGGCACGCCGACCCCCACTCTGACTCCCACTGCCACGGTGACGGCGACTCCGACTGAGCCTCCGACCGAGACGCCAACTCCGACCGTGACAGAAACGCCGCCGGAAACTCCGACCGTGACGCCCACCGAGACTCCGACTCCCCCCTAGCGGAGTCGGGGCGGATGCGCAAGCGGACTCATGGTCCGGTCCACCAAATCCCGACTCGAAATCTGGTAGCCTTGTGGGCTTCCAGGTAGATCGGGCTTGCCCCCGAAGAAGACCTGCGACGCCGCCGCACACGGAGGCTTGAGATGACGAGTTCGTCCGGTCCCAAGACGCCCACTTCCATGAAGAGGCTGCGCGCCGAGCGCGATCAGTTGGTCGCGGTACTGCTCGGCGTGGGGATCGGAATTCTGCTGGCCTCCCTGTGCGTCCTCGCTCTGTACTCGACCGGGTATGTCAGCCTGGGCGGTGGGACGTGCCCCGGGACCAACACCTGCCCGGCAACGCCGTCTTTCCTTCCGGTTTGTCCCACCTGCGCCGCGCCGCCTCCAACGGTCGCCGCCACGGCCACGCCCACTACAACCCTGACCCCAACACCCGATTTCGTCGCCACGTCGGCCGCCCAAGCGTGCGCCACGTTTGTCGCCCAATTCCCCGGGACGCCGTGTCCGTGACTCAGGCGGTGGGTTCGGCGCGGGTCGCCGCCCTGCCTCGGAGCGAGAACTCCATTCCGCTCGACTTCGTCATCCTGGCGCGGAACGAGGCGGAGAGCCTGGCTCGGACCCTCGGGGCCCTCGGTGGGTTGCTCGCCCCCGGCGATACGATCCACGTCGTCGCCGATCACTGTACCGACGATACGGCGCAGATCGCGGCCCGGCACGGGGCACGCGTGCACATTCGGCAGGGCGCGTGCGTTCCGGGCAAGGGCTTCGCCTTGAGCTGGTGGCTGCGACGGACGGCGGGGGGGACGGGAGAGCGGGTCGTCGTCGTGCTGGATGCGGACAGCCGGACTCACCCCGAATTCGCGAATGTCATCCGGGATGAGTTCGCGCGGGGTGCGATCGCGGTCCAAGGCTTCGTGCAACCTCTGGCGGCGGGGGATCCCTTGAGCCAGGTGGCGGCACTTTCCGACATGATCGAACAGAGGCTATACAACCGGCTCCGGAGTGCATTGGGCTGGCCGGTCCGGTTGCGGGGAACCGGAATGGCGATCTCGGCTCCCGTGCTCCGACAGGCTGCCCAGGACTTGCAGACGTGTGTCGAGGACGCGGAATTGACCGTCCTTCTGGCGGCGAATCACATCCCCATCCGTTTCGTCCCCCGGGCCGTGGTCTTCGACCCGAAGCCGGACTCCACGACCGCGGCCCGCATCCAGCGGGCGCGGTGGTTGCGAGGCGAGGGCCAGCTGATCCGGCGCCGGTACACGGAGCTAATTCGTCTTGTTCTCCGGGGTCCTGCCGGCTGGTCGCTCTTGTCCTCCATCTTGCTCAAGCCTCGGGTGTTCTTCGTGCCCGTGAAGGTGCTCCTCGCCGGCGCGGCGCTGAGCGCGGCGGTTCATCGAGGCGACGCAACCTGGCTCCTGGCCGGCACCTTGATGGCCGTGGCGATGACGGAGATCGTCACCACCGCGATGGGTTTATGGGCATTCCTTGGACCGAAACGCGGAGCCCGCCTCGCCGTCCAGATCCCGCGCTACCTGGCCTTGTGGATACGCAGCGCGGTGGTCGCAGTGACCTCCGATGGCAGTTGGGTGCGCACGCCGAGGTGGGTCCCCGAAGAGCCTCTCCGAGGATGGATCGTCGATTGAGGTGAGCGCGGATCGCGGCACCACGTCCGGCGTGCGCCTCCTGGCCGGCCTCTTCGCAATCTACATCCTGAGCTACGCAAGTATTTTTCGTCTCGATGACGAGCACATCCTGGCCGCGCGGGCGGAAAGCTTGGCGCTATGGGGCCAGCCCGGCGAGTCGCAGGTCTATGGTAATGATCGGGTTCGGGCCCTGATGGCCATGGGCGAGCCGGCCACCGCCATCGAGCCCTTGCAAACCGTCGTCGGATCAGTTCTTCTCCGCATTACCTCGTTCACGGCGGCAGGTTCAACCCAAACACTCTTTCTCCTCAATCTGTTCTTCACCGTTGGAACCGCTGGCCTGATCGGCTGGAATGTCCTCGCCCTCGGGTTCGGCCGCCCGGTCGCGCTCTGGTGCACAGCCCTTTTCGGGCTGGCGACGATGGCCTTCCCGTACTCGACGACCTTCTTTCGGGATCCACTGGCCATGTTCTTCACCACGCTGGCCTTCCTGGGATGGACGTGGATGACCGGCGGGCAGCCGGGCCGGTTCCGAACCGGGGCGATCACCTGGATCGTCGGGATCGGCGCAGGGGTCCTGTCGAAGAACACGGTCTTGGTCCTCCTCCCGGCTTTCGCCATCTCCGCTGTTGGCTTGGCGATCTGGAGGCAGGGAGGGGCCCGAGGAGTTCGGCGACAGGTCTTGTGGGTGTCCGCTGGCGTACTCGCCGGCGCGATCGCGCTCCTTGTGGTCCCGAAGCCGGAATTCCTGGCTCGATATCGATGGGAGTACTACGTCTCACTCGGCCGTTTCTTTCTTGAGAGCGTTCAGAGCGACCTGATTCCTGCTTTCCTGGGGCCTTTTCTGAGTCCCGCCAAGAGTATTTTCCTGTTCAGTCCGGCGCTCTTGCTTCTGCCACTGGCGGTCCGCGATTGGCCGAAGCACCTTCGATTCGCCCTCCCGGGAGTCCTGGCGGTCCTGGGTCTGGCGGCGGTCCAGGCGCTCTTCTATCGCGAGAGGTGGGCGGAGGCTTCGGGATGGGGGCTGCGGTTCATGCTTCCGGCTCTGCCTCCATTGGTTGTCCTTCTCGCCCCGGCCGTGGAGCGACTTCTGGCTGGCGGGAGGGCGCGGATTGGCATTCTCTGGAGCGTTCTGGGCGTTGGCTTCGTCGTGAGTCTCGCGGGGGCGTGGACGGGCTGGTGGAGCGCGTACTCGCAGTGGATTCGAGCCGGCCTTAATCCGGGTCAACCCGGATTCGCATGGGATCTCCGTTTCCTGGTGGTGCCGTACGCGGTCCGCGATCTCGCCGATCCCGCGGCCCTGCTGCCGGCGTGGATCCGAACGATTCGTTTCGGCCATCCAGAGCCTTGGGTCGTGCCCGTCATCGCTGCCCTCCTGGGTTCCGCGGTGCCAATGCTCCACGCTGTCAAGTGGGCCCCGGCAGGGGTGCGGATGCGACGGCTAGGACTCGGAGCAGGACTGCTCGCCCTGGCCGCCAGCCCCTTCGTCCTGCCTCAGGCGTTGGCGCGGGATCCCGTCCACGGCGCGTACCGGATCGATTTTCAGGACGCGGTGACCCGGTTGGAACAGGACATCCAACCCGGAGATGTGGTTGTGGTGGATTCGTACGCGACCCCGCTGTGGTCGTTCATGATGAATTCGTGGCACTCGGCCAACGTGTGGTATTCCCTGCCCTTTGAGATTTCCGCCGTCTCAGATCCGGTAGGGACCGCCCCGAGCCCCGCCACAACCGCGGCGATCGACCTGTTTCAAGAGCTTTCCATGAAGACGCCGCGGGTCTGGTACCTCGGTAGCAGCGATGCTCCTGATTTCGCGCTGGGCCGAAAGGTTGAATGGCTGGACGACAACTTCGTGTTGGCGATTGCGGAGAGTTACGCGGGCTCAGGCCGCACCGTCTTGCGGCTCTATCTCACACCTCGGCCCACCGAGCCGTAGGCCCGGTGGAGGGTGGACCGTCTTGAGCCCCCTCGTCCCATGCTTTCGCTCGCGAGCTAGGTACTCCCCCCAAGTTCGATCAGCTCACGGATCAGCTCGTCATACTCCGACCCGCTGAGCGAAATGTCGTTGAACTCCACCCGGGCGATATCGGATCGATAGGAAACCTCAAGCTGAAACTGGAAACAGTCCGCACACGAGGGCAGCGGCCCAGGTTCGGGGAAGGGGCAGGCCGAAGCCAGGAGGGATCTCAACCCCTGGAGCTCATCCGATGGCAGGACACGCGTTCGTGAAGATCCGTCCTGCGCATCGGTCGCGGTCATCGCCCCGCCTGCATCCAACGCAACGGTCTGCTGGATGCCTGCAAAGCCGCCTGAAATCGTGAGGTGCGCACTCCACGGTTGGTCCGCACCACATGCGTCCTCGGTGGACGCCGGGGGGAGTGGCGGAGTCGCGGCGGGACTCGCGGGGCTGGCACAAGATGTCAGCAGGGCGGCGAAAAAAACGGGCACCCGCAGGCGGCCAAGTGAGGGTCCGGACAGGGGATTCCCATACCGGCTCACCTTGCGAGCCCGTACGCCGTTCAGGCCCTGGGACGTTCTCGGCCCAGGTTCACAAAGAGGGGGACGACCCACGGGAGAGGAGACCAACCTGCCTTGCCGGTCCCGCCAAGTTCGAGACCCGCTACCAACAAAAAGCGTATCCCCCGCCGGTCGCTATGTCAATCCGACGTGACCGACTTCCCAAGGCTACGGTAGGGGCAGACCGCCCTTGGCCTGGACCATCATGTAGGCGGCGATGTCGCGGGTGAGGGGGCTATCGGGGCAGTAACGCAGGGGCGAGGTCTGGCAGGGGAGGAGCAGGCCTGCGGCGTAGGCGGCGTGGACCCAACGGGCGTACCACGCGGTTAAGGGGACGTCTGTGAACACTACAGTGGAAGGATCAGGCGGGACGTAGGTGGGCCCGTTGAGCATGCGCAAGTAGAAGACGGTGGCCTCGGCCCGGGTGTGGCCCTGGAGCGGGCAGAATTGCAGCGGGCTCGCGCTGCAGCCGGCGGTGTAGCCGTCCAAGTAGAGGGTGTTGGCCCAACGTGCGTACCACTGGTTCAAGGGCACATCGCCGAAGACCTGCGAGGCCGGGTCCGGTGGAAGGAACCCACCGCCGCGGACCCCGCGAACGACGAAGACGGCGCCCTCAGCTCGTAGCATGGTGTTGCTGGGACAGTACAGGCGCGGCGTGGCGGAGCAGCCTGCGATATAGCCGGCGTTGAAGAGGGCTTCGATGTAGGCGTGGGCCCAATGCGAAGCCGGCACGTCGCCGAACACCGGTGTCGCCGTCGGCGTCGGGGTGACGGTGGATGTGTTTGTCACCGTCGCGGTTGACGTAATCGTGGCCGAAGGAGTCGGCGTCCGCGTCACCGTCGGCGTGACGGTCGGTGTCGGTGTCCGAGTTGGGGTTCGTGTTGCTGTGGGCGTCACCGTGGAGGTTGGCGTACGCGTGGGGGTCGCCGTCCGCGTGGAGGTGACAGTGGGGGTGATCGTCCCGGTCGAGGTCGGCGTCGGGGTGGCGACGGGTGGTCCGAAAGGTGTGTCGTTCGACCACTCGGGCCCCACCGGACTGCCTCCGACGCGCAGCGCGGCGTTGCTCGGGCCGCCCGGATAGCCCGAAACGTCATAGGCGGTGTTGCCGCCGCCTTCATCGAAGTGGAAAAGCGCCAGCGTGCTGGGATCGTCGGCGAAGGGTGACGTCGGCAGGGTGTAGGCGCCGCTGTAGCGAAGGATGCTGGAGATCCGGAACTCGTCCATCCAGCCCGAATACGAAGGATACTGGGATCCGGCGTCGTGCTTCTCCGCGCCCAGGACCAGGAAAGGATCGTTGACGCAGGGCTGGTCGCCTGTCGGTCCGCAGAATGAGCCGGGGACCGCGCCCTCCGGATAGCTGATGTCGCCGTCCGGGCCATCGCTGGAAGCCTGCAACTGTCCGTCGACGAAGACCCATAGGAACCCGTCGCTCCGGCGGCGCTCGACGGCCACGTGATGCCAGGTTCCATCCCGCAGGTCCGTCGTGCCGCAAAGGGTGATGTCCCCCGTCCCATCGCCGCTGACGCCGAACACGATCCGGCCGTCGGCGAGAGAGACGCCGTACTTGCGGTCCTGATTGAAGCGGTCGCGATCGACCAGCGTGTTGCCGTAGATCCAGTTCAAATTGGCCCCGCAGGTCACGGCGGGGGCCTGGTCCTCCCCGGGGAGCGCCTTCATCCACCACTCGAGGGTGAAATCGTTGGCGCCGACATCGGCAGGCGGCCCGTTGCCGCCGCTGATCAGGTCGGTCATGCGGATCTTGAAGCGGTCGATGTCGCCGGTCCCGTTGCCATGGAACCGCGCCGAGAAATCGGCCACCCAGTAATACTGCTGGTAGTCGTTCAGGACGTTGGTGAAGGGCGGCAGACTGGAGCCGTCCCTCTCGAGCGAGCCGGTGTCATATGCCACCGGGCCGACGTGGACCGTCCAGCCCGAAAGTTTCACCCCCTCCAGAGTGACGTATGCGCCGTTGTACTTGAGACTGAAGTGCACGTGCGCGCCCGTCGCGAACCCACCCGCGCACAGCTCGCAGGCGATCGTCCCAACCTTGCTGTTGCGGCCGATGGTCGAGCCGCTGAAGAGGTTCAGCAGATGATAGTAGCTGGTCGTCCAGCCGGCCCCGTGATCGATCTCGAGCCAGCATGAATACCCGAAGGGGCGGTAGGGGGTCCCGCCGGCGGCCGCCACGGTGAAGAGACCCGGCGGGGCGGCGCACGTCGAGCCGCCGGCGTAGAAGTCCAAGGATGAGAACGGGGGTGTGCTGTTTCCGTTCCAGCTGTGCGGCCCCGCGAATCCCCACACGGCCCCCAGTGGAAACGGGAACTGGAGCAGGTTGTCCGGCGGGACCGCCGCTGGAGTAATCAGGTTGGATTCACTCAAAGGGTCGGAACCCGGAAATAGCGACCCGTAGACCGCGGAGAATCCCTCCTCGGAGTCGGCGGAGACTTGCGCCTGCCACAACCCGAGGGTCGCCGGCCGCGCCAGTGCGGCGGAGACGGCGTACGACCCGGAGCTCTCGGGGTCGACCGTAGCCGCCGTGCCGTCGGCGAATTCGACGACCGGCCCGAGAACCTCCGGCGAGGTGGCTCGTGCGCCCCAAGTGTGCAGGTGATCGTAAAACGCATTCGCCAACGCCGTGGATGTATCTTCCAGCGCGGCCATGACCTCGGCCTCGTCGGCCGGCGATCCTCCACCCGTCACCCACCCATACTGCAGTTCCAACACGGTGAGGAGGACGCGCGGGCTGACCGAGGAATAGGCAGCCCAGAGTTCGAGCGCGCTGGCATAGGGCTCGAGCGCGGAGTCTTGCTCGCGAAGGAAAGCCGCGGCGTTGAATCGGCCGACGTTCGGACCCCACACGAACTCGCCATCGGAGATCAGGGGCGCCGGATCGCTGGTCTGAATCGACAACGCGCCAAGTAGGCGCTCAGCGCCTGACCCGAAAGGCATCCACGGGGCCGGCGCGCCTCCCTGCCAAGGGAGCAGGGGCAGGGTACGTCCATAGCTGACGCCGGCGGAGATCAGGCGCGCTTGTCGCGTCCAGTCCACTGCCCCTGACGCGGAGCCGCCCGCCCCATGTGGGCCATGCTCGATCAGTTCGAAGGACTCGGCGGGATGGACCGAGGTAGGGCCATGCTGGAAATCGTGCGAGGTGTCAAAAGGGATGAACGCCGCCGCGCCCAGGGCCACGGCCAGCATCGCATTTCGCACGATCGACCTCTCAGCTGGCAATTTGACCCTTTCCTAACCCGAGAGAATTAGGAGGAGGCGCCCCGCTCATCAAGCCGGCGTCTCCTCCTTGAGAGGGTCTCGGCTACAAGATCCGTGCCGCCACAGCGGGAGGGTATCGCTGAGCCTGGCTGCTTCCTAGGTTCCTTTTGTACTGCCTGGCCCTAGATGTCTCCGAGAAAATCAGGGGAGAGGCAAGCCGCCCTTGGCCTGGACCATCATGTAGGCAGCGATGTCGCGGGTGAGGGGGCTATCGGGGCAGTAACGCAGGGGCGAGGTCTGGCAGGGGAGGAGCAGGCCTGCGGCGTAGGCGGCGTGGACCCAACGGGCGTACCACGCGGTTAAGGGGACGTCTGTGAACACTACAGTGGAAGGATCAGGCGGGACGTAGGTGGGCCCGTTGAGCATGCGCAAGTAGAAGACGGTGGCCTCGGCCCGGGTGTGGCCCTGGAGCGGGCAGAATTGCAGCGGGCTCGCGCTGCAGCCGGCGGTGTAGCCGTCCAAGTAGAGGGTGTTGGCCCAACGTGCGTACCACTGGTTCAAGGGCACATCGCCGAAGACCTGCGAGGCCGGGTCCGGTGGAAGGAACCCACCGCCGCGGACCCCGCGAACGACGAAGACGGCGCCCTCAGCTCGTAGCATGGTGTTGCTGGGACAGTACAGGCGTGGCGCCGCGGAGCAGCCCGCGATGTAGCCGGTGTTGAAGAGGGCCTCGATGTAGTCGTGGGCCCAATGCGAGGCCGGCACGTCGCCGAACACCGGTGTCGCCGTCGGCGTCGGGGTGGGCGCGGGATCCGAGCCCTGGATTCGTACCACTCTGCCGCCCGCATAGTCGGTCAGGTACAGCTCGCCGGCCTCATCCTCGCCGAAGGAGGACACGAAGTACGACGTGTCGACGATCAACCCGCCGCTCCATATCCCCGGCGTCTGCTGCGCCAGCCCCCACAGCTTCCCCGAGCAATAGTCGGCGTAGAAGTACACACCCCAGAGAGATGGGTAGCGGGAACCGCGATAGATGTAGCCCCCTGTCACGGCGCAGTTGCCCGTGTCATGCGTGTTGTAGTCGATGACGGGGAGGACTTTGCCGGACATGTCGCAGCCCGACGAAGGGCTGTAGCACGAGGTGCCTTCCATCACATTCCAACCGTAGTTCAGCCCGCCGGCCGAGGCCGAGGGCTCGAAATCGATCTCCTCCCGGTTCCCCTGGCCGACATCGCCGATCCACAGGTCGCCCGTCGACCGATCGAACGAGAAACGCCACGGGTTGCGGAAGCCATAGTCCCAAATCTCTTCACGCACCGCTGGGTTCGGGTCGTTGTAGAACGGGTTGTCGATCGGGACGGCGTACGGGCTGGCTGTGTCCACGTCCAATCTCAGGATCTTCCCGAGCAATGTCGTCGGCGACTGGCCGCTGCCGAGGGGATCGCCGCCCCCGCCGCCGTCGCCGGTCGACATGTACAGCATCCCGTCATCCCCGAAGGCGATCATGCCGCCGTTGTGATTGGTGTACGGCTTCGGAATGGAAAGGAGCACCGTACCGCTGGAGGCATCCGCCCGGTCCGGGTTGTCGGCCCAAACACGGTAGCGGGCTAGGGTGATGGCGCCGCCGGTGTTGTTATAGGTGACATAGAACAGCCCGTTGTTCACGTAGTCGGAGTGAAAGGCCATGCCGAGCACGCCCTGCTCGGACCCTGATTTCGTGATGAGGGAGGATAAGTCTAGGAACGCCGGACTCACAATCGCACCCGAAGGCGATATGATGCGAACCAGACCGCTGCGCTGGACGACGAATAGCCGGCCAGATTGGTCGCCGGCATGGGTCACGAACAAGGGTTCGGTGAAGCCGCTGGCGACGGTCTGGAAGTTCAACCCGGGGGCGACGTCTCCCGGGAGCATCGGCGTGGGCGTCAGCGTGACGCTTGTGGCGGTGGCCGTCGGCGTCAGCGAGGGCGTGTTCGTACGCGTGGGAGTCGGCGAGGCCGTGTTCGTACTTGTCGGGGTCCGCGTCGGAGTGGGGGTGGCAGTCGCGCCGCCGGCCGTCGCGGTAGGGACGAGTGTGGCCGTCGGCGTCGGGGCGACGTACCAGGGCGAGTCGCTCGTCCACTCGGGGCCATTTACGATCCCGCCGTAGACCCGCAATCCCTGGCTCGGTCCCCCGGCGGCTCCGGCGCCATCGCCGATGGTGTTTCCGAAGCCCTCATTGAAGTGGAAGAGCGCGGCCGTATCGCCATCGGAGGTGAATGGACCGGAGGGGGTGGCGTACGGCCCCGCATAGCGGACAACGGTCGAGAACCGGATTTCGTCGAGCCAACCTCGGAACGAAGGGTTCGCCGATGGATTGGTGTCGTGTTTTTCGGCGCCGATCACAAGGAAGGGGTCATTGGGGAGCCCGGACGGCCGTCCATCCCGGTAGCTGAGATCTCCATCCGGGCCATCGACCTCGCGGTCGAGCGCTCCGTCCACGTACAGAGCCATCCAGCCATCCGAGGCCCGGCGCGTGACCGCCACATGGTGCCACGCCCCATTGGCGATCGGGGTCACTCCGCACAGGGTTTCCCCCACCGTCCCATTGTGGACGCCGAAGGCGATCACCCCGCCGGACAGGGAGACTCCAAAGTCTCCGAAGTCGCCCGGGCCGGAGACATCGCGGTCCAGAACGGTATTGCCCAGAACCCAATTATTCCCGCCAGGGGTACACGCCGGACTGCCGTTTTCGCCGGAGGCAGCCTTCATCCACCATTCCACGGTGAAGTCGGTCAGACCGACATCGACCGGACGCGCCGGCGAATCCAGCTGGACCTTGATCCGGTCCAGGTCGCCATACCCATTGCCCTCAAATCGCAGCGACCAACCGCCGGGCGGCGGACTGACGGCTGAAACCACGCTGTTGTCATAGAAGTAAAGAAGGATTTCGTCCCAGGTGTAGAGGTCGAGGGCCATATCCCGGGATTCGTATTGGCCCATGCAATTGCTGCCGAGGCCGCCCGGACACTGGCTCAGATGCGCTCGATAGAAGGTGCGCACCAGCCCCAGATCGCGGGTCAGGCGCCAACCAAACGTGAAATCTACCGCTCGGTCCGTGGAGCCGTAGGCGACGCTGGGGTTGTAGACCTGATCGCACGTGCTGTCGTACACATCCGCGTCCGGCCACTTCCCGCCCGCGGCGACATACGACCAGGCGTACATCTTGACCGCCATGGCTCCGGCCCGAAGCGCCTCGCGCGGCCAGGAGGACACCCATTCATTCGGCAGGACGTGCTTGGCGTACTCGGCGAAGTCGAGGGTCTGGACCGTGTAGGGGCGGCTGGTGTCACAGTAGGGATACCCGGTCACCCGCACTCGAATCGTGCGCGGGATGGGCAGCCCCGTCTGGTCCACGGTCACCGAGTCGAATTGGGCGGCGGCAAGCTGTTCCGCCGGAGTAGAGGTGCGGTCGGAGGCAGCCGGCGGGACCAGGACCTGAACCGGATCGGGACCGAGTTCGACGCTCAGAATCAACGTATCGTCGGCGATCAAGCGAACGTCGACGATGGTCCAATCCCCATAGCCCGAGGCTTGGACCGTGATCGTCGTTGGGTATGGCGTCTGGGGGATCCCGACCGAGCTCCAGCCGAAACGGCCGGCCCCGTCCGTGGTGTCCGTCAGATTCAGATCCGGAATCGATACGCCGGCGCCGGCGACGGGCGAGCCCGTCGCCCTGTCGACGACGGTGCCCTGGATCTCCGCGACTAAGCCTTGGGCGGCCGCACCGCCGCGATGGAGGCGGTCGGACCCAAGGGCGAATAGGGCAAGCAATAGGAAGAGGGATGCGAAACGGAGGCTTACGCCGCCCTTTGTAGCAGCGGGGGCGACCGTGGAGATCGGGCCGAAAGGTGCCGCGGGTGAGGTCAAGGAGGATGGCCGCCGGGCGGAATGGTTATGTCCGCCGCGCCACATGAGTCCGAAGAGGTATGCACGGTAGGATATCCTATCATGAGGCTCCGGCGGCAGCCGGTCAAGGCAACGTCGGTCCCAGGGCCGCCCCGTTGACTCCCTCGCCACGTTCTGGTACTATGCGCCGACAACCGATTTGCCCCAAACACTCTTATCCAGAGAGGCTGAGGGACCGGCCCTGCGACGCCTCGGCAACCTACCCCCAAGGGGCGTGGTGCCAAATCCGGCAGATCGTTCTGGAAGATGAGAGGGAGTCTGGCCCGGCCCTGACGCCCCTTCTCTAAAGGAAGGGGCTCTTTTCTAGCGAGGACAAGGTCGAATGAGTCTGTCTTTCATGAGCTCGCCCCGCACCTTCTTCACCTCCGAGTCCGTCACCGAAGGACATCCGGACAAACTGTGCGACCAGATCTCGGATGCGGTGGTCGATGCCTGTCTGAAGGACGACCCGATGTCGCGGGTGGCGTGCGAGGCGGCCACCAAAACCGGATTTGTGTTGTTGCTCGGCGAGGTCACCAGCCGTGCCCAGGTCAACTTCGCCGATGTGGCTCGCAAGGTGATCCTGGATGTTGGATTCGACAACAGCGAGAAGGGCTTCGACGGCAGGACATGCGCCATTCAGCTCGCCATCGCCAGCCAGAGCCCGGATATCGCACGCGGGGTGGACCATGCCCTCGAGTCGCGCGGGAGCAGCGGCGCCGACGCGATCGAGTCGCTGGGAGCGGGTGACCAGGGGATGATGTTCGGATTCGCCTGCAATGAGACCCCGACCTTGATGCCGCTGCCCATTTTTCTCGCCCACCGGATCACCCGGCAACTGGCGACGGCCCGGCGGGACGGCTCTCTGCCATGGGCCCGCCCGGATGGCAAGGCGCAGGTCACGGTCGAATACCGGCATGGCAAGCCAGCGCGGCTTGCGACGGTACTGGTCAGCACGCAGCACTCCGCCGACGTTGATGGGGAGGAGATCCGCGAGGGTGTTATGGAGCACGTCCTGGGCCATGTCTTGCCGCCGGACCTCGTGGATGCCCAGCTTCAGATCTTCGTCAACCCGACCGGCCGATTTGTCGTCGGGGGACCCATGGGCGATGCCGGCCTCACCGGCCGCAAGATCATCGTCGACAGCTACGGCGGGATGGGACGCCACGGCGGCGGATGCTTCAGCGGCAAGGACCCGACGAAGGTCGACCGGTCCGGGGCCTACGCGGCCCGCTGGGTCGCCAAGCACATCGTCGCCGCCGGGTTGGCAGATCGATGTGAGATTCAGGTCGCCTACGCCATCGGCGTGGCGCACCCGTTGTCCATTCATGTCGAGACGTTCGGCACCGGGCGACTTCCGGATGTGGACATCGAGCGTTTGATTGAAAGCACCTTCGACTTGCGTCCGGGTGCCATCATCCGAGACTTGGATCTGCGGCGGCCGATCTACCAGCAGACCGCGAGCTATGGCCACTTCGGCCGGGATGACCTCGATCTGCCATGGGAGCGGCTGGACCGGCTCGAGGCGGTCCGCTTGGCGGCCGCTGCCCCGCCGATTGAGGCCTCGCCTGCAACCGAGCGTTGACAGGCGAGGCCCCTTCTTCTATACTGCCCTCATGAGCCGAAGAAACTTCTTGGTGACGAAGACACCTCACCGCGAGTCGAACGCCGGCCCTTATGAGATCAGCCATCTCTTAGCAAGCACACCTACACCCGGCACGCTAGTAGATTCTTCGCTTCGCTCAGAATGACCTGCAAGGGGTCGGCGCCTCCGTCTGTCATTCTGAGGCGCGCAGCGCCGAAGAATCTGCTCACGACGGAGATGGACAAATGCGAGGGGACCGCTGAACTCTCCGCGATGAGTCCTCCGAGCGTCCCGCCGAGTGAAACCCATCGACCCTAGGGTCTGGCTGAGGATTCGGCGGGCGTTGAACGCCCCGGCTTCCCAGATCCACGGGAAGCCGGTTTTCGTTTCGCTGGGAGACTGAACCGCGTGCGTGTTCTCGCTGTCAGTGATGAGGTCGTGGGCTCGTTATACAGCCAGGCTGTGCAGGATCGTTTTCGAGAGGTCGACCTGATCCTGGGGTGCGGGGACTTGCCGTCAGGCTACCTGGAGTATTTGGTCACGGAGCTGAATGTCCCCTTGTTGTACGTGCCCGGCAATCACGACCCGGATGACATCGCCGTGCCGGGCGGGGAGTCGATCGATGGACGCATCGTCGAGCGCGGCGGACTTCGTTTTGCCGGGCTGGGGGGCTGTCTCCGCTACAAACCCGAGGGCCGCCACCAATACACGGAAAACGAAATGAGGTTCCGAACGGCCGCCCTGCTGCCCTCCATTCTCTTGTGGCGCATACTCCGCGGCCGCGGCTTCGACGTCTTGGTTACGCATGCACCCCCGCGGGGGATCCACGAAGGCCCGGACCGGGTGCATCGGGGATTTGTGGCATTCCGGAACCTCGTCCGTTCCGCTCGGCCGCGTCTGATGGTCCATGGCCACTCGCACATCCACGCCAATGTCGACGAGAGCCAAACGATGCTGGACGGGACCCGGGTGGTGAATGTCTTCCCGTACCGGAATTTGGAGATCGGGGCATGATGATTTCGGGATTGCCGACCCCGGAGGGGATGGACTTCCGCCGCGCGCGGCTGAGGGCGTTCTTCGGCGGGATTCTGGGCGCGATCTCGGGCCACTCGCGCAAGCTGCTGGCCTTCGAGGAAGTTCGTGAAAAACTTCACTTAGGCGGACCGATCTACCGCGGCCTGAAGACGGTGCGGCTGTCGAACATTGTCGGAAGCGTCGATCGCTATCGGGACTTCGATCGGGCGTTCCTTCCGATGAAATCTCACATCGAGGAGCGATGGCGTCGCGTGAATCGGGCCTGGTATCTCGATATCAGTTTGCCGCCGATCATCCTCTATCAGGTGGGCGATGTATACTTCGTCGTCGATGGTCACCATCGAGTCTCGGTGGCGCGCAACCAGGGCCAGGAATTCTTGGAAGCCGAGGTGCGCGAGGTCCGGGCCCGCGTCCCGCTCACGCCCGACGTGGAGCCGGACGACCTGGAACGCCTGGGCGATCGGGTCGAATTCCTCGAGCGGACTCAAATCGACCGCGTGCTCTCTGGAGTCGAAATCACGCCGACCATCCTGGGCGGCTATGACCGCCTGATCGAACACCTGGCGGTCCATCGCTACTTCCTGGGGCAGGAGCTGGGCCGGGAAGTCTCGAGCGAAGACGCGATCCGCCACTGGTACGAGAGCCTGTACCGTCCCGTGGCCCAGGTCATCCGAAGTTCGGGAATCCTCGAAGAGTTCACCGATCGCACCGAGGCGGATCTCTACCTGTGGATCATGGACCACCTGCACTATTTGCGCAACGATCCGGATCGGCCGGTCACAGATCCGGCGGCGGCGGCCGAAGATTTCCTCCGCATGCTCGAGGGAGGCTGAGGGGTGGCCGTCGCCCGGCGGGGCGAGGAAAACTGGGAGTGGCCCTTCTCGAGGGGCGACCTGGAGGCCGGGCTGCGCAGGTATCTGGCAGCGCCCGCGCTCCGCGTCATGGACGTGCGCCCTTTGACCGTGCCCTTCCGCCGTCCTGCCATCGGCCGGGTGCGAGGCACCCTGGTGGAATTCGAGGGAGGGGAATCCAGCTCGATCCGCCTGGTGGTCAAGGAACCGAGCGGCACGACGCGCACCGGCACGGCGGGCGCCGGACGCCGGGAGGTCGGGGTCTACCGCTCGCTGGCCCCTCAGCTCCCCGTCCCGGTCCCCCAGTTGATCGCCTCGTCTCCCGCGGGTGACTGGCTGATCCTGGAGGAGATTCGCGTGGCGCGCGATGCCGCGCATTGGTCTCGGGACGACTATCTGGCTGCCGTAGAAGCCCTGGCTCTCCTGCACGATCGCTTCTGGGGACTGGCCGAGGACCTGGTCGCCTTCCCATGGCTCGCCCGGCCCCTGGAGGAGGACTTTGCCGTACACCAGGCGGCCGCGGATCAGGCAATGGAACGCTTCTCGAGGGAGGCTGGGAAGGAAACCGCGTCCGGCGACCGGATCCGCTTGCTCGAACGTCTGACCGCGCACGCGGCCGAAGTGGCCGCGCCGCTCCGCCGCGAATCGAGCACGCTCTTGCATGGCGACTATTGGCCCGGGAACATTGGATCGCTCCAGGACGGGACGCAATCCGTGTACGACTGGCAGCTGGCCGGGGTCGGCCCCGGGATCATGGACTTGCTCGTCTTCGTCACGAAAAGCGAATGGTGGTTTGCGGACCACGTGCCCTCGTCGGCGGACCTCGTCCGCGGCTATCGGGATGCGATCGCCCGACGCGTGGAGTTCACCTGGGAGGACGCGGTGTGGGACGAACTCTGGGACCACGCGCTCATGTGGCGCTTCCTACAGGAGTGGCTGGACCTGCTCGCGGCCTCGCCCGCGCCCGTCCGTGCACTCCAGGCCGAACAGCTCGACCAAGTCTGGCTTCGACCCGTGGCCCGAGCCGTCGATCGACGCCTGGGCGGTGGTTGAGCCGGTGTAACGAGAGAATCGCATATCCGCCTGAACAGGAGAACGGATGTCTGACGATCGACTGCCCTCACGGGCCCAGGATTTTTCCGAGTGGTACAACCAGGTGATCTTGCGGGCCGAACTGGCGGACTACGCGCCGGTGCGCGGCTGCATGGTCGTGCGGCCTTACGGTTGGGCCCTCTGGGAAAACATCCAGGCCGCTTTGGACCAGCGGTTCAAGGCCACGGGCCATCAGAACGTGGCCTTCCCGCTGTTCATCCCCATGAGCTTCCTGGAAAAAGAGAAGGACCACGTCGCGGGATTCTCGCCCGAGTTGGCGGTCGTCACCATCGGCGGCGGCGAGAAACTGGAAGAGCCGTTGGTGGTGCGGCCGACGTCGGAGACCATCGTGGGCCACATGTACGCGAAGTGGATCAAGTCCTACCGAGATCTGCCGCTGCTCTTGAATCAATGGAACAGCGTCGTGCGATGGGAGATGCGCACCAAGCTCTTCCTGCGCACCACCGAGTTCTATTGGCAGGAAGGACACACGGCCCACGCGACCGAAGCCGAGGCAGAGGCGGAGACCCGCCAAATGCTGGGGGTGTACGCCGACTTCGCGGAGACCGAGGCCGCCGTGCCGGTTGTGCAGGGCCGCAAGAGCGAATCCGAGAAGTTCGCCGGCGCGGACCGCTCGTACAGTATCGAGGCCATGATGGGGGACACGCGCGCCCTTCAAACGGGCACGTCCCATAACCTGGGCACCAACTTCGCCCACGCCTTCGGCATCCGCTATCTGGATCGGGAAAATACGCTTCAGGATTGCTGGACCACCTCCTGGGGACTGTCCTGGAGGTTCATTGGTGCCATCGTGATGGTTCACGGAGACGACCAGGGCCTTCGGCTTCCTCCGCGGTTGGCTCCGATCCAAGCCGTGATCGTGCCCATCTATCGGGACGAGACGGAGCGAGCCGCCGTCGCGCAGGCCGTGGAACGAGTCCGGCTCGAGCTCGGCGGCCTGCGAGTCCAAGTCGACGATCGCGAAGGGCTGACTCCCGGGTTCAAATTCCACGACTGGGAGATGCGCGGCGTCCCGCTCCGAGTTGAGATCGGGCCCCGGGACGCGGCGGCGGGGACCGTCGTCATGGCGAGGCGGGACGTGCCCGGCAAGGCCGGCAAATCCACCGTCCCTCAAGAGGGTCTGGGACGTGCCTCGGTCGATCTACTGGCCGGGATCCAAACCGCCCTCTACCGGCAGGCGCTTGATTTTCGGAAAGCTCACACGCAGGCCCCGCGCGACTACGCGGAGTTCAAGGAGGCTGTGGCCCACGGATGGGCGGATGTCTGGTGGTGCGGCGATCCGGCCTGCGAGGCGGAGATCAAGGAAGACGCGAAAGCCACGACCCGGTGCATCCCGCTCGAGCAGCCCGGCGGCCAGGGGGTTTGCATCCATTGCGGTAAGCCGGCGACCGAACGAGCGATCTTCGCCCGCGCGTACTGAGCGGACGCCGATGCCTGCGGTCGAACTCTCGCGCCTGGCGCGGCAAACGGAAGGCCTGGCGGCGCTCCTGGATGACCCCGTCGAGTTCCGACGCGCCTGTTTGAGCCTGCTCGAGGGCTATGCCGACCGGACACGAAGGACCGTCTGGCGCCCGGATGAGGACGGCCCCTGGGTGCTCGGCGTGTCACGGACGGTATTGCGGGCCGTGGCCCGCAGTCTCTCGATGGAAGTCCAGGGCCGACCCGACGCCGCGCGCACTTCGGCCGACTCTCTTTGGCAAAGCGGAATCCGAGAGGGCCAGGCCCTGGCCGCGGCCCTGGTTCAAACGATCGAGGGCGCGGGCGCAGGCAAGTGGGCCGAGGCGAAGGTCTTGCGTGCGCGCGATGGCAGCGCGGTGGGGCTGCTGGCGGGACCGGCGCTCTCCGGATGGCGGCGGGTGGATCCATCCGCCTTTCTGGAGTTCCTCGCCCGAGTCCTGGAACGCGCCGTCCCGCGTTGGAGAGAATTCGGTTTCCGCGGCCTCGAATCGGCGCTCGAAGATCCCGGTTTTCCGCCCGTGCCCCGGGTCTTTCAAATCCTCGGCGCGACCCCGCGCGAGGCCGGGGCCGAACCGAGGCGGGCGCAGACGGCAGCCTGGCGGGCGGCCATCCATCGCAGTCCGGCCGAAGCCGCGCAAACCCTGTTGGAAGACCTGCCGCACGCCAGGGAGGATGCCCGGGACCTCATCCTGACCCATCTGACGGACTTCCCGGAACGGCAGCGGGCGCGCCTTCAGCGCGCCTTGTCCGACCGTGAGGCGGAAGGTATAATCGGCGCGTCAGAGTGACTTGACCGGTGCGCGGCATTCGGCTGCGCACCCGGTGACCTGCCCAGGAGCAGATGTCATGACCCTCTCCAAGGAAGAAAAGACGAATCTGATCGACTCGTTCCACCGTCACGACGGCGACACCGGCTCGCCCGAAGTCCAGATTGCGATCATCACCCGCCGAATCGAACAACTCACCGAGCACCTACGGGCCCACAAGGCGGACCAATCCTCCCGCCGAGGTCTGCTCAAGCTCGTGGGCCAGCGCCGGCGCCATCTGACTTACCTCAAGCGCGAGAACGCCGCGACCTATCTCAGCCTGACGGAAAAGCTCGGCATCCGGCGCAAGTAGTCCGCGCCGGCGTTGGCACACATCCCCATCGTCGGTTAGAATTCAACTCACTCTCCGCCGGGCCTGCGAGGGTCGGGAATTGGGGTTCGTCCGCCATCGAGCCCGTGGCTGGCGGCTGGACCCCAGTCCCTGACCCGGCCGCCCGGCCTGCGAAGGGATAGGTATGTCCACAGGACAAAGTTTCAGCGCGGTCGTGGATGGGAAAACCATCACGATTGAGACCGGCAAGCTGGCGGGTCAAGCCAACGGCGCGGTCACCATTCGTCAGGCCGACACCCTCTTGCTGGCGACGGCCACGATGGGGAAGCCCCGTGAGGGCATTGACTTCTTCCCCCTCACCGTAGATTACGAAGAGCGTCTCTACGCGGGCGGCCGCATCCCCGGTTCCTTCTTCCGCCGGGAGGGGCGCCCATCCGAAGCCGCGATCCTCACCGCCCGGCTGACGGATCGTCCCCTGCGCCCCCTGTTTCCCAAAGACTTACGCAACGATGTTCAAATCATCCTCACCGCCCTGTCCTCGGATGGAGAGGCCCAGATCGATGTCCTGGCCGTCGTCGCCGCGTCGGCCGCTCTTACCGTCTCGGATATCCCGTTCGCGGGGCCCGTGGGCGCGGTGCGCGTGGCGCGGCTGGACGGCAAGTTCATCATCAACCCCACCTACCAGGAGACCGAGGAATCAGACCTCGACCTGCGCGTGGCGGGGACCCGCGAAGCGATCCTCATGGTCGAGTGCGGGGCGGGGGACGTGGAAGAGTCCGTCATCCTTGAGGGACTCGAGGCGGCGCATAAGGGGATGCAGCCTCTGCTCGAACTCCAGGAAAAATTGCGCGCCGCTCTCGGACGTCCCAAGGCCGCGTATACGCCGTACCGCCTCCCCGACGGACTGGAGGAAGCGCTCCGGTCCTGGATGGGCGACCGCATGGAAACCTTGGCCCAGACGCCGATGAATAAGAAGGAATCCGGAGATGCCCTGGAGGCGATGGAAGTCGAAGCCGTCGCCGAACTTGGGGTAGACGGCCGTTATGAGGAACCGGCGGTCCGCAAAGCCGTCAGCGAAGCCTACAAGTCGGCCGCCCGCCGGCAGATCGTCCAAAGCGGGCAGCGGCCGGATGGACGGAAGCCAGATGGCCTGCGGCCCCTCTCCGCAGAGGTGGACATCAGCCCGCGCGCTCACGGTTCAGGGCTGTTCAGCCGGGGCGAGACCCAGGTCCTGACGATGGCCACCCTGGGGACGCCGCGCGAGGCCCAGGAGCTCGATGGTCTTTCGCCGATCAATGAGAAACGCTACATCCACCACTACAACTTCCCGCCGTTCTCGGTGGGTGAGGCGCGGATGCTGCGCGGCGCGTCCCGCCGGGATATCGGTCACGGCGCATTGGCCGAACGAGCGATGCTGCCCGTCCTGCCCCCGGAGAGCGATTTCCCTTACACCATGCGTTTGGTCTCCGAAGTCCTATCCTCGAACGGTTCGACGTCCATGGCTTCGGTGTGTGCGTCGACGCTGGCCCTGCTCGACACGGGCGTCCCCATTCGGGCCGCGGTGGCAGGCATCGCCATGGGCCTGGTCAAGGAAGGCGATCGCAGCGTGGTCCTGACGGACATCCAGGGCGTCGAAGACCACGTTGGGGACATGGATTTCAAAGTGGCGGGCACGCGCCAGGGTGTGACCGCGCTGCAAATGGACATCAAGATCAAAGGCCTGTCGATGGCCGTCCTGCAGGAAGCCCTGGCGCAGGCGCGGCGGGCACGGCTGGCGATTCTCGACACGATCGAGGCGGCGATGCCCCGGCCGCGCCCCGAGCTCAAGGAACACGCGCCGCGCATGACCGTCCTGAAGGTGGACCCGGAGAAAATTGGAGCGATCATCGGCCCTGGCGGGAAGATGATCCGGAGCATCCAGGAGCAGAGCGGGGCCAAGATCGACATCGAGGACGACGGATCCGTGTACATCGCCGCTTCGGACGGGACCAAAGCCGAGAAAGCGCGCGAGTTGATCGAGCGCCTGGTCGAGTCGCCTGTGATCGGGCGAATCTACACCGGCCGAGTCGTCCGGACGACCGATTTCGGCGCTTTCGTATCCATCCTTCCCCATGTGGATGGGATGGTGCACATTTCACAGCTCGACAGCCAGCGCGTGGAGAAAGTGGAAGATGTGGCCAAGGTGGGCGATGAGTTGACCGTGATGGTCACGAACATCGATCCGGACGGTAAGGTCCGTCTCTCGCGCACCGCGGTGCTCGAAGGCTGGACCGCCGAGGAAGCGATCGAGCGCGACCGCGCCAACAAGCGCCGTCCGCCGACGGGCGAAGGACGTGGTCCGTCGTCCGGTGGCCGCGATCGCGGCGGCCGAAGCGGCCCCAGCCGCGGAAGACCGCGCTAATCCGGGACCCCGATCACCCGGAACGCCGGGAGCGGGGTCTCTTTCGGAAGAGAGGCAAGGTGGCACGTCGTGTTCGCGGCCCCAGAGCCGGAGTAAGGACTTCCGGCGTGACCGCACCCCCGGACCGTAAGCGGCCGTCGGCGGCGGAGTCGCCGCCCTGGCAGCCCCACGCTCGGCTCGTGGCGGCGATCCTTCTTCTGGTAATCGGCCTCGGCCTTCTTCTTCGGCTGGGACGATTATTGATCCCCGTCATCCTGGGTTTCCTCCTTGCCTATCTGCTCGACCCCTTGGTCAGCGGTCTCAGCCGGATCCTCCGGATTCCACGCTGGCTCTCGGTTTTGCTCATGTACGCCGTCATCGTCCTCGTGGTCGGCGGCCTCACCGCCGCCACGGGCCTGATCATCTCCCAGCAATTCGTCGGCCTGGTGAACGACCTCGGCACGCTGTCCGCGCAGCTCCCGGACTTCCTGGCGCGCCTTTCCGAAATGACCCTGGTCGTGGGGCCGTACGTCATCGATCTATCGACGGTCATCAACCCGTTGCTCGGTTCGGTCGGATCCGCTGTGCAGCCGCTGTTGGCCCAGACCGGTGCGCTGCTCGCCTCTCTGGCCGGCGCGACCGCGTCCGTGGTGGCCCTGTTCCTGGTCGTCATGCTCTTCGGCTACTATCTGCTGCTCGATCTTGGCGGGTTGGACAAGTACGTGATGCACTTCGTCCCTCACGCCTACCAGTCCGACGTGCAGCGGCTCTTGAAAGGCACCCAACAGGTCTGGAGAGCGTTCATCCGGGGACAGCTGATCCTCGGCGCGGTCGTGGGCGTGCTGACCGGAATCGCGTTAGCGGCCGTCGGACTTCGGTTCGCGCTGGTCCTCGGGTTGATCGCCGGTATTCTCGAGCTCGTGCCGACCTTCGGCCCTATCGTGGCTGGCGTGCTTGCCGTCCTCGTGGCTCTCTTCCAGGGGACCAATTCCCTGGGCCTGACCCCGGGGGCGTTTGCCCTGGTCGTGGTCGGAGTTTCCTTTGTCATCCAGCAGATTGAGAACAACCTGTTGGTGCCTCGGATCATTGGGGGCAGCCTGAATCTCCACCCCATGGTCGTGTTGCTCGGCGCCATCGTGGGCGGAACCATGGCGGGGATTCTGGGTGTCCTGCTCGCCGCGCCCGTGATCGCAACCGGGCGTCTCTGGCTCGGGTACCTCTACCGCAAGACCGTTGGGTTGGAGACCTGGCCGGAGGATTCGGAACCGATAAAGCGAATAGCCCCCCGACCCTCTTGGATAGCGCGACTGCGGTCGTTCACCGCAGCCAGGAGAAAGTCGCGCGCCTGACCTCGGGCTGCAGACATGCCCGCCGGGCGGCCTCGGTCAGACGAGACCCGCCCCGGAGACCCCGACCCTCCTCGGATCCTTGAACCCCATGCTGACTGCACCGGAAGTTGTGTGCCGACCCGCGCTCCTGTCCGACCGCGAATCCGTGATGGACTTCCTGCCCTTGATTTGGGAGGGGGAAGATTACGTCCCCGGGGTGTGGGACGCGTGGCTCGAGGAGAAGGGCGGCTACTTTGCCGCGGCCTTGCTCGAGGGACACGTCGTCGGTCTCAGCCATCTGGTGGACCTCGGCCGCGGCGAATGGTGGCTGGAGGGTCTGCGAGTGGATCCCCGCCTCCACGGCCGGCACATCGGCTCTCACCTGCACGACTACCAAGTCGAGAATTGGCTCCGGACGGACGCCTCCGTCGTTCGCCTGGCCACGCATCGAAGCCGGACGGCGGTCCATCGAATGTGTGAGAGAACCGGGTTCCTGCGCATGGCGTCCGTGATCCCTCTGGGCTTTCGAGCCCATCCAGGCGATCACCGCTTCCGGCCCGCCGGCTTGCAGGATGTCGAGGGCGCCGTGACCCAGCTCCTCGAGTCGCCGGTCCAGCGCGCCCTGGCGGGTTGGATGGACCTCGGGTGGAGGTATGCTGGAGTAGATCCCGATCGAATCGCGGCCGCCGCTAGAAGCGGTGGACTCTGGACGTGGGGGCAAAGCCAGGGGATTCTTGTGACCCGCTTGGAAACCGGTCCGGATGGGCCGTCCTTGACGATATCGGCCATGGCGCGTCCTACGGACGCCGCGGCATCCTTCTTGGCGGATATCCCAAGACTGGCAGCTTCCATGGGAAGCGTGAGTGGGTTATGGGTCGCCCCTGAGAGCGAGGCTTCCGTTGACGGCCTCGTCCAGGGGGGTTTCGAACCCGAGTCCGAAGAACCGCTATGGCTGTTCGAGCGCCGCCGATGACCTCCGTGCGGGAACGACTCCGACGGTGGTGGCGGCCGAATTCAAACCCGCCCCCGAACGCTGCCTCGTTCAGCTACCGGGTGTTTTGGACCCGCGAGGTGCGCTCGTGGCTGCCCGAGCGCAGGCGCGGAATTCAGAAGTGCGTGCAGGAGGCGATGGCGTCGCCCACCTTCGTCGCCAACGAACTCGGCCGGCGCTATCGGATCGACTCGCTGGATGGGATCGCTCATTCCGGAGCCAGCCTGGCGGCCCTAAGCCAGGTCCTGACGGCCTTCGAAAGCACGCCTGAAGATTCGGGAGGGGTAGGACATGGATGAGGGACGGCATGTTCGGACGCACACGCTAGCTGAGACGGGTGAGTTCATCGCCTGGAAAGCGGAAGAGCCGGATGGAGAGGTCACCTATCACCTCGAGCTGGGGTCGGTGACCGTGCATTTCTTTGATGAAGAGTGGAAGGAATTTCTCGAGCTGGCCAAGGCATTGAGCGGCTGACGTCGGGTAACCTCAAACTCTTCGCCCACCTCATTCGAGGATGTCCTTGAATCCCCTCTCCCTGACAGGGAGAGGGCGAGAAGCAGGACTGGGGTGAACGGATCGGCCGGCACGGGCGGAATGCAGAGGGCTTCGACAAGCGGAGGGCGTGTTAAGGGAGGGCCGATGGCGATTCGAAGAGAATGGATCACATGGCAGGAGGTCGACGGTCTCATCGACCACCTGCTGCCGCAGTTTCGCGGCGGGTATGATGGCATGGTCCTGATCACGCGCGGCGGAATTATCCCCGGCGGCCTATTGAGCGAGGCGATGGGACTACAAATCGTCCTGACGGCCGCCGTGGACTTCCCATTCAAGTCCCAACAGGAGGCGGCGAAACTCCTGGCCTGGCCCCAATTCATCCAGTTTCCTGAGGAAGACAAGTTGCGGGGGCGAAAGTTCCTCATTGTGGACGACGTATGGGGATCGGGTCGGACGATCACCGCGGTGCGGGGAAGGGTGGAAGCTTCCGGAGGCCAGGTCGAGACCTGCGTGCTGCACTACAACCCCTACCGGAGCCTGCTCACCCAGGCCCAGCCGAGCTACTATGCCGCCATCACGGATGCCTTCATCGTGTATCCCTGGGAGGTCGATCGCCGGGGATCCCAGGCGCTTCTGAACCAGCTGGTCTGATCGGAAACGGCCCCGCCGGGCGTCGGCGGGGAAATAAATTGACTTCGGATATTCCCGAGGGTATAATCAAGCCTACGAAATCGAGCGGACGGCTCGTATCCGCCACGCTCGAGGCCCATGGACAGGAGAGAACCCAGGGCAGAACCTCGGTCGAGTCGTTGGTTCAGGTACTTCAACGATTGGCCTGGTGGGCTTGCAGGTGAGCGACCAGGCCGATTCTTGTGTGGTGATGGAATAGGATGACTTCGCCTCGAGAAGAAATGGAAGCGCTGCTGGCCCAGGAGGGTGAGCGGTCCGCCCCGCAACGGGGGGACCTGTTGCGCGGCACGATCATCGCCATG
The DNA here is from genome assembly GCA_040899905.1 of Anaerolineales bacterium. Taxonomy (GTDB): domain Bacteria; phylum Chloroflexota; class Anaerolineae; order Anaerolineales; family E44-bin32; genus JBBDZX01. The sequence continues at coordinate 845,593 of JBBDZX010000005.1, read as the reverse complement.
GACTCGCATGGGATGATCGTGGACGTCGGCTTGAAGCGCGACGGCGTCATCTCGCGCATTGATCTGGAGAAACTGCCACCGACCGAATCCTCACTGAAAGTGGGCGACGAGGTCTCGGTGATGGTGGTCGAGCCGATTGACCGGGACGGCAATCTGGTGGTCTCCCTGGCCCAGGCCCGCGAGAGCGGGGATTGGCTGGAGGCGGCGCGTTTGCTCGAGGAGGAATCGATCCTGGAGGCCACTCCCACCGCGCACAACCGCGGCGGACTGATCGTTCCCTTCGGACGGTTGCGCGGATTCGTCCCGGCCTCCCACATCTCGGAACTGCCGCGTGGGTTGGACGAGGACGGCCGCGCCGGATATCTCAAGACCCTGGTGGGACGCAAGATGCCCTTCAAGGTCATCGAGGTCGACCCGCAGCGGCAGCGCCTGGTGCTGTCGGAGCGGAAGGCGATCCGCCAGTGGCGACAGGATCAGAAGGGCCGGATCATGGACACGCTTAACGAAGGCGAAGTCCGCTCCGGTGTCGTGACCAGCCTGAGAGAATTCGGCGCCTTCGTCGACATCGGAGGCGCCGATGGTTTGATCCACATCTCGGAACTTTCCTGGCGGCGCGTGGAAGACCCCGGGCAGATCCTTTCCGTGGGGCAGCGAGTCGAGGCGATGATCATCCGGCTCGATCGAGAGGCCAATCGGATCGGCCTCAGCCTCAAACGGCTTCTGCCGAACCCCTGGAAGGCCGCTGCCGAGAACCTGGTGGTGGGCGGAAAGATGGAAGGTGTGGTCGCGCGACTGAGCGCGGCCGGGGTCCTGATTCAATTCGAAGACGGCCTCGAAGGACTGTTGCCGATGCCCGACGACCCGGAGCTCTTTGCGCCCGGGAACCGGGTCACCGTCGAGGTGGCCGCGTTCGAGCCCGAACGCGAGCGCCTCGAACTCCGCCCCAGCGGCGAGTCTTCCGGAGATGGCTCCGGACCGGAAGGGGGGTGAGATTAGATGGCAACGGTGGTTCTGCGACCCAATGAAAGCCAGGATCAGCTTCTGAAGCGCTTTCGCAAGAAGGTGGCCAAGAGCGGGATCTTGAGCACCGTCCGCCGCAAGCGCTGGTTTGTTTCCAAGAGTGAGTTGCGCCGTATTCAAAAGAAGAAGGCGATCCGACGCCTGAAGAGGCGTGAGCGGAAGCGCCCCACGGTCCGTCCGGAAGGCTAGAGGCGGAATGCCACAGAAGGAAGAAAAGATCGAGGTGGAGGGCTCGGTGGTGGAGGCCCTGCCTTCGACTCAGTTTCGGGTCAAACTGGACAACGGCCACAACGTCCTGGCCTATCTTTCCGGGAAGATGCGAAAGAACTACATTCGCATCCTACTCGGGGATCGCGTCCGGGTTGAGCTCTCCCCGTACGATTTGACTCGGGGCCGCATCACGTACCGCCACCGGAAACGTGGCTTGAATGGGGAAGAAGAAGTCGTCGTCTAGCTCGATGGAATGAGTTGGATCATCTCTAGACCGCCCCTTCGGGGGCGGTGGTTCGTACCACCCAGGCCGACCAATCCTCGAGGTCGCGGCGTTCGACGCAGATCAGACCGGAAGATAGGATCTCGCGTTCGAACGCCTGCGCCTGTTCCCTCAGAATCCCCGACAGGATCGTGGATCCCCCTGGCGTGACCGCCCGGGCCAGCCCGGCGCGCAGCAAGTCGACGATCACTCCGAAGAGAATATTGGCCACCAGAATCCGGGCGGGGCCGGCACGCCACCATGCGTTGGAGGCCATTTCGGCGAGGGATCCCTTCGTCACGGTAATGCACCCGGCCAGGCCATTCCGCCGCGCGTTTTCCTCGGCGGCGAGAACGGCTTGGTCATCGAGATCGAGCGCCAGGACGGAGGTCGCTCCCAGACGTGCGGCGGCGACGCTCAAGATGCCGGACCCGCATCCCAAGTCCACGACGCGATCGCCGGGTTGAATTTGATCTTCCAGGAGGTGCAGGCAGAGCTGGGTCGAGGGATGGGTTCCAGTGCCGAACGCTTGACCGGGATCGATCTTCAGGATGTGACGCGTCGTCTCGCCGGCCGGAATCCAACTCGGAAGGATCAGCAGGCTTCGGCCGATGGGCAGGGGGCGGTAGTTGCGCTTCCAGGTCTCGGCCCAATCTTCCTCCTCGACCTCGCGCAGGACGGGCTCCGGCAGCGGCCGGATTTGGCCCAAGTGCCAAAGGCCGCGTTCGATTTCAACGCGTGTGCCAGCCCAGCTATCATCCAGGCGGTAATAGGCCAACACCCGGATCGGCGGCTCGCGTCCGCTCTCGGTTGGAGAATGCTCCCCGGCGTTGTGTTCGATCTGAAGAACGACGCCCCCCGGGGCGTGCCTCGCCAGCACGTCGGCCGTGGACTCGGCCACCTCGGCCTCGACCGACAGGCTGACTTCCATCCACTTCAATCGGTAAGGCTCCCCAGCATCTCGCGCAGCCGGTCGAGGAAGCCTTGTTCCTGAGGCACCACTTCCCCGCCCAGGGTTTCGCCGAGCTCTTGAAGTAAAGACTTCTGGCGGGAGCTGAGGGAGGTGGGGACCTGCGCCGTCAGGACAACTAAGAGATCGCCTCGCCCGCTCCCCTGGAGTCGCGGGACTCCCTTTCCTTTCAGCCGCAGGATCTCTCCGGTTTGAGTCCCCGCGTGGATGGTCAAAGGCGCCTCGCCTTCCAGGGTTGGGACTTGAATCTTCGCCCCGAGCGCGGCCTGAGCCACGTTGATGCGAAGATCGAGGATGAGGTCATGGTCGTGTCGGCGGAAGAACTTGTGGGGGCGGACCCGGAGGACCACAAACAAGTTTCCATTCGGCCCGCCTTGCGCTCCCGGCTCGCCTTCTCCGGAAAGGCGGATCTGGTTGCCCTCGTCTACGCCTGCGGGAACCGAAATCGAGCGCCGGACCGTCGCGCGCACGAGGCCGCGCCCGGAGCACGTACGGCAAGGTGTGGTGATGGTCTCGCCGCGGCCGCCGCAGGTGGGACAGGTGTTGACGTTCACCATCGAGCCCAGGAACGTCTGCCGCACCTGGCGCACTTCCCCGCTCCCGCCGCACGTCGCGCATCGGGTGGGAGTGGTGCCAGGCTCGGCGCCGGAACCGCGGCACGAGGAACAGAGCTCCTGGCGGCTGAACTCGATTTCCTTCTCGAGCCCGAACACGGCTTCTTCAAACGAAAGCTCGAGGTCATACCGCAGGTCGGCCCCGCGGCGAGGCGCCCGGGAGGACCGCCGGCGGCCGCCGCCAAAGCCGAAGAACTCTTCGAAGAGATCCCCAAGGCCGGATCCGAAATCCGAGGGGACGCCGCGCAGATCGGCCGTCCCGTAGCGATCGTACGCGCTGCGCCGCTCCTCGTCGGAGAGGACGGCGTAGGCTTCGTTGATCTCTTTGAATCGTTCTTCTGCCTTGGGGTCTTTGTTAACGTCGGGGTGGAACTGCTTGGCAAGGTTGCGGTAGGCGCGGCGGATGTCGTCGGGCGAGGCGTCGCGACCGACCCCTAACGCCTCGTAATAATCTCGTTTCTCAGCCATGGGCGGTGGACGCGTGCTCAGGCCTCCTTGAATTCGCCGTCAATCACATCCTCTCCGCCCGTTTTCGGGCCGCTCGTTTCGCCCCCCGGGGGAGGAGTTTGGGTCTGCGCCGCGCCGAGCTCCTGGACGCCTCGCAACACTTCCTGGGTCGTCTTTCGGATCGCGTCCAGATTCTGGCTTTGCCCGGCCTGCCGGGCGGCGTCGATTTGGGCTTGAAGTTTCTCGCGCGCGGGGGCGGGGACCTTGTCGCCCGCCTCGCGCAGGGCCTTTTCAGCACCGTAGATTGCGCTGTCGGCCGCGTTCTGGGCTTCTACCATCTCCCGGCGGCGCCGATCCTCGTCGGCGTGTTGCTCCGCCTCCTTGCGCATCTTTTCGATCTCGTCCTCCGACAAGCCGGAGGAGGCCGTGATGGTGATGTGCTGGGTCCGCTGGGTGGCGCGGTCGGTGGCGGTGACGTTGAGAATCCCGTCGGCGTCGATGTCAAAGGTCACTTCGATCTGCGGCACGCCGCGGGGGGCCGGCGGTATCCCGTCCAGGATGAACTTGCCGAGCGACTTGTTGTCCGCGGCAAAGGGCCGTTCCCCCTGGACCACATGGATCTCCACCTGGTTCTGGCTGTCCGAGGCGGTGGAGAAGACCTGACTCTTGCGGGTGGGGACGGTCGTATTGCGCTCGATGAGCGCCGTGGCGACGCCGCCGAGGGTCTCGATCGAGAGCGTGAGGGGGGTCACGTCCAGGAGCAGGATGTCCTTGACTTCGCCGCCCAATACGCCGGCCTGGATGGCGGCGCCGATCGCCACCACCTCGTCCGGGTTGACCCCCTTATGGGGCTCCTTGCCAAAGATCTTGCGGACCGACTCTTGGACGGCGGGCATTCGCGTCATCCCGCCGACGAGGACGATCTCGTCGATGTCGGCGGGCGCCAGCTCGGCGTCCTGCAGGGCCTGCTGGCAGGGCCCGGTCGACCGGGCCACCAGGTCTTCGGTCAACTGCTCGAGTTTGGCCCGGGTGAGAACCATGTTGAGATGCTTCGGACCGCTGGCGTCGGCCGTAATAAACGGCAGATTGATCTCCGTTTGCAGGACGGTGGAGAGCTCGATCTTGGCCTTCTCGGCGGCTTCTTTGAGCCGCTGCAGAGCTTGACGGTCGTTGCGCAGGTCAATCCCCTGCTGCTTTTGAAACTCGCTGGAGACCCAGTCGATCACGCGCTGATCGAAGTCGTCGCCTCCCAGGTACGTGTCGCCGTTGGTGGCTTTGACCTCGAAGACGCCGTCGCCCACGTCCAGGATCGAAATGTCGAACGTCCCGCCTCCGAGGTCATAGACTGCGATCGTCTCGTCTTTCTTCCGGTCCAGGCCGTAGGCAAGGGCGGAGGCCGTGGGTTCGTTGATGATCCGCATCACCTCGAGTCCGGCGATCTTGCCACAATCCTTGGTGGCATTCCGCTGGGAGTCGTTGAAGTAGGCGGGGACGGTGATCACGGCCTGCGTGACCGGCTGGCCGAGATAGGCTTCGGCGTCGGCCTTGATCTTGGCCAGGATCATGGCCGAGACTTCCGGTGGGGAGTACTCCTTGCCGCCCATCTGCACGCGAACGTCGCCGTTGGCGGCAGCCGTGACCTTGTACGGCACCAGCTCCACGGCGCGCTGTACCTCGGGGTCCGAAAACTTGCGCCCCATGAAGCGCTTGATCGAGAAAATGGTGTTCTCCGGATTAATGATGGCTTGACGCCGGGCGACCTGGCCAACGAGGCGCTCGTTCGTACGCGGGTTGATGGCGACGACGGAAGGAATTAAGCGGCCCCCTTCGGAGGATGGGATCACAGTCGGCTCGCCGCCTTCCATGACCGCCACGACCGAGTTAGTGGTCCCCAGATCGATGCCAATAATCTTGCCCATGCGGATGACCTCCTATTTCGCGACCCGCACCAAGGCGGGCCGCAAGACGCGATCTCCAAGCCGGTATCCCTGCGTGATCACCTGGATCACCTCGCCTTCTCCGTGGTCCGGGCTTTCCTCATGCGAGAGCGCCTCATGCAGAGTCGGATCGAAATGCAGTCCCTCGGCCAGGATGGGCTCGACGCCGGCCGCCTCCAGCAGGGACAACCACTTCCGGAAGATGAGTTCCAGGCCATCCGCCCAGACCGCCGCCTCCCCCTCGCGGGGCCGATCTTTCAGCGCCCGCTCAAGATCATCGAGGATCGGAAGCGTCCGGGCGAGCACGGTAGCCGTCGCCTGGGCCTGCGCCTCCAACTCTTCGCGCCGAACCCGGCTCTTGTAGTTGGCGAATTCCGCGCGGGAGCGTTGCCAGCCGTCGAGGTATTCGCTCGCCAACCGCTCCGACTCAGCCAGCTTTTCCTGCCAGTCCTCGCCGCCGGCTGGCCCGCCCTCGGGACTACGCCCGGAGGCGGACTCGGGGGAGTCCTCGGACCTGGAGGCGAGAGGGGACGCGTCCACGGGATCGTCGAAGGCCTCGTCCGTCACAGCCGCTAACCCTCTTCCTGAATCATCTAGGATGAGCCGGTAAAGCTCTCGACCACCAAGTCGCTCATCAGTCCGGCGACGTAGCGGACGGCGGAGATCGTCCTTCCATAGGACATACGGATTGGACCGAGCACTCCGAGGGCGCCGGTGGCATGTTCAGCGGATCCATACCGGGCGAGGATCATGGAGCAGTCCTTCAACTCCTCCCACGCGCCCTCTCCTCCGATCACGACTTGCACGCCTCCAATCGAGGGGGATAGGGCCTTGGCCAGGACCTCCTCCAGGAAGCTTCGTTCCTCCAGCAAGACCAGCGCATGCCGCGCGCTCTCTGAGTCTGCGAATTCCGGCTGGGCCAGGACATTCGTCAGCCCATCCCGGTGAATCTCACCCGAAGAGACCGCGTCCGCCCGGGCCATCACTTCGCCGACGAGGCGGATCACATCGATGGCCAGGCCGGTCCAGCGGCCCGCCTGGGCCGCCATTCCGGAAGCGTCCATCCCGGCGCACGTACGCGTGATCTGGCCGGCCCATTCATCCAGCCTGTCCGCAGGAATCTCCTCCGCCAGGGTGAGCATCTGCTGGCGGACCTCGCCGCCGCGCAGGACAATGACCATCAAGACTTGGCGGCCCTGGGTCGAGATCAGCTCGACCTGTTTGAAGAACGTCTTCTCGGGCCGAGGGGCAGTGACCAAGGACGCGACGCGGGAATGCTGGGCCAGGACCGAAGCGGCCAACTGGACCCACTCGGCGACGTCCCCGCGGGCTTGATGGAATTGGTGACTGATCAGCCGCTTCTCGTCCGCGGGCAGCTCGGTCTCACCAATGAGTTGGCGAACGAAATACCGATATCCCTCTTCGGTGGGAACGCGGCCGGCCGAGGTATGCGGCTGGCGCAACAGACCGGCTTCGGTGAGGGCTGACATCTCATTGCGTACCGTCGCGGAGCTGATCTCCAGGCTGTACTGATCGACCAGGCGCTCCGAGCCCACGGGCTGCGCGTTCTCCACGTACTCGTGGACAACGAGCCCGAGCAGCGTCTCCTGGCGTTCTGAAAGATGTCTCATGGGTATCAGTGGGTTTAGCACTCGAGCCCCCCGAGTGCTAACCAAGGGGCTGTCATGATACCATGCAGGTCAGACCGGGTCAAGGAAGCGGGCAGGTCCGACGAGAACAGAAGCGGCTATACTCCTGCGCCTGCGGCAACAGCCCCAGAGGGAAGGGAGCGGCTTGTGACCGAACACACCCAAGTTTCCGACGCAACGTTTGGGCCCGAGGTCCTGCAAGCCGCGGGGCTGGTGCTGGTCGAATTTGGCGCCGATTGGTGTCGGCCTTGCCGGATGCTCGATCCGATCGTGGATGAGCTAGCGGCCGAATGGCGTGGGCGCGTCAAGGTCGCCAAGATGGACATCGACGAGAACGTCGATACCACCGTCCGATTCGGGGTCATGAGCGTGCCGACCCTCATCCTTTTTCTCCATGGGCAGCCCCTCGAGCGCGTCACCGGTTTCGTGCCTAAGAAACGAATCGTGGACGCCTTCGGCCCCCATTTGCCGACGATCTCCGCCGCGGCTTGACGCGGTTCGCGTTCCGGAGCGGCTCCATATCGGGCCTGCCCGCGGAGCCGACTCTCCCCGCAGGAGTGTGATTGCCTAAGCCCCGAAAACGCATCTTGACCGGCGATCGCCCGACCGGCCAGCTTCACCTTGGCCACTTCGTGGGTTCGATCCAGAACCGCGTCCGCCTCCAAGATGAATACGAGTGCTTTTTCATCGTAGCCGATCTGCACACGCTGACGACCCGGCCGGAAAAAGAGGCCATCGCCGAGATCGGTGGCCATGTCCGCGAGCTGGTCCTCGATTACCTGGCGTGCGGGATCGATCCGGAGCGGAGTGTCGTCTTCCTGCAATCCGCCGTTCCCCAAACCTACGAGCTCAACCTGATCTTCGAAATGCTCATCACCGTCCCCCGGCTGGAACGCGTCCCGAGCCTCAAGGAGATGGCCCAGGCGGCCCATCTCGACGTGCTGCCCTTCGGGCTTTTGGGATACCCGGTCTTGCAGGCGGCCGATATCCTCTTGCCGCGCGCGCACCTCGTCCCCGTAGGAAAGGACAATGAGTCACACATCGAGGTCACACGTGAGATCGCCCGGCGATTCAACCGCCTGTACGGAGATGTGTTCCCCATCCCCGAGGTCCTTCTCGGCGAGGTCCCAACCCTGGTGGGTACCGACGGCAAAGCCAAGATGAGCAAGTCACTCGGCAACACGATCTTCCTTGCCGATTCGCCCGAGCAGGTTCGGGAGAAGGTGATGCGGATGTACACCGATCCCAAGCGGATCCGGGCTGACATCCCCGGGGAGGTGGAAGGCAATCCCGTGTTCATCTACCACCAGGCGTTCAACCCGAACCGTGCCGAGGTCGAGGATCTGAAAGAGCGATATCGGGCCGGCAAAGTCGGGGATGTCGAGGTCAAGACGCGGCTGGCGGAGGCGCTGAACCAGTTCCTCGAGCCGATCCGAAAGCGGCGGGCGGATTTCGCAGACGACCCGCGTCGGGTTCAAGAGATTCTTGTGCAGGGGACCCACAAGATGCGCCAGGAGGCGCAGGCGACCATGGATCGAGTCCATGACGCGATGGGCCTGTTCCGCCTTCCCGAATAACCCCACGCCCGGACCGCGAGGGTCCGGGTATAATCCTCGGCGCGCCGAAATTCACACGGACGTCAATGCCTGAACCCACCTTACGCATCCTCATCGCCAAACCCGGCTTAGACGGTCATGACCGCGGCGCCAAGGTCATCGCCCGTGCGCTGCGCGACGCGGGGATGGAAGTCATCTACACGGGCCTGCGTCAGACGCCGGAAATGATCGCCCGAGCCGCCCTCCAAGAGGATGTCGATGCGATCGGGCTTTCGATCCTCTCCGGGGCCCATATGGCTCTGGTCCCCAAGCTCTTCGAGCTCCTCCGGGGACAAGACCAGCAGGATGTCCGCGTCCTCGTGGGTGGGATCATCCCGGATGAAGATGTCCCCACGTTGAGAGACCTGGGCGTGGCGGCCATCCTCGGGCCGGGCACGAGCACGGATCAGATCGTCCGGGCGTTCCAGGAGGCTGTTCGCGCTGCCCCGGCCACGCCATGAAATCGGTGCCGGACCTGGCCGAAAGGGTCCGCGCCGGAGATCGCCGGGCTCTGGCCCGGCTCCTCAGCCTGATCGAAAGTGACGATGATGCGGGGGGGACGGAACTGGCCCGCCTTTTCCCCCATCGCGGCCAAGCCCATGTGATCGGCGTCACGGGCGCGCCGGGGACAGGCAAATCAACCCTTGTGAATCGTCTGGCCCTCACCCTGCGGAGCCAGGGATCCCCCGAGGTCGCCGTCCTGGCTGTCGACCCCTCCAGCCCGTTCACCGGGGGCGCGATCCTTGGGGATCGCATCCGAATGCGAGAAGCCTCGGTCGACCGCGGGGTGTTCATTCGCAGCATGGCCACCCGGGGCGCGTTAGGGGGCCTGGCGCTCCGGACCCAAGAAGCCGTCGAGGCCCTGGACGCGGCCGGGTTCGGGCACATTCTTGTCGAGACCGTCGGGGCAGGTCAGGCGGAAGTCGAAGTAGCCCAGCTCGCGGCCACGACCATCGTCGTCGAAGCTCCGGGTTTCGGAGATGACGTGCAGGCCATCAAAGCGGGAATCCTCGAGATCGCCGACATCCTGGTCGTCAACAAAGCGGACTTGCCCGGGGCCGACGAGACCGTTCGGGCGCTCCGGGCCGCCCTCGACTTGGGCCGCCCGTCGCGAAGGGGGACCGGAACGGTCCGCCGAGAGACCTCGTGGGAGGTCCCGATCCTGCGAACGATTGCGACCCGGGACGAGGGCGTCCTCGAGTTGGCCGGCGCGATCGCGGCCCACCGCCAGCATCTCGAAAGCTCCGACGAAGCCGCGGACCGCCAACGGCTTCGCGCGGGTCACGACCTGGCGCTCCGGCTCCAGGAAGAGCTTGCCGCGCGCTTCTTGAAGCGGTTGGGGGATCCGGCGTGGAATGAAGCCATTGAAAAGGTGGCCTCACGCGAGGTCTCGCCACGGGCCGCCGTGAAAGAATTGTTGGAGCGTGGGACCGAGTGATCTACGGGGTGAAGGTCCGTCTGCGGGCCGTCGAGCGTTCCGACCTGCCCCGATACGTCACCTGGCTCAACGACCCCGATGTCCGAAGGGGGATCGCCCAGGTGTTCCCCCTGAGTCTGGCGCAGGAAGAAAAGTGGTTCGAGAGTTCTCTCGCCCTGCCACGAGAAGAGCAACCCCTGGCGATTGAGTCCCGGCGTGGCCGGAGTTGGGTACATATCGGCGGTTGCAGCCTGTTCCGGTTTGACCGCCTGGCGCACAACGCCGAGCTCGGGATTGTCATCGGGGAGAAGTCGATGTGGGGCAAGGGGTTTGGGACCGACGCGATGCGCGCCCTGCTCGAGTACGCCTTCGGAACGCTCAATCTGCATCGGGTGTACTTGCGGGTGTACGAGTCCAACACTCGCGCCATTCGTGTATACCATCGGATCGGCTTTATCGAAGAAGGGCGGTTCCGCCAAGATCACCTGGCGGATGGGACGTATGAGGACACGCTGATCATGGGATTGTTGCGAACCGAGTGGGGAGCTGCCGGCCGGGACGGGAGGGCGCATGGGAAGGATGTTTAGCTACGGGGATATCAAGCTCTTCGCCGGCTCCGGGTCCCCCGAGCTGGCGACCGAGATCAGCCGCTATCTCAAGGTGCCCTTATCACCCTACGACCTGGTCGAGTTTCCGAACGAGAATCTGTTCACCCGGCTGCAAGGCAGCGTGCGGGGCCAGGATGTATTCCTGATCCAGTCGATGGGACCGCCGGTCCATCGCAACTTGATGGAACTCCTGATTATGGTCGACACCCTCAAACGCGATTCGGCCGGCAGGATTACCGTCGTGGTTCCCTACATGGCCTACGCCCGTTCGGACAAGAAGGATCAGCCCCGCGTCCCGATCGTGGCCCGGCTCGTCGCCGACATGATCGAGGTCGCGGGCGCCGACCGCTACATCACTATCGATTTGCATGCCGGGCAGATCCAAGGCTTCTTCTCGATCCCCGGCGATGTGCTGACCGCCTTCCATATGTTGAGCGATTATTTTCTGGCGAAGGATCTCCGGCAGGGGGTGATCGCCACGGCGGACCTCGGTTTCGCGAAAAAGGGACGCAACTTCGCCGCCAAGCTGGGCCTGCCTCTGGCGTTCGTCGAGAAGCGACGCCAGGGCGATGACCCACGCGCCCGGGCCACGACCGTGATCGGCGATGTGGAAGGCAAGGACGTGATCCTGGTGGACGATGAAGTGCTGACCGCCGGCTCGATGGGGGAGGCGGTCGGAATTGTCAAGGAGCGGGGCGCGCGGGACGTCTATCTCTCCTTCGTCCACGCCCTGCTGGTCCCCCCGGCGGTGGAGATCCTGCGGTCGCTCCCGGTCAAGGAAATCGTGACCACGAACACCGTCCCCGTCACGCCGGAGAAGCGCCTGGCGAACATGACCATTCTTTCCGTAGCGCCCTTGCTGGGCGAGGTGATCCTGCGCGCCCATGAGGGCCGCTCGGTCGGAGAGCTGTTCAACGAGTAGCCCCAATGAAGGTGGCTCCCCTCCCGCTTCGCGCAGGGGCGAGGGGCTTGCTTGGGTACCTCCCGCAGGGGGGCGCCCTTTGCGGGCGAACTCCATACCCCTCCTCAATCTGGCGGGGCTCAGCCTGGCGGCCACCTACGGGGCACAGGGCCGAGTCCGCAGCGGTTCAACGACCCGTCGCGGGAGGAAGGACGCGGCAGGACAAGGAGATTTGGGCGAATCGCATAGAATCCTTGGCTGGATCGTGCGCCGGCAACCCCATCGTGTCGGACCTCCTGGCAGACCATTGAGTCGATGTCCACATCGCGCCTGTTGATCCACCCGACGAGCACCCAGGCCGAGTACCATCACCTGACCCCCGATCGGGCCGGCTGGGAATGGCTTCACTTTGCCGCTCGCCGGATGGCTGCCGGGGAGCGGTGGAGCCTGAAGACGGGTGAGAACGAATATGGGCTGGTTGTGCTCGGCGGCATCTGCCGCGTCGGCACGTCGCGAGGCGAATGGCCGCGGCTGGGCCGTCGGCAGACTGTCTTCCACGGGATGCCCCACGCGTTGTATCTCCCACGCCGGACCGACGTGGAAGTCCAGGCTATGCCGGCGGCCGGGGTGGACCTGGCCTACGCGTGGTGTGCCGTCGACGAGGATCATCCACCGCAGGTGGTTCGGCCGCAGGATGTCTCGGTCGAGATCCGCGGGGCTGGCAACGCCACCCGCCAGATCAACGCCATCATCCCCCCGGGATTTGACTGCCAACGGCTGGTTTGCGTGGAGGTCTATACGCCCTCGGGCAACTGGAGCTCCTACCCTCCCCACAAGCATGACGAACACCAACTCGACCCAGGGGGTCAGCTCCTCGAGGCCGACCTGGAAGAGGTGTACTTCTACAAGCTCGACCGCCCCGAGGGGTTTGCCCTGCAGCGGGTCTACACTTCCGACGGACGCCTGAACGAGACGATGGTGGCCGGGAACGATGATCTCATCCTGGTGCCCGAGGGCTACCACCCGGTGGCGTCCGCCCATGGATACACCACCTACTACTTGAACTTCCTTGCCGGCAGCGCCCAATCGCTCGCCCACCGCGACGACCCGGATCACGCCTGGGTGAAGTCCACTTGGAAGGACAAGGACCCGCGGTTGCCTCTCGTGAGCCTGGCCATGGAGACCGGCGAAGGCCGCGGCGGAGGTTGACCTCCGAACGCCCATGCGATGACGGAGGTGGGGCCGCGGGAGTCTCTGGCAGCTCCGCGCCGTCTCCAACATGACCACCCCCCCTGACGCCCGGACGCCTGCCTACGACCTCATCACCATGGGCCGATCCTCGATCGACCTGTATTCGAACGACGTGGGAGCGGCCTTTGTGGACATCAAGAGCTTCGGCGCGTTTGTGGGCGGATCGCCCACCAACATCGCCGTCGGGGCGCAGCGCCTCGGGCTGCGCACCGGGCTCCTGACCGCCGTCGGCGAAGATCCCGTCGGCGACTTCATCCTCACCTTTCTCCGGCGGGAGGGCGTCGAGACGCGGTTCATCCCCCGCAAACCGGGGAGCCGCAGCAGCGCTGTCCTCCTGGGGATCGAGCCGCCGGACCGCTTCCCGCTGGTGTTCTACCGGGACAACGCCGCCGACATCCAGCTGGACCTGGACGACGTGCTTAGGACACCGTTGGACCAATCGCGGTCCTTCGAGTTCGCCGGCACGAACCTCAGCCGGGAGCCCAGCCGCAGCGCCACGATGTTCGCCGCGGAGCAAGCGCGGCGGGCAGGAGCGACGGTGTACCTGGATCTCGATTTCCGGTCCGATCAGTGGCCCGATCCGCGCGCCTTTGGCGTCGCGGTGCGCGCCGCCCTGCGCCTGGCCGACATCTGCCTCGGCACGGAGGAGGAGATCAAGGCGGCAACGATCCGGGACGCCTCCGCGGTGGTGATCCGGGATTCTCAGATCACCACACCCGATGTATCCGGAGAGCTTCGGCCGGCGGTCGAGGCGCTGCTCGGAATCGGCCTGCGGGCCCTGGTGGTGAAGCGCGGAAGCCGCGGTTCGAGCGTGCACTTGCCCACCGGCGAGGTCATCGACGCGGCCGCGTTTCCGGTGGAGGTTGTGAACGTGCTGGGCGCCGGCGATGCCTACGCCAGTGGATTGATCTACGGTCGCCTGCATGGCTGGGATTGGTATCGGGCTTCCCGAATGGGCAACGCCTGCGGTGCCATCGTGGTGACGCGACAGGGAGTGGCCAATTTCATGCCCTATGAGAGCGAGGCCCTGGAATTCATCGAGGCCCGCGGCGGCTTCTGAGCGCCTGGGATTAGGCCTCTGCCCTGCATGATGTGGGCTTGCCGGAGGGAGTTGGGATGAGAACCGTCCGCCTTACGATGGCTCAGGCGATCCTCCGCTTCTTGATGCAGCAGCAGGTCGAGCGGGACGGGGTGCGCCAGCCGTTCTTCGCCGGATGCTTTGGGATCTTCGGGCACGGCAACATCGCCGGCATCGGTCAGGCTCTCCAGCAGGTTCCTGAGTTCCGCTACTACCAGGCCCGCAACGAACAGGCGATGGTCCACACGGCAGCGGCCTTCGCCAAGATGAACAACCGGCTGCGGGCTCTGGCCTGCACCACCTCCATCGGTCCGGGCGCCACGAATATGATTACTGCCGCTGCGGGTGCCACGATCAATCGGCTCCCGGTGCTGCTCCTGCCCGGCGACATTTTCGCCCGACGCGACGTGGCTCCTGTGTTGCAGCAGCTTGAGCTGCCGTCCTCACAAGATCTCTCGGTGAACGACTGTTTCAAGCCGATCTCCCGCTATTGGGACCGCATCAATCGGCCGGAGCAAATCATCACCGCGCTTCCCGAAGCGATGAGAACTCTCACCTCGCCGGCCGACACCGGAACGGTAACTTTATCCTTGCCGCAGGATGTGCAAGTGGAGGCCTTCGATTTCCCGGAGATGCTATTTGCCGAGCGGGTCTGGTCGATCCCCCGGGCGTTGCCGGATCCGGCGAGGCTACAGCAGGCAGCCGCCTGGATCCGAGCCAGCCAGTCGCCGTTGATCGTTGCCGGAGGAGGCGTGATCTACAGTGAGGCCACCGGCGCGCTGGTGGAGCTGGCAGAGGCGGCCGGCATCCCGGTCGCAGAGACCCATGCCGGGAAGGGGGTCCTCCGGTATGACCACCGGCTGTCGCTGGGCGCGCTCGGGGTAACCGGAACTCCGGGCGCCAATCGGATGGCCAGCCAAGCCGACCTGGTCATCGGCGTCGGCACCCGCTACACCGATTTCACGACGGCTTCCAAGACCGCCTTCCAGAACTCGGAGGTACGTTTCATCAACATCAATGTGGCCGACTTCGACGCCCACAAGCACGCCGGGCTGCCTTTGGTGGGCGACGCGCGAGCGGTCCTGGAACAACTGCTCATAGCCCTTGGGACCCACCGTACGGAGCCGGCCTACCAGGCGCGGGCGGAGCGCTACAACCGAGAGTGGGACGCGGAGGTGACAAGGCTGTATCATCTCGAACACGGGCCCCCGATCAGCCAGGGCGAGGTGGTCGGCGCCGTCAACCAGGCTGCCGGGCCGAGGGATGTCGTCGTAGGCGCCGCCGGCAGCCTGCCAGGCGATCTGCACAAGCTGTGGCGAGTGCGGGATCCCAAGGGGTACCACATGGAGTACGGCTACTCCTGCATGGGCTACGAGATCGCTGGCGGATTGGGCGTGAAGATGGCCGCCCCGGACCGCGAGGTGTACGTCATGGTCGGCGACGGCTCGTACTTGATGATGAATGGCGAGATCATCACCTCCATCCAGGAAGGGTTCAAGCTCATCGTGGTGCTGATCGACAACCACGGTTTCTCCAGCATCGGAGGCCTATCCCAATCCTTGGGCGGCGGAGGGTTTGGCACGCGCTATCGCTTCCGCAATCCGAAGACCGGGCAGCTCGACGGCGACCTTCTGCCCGTGGACTTCGCCGCCAACGCCCACAGCCTGGGGGCGGCGGTCTATCCGGCGACCGACATGCCCTCGCTCTCCTCCGCCCTCGAACGTGCCAAGGCCCAGGAGCGCACCACGGTGATTGTGATCGAGACCGATCCAGAGCAGCGCGTCCCGGGGTACGAGTCGTGGTGGGACGTTCCGGTGGCGGCCGTCTCGGAGGCTACCGAGGTGCAGGACGCCCTGCGCCGCAACGAGATAGGCAGCCGGAAGAAGCGGCACCATCTGTAGCCGGCGAGTGCGCCTGCCGGGTCCTGGACAGGGGCGAGGTTGGCGGTGACTGCGGCGGAGAGACTTCGATGCAGCGCGTGATGAACTTCATCGATGGGCAGTGGGTGGAACCCTCGGTGCAGGCGTGGACGCCGGTTGTCAATCCCGCCACGGCAGAGGTGGTAGGCGAGGCGCCGTTGTCCACGGCGGCGGATGTAGACCGGGCTGCCCGCGCGGCGGCCAGAGCCTTCCCGGAATGGCGGCGCACGCCGGCCGTGGAGAGGGTGCAGTATCTATTCAAGCTCAAGTCGCTGATGGAGGAGCACTTTCAGGAACTGGCTCGTACCATCACCGTGGAGAATGGCAAGACTCTGGAAGAGTCGCGCGGAGAATTGCGCCGGGCGATCGAGAATGTCGAGGTGGCCTGCGGAATCCCGTCCTTGATCCAGGGTTACAACTCGGAGGACATCGCTCGCGGGATCGATGAAACCATGATTCGCCAGCCTGTGGGCGTGGGCGCGGCCATCTGCCCTTTCAACTTTCCCGGCATGATCCCATTCTGGTTCCTTCCGTATGCGATTGCCTGCGGCAACACCTATATCCTGAAGCCTTCGGAGAGAGTGCCGCTGACCAGTGTCCGCGTTTTCGAACTTCTGGAGCAGGTGGCGTTCCCCAAGGGCGTGCTCAACCTGGTCCACGGCTCGGCCGAGGCTGTGGATGCGATCCTCGACCACCCCTCCATCCAAGCCATTAGTTTTGTCGGATCCACTCCGGTGGCCCGGCACGTATACGCCCGGGCGGCGGCCAACGGCAAACGGGCACAGGTGCAGGGAGGGGCCAAGAATCCCATCCTGATTCTGCCGGACGCCGATATGGAATCCACGGTCCGCATTGTCGCTGACAGCGCCTTCGGGAATGCCGGGCAGCGCTGCCTGGCGGCCTCCCTGGCGGTGACCGTCGGAGAGGCGCAGAGCCGATTCACGGAGGCCATCGCCCAGGCCGCTTCCGAGCGAGTGGTCGGGTACGGCCTGGAGGACGGGGTGGAGATGGGTCCGGTGATCTCGCCGCAGGCCAAGGGCCGCATTGAAGGCTGGATCGAGAGGGGCGCCCAGGAGGGAGCGAAGGTTCTCGTCGACGGGCGCGGGGAGGTGGTGCCTCGCTTTGAGCGTGGCAATTTCGTGGGTCCAACGGTGTTGGACGGAGTGCCCCCGACGGGAGAAGTGTTCCAGAACGAAATCTTCGGCCCCGTCCTGGGCCTGATGCATGTGGACACGGTCGAAGACGCCATCGCCCTCGTCAATCGTGGGCAATATGGGAACATGGCCAGCCTGTTCACGGGCAGTGGCGCGGAGGCCAGAAGATTCCGGCATGAGGCCGAGGTGGGCAACATCGGCATCAACATCGGCGTGGCAGCGCCCATGGCTTTCTTCCCGTTCAGCGGGTGGAAGGGGAGTTTCTTCGGAGTGCTGCACGGCCAGGGCAAGGATGCGGTCGAGTTCTTCACCCAGGAGAAGGTCGTAGTGGAGCGCTGGCCGAGCGAGTGGACTCGGAAATTCTGATCGTCGGATCCGGCCCGCCCACCCCGAGCCGCGGGGTGAACCGCCGGCCCCCTCGCGCCGCGCCGCCGACTGCGACGGCGGACCCGCGAACCGGCCGCGGGTGCAGGGGCGTGGGGAGGCATTGCGCGTGCGCGTAGCCAACGCACCGGTATCGTGGGGGGTCCTGGAGTTTTCGTTGGGAAAAGGCGGCCCCTCCTACGATTCGGTGTTGGACGAGATTCGCGGCGCGGGCTACGCCGGAACCGAACTGGGGGATTGGGGTTTTCTGCCGGAAGACCCGCAGACGCTTCGGCGAGAGCTGGAGAAGCGAAGCATGACCCTGGTGGGGGGCTTCGTGCCGGTGGCCCTGTCCGATCGGGAGGCGCATGAATCCGGCGAGCGGATTGCTTTGCGAACCGCCCGATTGATGGCGGGTGCGGCCGGCTCTGCCCCTTGGTTAATTCTCTCGGACGACAATGGGCGATCGGAGGTGCGCGCCCAGAATGCGGGTCGGATCCACCCGGCCCATGGACTGTCCGACCTCCAGTGGGAGGTCCTTGCCGGAGGCGCGGACCGGATCGCACAAGCAGTCCTTCAGCAGAGCGGCTTGCGAACCGCATTCCACCACCACTGCGGGGGCTACGTGGAGACCCCGGAGGAAGTCGATCGACTCCTCGGCCTCACCGACCCCGAGCTTGTCGGTCTGTGTCTGGACACAGGCCACTACCGTTTCGGAGGCGGTGACCCGGCCGAGGCGGTGCGACGACATGCCCACCGCATCCGGCATGTGCACTTCAAAGACTGTCATCCCAAGGTGGCAGAGCGCTCCCGGGCGGAAGGCTGGGGCTATTTTGAATCGGTTAGCCGGGGTGTGTTCTGCGAGCTGGGACATGGGGAGGTGGACTTCCCGGCGGTGCTGGACGCGTTGCAGCGGGTCGGGTACGCCGGTTGGATCGTCGTGGAGCAGGACGTTCTTCCCGGAATGGGGACCCCCAAGGAAAGCGCCGAGCGGAACCGGGCATACCTGCGATCCATCGGGATTTGAGCCGACGTCATCGGAGCTCGCGTATGAGTCCTCGGGACAGTCTTTCGGTAGGCTTAATCGGCGCAGGGCGGATTGGCCGGATCCACGCCCAAAACCTTGCCGCCAGCGTCCCCCGTGCGAACCTGGCGGCGGTGGCCGACATCGACGAGGGGGCGGCCAGGCAGATCGTCGATCAGTTCCACATCCCCCGGGCCTTTCGGGAGGCCCAGGAGCTATTGGCGGACCCCTCGATCGAGGCGGTGGCCATCTGTTCCGCCACCGACACCCACGCCCGGCTCATCACCGAAGCGGCTCGAGCCGGCAAGCACATCTTCTGCGAGAAACCTATCGACTTCGACCTGGCCCGTATCGACCAGGCCCTGCGGGCAGTGGAGCAGGCAGGCGTCTCGCTGCAGATCGGGTTCAACCGCCGATTCGACCCAGGTTTCCGCGCGGTGCACGACTTGGTGGCGTCGGGCAAGATCGGCAGCCCGCACTTCCTGCGCATCACCAGCCGCGACCCCGAGCCGCCGCCGATGGAGTACGTCAAGGTTTCTGGCGGAATCTTCCTGGACATGACGATCCATGATTTTGATATGGCTCGCTTCCTGGTGGGAAGCGAGGTCGAGGAGATCTACGCCGTCGGCGGAGTCCTGGTGGATCCGGCCATCGGACAGGCGGGAGACCTCGACACGGCGCTGATCACGCTGCGCTTTGCCAATGGAGCCCTGGGGGCGATCGATAACAGCCGCAAAGCCGCGTACGGGTACGACCAGCGGGTGGAGGTCTTTGGATCCCTCGGGATGGCCGCCGCCGGCAATGAAACCCCGGACCGCCATACCCACAGCGATGCCACCGGCGTGCATGGCCCGCGTCCGCTGTACTTCTTCCTTGAACGCTACCAGGAGTCGTACCTGGCCGAGATGCGATCGTTCGTGGATTGTGTGATGGCGGGCCGCCGACCGGAGGTGTCCGGCGTGGATGGAAGAATCCCGGTCGTCATGGGCCTGGCAGCTCGCAGGTCTGTCGAGGAGAGACGGCCCGTCAGACTGAGCGAGATCTCCAGCACAGCCTGAGCGGGGCCCGCCTCCGGGCCAAACCTCCCGCGGCGTGGGCGGGCGCCAGGTCACCCGTGAGTATCCCATCGGAGCAGAGAGACATCGATGAGCACCCCCACCCTTCGCATGGGCATTATCGGCTGCGGGTTCGTGACTGTCCGCGGCCACGTGCCCGCCCTTCGGCTGCTCACCGCGATGAGGGTGGAGGCCGTGGCCGACCCAGTGGATTCGCGGCGCAGGGAAGCCCAGGAGGCGCTCGGGCTCCCTGATTCGGCGGCGTACGCTTCGTACCGCGCGATGCTCGAGTCCGGTCGGTTGGACTATGTGCTGGTGGCGGTGCCCCCCGGTGCGCGGGGCTCGATCCTCCAGGATTGCCTTAGCGCCGGAATCCACGTGCTGTGCGAGAAGCCCCTGGCCCTGCGCCCGCAGGAGGCTCGTGCGTTGATCGACCAAGCCTTGGCTGCCAATCTGCGCTTTGGGATGGTGCACAACTACCTGTTCTATCCGGAATACATCGCGGTTCGAGATAGGATCGCCGCAGGCGATCTCGGACAGGTGCGCCACGTCGGCCTGCAGTTCATGGGTGTGCCGGACTATCCGGGTCATCCCGAGTACCGTCCACTCTGGCGGCACGATGCGTCGGAGGCCGGGGGCGGGATCCTGATGGACATGATCCATGTGTTGTACGTGGCTGAGTACCTGGCGGGCGACCGGATCCGCGCCGTCGGTGCGGTGATCGACAACCTGGCGTACGCCGACGGCGATGTGGAGGACCTGGCACTCCTCCAATTGCATTTTGAGCGATCCTACGCCACCATTGCCTTGGGGTGGGGCCACGGCCCGGGGGGAATCGAGGTCACCGGCTCGGACGGCCGGATGCTCGTGTACTATCGGGACCACCAGACCGGCCCGTTCGCCGAAGTGGCGGAAGTGGAGGTGGTCACCCCCAGAGGGATCGAACGGAGCCAGCCCGGGTGGACCTCGCCTACGCTGACGACTTTCCAGGAACTCCATAAGGACTTCGCCTCCGCCGTGTCCGAAGGGGGCTGGCCGATCGCCCCCGCCGAGTCCGGGCTGCGCGCGCTTGAGACCGCGCTGGCCAGTTATGCTTCGGCTCTGACAGGCCGGGTCATCGAGTTGCCGTTGCATCCGGCCGACCCCCTGCATGCGCGAGGTTGGGAAGGGCTGAAAGAGCTGCCGGCCTGGGATTCAAGCTCGCTGCTCCGACGGCGTCTGTTTGGGCTGGGAACGGGAGCGAGACCTGTCGCATGAAGATCGGACTGTTCACCGATTCGCTGGCGGACATGGCCTTCGAGCAGGCGCTGGATTGGGCCGCGGAACACGGGATTGAGGCGGTGGAAATCGGAACCGGCAACTTCTCGCCCGCTCCGCACTGCGATTTGGAGAACCTCGTTCAAAGCCAGGACGCACGCCGCCTGTTTCGCAGCGCCGTGGAGACCCGCGGGTTGACCGTCAGCGCCCTGAATTGCAACGGCAACCTGCTCGACCCCCATCCCCGGCGTCGCGAGACGGCCCAGCTCGTCTTCCACCGGACGTTGAAGGCCGCCAGCCACCTGGGGATTGGAACCGTCGTGACGATGAGCGGCTGCCCCGGGGACCTCGAGGGAGGGACCTCGCCCAACTGGGTGACGTGCACCTGGCAGCGCGAGTACCTTGAACTTCTCGATCGGCAATGGGAAGGGGAGATCGCACCCTTTTGGAGCTCGGCTTCCCAGGAGGCCCGCGACCTAGGGGTGCGCATCGCCATCGAGGCCCATCCCGGACAGGCTGTATATAATTTCCGGACTCTGGAGCGTCTGCGCCAGGTCTGCGGCGACCAGACCGTCGGCGCCAATCTGGACCCCAGCCATTTCTTCTTCCAGATGATCGACCCCGTGGCCGTCGTCAGGGCCCTGGGCGAGGGCGCGATCTTCCACGTCCACGCCAAGGACACCCGCATCAACGGCCCCGAGATGGCGCTCAACGGATCGTTGGACACGCGGCCCATGGCGGCGCCAGGCATCCGATCCTGGGAGTATGTGACGCTGGGCTTTGGTCACGACGCATTCTTCTGGCGCAGCTTCCTTGCCTCCTTGCGCATGTCGGGCTTCGACGGGGTCTTGAGCATCGAGCATGAGGACCAGCTGATGAGCCCGCGCGAAGGGATCGAGAAGAGCGTGACGTTCTTGACGGACCTCGTGCCGCGCACGATGGCGTGAGCGGCACGGAACGGACGGGGGCCTTGCCGCCACGTACATGGGCGGCGCACGAGTCCGGTGAAAGGGGCCAATCCCGGGGGTCATGCCCCGAGGTCAAGCAGGAGGTGAATCGTCCGGACCATTGCGTTGACAATCCTGTCAGAATCCCGTATCACCCCTTCAAGGAGGAGAGGAATCCATGAATCGTCGATGGTTGTTCCCCACGCTGGTCGTCCTGGGAGCCATGGTACTCGGTGCATGCGCTGCGCCGACTCCCATCGTCCAGACCGTGGAGGTCGAGCGCGTCGTCACACAACAGGTGGAGCTCCTGGTGACGCCCACCCCTATCGGGGGCGAACTCACCCTGTACGCATGTCTTTTCGACCCCGATAAGTTGGCGGTCTTGTTTGAGACATTCCGGCAGCTGCATGGCGTCGACGTCACCTGCCTCGACATGAGCTCCGGTGAGGCTCTCGAGCGCATCCGCGCCGAGAGCGAAAACCCTCAGGGCGATGTGCTGTTCGGGACCACCAATCTTTCGCATGTCAACCTGGCGGCGGATGGTCTGCTGGAGCCCTACAAGGGGACGGGATGGAACTTGCTGCCGGACGGCGCCATCAAGGATCCCAATGGCAACTGGACCGGCTTCTACTATGGGGTGATCGGATTCGCCTGCAGCCCAGAACGCCTGGTGGAGCTTGGCGCCGAGTGTCCGAGCTCCTGGGAGGACCTGCTGGACCCGGTCTACGCCGGTGAGATCGTGATCGCCAGCCCGGCGGCCTCCGGAACTTCCTACACCGTCCTCAGCGGCCTGGTCCAGCTCTTGGGCAGCGAGGACGCAGCTTTCGAGTGGTACCACCAGTTTGACGCCAACGTGGCGCAGTACACCGAGTCCGGCAGCGCGCCGGCAAGGCTTGCGGCGCAAGGCGAGTTCGCAGTAGGGATCGCCTTCACCCATGACATTCAGGTGCAGCAGGACAACGGCTTGCCGGTCGAGATCAGCTTCCCCTCCGAGGGAACGTCCTTCGAGATCGGTGGCATTTCTGTCATCCGTGGTGCGCGCAACCTGGCCGCGGCTAAGGCCTGGGTGGACTACGTGTTCACGCCGGCCTTCCAGCGCTACCACAACGATGTGGCCCACCGCATCCCGGTCGTGCCGGGCGTCGATCTGGCGGAAGGCACCGTTGGCCTCGCGGATGTGCTGCTCATCGAAGGGTACGACCCGACCGAGTGGGCGGCACTGCGCGACGCGCTCGTCGCCCGCTGGCAAGAGGAGATCGGCTCGGGGCGTTAGCCTCGAGCGTTGCGGCGGACAAGAACGAGGATCTGGGGGCGAGGCCGCTCGCCCCCAGATCCCTTCCCGTCGAGCGTGCCACGGCCAAGGGACTGACCTATGGCGACCCGGAGCCTCACGTGGTTTGACCGTCTGGGAAAACAGAATCGCTACCGGTTGTCGCTGCTCGCCAGCGCCGCCGTTCAGGTGCTGATTCTCCTGGTCGTGGCCAGCCAAGTCTTCGACCTTCGAGTGGTCGAGGACTACCGCACGACGGTGGGGAATCTCGAGACGATCCACCTCCGTCGCGAGCTGGTCGGGGATCCGATTCTGCTGGCGCTGGTCGTGGTGGGGATGGCCCTGCCGTTCATGTCGTCGAAACTGCGGCGCGAACCGGTCCTGCTGGTGGCGTTGCAGCTCACGATTGCAGGGCTGGCCTTTTTTGTCTTCTGGCCGCTGGCCCAAGTCTTCGTCGAAGGTTTCAAGGCGGCCCAGGGCGCCACAGGATTTACCCTGCAGCAGTTTGAAAAGCTGCTGGCGGCGCCGATGGTGGCGCGCGCCTCGGTCAATACGCTCCTCATCGGCTCGATCTCCGCCACCCTCGCCACCGTGATCGGAACCCTGGTGGCCTACACGCTGACCCTGAGCGACATTCCCTGGAAGCGGCTGCTGCGGGTGCTGGTGGTCCTGCCCCTGGTCTCGCCTCCATTCGCCGTCAGCCACGCCTTCATCATGCTCTTCGGCCGTCGGGGGTTGATCACCTATGACCTGCTGGGGATTACAGGCTGGAGCATCTACGGTGCGGATGGAATCGTCCTGGTGCAGCTGATCAGCGACATCCCCCTGGTGGTCTTGATCCTCATGGCGGTCTTCTCCTCCATCAATCGCGATCTGGAGGACGCGGCTGGGGACTTGGGCGGCCGCCCGCTGCATGTGCTAAGGACCGTGACCTTTCCGCTGGTCACACCGGCCATCCTGAGCGCCTGGCTTCTCAGCTTCATCTCCTCGATCGCCGACTTTGGCAACCCCATGCTCATCGGAGGCGGCTTCCAGGTGCTGGCCACCCAGGCGTACATCCAGTTGATTGAGCTTTTCGATCTGCAATTGGGCGCGGCCTTGGCCATGATCTTGCTCATCCCGGCGCTGGTCGCATTCGCCCTGCAGCACTGGATCACGAGCCGCCGGTCGTACATCTCCGTGACCGGTGGCGCCCGGACCGGCTTCATCCGGGTCTTGCCCGTCGGGCTCAAAGTGCCGCTGTTCGGAATGACGTTCGTCCTCGCCGCCTTCACCATCCTGGTCTATGGATCGATCTTCGTGGGCGCGCTGGTCCGGGTCTGGGGGTTTGACTTCACCCCTTCCACCAAGAATCTCGTCGGCCTGGTGACGGCCATGCCCCAGCTCCGCAACTCCCTGATCGTCTCCGTCGGGGCTGGCGTGGTGGGGGGGATCATCGGACTCATTATGGCCTCGCTGGTGGCCCGGGAGCGTTTCCCGGGCCGGGGGATCTTGGACTTCTCCGGCACCCTGATGTACGCCATCCCGGGCACGGTGGTGGGGATCGGCTACATCATCGCATTCAACGCCGCCCCCTACTTCTGGACGGGGACTTTCTTCATCATCATTATTGCCTACGCCTATCGGCGCCTGCCGGTCGGTCTGCGGACCGCGGTGGCGGCGCAGAAGCAGCTGGATCCCTCGCTGGAGGAAGCGTCCCTGGATCTGGGCGCCTCCCGGATCCGCACCTTCACCCACATTACTTTCCCGCTTCTCAGCCGCGCCTTCTTCGCCGGCGTGATCTATATCTTCATCCACTCGATGACCGACTTGAGCGCCGCCGTGTTCCTTAACGCCGGCCGGACCCAGCTGTACACCGTTCGGATGTTCCGGATCATGGTGGTCGGCAATCCGAGCGAAGCCGCCGCCTTCGCCGCCCTGCTGGTGGTGATCATTTTGATCGGCCTGGGCCTGCTCAGTCGGATCACGGGCAAGAGCTTCGTCGATTTGTTCAGGGTGTGACGATGGAATCCAGAGAGCAGTTTTCCACCGCCAGCATCACGCTGGAGGACTTGAGCAAGGACTTCAGCGATCTCCGCGCGGTCCGTGACGTCAACCTTCATGTGGATGCCGGCACGCTGGTGTGCCTTCTCGGGCCGAGCGGTTGCGGGAAGACGACGACGCTGCGGATGATCGCCGGTTTTGAAACACCGAGCCGGGGCCGGGTGCGGATCGGCGAGGAGGACATCACAGATGTGCCGCCCTACGCCCGTCCCACGGCCCTGGTCTTTCAGAGTTATGCCCTGTTCCCGCACATGAATGTCTTCGAGAACATCGCCTACGGTCTCAAGGCGCGGCGAACGCCGAAGGCGGAGGTCGAGCATCGGGTGGGGGAAGCGATCGTACTCATGGAGCTGCAGGGCAACGAGAAGAAATCCCCGCCGCAGCTCTCGGGCGGTCAGCAGCAGCGTGTGGCGCTGGCCCGGGCCCTGGTCATCCGACCCAAGGTGCTGCTGTTCGACGAGCCGCTGTCGAATTTGGACGCGCAACTTCGGGTGCGGATGCGGAGCGAGATTCGCGACGTGCAGCGGCGCTTGGGGATCACCAGCGTGTACGTGACCCACGACCAGGAGGAGGCGTTCAGCATCGCCGATGTCGTGGCCATCATGAACCAGGGGAGGCTGGTCCAGCTCGGAACGCCGCGCGAACTCTATCGGCAGCCGGCTGACCGTTTCGTGGCCGAATTCGTCGGTCTGTCCAACGTGGTCCCGGTGGAATTGGTGGAGACCCGGCAGGATGGGACCGTGGTGAAAGTCTTCGGCCGCACGGTCCGGAGCCGCCGCCCGCCCAGAGACCCAGCGGGCAGCTTGGCCATGGTCCTGCGGCCGGAAGCGCTGCAAGTCACTCGCGCCGAGCAGGGCGGCGTACCCGCTCGGGTCCGCAGCCTCGCTTACATCGGCCCGATCGCGCGCTACCGCGTGGTGGTCGAGGCGGACGGCACCGAGCTGATTGTCGACCAGTCCAACCCCGGTCCGGACGAGTTCTATCCGGAAGGCACTGCGGTGTGGGTGAAACTGCCGGCGGAGGTCCCGAGCCTGCTATCCCAGCCGGGTTGATCCATGGAGGTACCCGCGGCAACTGCGGGGCGACCCTCGGATCTCTCCCCGCAGGCGCGAGTGCTTATGCCCCCCCACATTCTGGCTGTGTGCTTCGACTTCGGCGACACCCTTGTGGACGAAGGTAGCGAGGTCAAGGACGAGGCGCAGACCTCCCTGCGCGGGGATCTCATCCCGGGTACGGCCGAAATGCTGTTCGAATTGAAGCGCCGCGGCTACCGCCTGGCGCTGGTGGCTGACGGCCGGCCCGGGACCTACCGCAACGTTCTCACGCAGCATGGCCTGCACGAACTCTTCGAGGTATTCGCCGTCTCGGAGTTGTTGAACACCCTGAAGCCTGACCGGCGCATGTTTGTTTATGCGTTGGATCAGCTCGGGATCGCCGAACGCGATTACCCGCGAACGGTCATGGTCGGCAACCGCCTCGAGCGCGACGTGAAGGGCGCCAACCAGCTGCAGATCATCAGCGTGTGGATGAACTGGTCGCCGCGCTACGCCCAAGAGCCCGCCGACCCATCGGAGGAACCGCGCTTCACGATCCGGGAGCCGGGGGAACTTCTTCCGATCCTGTCGGCCTTGGAAGCTGAGGCCTAGGCCCAAGGAGAGCGAGCCGGGCGGCAAGGATCCTATGCCCCGCCGCGCGTGGTCGGAAGAGAATTACAGCCAGAGGGACTTGATGCTGGCCGGCAGGGCTTCCTGGTAATCCCGGGCCCTGCCGCCGTTCCGACCGGGTTCGCCACATTCGAATGTCAGCCATCCGGCGAAGCCGATTCGACCGAGAGCTTGCAGGATGGGGGAAAAGTCTGTGGAGCCCTGGCCCGGAAGGCGACGGTTGTTGTCGGCCAAATGCACATGGCCGATGTGAGCGGCGTGCCGGCGAATCGCGTCCGCAATATCCGGCTCGTCCAACGCCATGTGGAATAGGTCGGCCACAATGCCGAGCTGGGGCAGCGGTTCCACCATGGAGACGGCATCCTGGAGCCTCACCAGCAGGTGCGTCTCGTATCGATTCACCGGCTCCAACCACAAGGCAATACCGGCCCGCTGGGCCTCTTCGGCTAGCCCTTGCAGCTGGGCCCGGAGCAGCCCCCGCTCGAGGTCGACGATGGAAAGAAACGGTGACAGGTCGGGAAGCAGCGGGCCGAAGAAATGGGGCACGAACACGACCCCCGCCGCGCCGAGGCGGCTGCCGAGGTGAAGAGCCTCGATCAGCTCAGCCAAGGCCCGGGCGCGCTCCTCCGGATCAGGATCCAGAAAGCGGGAACGCCGACCGTTGTTAATGGACGAAACCACCACTCCGTTCGTGCCGCTGAGGCGATCGATGTCATGGGCCTGGGCAGGGAGGGTTTCGCTCCAGAACTCGATGCCCTGCAATCCAAGGTCCGCCGCCTGAGCGAATCGGTCGTCCAGAGTCGGACCGGGGAGCATGTCTTCCTGGATGGAGAGTTTGAAAGGCCGGTTCACTGGAGGAGTCCGTAGTGGGTGAGGATGTCGCGCACGGCGTCGGCGGTGGGGCGATCGGCGACGAAGTCCGCCGAGTTCCGGACGCCCGCCTCGGCGTTGGAGGGCGCGGCGCTGTGCCCCACCGCGTCCAGGAGCGGCAGATCGACATCCGAGTCGCCCACCGCCAGCATCGCTTGGAGGGGGATCCCAGTGTGCTGGCTCAGGAACGAAGCTCCCTTGCCTTTATCCACCCCTGGCGGGAGCACGTTGAGGCACGAGGTGGAATAGACCAACTGAACTTCATTTGCGAGAGGCCCCAAGGCCTCCACCGTCCACGCCCGGAGAAGGGGCGTCTGAGATGGATCGGTGGCGAAGAGAGTCAGGCTGTAGATCTTCCCCGGTTGGATGAAGGCCAGCCCGCGATCGATCAACCCACGCTCAAGGGCCGCCCGAACCTTTGGCAAATGATCCACGCCATGCAGAGAGGGGTGTGCCAAGAACCCATAGGGTTGAGGCACGTAGAGGCCGGCGCCGTTCTCGAAAATCGCCGGCAGGTGCCCGTCGATTCCTTGTTGGAGCACTTCCACATATGGCGCTGGCCTGCCGCTGCACAGTGTGACTGCGGGGAGGCGGGGATCCGCCCGGGCGCGGCGGTTCATCCCGGCCAGGGTGGCCAGAAGATCCAGGTCAAGGGGTTTGCCTTCGCCCTCGGTCAACACGCCGTCAATGTCGAGGAGGACGAGGGCGATGCGGGAGCCGGCCGCGGTCTGTGACACGGAGCCTGGCGGAGGCGCTGACACCCCCGGATTGTATCGTTGGCGGGTGCCGTTGACAACGATCTTGGAGATCGTAGACGCCCTCGACCTGTCTGACCGCCAACCGTTTTCGGGCTTGGCCGTGTCGTCCGACGGCTTCGGTCCTGTCCGGACGCTCGCTGATCGCCAAAGGACGGAGGTCACATGGGACAAGCGCCAACCGCCCGCCGAACCACGGTCTCGGTCGGAGGGGTTGTACTTCATGGTGATAGGGCACTGCTCGTACGCAGGTCGGCCGCCGGCCGGGAGGGCGATTGGCAAATCCCCGGGGGTTTCATGGACTCCGGCGAGAGCCTGCTTGCGGCCGCGCGTCGGGAGGTCCGAGAGGAGACCGGTGTGGACGCGGCCGTGGTGGGTCTTCTGGCCGTGCTGAACAGAGTCACGGAGGGGGAGAACAACACCTACTTCATCTTCCTGCTCACCACGGAGACCTCGACCGCCGTGGCGGATGGGGAGGAAGTTGACGCAGCAGAATTCCTCGGCCTCGAGCAACTCTCCCGCCTGCCCCGGCTACAGTCCCTCTCCGACCTTGTCGTTCGGTCCGCGCTGTCCGATTCGCCGGGAGTGTTCCTAACCTATCGCCATCCCCAGATCCCCCTCGAGTCTGCGGTGCTCTTCATGGGGGAAGGTGCGGGAGCCACGTTCAAGAGTCTCTCGCACCTGCTATGGTACGAACCGCGAATCCCGGGATGAATCGCCCCCTTCGGGCCCGAGCTCAAGCGGTCACTCCAGGACCGGAGGAGACGGCCGCATGGCCGACCACGGAGAGCCTGCCCTGAGTGCCTAGAGGCACCTACTCTTGGCGAAGTCGAAGGGGCCGTGGGATCCCTGGAGCCGGGCCCGTTAGATTACCCCTCTGGGAGCGAATACACCCCACAGATGTGAATGGACACAGTGCACTCTCGAGCGACGCACGATATTCGCAAGGGGGGGAGGGACGGTCGTCGATGGCCCTGGGGCGCCGATGGGGGTCGGGGCGGCCCGTGCGGCGCCTCGAGGCCTCGATTAGGGAGGAATCTCGAGGGCTTGGCGCGGGCGAAGATGGCGATCCTCGTTCTCTTGCGTGCCCCGCGAGGGACAGGCCTACGGGCGGAGGCAACTACATCGCCCGCATTTCCTCGATGTACGGATCCCAGGCCGAGGTGTCTCGGCCGCGCTTACGTTCGATGTAGTAGTGGCGCGTGATATCCCCCTGTTGTTCCGGGTTGAAATCTTCCCAGCCCACTCCCGTTTTCAGCGCCTTGCGCAAACCCTCCGCGCCTCCGTAGTCGTACAGCTCCTTCCCTTTGGTCAGGTGCAGGACAAGAGCCCGGAGGATGTAGTTCAGCCCGGTGTGCTGGAACTGCCAGGCGTGGGTGAGCTCGTGGATCAGCCAGGCCATGTCTACGATGTACCCGGCGCCCAAATCCTCCGGCGTGGTCCGCAGCGGGTGTGGAAAGAAGACCTGATTGGCAAGCCCTACGGCATTCGCCAGGCGGGGAGGCGGCTCCCGTTTGAGCCAGGCTGCGAAACGCGCGATCCAGTTGGTCCAGGCCGCTCCCTCCACCACGTGGACGCGGCGGAGGTCGAGGGAGTTCTGGAACACCGACTGGGCCTCGCCGACCTCCGTGGGGGACAGTGCGCGGCGGGTCATGCCGGATCGGACGGCGCCGGCCCTAGATCCAAGTCCTGCGGGGGCTCGGCGGGCAGCACCCATCGGATTTCCGGGTGGTTCGTCGCCACGTGAAGCCGATTGGCGAGTTCGATCCCGGCTTGGAAAACCCGCTCAAACTCCGGCCAAGACCGGTTCTCCATGGCCCGCTCCAGGTCCTGCATCGTCGAAGCCTGGAACGAGTGTAAGTGCATCGCCATCTTCGGCCGGAGCATGGCTCCCATCCCGAAGAGGGTTTGCAGCCCGCGCCATTGATAGCGGGCCAATTCCCAATTCCCACCCTGGGCTGCGTAATACAGGATCCAGTAGCGCCGTCCCACCTCCGGCATCAGTCGTCCCAACCCGGGCTGCAGTTCGACCAGCTGGTCCAGGTCGAGCTCGACGTGACGGCTTCGCCCCTTTGCGGAAGACTCCATCATCGGCCTCCGTTCCCGATCAGACCGGGAGGGTCAGGCTCTCAAGGTCCCGGGGATACGCGGTGAGAATCTCAGTCCCGTCTTCGGTGATCACGACGGTGTCGGAGTGGCGGAAGCCTCCCAATCCAGTACGGTAGAGGCCGGGTTCGACGGTGAAGACCATTCCGGGGCGGATCTGCGTATCGTCTCCGGAGTCGAGGAAGGGACCCTCATGATAGCGAATCCCGATCGCGTGCCCGGAGTGGTGGCGCCAGCACTCCATCAGCTGATGGTCTTCGAAATAGGCTCGCACGGCCCGATCCACCTGCGCGCACGCGACCCCCGGACGCAGAACACGCAAAGCGGTGTCTTGGAGGGCGAGCATGTGCTCGAACATTCTGCGGGCGGAGTCTCCGGGAGGCCCGACGAACATCGTCCTCTCGAGCTCCGAAAGGTATCCCCAGACCGGAGCCCCGGCGCCGGTGACGAGGACGTCGCCGGGTTGGAACGTCAGGTTGGAGGTCAGGGAGTGGGGAATCGCGGCCTGGCGGCCGATCTGGCCGCGGTATCCGGCGCTCGGTCCGTCTTCGGTGGCGCTCTGGGCTCGATAGGCAGGGCCGATCGCATCCAGCATCGCCCGCGTGGCTTCGCTGCTGGCGCGCTGGCTGACCTCGGTCTCGCGCGCTCCGACGACGGTGTATTGCTGGAGGAGCGTGTGGGCCAGCGTGGCCCAGCGCACACTTTCCCGGATGCAGCGGAGTTCCGCCTCGGACTTGACGGCCATCTGATCCTCGACGAAGGCGCGGATCGGCGTGATCGTCGCCCCGGTCAGCTCCGAGAGCCGCGGCCCGCGGTAACCGAACTGCCATGGGTAGCCGTCCTCGTCGGCCCCGACGCGTCCGCGCACGCCCATGGCGCCCATGAGCGCGGCCAGGCGTTCCATCGGATGCGGGCGATCCGGATACTCGGGATACTCCTCCACAAGATCCACCGCGGGCTGCGACGCGGCGTGCTCGCGTTCGAGCCGGGGGACGAACAGAGACGCCTTGCCTTGTGCATCGAGGAGGAAGGCCATCGGCCGCTCGGTGGGGATGAAGGCAAAGCCCGTGTAGTAAAGGATGTAATCCCGATCGAAGAGCACGACGCCGGTCCAGTCCTGCCGGCGCGCGAATTCCGCCAGTCGGGAAGCGCGCGCCTTATGCTCCTCGGCCGGAATCTGAAGGATCGGCAGCGTTTCGGTCATGGGACCTCCGAGTCTTGCCCGTCTTCTGGCAAAGGGAGCGGGAACAGGACCAGGCCCTGGGTTGTCTCGTCATCGAGGAACGAACGGTCGGCCTTCAAGGGAAGACCGGCATCAAAGAGGCAATTCAGGACGATTCGAAACGTATTCACCGAGCTGACGGATGGGTAGTAGTCGTCGCGGCACTCCGTGGGCAGGTACGCAGCGCTCAAGATCGCCGTGCGGTGATGCATGGAGAGGGAGTCAGGCTGCGCGAGCTCGGTGCCCGTATCGGGGCCGTGGTCGGAATGGATGAGGATGACCGGCGGCGTAGCCGACTGGGCGAGGATGCCCCGGACGATGCGGGCGATCTCGTCGTCGATAAACTCCATCTGGTCCCGGTACCGAGTCCATGTGGGAGTGCCGGGCAGGACCAACGTGTCCTCGTTCCCGGTTGGGATGGGATAGTCCGTGACCTCCCCGGAGGGACCGAACAGGTACGGGTAATGGGGAGAGATGATGTGAACGAAGTAGAACTTCGGCCCGGGAATGCGAGGCGCTTCCTCGAGGTTCCGGAGGGCGGAGAGGACGATCTCTCGCCGAATGGCCTTGGCATTGTCGAGTCCCTGCGCCAGAAACCCGGCCGCCGAACTATCAAGCTGGGTTTGCAAGTCCAGCAGCGCGACCAGGGCGGACTGGCGGACCAAGAGCTGCTCGAAATTCGTGAACGCCCAATAGACCTCGAGCCGGTCGAGCTCTCCCATTTCGGGCGCCAGGTAGTGATCGGCATCGACGATCTCGGTGGGCCGATAGCTGGACGTCACGGCATACATGGAGTAGCCGATCCCCTCGAGCAGGCTTCGGGTGCGACTGTGGGCGAGCGCGTCGGTCAGGGGAATCTGATAATCCGGGTCGAGCAAATCGATGCCCAACTCGTCCAGGTACTCCATATTGAGTGTCGCCGGGACAGACAGAACGGTGCGAAGGTAATTGCTGCGGGCCTCGTCGGCCACGACGAACCCCATCGCCCGCAAGGCTTCGGGGAAGTCGTAGGCCGTGTCGCCATAGTAGTCGCGCACGACATCCTCCCGGGCGTGCGCGTCCAGGATGATGAAGTAAATGTCCGGCCGGGCCGCGGGACCCGCGACGCGCAGGTGGAGAACAGGGCCCGCCGGCGCGGAGGCCGACGGGCGGAGGGAAGTTTGTCTCGCTCGCAGGGTGTAGAGAACCACCTGCACCGCAGGCGGGAGGGGGGCCGCCAGTGAGACGAGCGCCAGCACAGGAAACACGAGCCTGCCCGAGCTCGGAGAGAGGGCCACGCGCCACGCGATCAGGGCCAGGGCCACCACCAGGGCTGGCAAGAGGATTCGATGTCGGCCGAGAGTGACGCCAAGGATCTCGACGGCCTTCAGGGGCATGTATACCGGGCCGTAGGAAAAGAAGACGAGGATGATCAGGCAGGCCACGAGGCACGCCTTCCACAGCCGGCGAAGAACAATCCACGCGGCTGTGAACGCGATCAACCCGAGCGCGCCGGACGCCAGGGCGGGGCGAAGCGCATCCGCCGGAACCGCATCGGGAAGGTTGGAGGCGAGCAGCGAGACGGCGGGATGAATCGCGAACAGAACGGGAGGGATCGCCCAGGCCCACGATGGCACTCTGCGCGGATTCCCTTCGGCCTGAACAGGGGCGGAGGTTTGGGGCAGGGGGGCTCCAAGGCGGTCGGGAGGCGGGCCGCCGGCCGATTATGCTACCAGTTTCACGATAGTGAAGAATATCACAAGCGGCTCACGGATCGTCGATGCTCTGGGGTCGTGGCCGCGCAAGGAGTCCGTAAGCTCCATGCGGGGCCCTGCAAGCGCGGCGCAAGCGCTCCGGGCAGCCATTTCGATTATTCTTGAATTGGAGTGACGCCGGAACGGCAGGGCGCTCCGCGAGTGAGGTATGGCGAGTCTCGTTGGCAAGTCTCTGAGCTCGTATGAGCTGATCGAATTGGCCGGCCAGGGCGGCATGGCCGCGGTCTATCGCGGCTTCGACCGCGTGCGCAAGATGTGGGTCGCGGTCAAGGTGCTGGCGCCCGCGCTGGCGGAGGACCGGACGTTCGTCCGGCGGTTCGAGCGCGAGGCCCGGATCCTCTCCGACCTCAAGCATCCCAACATTGTCCCTATTTTGGAATTCGGCCAGGCCGAGGGCTACCTATTTCTCGTCATGCCCTTCTATCAGGAAGGGAGCCTGGCGCGTCGAATGCGACAGGGTCCCGTCCTTCCACTGGATGGGGCGCGGATCATCGAAAGCGTTTCGGGGGCTCTCGACCACGCACATCAGATGGGCGTCGTTCATCGAGATGTCAAACCCTCCAATGTCCTGCTCGAGGGTGAGGCGGCTCACCTGGCCGACTTCGGCCTGGCCCAGATTGGCGATGCCTCGGTCAGCCTGACCGGATCCGCGCTGCTCGGGACGCCGGCCTACGTCTCACCGGAAGCGGTCTCGGGCGGCGAGGTGGGCCCGCCTTCGGATCAATACTCCCTGGGCGTGCTCATCTTCGAGCTGACCGTCGGCAAGCTTCCGTTCGAAGGGGACACCCCGATGGCGGCCATCGTGAAGGTGCTCAACGATCCCTTCCCCCGGCCGCGCGACATCAACCCCAAGATCCCCGAGGCCATCGAGCGCGTGATCCTTAAAGCCACGGCTCGCAACCCGGCCGAGCGTTTCTCTTCCGTCGGCGAGATGAACCGCGCCTTCCAGGCCGGGCTTCAATATGCATTGAACCCGCGCCTCCCGGCGCCGCCCGTCGTGGAGGTCCCTTCTTCAGCCCGCCTTCCGCGGCCAGCGCAGGGGTTGACGCAGCCTCTCCCCAAGCCTGCTCCCCGGAGAAAGCGACGGTCCTGGGCCCTGCTCGTGCCCCTGCTGGTGGCGCTCGCCTTCGCCTGCCCGCTGGGCGCTTCGTCGATGATCGAATTGCTCCGACCCTTGACGAATCCCGCGGAGAGCAGTGGCCTGCCGCCCGCCGGAATCCCCGACTCGCAAATCACCGCCGCCGCCGCGACCATTCAGGCGCTCTCGACCGAGGTCGCAGCTTCCCATGCGGAACTGGCCGGGCCGGATGCGATCAACACGGCCGTCGCCTTGACGATGGAGGTCTTGAACCCTTCGGCCACCTCGGAGGGTCCGCCGGCGACGGAAACTGCGCTCGTCGAGGAAACCGCGACCGGATCCGGGACAGGGGCGATCGTTGCCTCCCAGACGCCGACCCGCACTCCGACCCGAACTCCGACACCCAGCCGCACCCCTACGCGCACGCCAACCAGGACGGCCACTCCTGCCGTATCCGCGACCTTCGGGCCGTCGCCCACAGCCTCCAACACCCCCGTGGCTTCCAGTTCCCCGGTCCCGTCGGCTTCACCCTCGGCGGCGGCCTCGACCACCTCGACCTCACTGCCCGCGTCACCGACTTCGGCTCCCAGCGCGACGACGGCGCCCACCGGCACGCCATCGGGGCCCGATTGCGGCGACTACAGCTTGAGTAATTGGGTCCCGCTTCTCAGCCGCATGCGAGTCAACGTCTCGAACGGTGGATCCACGGTTGTGAAGATCGTCGTGATCGACCTCGACTGGCCGGACTCGAATGGCGATTTCGACGAGGTCAATCTTCGAGGCAACACCATTTGGGATGATGGAGACAACAACCCGCCGACCTATATCAACTCGAATTGGACGGGGAACCGCTACATCGGCCCAGGCAACAACGACACGCTGGAGTTCGACTTCAGTGACCCGGCCGCCCTCACCGGTTACACCCTTGAGGTTACCTTCGACAACGGCTGTTCCGCTTCCGGCTCCAAGTAGGTTTGCGCAAGCCCTGCCATAACCACTCGACGACTCCCCCACGTCTCTTCCTTTCCTAACTTCGCGAGCTCAATTCGTCAGCTTCACGGATAAAGGGTCGGAAGCGGAATCGGCAAAGTCGAGCCGGCCTCCGCTGTGGGCTGCGCGCCGCCATCGCGGTTCGAGCCCATGAAGACCGCATAAGCGCCATAAGCGATGAGCGCGATCACGAGCAAGGCCACAATCGCCACAATCGCTGTTTGGCTCCCTGAGCTTGCCTGTCTTGGCTCCATCGAGTCCCTCCTCCTGCGGATGGGGGCGGCTTTCCCGAGGGAGACTTCTTCTTCGGGTCAGCCATCCAGGCTCCCAGTATATGGCCACGCCAAGGTGGCTCGCAATGTGACGCCCGTCGCGGATCGAGAGTTTGACGATACATCCTGGCAGCGAATATACTTCGACCTAACGGATTGCAATCTGAATCGCCAAGCGCGCGTCGTTGCCCTTAACCGGTGCTTATGGACCGGGGGAGGGTCATCGGCGTCTCCACGGAGGTTATCCATGGCTGTCCCGCAGTCCCTTGAGCAAGCCCTGACCGCGGCCCAGGCCTTACGGAATTGGAAAGAGGTCATCGACACGTGCAACCTGTCCCCCGACAAACGGATGGACAGCGTGTCGCGCTGGCTGATCCTGACGCGGGCGTGTGTGTTCCAGATGTCGGTCACGTCCGGGCTGATTGGAGGTCTGTTGGCGCTCAGCGCCGGCCCGATCCATTGGGGATACTTCGCGGTCGCCGTCGCCGGGCTCGTGATCGCCCACGCGGCGAACAACCTCTCGAACGACTTCTTTGACCTTCAGGAGGGCCTGGATACCAAGGATTACCCGAGGGCTCTGTACGCGCCCCACCCGGTGTTGGGCGGCTTGACGACGCGGCCGGGGCTGGCGGCGGCGTTCTTGACCCTCACCGCCGTCGACGCGCTCCTGGCGATCTACCTCACCCTTGCCCGAGGACCTCTTGTCCTAGCGTTTGCCGGAGCCGGCTTGTTCATCAGCCTCTTCTACACGGCCTGGCCGCTCAAGCTCAAATATCGCGGGCTGGGAGAGCTGGGGGTCTTCCTGGTATGGGGCCCGCTGATGATCGGCGGGACGTTCTATGTGGCATCCGGGATGCTTCCGTCATGGATCTGGCTGGCGTGCGTTCCTTACGCGCTGGCCGTGACCACCGTCATCATCGGCAAACACCTGGACAAGTTCCCGTTCGACAAGCCGCGCGGGGTCCGCACGTTGGCCGTTCTCCTGGGCGAGCGCGCCACCAACCTGCTCAACCGGGTCCTGATGGTCGTGTTCTACGTCGTGTGCGTCGGCCTGGTCCTGACCGGCGTGGTGAGCGTATGGATCCTGCTCGTCCTTCTTTCGCTGCCCCGGTTGCGGCAGGTGTGGAAGGTGTATTCGGAACCTAAGCCGTCGGCACCGCCCAAGAATTACGCGGTCTGGCCGCTGTGGTTCGTCTCTTGGGCTTTCCACTGGACGAAGCAGGCCGGCACTCTGTTCGTCGTCGGAGTCGTGCTGGGGGCAATCTTCCCGATCCGCCTCTCATTGTGATCCTGCCCGGTTAGCCTCGCGCTCGCCGAAGGTAGAAGAAGGCCCCGGCCGCGGCGCCGAGCAGAAGGACTCCGCCTCCGACGAGAAGGAGGATCGCAAGAGTCCCGATCGGGCGGAGTGGCGTGCTCGCGGCCTCGGTCCCGATCGTGATCTGGACCGACTCGCTCACCGAGTTGCCGGCGCGATCTGCGACCGTCAGCGTGATTTGGTGAGTACCCGGCGTTAAGGCCAGACCCCAAAGCGTCGGACCCGGGCCCAGATCCCCGTCACGGTCCGAAGACCAGCGGAAGGCACTGTCTTCGACCACCCCGTCCTCGATGTCCACGGCGTAGCCACGGAACACCGCCATCTCGCCCGCTGGGAACGCGTCCCCCTCGATCGGGGACGAGATGTGGATCAACGGCGCCTTGTTGCCGATGGTGATGGCCGAGGTCGTGGCGCTTTCCGCCACATTGAATCCATCTGTGGCCAAGACCCGGAAAAGCAGGTTCCCACCCGGAAGTTCCGCCGAGTCGACGGACAACGAAGACACACCGGCCAGGTCGAAGTCGATGGACGACCACGTCGCGCCGCCGTCGGCGCTGGACTGAACATTGAATCGCAGGGCGTCGCCGTCCGGGTCGCTCGCCTCCCAGGCGATCTCATGCGCCCCCGCGTCGCCCCAGTCCTCGCCTCCCACGGGCGTGACGAGGCGGATCGTGGGCGGGTTGGAGCTCGACACCCGTCCGAGCTCCACCTCGCCGTGCACGAAGACGATGGCGGCGGTCTCGGGCAGGTCGGGTAGGAGGATCTGGAAAAGGCCGGACTCGGTCGGCGCGCCGTTGCTCAGTTCGATGAGCCCGAACTCGCGTGTGTAGAGGGCGGCCCCCTGATCGTCCATGAGGATGGCCCGGTACGGACCCGGGGGAAGGCCGTCGCTGATCTCGGTCGAGAGCGTTGCGCGGTAGAAGCCGCGTTCGAGGGTGAAGCTCTCCGGCGAGATCGTCCCGCCGCCCACAAGGACGGCACGCCCGTCCGCGGCGGCGGGCGCAGCCAGGCGGGGGCCGGGCGATTGCGTCTCGGCCACGGGCAGAATCCGTAGGAGGGCCAGGTAGGTGTACACGGAGGTCCACGTGTCATCGGCGCCTCCGCAATAGCCCATGTAATCGAACGAATTGTTCGGAGCGTAGGTCTGACGAAGGGCGAGATCGATGCCCCAGTCGTCAAGGAGTCCACGGCGGCGAGGATACCCGTCATCATTTCCCGTCGCTCTGCAGCCGGCCGCGTGCCGACGGCCGAAGTTGTGCCCCAGCTCCTGGGCGGCAATCGTTGGGCCCGCACGCCACCCAGGGGTGACGATCCCCGACGCCACCCGGCCCGGTGTCTCCCCGCAACCTCCGATGCCGTCCGTATCCACGCCCTCCGGGACCATGCCGAAGAGGTAGGCGCTGCCTCGGCCGCTCCAGGTGTAGGCGCCGCGCAGCGCATCCATGAGCCGGCCCCACGTTCGGCCGCAGCCGTCGCCACTCGAGTCCGACAGGTCGAAATCGCCCCGCAGTGGGGCGCGCCCGACGGGGACGATGCGCGCCACCGGGAACACCCTCGACAACCAGTCCACCAAGGCCCACATCTCGGAGATCGGTGGCGTCAGCCCGCTGGCTGTCACGGGCATGAACATCACGGTCAGCGCCCGCGCGGGCACGACGGAGACCGACGCCTGAACGGCGTTGTTGTCGGAACGCGTTTCGTCGACATCCCGCTCCTGATAGTTAACGAAGGCAGTCAGTTCGAGGGTGCCCTCGGTCAACCAGACGGGCGGCACGAAGAAGTTCAACGAGGCATCCAGCGCGCCGCGGTCGGTGGCGGTGGGATCTTCGTCGTCATTGGGCACGATCTCGTTGAAGGGGACGACGTACCCTGTGTCGCACGTCGTCACCCGGCCCTGGCAAAGCCGGCCCGAGACCGGACGCGCCGGCGGTCCGTTCTCCGCGCGCACGTAGACCCGCACCCAGGTGGGCTTGTTGATCACCATCGGCACGGCGTTGTCCGAGCAGCCCGAATTGTCCAGGCATTGGACGACCTGCACGACCTCCATCTTGACCGCTTGCAGATCGAGGGAGGGGATCGGGGTGGGGACCAAGATCTGCACCGTGTCGACCGCGAACTGGCCGGCCACGTCCCGGGCGGAGACCGTGAGCAGGTGGGTCGTCCCGGCCTCCATCAACGAGGTGCTGAAGTTCGCCCCGGTGGTGTACCGCGACGGGTCCGTCAGCGAAGGAGCCGCGCCCATGAGGGTTTCCGCCCCGCCGTCGATCTGGAACCGGACGTCTGCCAGCTCCCGATCCTCTTGGATCGAGGCACGCAAGAACACCGTGGGACCGGGAATCGAGGATCCGTCGCCCGGGGCGGTGATTTCCACGACAGGTGGACGGTCAGGCGGAAGCTCGGCTTCGGAGTACAGGAGCGTCACGTCATCGATCAGGCGGCGCTCGGCGATCGACCCGCTCGAGGAGTCGGTGTACTCGACGAGTGCGCGCGCGATGAAATCGCCCTCCGCCGCCGTGAATTGCAGGCAGTGGATGATGTCGGTCGGTGCGGCGGGAAACGAAACCGAATCCGAGCCGAGCAGAACCAATTCCGTATCGGCCCCATGGTATCCGTACGCGCCGAGCGAGGCGCGCACATCGCCCGTTACAGAGTACGGCGGGAGCATCCCTGCGTACAGCCCCACGGCGCTGACGGGCCGGTCGAATGCCATGCGGATGGGGAGCATGACACTGCCGAACTCCAGGCCTTCCACGCTGGCTCCAGCCTGGAACCCGGAGCGGGGATTGACCTCGGGCGGGTCGAGCAGCGCAACCGATCCTTCGAAGCGGACGCCCGTCTCGGCTTCGATTCGGGCGAGGTAGGCCGCGGCACCGCTCCAGTCAAAGTTGATGATCGTCGCCTCCGGTCCGAAGCCCAGCCCGCCGCACGCATCCGGGCGTGGGGTCGGCGTGTACGCGATGCCGTTGGAGAATTGAAAGTACGCGCCGCCCAGTCTTGAACAGGTCGGCGAGAGCTCAATGTGAATCTGGTTGTATCCGCGGCGGACCGGGTAATCGCGGACCGTGATCCGCCACCGGTTGCTTTCGGTGGCATCCGGAACCGCCTCGACCACGGTGCCCGGGTAGGGGTCGGGCCACTGGGTGTAGATGACCCGGTCATCGGCCGCCAGGTGAATCAATGCATGCCTCGTGGTGAGGTCGCCGACGACCTCGAAGACAAGGTCGTGGGTGTCCACGCCGCCAAGGTTTTCCCACATGTTGGGCGAAATGTCGTTGATGCCGTCGATGCACCCGCCTGCGTAGGGAGAAGTGGGAGTGATCGTCGCGCTCGGGACGATCACGGTCACACCCGGCACCGGGGTCGGTGTCGGCGTTCGCGTCCTGGTGGCGGTGGGAGTGGAGGACGGCACGGCAACCGTAAAGCTGGCGGAGGCGCACCCTTGGAACTCACCGCCGTAGCCTTCGCAGGCCCAGACCGTGTGGCCCCCGGCGCCGGCGCCGCCCGGGATGGTGATCGGCGTGGACCAGTTTCCGCTGCTGTCCGGAGAAAAGGTCCCCAGCTGGGTGCCGCCCTGGACATCCCAGAAGATGACGTAAGGGGCATTGGACATGGTCCAGTCCGATCCGACCGCTGACACGGACATGCCGGGCGGACCGCTGGAGGGGATTAACCCCAGCGAGAGGGCGTAGGCTGGAGCCGCATCGGCGACGAGCGGGCCGCGGCCAAGCAGAAGGATGGCGGTGACGGCGATCGGGATCCCGGCAAGCAGGTGCGAACGGCGCAAGCGGGTTCGAGTCATTCGTGGGGCTCCGTCTCCGGCGGCGTGAGGCAGGACAGCGACCACGGGTACGAGCGCAGCCCTGTCG
Organism: Anaerolineales bacterium; assembly: GCA_040899905.1. Lineage (GTDB taxonomy): Bacteria > Chloroflexota > Anaerolineae > Anaerolineales > E44-bin32 > JBBDZX01. The sequence goes on along the minus strand of JBBDZX010000005.1, from coordinate 804,710 downwards.
GGCGCTCTCGTCCGGATGGCGCTGGACGGACTCTAGTCAAGGCCGCATGATCCCGCAAGGGGAGGACAGTCCTGGGAACGCGCGAGGAGATCAGACGTGTGCCGGCAAGGATCGGATGGCTTGGCCCAGTCGCTCCGCGGCCTCCACCAATTGGGTTTCGGGGTACAGCGTGAATACCAGGCGGAGGTTTCGACGGCCTCCCCCGTCAGCGTGGAATCGGCTCCCGGGGAAGAATGACATGCCGGAGGCTTCCGCCAGGGGCAAAAGGAAGCCGGCTTCAACCCCTGAGGGGAGGTCCATCCAAAGGAAGAACCCTCCGCCCGGGGTTCGCCACCGGAACGTGTCAGGCAGATAGCGCTTGAGAGCTTCCGCCAGAGCATCCCTTCTGGACTTGTAGGCTTGACGAAGTCGGGCGACGTGCGGGTCGAAATCGCCGGCTTCGCAAAGGCAGGCGACCACGAGGCCCGTGAAGGGGTTGACGCCGCCGCTGCTGTCCAACAATCCACTCTCACACAATCGTCGCACGAGGTCCACGCCCGCCGTGAGCCATCCCAGGCGCAGCCCGGGGGCGAGGGACTTTGAAAACGACCCGAGCCGAACGACGGTTCCCGGCGGTGCCAGGCTCCAGAGCGATGGGGCCGGCGGGGAGTCGTACGCCAGCTCGCGGTAGACGTCATCTTCAAGGATGGTGAACTCTTGTTGGGCGGCTAACTCAACCAAGGCGGTCCGGCGCGGGTCGGAAAGGGAGGTCCCCGTGGGATTATTGAAGGTGGGCACGGTATAGAGCGCTCGGGGGGGCCGGCCATCCCGTTTGAGTTCCGCCACCTTTTGGGCGAGGGCCTCGACGAGGATGCCGTCACCGTCTGTCGCCACGGTCACGAGATCGAGACCGCGGTCCTGAAGGATCCGGATCGCCAGATAGTACGTCGGGGATTCGACCAGGACGGTGTCGCCCGGACGCGTGAGGGCGCTGAGGGCGAGATCCAGGCCGGATGAGATCCCGGACGTGACGAGGATTTCATCCGGGTCCACCGCTCGCCCTTCGTTCGCCGCGATCCGGGCCATGAGCCACTCGAGGAGCGGGCCCGGCCCGGCCACGTGACCATACTGCAGGGCGTCGGCGCCAAACCTTTTCAGGGCGGCCTCGGCGCCCCGCCGAATCTCCTCCACCGGGAGGAGCGTGGGATCGGGGTGCCCCCACCCGAGATCGAGGATGGATGGGTCGTCGATGCGCTGGACGATCGGCAAGCGCGACATCGTCATCCTCCCACTCCGGCCCCCAGTTTCACGAGCGCGGTTAGCGGTTTCGGACCGGAGGTTCGGGCCGGAGGGTGGCTACCACACGTGGATGGCATCCAGCCGCGTTCCAATCTGGCTTGAGGTTCCCCAGGCAAACCTTTAGACTCTTCCATCTGTGCGTTCGTGGGCATGCGCTTCCCGGTGTGCCCCTTTCATGCGAGGAGGATCGCGATGATGGCAGCGTTCGTTCTGGTCAAGATGACCGCCTCAGGAGGGTGGGAAGAGATCGACACACTCCATAAGGCTCTCCACACCATTGCCGGCGTGCAGACGGTACATTTCGTGGCCGGCCCCACCGACGCCATCGTCTTCGCCGAGGGGGCCGATCAGGCAGCGTTAGCGGCCACGGTAGGGAACATTCGGCGGACCCATGGGGTGGGCAGCACGGACACCCGCATCGTGTGGCCGACGTAACCGGGTGAGAGGCGCCCTTGGGCCCACGCGAAGGCCGCCTCCAGGCGTAAGTGGCTCGGCTTGATTCCCAAGGCCTAACTGCTCTCTCCGACGAGAAGCCGCTTCACTCTAGGCAAGTTCAAGAAGCCTGACCTGCGCTCTGGGTCGCCCACATGATCGGCGATGTAGGTGGCTGCCTCTCGGGCCTCGCCGCGCAGGCTTTCGCTGACCTCGCGGTTGCCCTGGCTCGCCTCCAGTTCCCCCAGCCTGTCCAGGATGGACCACAAAATCCGCCTCGAACCAAGGCTTTCGGCCACCGATCGGGCGTCCTGCAGGGCCTGGCGCGCCCCGTCGATCTCTTGGAGTGCCAACAAAGACATTCCCAACAATTCCTGACCATCGGCCAGGTAGGCGCGCGCACCAACCTTGCTCAGGTAGTCGATCAGGCTTTGAGCCGTCTTGCGGGCGAGTTCGGGATCCGCATGCGCCAGGGCCAGCTCTCCGGCGGCCAGGGCGACGGGCGCCCCTTCGATCACGCGCAACGGAGCGTCGGTTTCCAGCACGAGATTGGCGGTAACCCGATCCGCGGATGCAGGATCCCCAGCCAACAAATAGATCCTGGCCAAGACGGCCGCGGTCCACATGAGCGCTGGGGTGAAGTGCTTTTCCGCTTCCCCGAGGGCTTGCCTCGCTACGGCGATGGCCTCCTCAATACTGCCTACCCGGGCAAGAGCCCATGCTAATTCGGCGCGGATCCCGGTCATGGTGACTGAGATGCCGGCCTGGGTGCCGATCTCGACGGCTTCTCGGAGGGTGGAAATAGCCTCGCCAATCTCCCCCACCTCGAGCAAAGACAAGCCCAGGCTGGTCTGGGCGAACTGCACCCCAGACACATTCCCGATCGAGCGGCTGATGGCGAGCGATTCCCCTGCGAGCTCGTTGGCCTTGGTCACATCCCCACTCATCGTATGGTGCAAGGCGTCGTAGCCCAGCGCATTGGCAAGCATCGGAAGGTTTTCCAGCTCCCGCCATAGCCGGGTGGCTTCCGCAAGCGCCGCGTAGGATTTTTCGCGTTCCCCCAGCATCCAGTAAACCTCTGCCAGATCGTGGAGCGTGTAGGCGAGCTGCTCGTCCAGGCCCAGCCGGCGGGCGTGGCCGAGGGACTCCTCACCATAAGCGATGGCCTCGACCGGGCGGTTCAGATAACGATTGATGAGGAGCAGGCTCCAGAGCGCCTTCGCCTCCTCGGCCTGATCACCGGTGCGGCGCGCCAACAGGAGCGCTTCTTCGGCCAACGTCCGCCCCTTCTCCGGATCATGGGAGGCTGTGGGGATTGCCAGCAGAACGGAGCGAGCCGTGAGGGAGGCGAGTTCGAGCGGAAGATCCTGGCGTCGGTGCGCCACGGACTCCATCATCACGTAATTGTCCAGCGCCGCTTCCGGTTCCCCGGAAAGCTCCATGGCGCGCCCTCTGCGCCGGAAAAGATGGATCAGTTGCTGGCTACTCGCTTCGTAGGTGGCCAGGACCTCGACGGCCAGGGAGTAGTGCCCGACGGCATCCTGGCTTGCAAACATGCGGCTGGCCCGGTCCCCGGCGCGCACCGAATACGCGAAGGCCTGGTCGGGGATTCCGGCGGCGCGGTAATGCCAGGCGAGCTGTCCGACGACCTCGTCTTCCGCGTCGCCGTGGAATTCGAGCAGGGCCTTGGCCACGTCCTCGTGTTGGTACGCACGCGCCGCCGGGTCGAGCTGCGCGTATAGATATTGCTGGAACAGATGGTGGCGAAAGGTATACGACGACAGCCGCTGCGTTCCCACGCGCTGGAGTCCTGCCGAGGTCACCAGGGAGTGATCCCGGTCCAACTTCCCAAGGACGGCCACGACCACTCGCGGTTCCAGACGCAGGACGGCGGCCACGACCTCGGCAGTGAAGGAATCGCCCTCGACGCTGGCCGCGCTCAGGATGTTCTGCTCGATCTCCGCCAGGCGGGCGATCCGCTCGCCGACGGCCCCTTCGATCCGGGGCGGGAGGGCCGACCAGTCCAAACCGGGTTGGGCGGTCCAGGATCCATCCGGATCCTGCACGAGGTCGCCCCGCTCGCGCAGCATTCGCAGAAGCTCTGAAACGAAGAGAGGATGACCCTCCGTCCGCCGGTACAGGGCCTGGCGGAAGTCCTCGCTCAGCCGATTGGGTTCGGAATCAAGCATGGCGTCCAGGAAGGCGCGGCCCTCAGCGGAGGACTCATGACCGAGAACGATTCCCGACTGGCCTGTCGTACGCAGGAATTCCCGCAGGACGGGTTCGAGCGGGTGGCGGCCGCCCTCCCGCCCGTGGGCGACGACTTCGGGCCGGTAGGTCCCAATGATCAAGACGCGGCTGTCGGCCAGGCGGCGTCCGAGGTGAAAGAGCAGTCCGGCGGAAGCGGAATCGACCCATTGCAGGTCGTCCAAGGTGAGGATCAAGGGCGTGGTTTCCGCGAGGCGGCTCAGGAAAGCGGCGTACTCCTCGAAAACGCGGTCTTGCGGCAGCGAAGCTTCGCCGAGTGTCGGATCGGGGCGTTTCTTCTGAGCGAGGCGGTCCAGCTTCTCGAGCCAACCTGCCTGCGAGGCGACGGCCTTGCCCAGCATGCCCACTACGCGCGCTCCGGGGATGACGACGTTGATCAGGTCGGGCGCGATGTCCACCAGCACTTGTCCGGACCTGACGATCAGGTTGCGCAGACGGTTCGCGCCGGTGGGAGAAATGGATCCTTGAGCCAGTGGCTTCTCGACGTCTCCGGTAAGCATGGCCAAGATTTCGCGGAAGGGAAGGTAGGGATCTCCACCTCCGTCCAGGTCATTGCACTCCGCGCCCGCCACAATCAAGTCCGGGTGGACCTCCTGCGCACGACGGGTGAATTCCTGGAGTAACGCCGTCTTCCCGGCACCGGGCTCTCCTGCCACACAGGCGATCCCGCCGTGGCCCGCCAGGGTGAGATCCAGCAGGTGCTGGAGCTTGGATAGCTCGCGTTCTCGCCCGACGAAGGCGACCGAGGCGGTGTTCATGCTCGCGAGGTTCCCGGTGGCAGAGGGCCTTGCACACGTTGGAGTGATTCGAGGAAGGGAGGTTTCAGGGCGCCATGTTCGGTGATGAACGCCGTCACCAAACGATGCGGGGTTACGTCGAAGGCCGGGTTCCGGGCGTGGCTTCCCTGGGGGGAGTGCGGGCGTCCGCCGGCGAGAAGGTCCAAGACCTCTGCTTCAGGTCGCTCTTCGATGGGAATCACGTCCCCCGAGGCGAGGGACAGATCGACGCTCGAGGCAGGGACGGCAACGTAGAAAGGGACTGCGTTGTCGTGGGCCGCCAGGGCGAGCATGTACGTCCCGATCTTGTTGGCCACGTCGCCGTTGGCTGCCACCCGGTCGGCGCCCACCCAGACCGAAGCCACCTTTCCGGATCGCAGAAACGACCCCGCAGCGCTGTCGGAGATGATGTCGAAAGGGATGCCATACTGTTGGAGTTCCCATGCGGTGAGGCGCGAGCCTTGCAAGCGTGGCCGTGTCTCGTCCACCAGGACATGAACATGCTTGCCCAATTCATGCGCCGCTCGGATCACCCCCAGGGCGGTGCCGTAGTCCACCGTGGCCAACGCTCCGGTGTTGCAGTGGTGGATCACCGTGTCGCCATCCTGGATCAGCACAGCGCCGAGCCGGCCGATGGACCGGTTGATCTCCACATCCTCATTCGCCAGGCGGAGCGCCTCTTCTTCGACCGCGCGCCGGAGCGCCTCGGGACCGTCCTCCAGTTGTTTGTGGGCCGCGCGCAGCACGCGATCCAGCGCCCACCCGAGATTGACGGCCGTCGGCCGGGCCCCGCGCAACAGCGACGCGGTCCGCGCCAGGTCGGCCCACAGGTCCTCGATTCGCGATGCCACCGAGGTGCGCGCGGTCAGCGCCAGGCCGAAGGCCGCGGCCGCCCCGATCGCCGGCGCGCCTCGCACAGCCATCGATCGGATCGCCTCGGCCACTTCTTCGGGTGTTCGCAAGGTCAGCCGGCGGTACTCCTCGGGCAGGAGCCGCTGGTCCACCAGCGTCACGGCAGGAACGTCAGGATCCCAATCGACGGTGCGCATAGTTGGTCGTAGACACGGAGTGTCTTCAAGACACTCCGTGTCTCTGAGTGTCTTTGAGACACTCCGTGTCTATTGCCTCCGCTTTCCAGCCGTATACATCGCCAGCAGCCGGTCCCTGGCGGCCTCGGGAAGCGTATTGACCTTGCCGAGAAGCGTCGCCAGGAAGATGACCTTGGCCGCGTGTTCCACGCGTTCCAAACGCATCAAAGCCTCCTCGGCGGCCGCCCCGGTCGCCAGAGCGCCGTGCTGGCGGAGGAGCAGGACGTCGTGGTCCCGGATCCATTTCCGGATTGTGGCCGCGCCTTCACCGGAGGCGGGCATGGCGAACTCCGTGGTCGGCACCTCGCCCAGAGTCGCCAGCACTTCCGCGAGCACGTCCGCCCGCAGGGGGATGTCGGCGACGGTCAGGGCTGTGCAGTAAGGTGGATGGGCGTGGAGGACGGCGCCGACGTCCGGCCGCTGCCGGTAGGTCTCAAGGTGCATCGGCAATTCCGACGAGACTTGCTCCCACGGTCCGCCGCCCTCGGCCACCACCGCCCCAGACAGATCCACCACCAGGAGATCGTGAGGGCTCATCCGGCCTTTGCAGATCCCGGAGGGCGTGATCAACACGCGATCGGCCCCAAGGCGGCACGAGAGGTTGCCATCGTTCCCGGCGAGCAGTCCTTGCTCGTACGCAATCCTGCCCGCGTCGACCAGGGCGCCGCGCAGGGCGGTTTCGCCGGGGTTGGACCGGAAACGGAATGGGCTGCTCATGGCTCACCTGAAAGTGGCGCGGATGGAGTGGCGGTGTGACGGACCTATTGTAGTGCGCCGCCGCCCGTCGGGCCCGTGCCGGCTCCCGAGCGACCATTGCGACCTGTGGTGCCTTCTGCGATACTCTTCCCTCCCCTAAGGATGAGATCGGATGATCCAGATCTGGATCTGGGATGTTCCGGTTCCGCCGGGGCTGGAGTTTCTCGGCCAGCCTTGGGCTTCGGCACTTGGGACCCTTCTGTTCTGGCTGCTGGTGGCCCTGGTTCTCCAGTTCATCGTGTTTCGGATCGTCAAGGTCGCCGCCCGGCGTTCCGAGACGGAAATCGACGATGTCATTGTCGACGTCAGCCGCCGGCCGCTGATTCTGGCTATCGTCCTGGCGGGGGCGGCGTTCTCCGTGGACGCACTGGGGGTGGAGTCGGTCCTGGCCGAGGGGGTGCGCCGCTGGTTGATCGCTGCGATCCTGGCCGTGGCGACGTACTGGATTTGGCGCCTGATCAAAGAGGTCATCCTTCACTACGCCGAGATCTTCGCGCGGCGCAGCGAGACCCGGGCCGACGACGTACTCGTGCCCATCGTGAACCAGTTTGCCCCGATCCTGATCTTCTCGGTCGGGGCGGCGGTCATCCTCCAGTACCTTGGCTTGCGCCTGGATGCCTTGCTCGTCGCCATCGGCGGCGCGGCGTTCATCATGGCTTTCGCCTTGCAGGACATCCTCTCCAACGTCTTCAGCGGGATCTCCCTGCTGGTCGACACGCCATTTCGGTATGGCGACCTGATCTCCCTGGAGGACGGCAAGGTTTGCCAGGTCATCAAGATCGGCGTGCGCGTAACCCAGTTGTACGACATCGGGTCGCACGCGGTCATCTATGCGCCGAACAGCCGGCTGGCCAGCGAACGCCTCACCAACCTCATGCAGCCGACGCCGGAGTTGATCTCTGTCGTCCAGGTCGATGTGGCTCCGGATCAAGATCCCGTGCGTGTGCGCACCCTGCTCAACCATCTTCTGCTCGGACATCCCGATCTTCTCGGCGACCTCGATCAAAAGTTGGAGCGGCTGGACGACTTCCTGACTCTCTCACCCGAGAAGCGCGCTCACGGAAGGGATCGCCTACTGGCAGAGCGCCAGGTCGATCGAGCCGTGAGCTCGTTGCTGATCACTCTGAAAGACTTCGCGGATGCCGTCCGGGCCCGGGAGAAACGGGGTCTCAGCCGGGAAGAACGCGCCGAACTTCTCGAACGCTGGCAGCCCATTCGCCGTTCGGTCGGGTGGATGCATGAATCCGGCGACCGCTTGACGAGTTTCGAATCCGGCCAGCCAGGGTTCCTGGAGCAGATCCAGGCCGACCTGACGCCCGAGTCGTTGGCCCAACGGTCGTGGAACTGGGTTTCCCTATGGGGACAGGACCCTGACCTCCTACCCGAGCATGATGCCCAACTCTTAAGGGCCCGCTGGGGTGAACGAATCCTCTCGCTTCTCCGGCGTGTCGAGAACATCACCAACAACCTGGAGCGCGGAGGAGGGCTGGAGCTTCGCCTGGATGACGATGTGCTCGGCGTGGTCGGCTGGATCCGTCGCGAGTACAAACAGCAGACCCCCGCCTGGAAAGAGTCCGGAACCACCTTCAAGGGATTGGTGGGCGGGGGATTCCTCTTTAACATGAGTTTCTACGTTGATGACATCGAACTGGAACATTTCGAGCGGCAATCGCGCGTAGAGGGCCAGGTCCGCCGCGAAGCGTATCGACGGCTGCAGGTGGAGGGGATCAGCCTGCCCGCCCGCCTCGAAATCGCCGTCCACGGCGTCGGCCTCCGCACTACGCCCGAGCCAAAAGACAACCTAAACGGTCTTTTGCCCGGGAAACCTCCGGCGTGAGGAGTGCGCGTGCCTGCATCGGCGCGGCGTAAGCCGAAGGCCCGAGGATCGAAGGCGGTTCGCGGCGGGAAGTCACGTCCCGTCGGACCTACGAAATCCCCGCGCCAACCCGCCGGCTCCCGGGACCGGATTCCGCTGGGGCAAGCCATCGCCAGCTTGGCGGAAAGGAACGCCGAGCTGGCCGTCTTGGACACCGTGCAGCGCGGTTTGGCCTACCGGCTGGGGTTCGAGGCTATCGTTAACCTCGTGGGCGACAATGTCCAGGAGGTATTCGACGCCCAGGTCGTCTTCATTGGTCTTTACGACCCAGCCGCAGGGCCCATGAGTTTCCCGTACGCCTTCGCCCGCGGGGAGCGGGCAAATCCCCCTGCGGCGTCTCCTCGCGGTTTCTCGGGGGTGGTTCTCAAGACCGGAGCGACGATTGTGGTCAACGAGGACATGGACCGGCGATCCGCCGAAGCCGGCTCCACGCTTCTGGCGGGGACAGAGTGGTGATCCTCGCGCCGGAGAAGGAAACGCTTTCGGCTCCCGGAGCCTTAAGGCTCCGGGAGCCCTGCCTGCGGGCCTAGGAAAAATGCCCCGGAGGGATGGCCGTCGCGATCATGTAGACGATGACGACGATGGATGCGCTGAGAACCAGCGGCGCTACCCAGACCATCCGCCGTGGGCCGGACTCGACAGCCCTGGCTCCCGTCCCACCCGCTAGCGAATCCCCGATCAGCCTCCCAAGCCAACTGGCGGCCGTCCCCGCCACCAGGCAGGCGCCCAAACTCATGCCGATTTCTGGCACCGTGCGCGGTGGGAAATCGTAGAAGTAGGGGAGCAGCCCCATCGAGACCGCCGCGCCTGCGACGGCTGCCAGGCCGGACCCCAGCGCGGAGGGCACTCCACGGCCGCGCCGGATCCGGAAGGCATACACAAGATCGAGCGCCAGCAGGAGCGGCAGCAGCGGCAGCCAGGCGGCCGGCCGTATTTGCGGGAAGTCGAACGCCTGCACCATGGCGAAGCGGACCAGCACGGTGAGCAAGCCGAGCGCGGTGGCCGCGCCGTAGGCACGTGTGGCGTGAAGGGTCAGGGTGCCCATGAGCAGCGCCACGGTCGTGATGAGCGCCGGCAGAAGCCAGACCGGTCGCAACGGCACCATCGGGTTGCCGTGAGCGAAATCGCCGATCAGCACTTGGGCCAGGATTGACATGGCGCTGGTGAAGAACACGAGGACGTAGACCGGCCGGTGCGCAATGAGGCTCGCCCAACGCGCGGGTGGACGCGGGGTTGAGAGCAGGAAGTACGATCCCAGTAGGGCGAGCATGATGGCCGAGATCATCAGCACCAGATGGGGCAGGCTCCATGCAGAAATGTCGGCCCCATAAATCGTGTGCCAAATCGGGTCGGCCGGCACATTGAATAGAAGAAAGCCTCCCAACAGCACCATCCAAGCTAGCCCCGTGTCCGCTCGCAGCCTTCTCCGAAGCGATCCCACGCCCCGCGTCAGGAGGAGAATCAGACTCACGCCGGCCAACGCCGGCGGCAGCAGCAGCCCGAAGTAGATGAGCAGGTGCGGCCGCCAAAACAGATCCTGCCCAAACGGCAGCCCGTACTTGCGATGCCACACCTCATCCCAGAAGCCGCCGACGGTCAGGCACAGCGCGCCGACGGCCAGGAGCAGGGCAAGGAGCCGCCGGCTCTCGGGAGACAAAATCTCCCGCGGCGCTGAAGCCTCGCCTCCCTGCGCAGGCCGAAAGAGAAGGAGCCAGGCTCCGAACCCGTAACCGAGGGTGACCCCCACCAGAACGACAATGCCGATGACGAATGCCGTCACCCCCTGGCGCGGCACACCGGCCCAATAAGACAAGTAGGCCAGGCCGCCGGCGGCCATCCCCACGATGAGCGCCCATCGCCAACGTGGACGGTCCAGGATTCGTGCGGCGGAGTCAAGGATTCTTTGGCTCCTCACGCGGCCGGGGCGCTCTCGTCGGCTTCGGCGAACTGGAGGGCCCACAAGTGCCGATACAAGCCGCCCTGCGCCAGGAGCTTGACGTGCGAGCCGGTCTCGACAATCCGGCCGTGCTGCAGGACGACGATGCGGTCGGCGCGCTGGATGGTCGACAGGCGATGGGCGATGACGAACGTCGTCCGGTCACGCATGAGCCGCTCGAGCGCCTCCTGGACCAGGTGCTCGGACTCGGTGTCCAAAGACGAGGTGGCCTCGTCCAGGATCAAGACGGCCGGATCCTTGAGCAGCACGCGGGCGATCGTGACCCGCTGGCGCTGGCCCATCGATAGCTTGGCCCCTCTTTCGCCCACGATCGTCTCGTAGCCCGCCGGAAGGGTACGGATGAAATCCGCCACGTTGGCCGACTTCGCGGCGCGCTCGATATCGGCCTGGCTGGCTCCCGGCCTGCCGTAGGCGATGTTCTCGAGGACCGTGCCGCCGAAGAGGAACGTTTCCTGGGGCACGAGGCCGACCTGCTCCCGGAGGCCGCGCAGGTTGTACTCGCGGACGTCCCGGGCGTCGATCTCGATTCCGCCCGAGGTCGGATCGTAGAAACGCGGGATGAGATTCACCAGTGTCGTCTTGCCCACGCCGCTCGGTCCGACGATGGCGATTGCCTCGCCGGGCTGGACATCGAGCTCAATGTCGGCCAGGACTGGTTGGCCCGGCTCGTAACCGAAACTCACCGCTGCAAATCGAACCCGGCCTCTCAGCCGGGCGGGCGTGATCGCCCCAGGCCGATCCAGCAGCTCCACTGGCGCATCGAGGATCTCGAACACCCGCCGGCCGGAGCCCAGGGCCTCCCGAAGCTGCGCGTACAACCCGGCGAACGAACCCAGCGGTCCGGCCACCATCATCATATAGAAGAGAAACGCCACAAGCTCACCGGGCGTCAACGTGCCGCGCACGACCTGACGCCCGCCGTACCACACCAGGAAGGTGAGGGCGCCGAATCCAACGAAGCTGATCAGCGGGACGAAGACCGCCCGGATCCGGGCGCGCTGCATCGCTGTGGAATACGCGGACGCGACCTTCCGGCCGAAGCGCTCGCCCTCGTAGGCCTCACGGGCGAACGACTTCACGACGCGGATGCCGGAGAGCATTTCCTCCAGGGCCACGGTCGAGTCGGCAAGTCGGTCCGTGACCGCCGTGGAAAGACTCTCGAGCCGCCGGCCGAAGACCACGCCCAGGACGACGATCGGCGGAAGGATGAGCAGAATCAAGCTGGTCAGTTCCCGGTTCATGACCAGCATCAGCGTCAGGCCGCCGATCAGGGTGAAGAGTTGGCTCACGAAGTTGATCGGCACATCGGTGAGGGCTGACTGGACGACGGAGACATCATTGCTCACGCGCGAGACGATCTCCCCGGTGCGACGTTCGGCGAAGAAGCGCAGCGGCAAACTCTCGACGCGGCGGTGGATCTGCAGGCGCAGATCCGCGATCAGGCGCTGACCGACGCGTGAGATGAGGTACACATTCCCGACGGAGAACAGTGCCTGCAGGACGAACAGCCCCAGCATACCGATCGCCAGGTACCCCAGCGACGTCAGATCGTGGGACACGAAGACCGAGTCCACCAGCAGGCGGACGGCCCATGGGAGCATCAAGGAGATGCCGACCGCCAACAAGACCAGAATCCCGGCCAGGGTCAGGTCGCCCCGATACGGGAGGAGCATGCGCAGCATGCGCCCCCAATCCGACCTGGCCTCCGGGCCCAACATCTCATTGCGCGCGGGCGGCGCCACGGTCGCGGTCGAGTCAGTCATGGGCAGGGAGAATTATCGGTTGGGGCGGATGATGGGCGAAGGGCGGGAACACGTTCGCGGGTTGAATCTCAAGGGCAATGCCGCGGGCTTACACCGCCTAGCCAGCCGGGGCAGGTTGGGGGGCTTTCCTTCTGCCGACCGCGCGAGCGCCTTGGGCACTCAACTGGAAGACGTATTCGGCCACATCGTGGGCCGCGGTCGGGCGGCCGATGCGGCGGGCATTCGCGGCCCGCGTCTGGTAGACGGCCATGTCGTCCGCCAGCCAGCGCTCCATCACATCCAAGACTTCGCCGGGATCGCGGGCGCGGTCGGCTGCGCCCTCGCCCAGGACGTACTCCGCATTTCCCGTCTCTTGTCCGGGGATGACATCCACCAGGACCAGCGGCAGACCGCACGCCAGGGATTCCGTGATCGTCAAGCCTCCGGCCTTGCCCACGACGCAATCTGCCGCGCGGGTGAGCGAGGCCATATCGGGGACGAAATTGTACAGAGTGGCCTCTTTTCGCCACATCGTCCTTGTCAATTGCCGGAAGAGGTCGTCGTCGCCGCCGGCGACCACGGCCAGCTGCAGGGGCAGGTTTGAGTGATTGAGGGCCTGGACCGACTCGTACAGATGCTCGACCCTCTTGCTTCCGACGGCGAGCACCGTGAAGAGATCGGGCCGCCAGCCGAGCTGTTTTCGCAATGCCGCCAGGTCCTGCCGACCCCTCGCCAGATCGGGATCGACCGGGATGCCCGTGATCACAACTCGTTCGGGAGCCAGGCCCGCATGGACAGCCGACTCGAACACATCCTGGGTGGGAACGAGACACAGGTCCGCCCGCGGGTAGAACCATAAGTTGTGGGCGGAGGCCAGATCGGTGACGACCGTCACGAGCGGGATGCGCAGCTTCTCGACCGCCAGGATCGTCGATAGGATGGCCGGGTAGAACAAGTAGGTGGAGACGATAACGTCAGGCCGGTGGCGGCGGACGATCTTGCGCAGGACGTTGAAGAGCAGGAGCGTCATGGCGCTTTCGATCAGGTTGCTCGCCAACGGCAGATCGCTGACCTGATAGCCGAGGTCGTGCAAGTCCGGCATCTCGCGTGTGAGCCGGTCGTAGTTGGCCTGTTGGGTGCGGAGCAAAGCCGGGGCCCGCGGATCGTCGAGCGGATTGACGACTTCGACCGTGCAGTCCTGGCCGTGGGTCTCGCGCAACGCCTTGGCCACCGCGTCCGCAGCGCTGCGGTGCCCGTACCCGTAGTCGGCCATCAAGATTAGAACCCGTTTCCGGGCTGTGAGGGAGGTCAGGCTATCCATCGACTCGTCCGGTGCAGGGGAGTGCGGTAGCTGCGGGATGAGGATACCACTTCGGGGACCCGCCTGGAGGTGAGAGGTGCCTAAGAAGACCCCCTTGCGGCCGGTTTGGAGCCTGGGCCCTTGGACTCCATGTTCTCGACGAGCTTTTGAAGCTCGAGATTCAACTGGCGGGTGGCTTCCACCAGATGCGGGCGGACGATCTGGACCGTCTCTTCTCCGGCCGCGCGCAGGGTCTTGGCGGCGGTCTTGTGGGATGTGCCCATGGCGCCCCTCGACCCTTCGACGCTTCGACTTCGCTCAGCGCTCAGGGCTCGGGGTGCTGGACTCGATGGACGCCCAATGCCCGAATGCCGCGCGGCGCCGTCGCGTGTAATATCAGGCGCAGGGGGAAGCCTCGAGTCGCAGCCGGGCGATTTGTGAATTTCAGCACAATCTCCGGCCAACTGGCCGATGCCTCTGGCCCGCCCATCCGGGTGTCTCGATGACCGGCATGCACCACATCGTCCGGACCCGAATCGTCCCCCCGCGGCGCCGCGCCGGCCTGCTGCGCCGTGCCCGCTTGCTCGATTTCCTGCACGAAAACATCAACCGCAAGGTCGTGCTCATCTCCGCCGCCCCCGGCTACGGCAAGACCTCGCTGCTCGTCGACTTCCAGCAGGACACCGAGCTCACCACCTCCTGGTACTCCATGGACGCCTCAGACCGCGACCCGTGGACGTTCGTCACGCACCTTGTCGCGTCCATCGCCGAAGCCTTCCCGGCGCTGAGGCCGGATCTCGAGCGCCTGGCCCCGGCCGACCCGCCGGCGGGCATGACGCCTCAGCTCGTCCTCCAGGCGCTCGTCAATGAAGTGCAGGCGGTCATCCCCGAGTACTTCGCCATCCTGATCGATGACTTCCAGTTCTCCGACCCGTCGCCCTCGATCCACGAGCTCGTGGCATGGTTCCTCGACCACATGCCGGACAACTGCTCCTTGATCCTGGCCTCCCGCAGCATGCCGGACCTGCCCTATCTCAAGCTGGCGGCGCGGCAGGAGATCGCGGCTCTCGGAAGCCAGGAGCTCGGGTTCAACGCCGAGGAGATCCAGGCCTACCTGGCGCTCAATCACAATCTTGAGATCCCGATCCGCGAGGCCGAACGCCTGACTGCCGAGTGCGAAGGCTGGATCACCGGCATCCTGCTCGGGACCCACACGCTGTGGAAAGGTCTGCTTCGATCGCTGACCGCGGCGAGAGGCAAAGGCGAGTTCGTCTTCGATTACCTGGCGCAGGAAGTCTTCGACGGGCAGCCGGAGTCGACTCGCCGCTTCCTGCGTGCGACCTCGATCCTGGACGTCCTTCGCCCGTCGTTTTGCGACGCGCTATTGGGCATCACGGATTCCGCGGCCCTGTTGGAGAAGCTCGAAGGGGCCAACCTGTTCATCACGCGCCTTTCCGGCGAGGAGGTCGTCTATCGCGTCCACGCGCTCTTCCAGGAATTCCTGCGGCGGCAGTTCGAGCCGGACGGACACGAGGAGGAGCGACATCTCCACATCGCCGCGGCGGGCCTGCTCGAGAGGGAGGGTGAGCTCGAGGCCGCACTCGAGCACTACCTGGCTGCCGGGGCCGGAGAAGCAGCCGCGCGACTAATCAAGCTAGTCGTGGACCCGGCGCAGTACGCGGGCCGGAACGAGACTCTCGCCCGATGGATGGGGAGTCTTGGATCCAACCGGGTCGAAGCGGATCCGGAACTCCTTGTGATCCAGGGGTATCTCCATCTCCAGAAAGGAGATCTCGAAGAGGCGCTTGTGCAGTTCCAGAGGGCACGAGCCGCCTGTATCGAGATCGGGGATGATGGCGGCGTAGCGAAGGCCAGAATCCACGAGTCTTTCGCCTATCGTTACCAGGGAAAACTCGAATACGCGAGGGAGATCTGTCAAGACGTGCTGGAACAAACCGAAGGAGTGTCCCTCGACCCGAAGACTCGAGGGCGCGCGTATCGGGTCCTCGGAGAAGTGCACCTCTTCGCTGGGAGGTTGGCCGAAGCGAAGCGGTGCTTCCGCCAATCGCTCAACCTGTACGAGGAGGCTTGTGACAACTACCAGGTGGCCTCGCTTCTGCAGGCCCTCGGTACGACCGCACGATCCATGGGCAATCCGCTTGAAGCGGAAGGGCATTACGCCCGGGCGTTGAAGATCATGAAGTCGATCGGAAATCTCTGGCGGGTGGCGGAAATCCAGAACAACATCGGGGTCGGCCACCACCATCAGGGTGAGTATGAGAAGGCGCTCGATGTCCTGGGCCGAGCATTGGCGGACGCCCGTCAGGCCGGCCATAGGCGGACTGAGGCGCTGGCCCTAGCGAGCCTGGGGGACGTTCACGCCGAGATCGGAAACTCGCGCCGCGCGCAGCGCGCGTATCAAGAGAGCCTGGAGGGGGTGCGCGCGGTCAACGACAAGGGATTGGAGGTGCACGTCCTGTGCGCCCTCGCCAGCCTGCACCGCGCCGACCGTGCCTGGGAGCAGGCTCACGCGTGGCTCGAGGAGGCCGGCCATGTACCGATTCCTGAGGGCCCTGGGTATCTGCGCGGCCTGATCGCGTTCCATCGGGGCGCGGTCTGGCTCGACCAGGGACATCTCGACCCTGCCATGACCGAGCTGGCCCATGCGGTGGCCTCGCTCGAGTCCGCGGGCGCGCGGCGTGAGCTCGCCCGCGCTTGCTTGTGGATGGCCTATGGGGCGCACCAGGCGGGCGACGGCGATCAAGCGATGAACTACCTCGGCAAGGCCGTCGACCTGTGCGCCGAGATCGCGCATCCTCACCTGCTGGTCGTCGACGGCAGGCGCATGATCACCCTGCTGGAAGCGGGAAGGCGCGGAGATGCACGACGGCGCGAGGCGCTCGACCGATTGCTGACGCGGATCCATCAGCTCAACCTGGCGAGCCTGCGCACACCGGGGGAAGACTCGCCGCGCGAGGTCGCGCCGCCGAAGGTCGAGATCCTCGCCCTGGGGGAGGCGACGGTCCGGGTGGATGGCCTGGCGATATCGCACACCACCTGGGGTGGGCCGCTGGTTCGCGAGCTGTTTTTCTTCCTCGTAGCTCGCGGCCCGGTCCGGCGCGAGGAAATCCTGGGGGTTTTCTGGCCGGAGCACTCCGAGGCCAAGGGCAAGAGCGTGTTTCATGCCACGCTATACCGCATGCGGCGCGCGCTGCCGAAGGGGCTGATCGGGTACAACCCCGAAGACGAGACGTATTTCGTGGAGCGGAGCGCCGCGGGCGGCGATACCTGGTATGACGTGTCGGCCTTTGGCGAGGTGATCCGCAGGGCGAGGGCTGAGGCTGACGGCCACGAGGATCTCCTGCAGCAGGCGCTGGCAATCTACCGGGGTCCCTACCTCGGGGAGGTCTATTCCGATTGGGCGGCTCGGGTGCGCGACGAACTGCACCGCGTGCACTTGGAGGCCATGGTCGCCCTGGCGGGGGCGCAGTTGAGCCGAGGCGAGATCGCGCCGGCCGTCGAGCTTTACCGGCGGGCGCTTTCCGAGGAGCCGTACCGGGAAGACATCCATCGGGCGCTCATGGGCGCCCTGGCCTCCGGCGGCCGCCACGCCGAAGCCATCCGCCACTACCAGTCCCTGGCCGAGACCTTCCGGCGGGAATTGAACATCGAGCCTTCAGGCGAGACCGAAAGCCTGCACAAGTCCATCCAGAAGCGGGCAGAAGTCTCCTCCTGACCCGCCCGGACCTCCCCCATCCACCGCGCCGCTCCGTCAGGGGCGTTTTCTTTTCCTGCCGGCCCCTGATTCCTGGTTCCTGACCCCTGCCCCCTGACCCCTGACGCCTGCCCCCTGATCCCTGTTCCCTGATCCTGTTCCCTGGTTTTAGTAAGCGCTTTCGTCATAGGGGTCGCCTAGTCTTTGGGGAAGCGGGCGCTCATGCCCGCGTCAGGAGGCAGGCGACATGAAGGAGATCCGACGATTTGGGAAGGCCGTCTATTTTGTCATGGCCGCGTTCGCGACTGTTCTCGCGATTGCCGCCCCGGAATCACTCCCCTGGGGTTACTAGGCTCTCTGGGCCGGTTCTGACCGAGGGAACTGAGGGGGCTCTACCGCCTGGCAGGGAGGGCGCACTGGACGGAGTGGGCACAAGAAGGGATCGCTGGCCAGGGGTCTCCATCCAGTGCGGCCTCGGCGGGCGCCGCAGCCCTCAGACATCGGCTATTCAGTTCGCGTCCCGTCCTTGGCTGACGGCTGATGACGGAGAACTGAGGACTCAGTGGCAGGAGAGGTTTCGTGATTCTGCTGTTCCCTGTCGTGATCGGAATCGCAATCGGTTGGCTACCTAACCCCCTTCACCCCCTTCCCCTAAAGGGGAAGGGGGAAGGAGCGGATCGATGATCCTAGTATTCCCAATACTGCTGGGGATCGCGATCGGCTGGCTCCGTCGCGGCAGCCTGCGCAACCTGGCCGACCTACCGATCCGGTACGCCTGGGTGCCGCTGGCCGCCGTGGCGGTGCAGGCCGGCTTCGTCGCCTTCGCCCCCGCGGGCTCAACTTCCGCCGCGTGGCAAAGGCCTCTGCTGCTCGCCGGCACCTACACCGTCATGCTCGCGTTCTTGTTCACGAACTTCCGGATCCCTGGGACCCGACTCCTGTTCGTCGGCGCCCTCTTGAACCTCGTCGTCATGCTCGCCAACGGCGGCTACATGCCCGTCACTCCGGAGGCGCTGGTCCGCTCGGGGCATGAGGGCGAAGTCATCGCCCGCGACGGCTCGCTCTTCGTGCGCGGGAGCAAAGACATCGTCCTCGATGCCGAAGACACGCGCCTGGGATTTCTCTCGGACGTCGTTGGCATTCCTGAGGCCCTGCCTTTCTCGGCTACGTTCAGTCTAGGAGACGTTTTCATAGGGATTGGCGCGTCGGTGTTGATCAGCCGAGGCATGCGCTTAGGGCAGGGGATCAGGGATCGGGAATCCGGAATCCCCGCCAAGGAAGCGGCCCTTCGCCTTCGCCGCTCCGCGGCTCATCTCAGGCGCGGGTAGCGGACTTGCGGCTTGAGGCTTGAGGCTTGTAGCTGGGTGCTGGGTGCTGGGTGCTGGCGGCCGGTTACTGACAACTGGAAACCGGAAACTGACAACCCATGGAGGGGGAAGTGATGGCTCGTGATGAAATTCACAAGTTGATCGGTCGTGCCCTGACCGATCGAGCCTTTCGCGAGAATCTCCTGCGCAGTCCCATGGAAGCCATTAGGGCCTACGCGTTCAGCGTGGAGGAGCGGGTGTTGATTGCGTCCTTGAGGGCAACGTCGCTGGAGGAACTTTCCCGGAAACTGGCCGAGCACGACATGCAGGGGTCGGGAAGAGACGCGGAGCGCTCGCCGCGCGAGGCCGTTCGTGATTCATGAGGGTCCCAGCGGCGTGAACCTGAACATCGGCGGGTACCCGTTCGAGGGGCCGTTCAACGAGACGAAGGACCTGAAGAACGCGCCCGGGTTGTATGCGGTGCACATCCAGCAGGACGAGGAGTACACGCTGGTGGACCTGGGCCAGGCGGCGGACGTACAGGCCAGCGTGCGGGGGCACTCGCGGCAGGACTGCTGGCTGCGCCACTCGAAGGGCGGGCTGATCTCGTTCTCGGCGTACTACACGCCGGATTTGCCGGCGGAGGTCCGGGCGCAGATGGAGGGGTTGATTCGGGAGGAGTTGAATCCGCCGTGCGGTCTGGGATAGGGGTTCGCGTCGTATCGTCGCCGCCTAACCCTTGTTAGGCGGCCCTTCGTCTTCAGAGGTGAAGTCCCGGGTGCTCTGTTGCCGGCCCTGCGCAATATCAGTACACTCTATGATAACTTTGCGGCGCCTCGCACCAAGCTCAGCCGTCGAATCCGGATTCGCTTGCGGGGGGGCAGCCAATGTCATTCGAAGTCGCCACAGCACATAGAACCCTCGTCGCCTCCGGCTACCGAGTAGTCGACTTCCTCAGACACGAGGACCGAACAGACTTTGTCTGTGACTGCCCCGACCCCCTAGGAGTCACAATCCCCTACTACTTCGTTTTCTTCCACTCCGATTCGCTTTCCGACGGCCACCTCCAAGGAATCGGACAGTACATACGAGGCCAAGGTCGCCTCCCTGTCTTCGTCACCCCCCAGGCATCAACCGAATCCATCCCATGGGAAGACTTCACAGCAGCGCTTGGCGGAGCCATCCCGTCATGGAGGGCACTGGGGGAGGACTTCCCCGCCCTCCTTATCGTCGCGGCCAGCAATTCTCTTCCCGCAGGCACACAAGGCGAGGCCTGGGCACTCTTCGAAGAACTCGTTGCAGATGGTCTCGAGTTTCTGTTCGGTCACCGCGTCCACAGACTTGGCTCACGAAGGAGGGTACGTCCCGTCAGCGACATGATTGCCCAGACTCCTGATCGAAGGGTCATCCTTGTCGATGCCAAGGCATCCTCCTCTCCCTTCGATGTCGGCATTCCAGAGCTTCGCCCTCTCAGCGAGTACTTGCACCGCCACCAACATCGGCAGACTGGTGCCGATCCCATAAGCGCCGTAACTGTCGTAGCCGCAGAGTTCCGGCAAGACGAAGACCGCCTCCAGGAACTGTCAGACGGCTTCTTGGCTGAGGAGCGGGTCCCGCTCTCGTTCCTCCGCGTCGATACTCTTATCACGATGATCAATGCACTCATTCACGCCCCGTGGCTTCGGAACAGAATCCGCTGGTCCCACATTGTTTGCGCCGGCTCCCTTGTCTCCGTTGACCGATTCAATCGCGACGTAGACGACGCTCGCGCCGAACGGTTTCCGATGCCTCCGCGCACCGGTGGTAAGGGTTAGCCATGGGCACATCAGGTAGCCATCCATCCCCGCGAACCCCAAGTTGGCGGATTGCCGCCGGGCTACTCGGCTCAGCGACGCCACCCGCCCGCCAAAGCCAAGAGATTTGGCGTGCGGCCGCAAGCGACGAACAGGCCGCGGTCGCCGACGGTCTTTCTGATCCCATCATCGCAGAAGCCTGCCGCATCGCTGACAAGACCGACACACCTTCGAACGCAGTGGGTCAGTTCGAGGATCTGGCACTTGCCTCTAACAAGGCAGGCCTCTTCTTCGAGATGGCCAAGCGGGCTCTCGCCAGAGCTGTCCTGGAGAACGGCGGCAGTCCCCGCTTCTCCCAGGAGCTCTTCTCCGAACTCGTCTCGTACTACGCTTCAAGTGACCTTTCCGGCCTCGTCGGAGGTCGAGGCAGAGTCCCCACCATCTCCGACTCGATAAGCCTCAAAGACCGCTTCAGAGCAATTGCCCGCGACTCTGCTGCAAAGCTCGGGCCCCCACCCACTGACTCCCGCCAGTGGTCGAACTACGTCACGAAGGTCCTCGAAGACCTCCAAGGGCGAGGCTCCTTGTGACCCGCGTCTACGTCACGCCTGATCCGGCAGAGCCCGGAGCTCGCGATATCACGTTCGTCCCTGGGGAAAACCTCTTCACAGGGATCGAGGAATTCGCCCGACTCGGCTACGCCCTTAGTGACACTTGCTCCGACCTGCTCTTGATCGCGGCCTCTGTCTTCGCGGCCGACAGGGCCATTCCCAGGGGTATGCGGGAGAACATTAGCCGCAAGATCGACCTCTCACTGCCAATTCGAAGCACTGTCCCGCTTGTTCCCCTCGTGCCAACGATCCAACGGATCCTGTATCGCCTCACTCACGACATGTGGACGCTCGAACTCCGGCCTACGGGGGCTGCCCCGCCTCCTCCCCTCCACCCCGCGCCCACTGACGGCACCACACTCCTGTTCTCGGGCGGCCTCGACTCTCTTGCCGCCGCGATCGAGTTCAGTCCATCCACACCAAGCATGCTGCTCGTAAGCCACGTCACACGGAACCGCTCGGTCTCGGCCGCCCAGCAATCGCTCTCGGAACTGCTCCAGTCTAGCGGGTACAGCCACAATCACTGGCAGGTGTTCGTTTCCTCCAGCACCTCCGGGCTCGTCGGCGTCACGCACGACGCAGAAAACACGCAGCGAACTCGGTCATTCCTCTTCCTTGTCCTTGGCGCCGTCGCGTCGATTGCCTGCGGGAACTCCAATCTGCTCTTTATCGCGGAGAACGGTCAGCTGGCCATCAACCTCCCCCTTACTCAGGGCAGAATCGGGGCCTTCTCCACTCACACCGCCCACCCCCAAGTACTTGTGGATGTCGAATCACTTATCAATTCGGCCACTCACGCCAACATCCGCATCCTCAACCCCTATGTCGGCCTAACCAAGAAGGAGATTGCCCTCGTTGTTCACCGTGCGCTCCCAGATGCCATTCCTCTTTCCACCAGCTGCTGGCGAAACGCCCGAATCCCGCCCCCCAACCACTGCGGCCAGTGCGTCCCTTGCCTAGTCAGACGAATTGCACTCGAGGCAATCTCCCACGACCCCACGGCGTACGTCAACGACCCTTGGACTGAGGACTTCGCCAGCCTACCGCCAGATGATGAAGGCCGACGCAACACGATCGACATAGCGGAGTTCTCGCGCCGCTTCTTAGACTCTCCGAGCGGCCTCCTAGTCAGCGAATTCCCAGAGCTGCTCACGATGCCTATCGACGCGTCCGGAATCATCGCCATGTACCGCCGGTCCTCCGAGGACGCTCTGTCCGTCCTTTCAAGATACCCGGGGCTTGCCCCCATCCTTCGTTGAGGATCAGCCACGTCTCCCTTCAGGACATCTTTGCAGACCCACGTGCCTGGATCGGCAGGCAGCGGTCAGGCACTGACTTCATACGGATGGGTTACTCAGGCGTCACCTTAATGGCCCTATACCGCCTCCACAAGACCACGGGCGATGTTGATGACGCAATCCTTTACCTCGACAATCTGCTTGACCGATACACACTCAACAATCCCTCTCGCCGGAAAGACGCCCACTCTCACCTCCGAAGCTACTCCCGCTGGCTAGCCTCCGGGGCGATGAACCCGGTCGAGACCAAGCTCCGCATCTCTCTTCCCCTGGGCGCCGGGGTCATTCTCGGCGGTCAGATTCCACGACTGGACGTCGACGGTTCCTTCACGAAGTACACTGGTGTCCTCCTCGGCACATCCATGCCCTCACTCCGCCATGAGCTCAGACCGCCGCTCCTGCAGCGTGCCATCGCATCCGCCATTCATCGTCCTGAGGAGGACGTATTCCTGGCGTGTCAAGCCCTTGACGGCTCCGATCTCCAGGAACTCCATTTCGTCCACGACGACATTGACGAGGCCATGTCTGTTGCCGAGAGGCTTGCCTACACTCTAGCCTCGCTCTGAACGCTACCAAATCGGGCGCTCGCACCCTTCCCCCGGACGGGCGGCCTAACAAGTCGATGGAGTCCCTTCGACTTCGCCCCTGCGGGCCTCCGCTCAGAGCTTGCCCTGAGCCTGTCGAAGGGGCAGCTTCAAGAACTCCGACCGCGCGCGAAAATGGCGACACGAATGCCCAATGAAGTGGCTGTAGAGTGGGTGAGGGTGAGCCGAGTACGGTCGGGCGGTTCCGCAGGACGCCGCCTTGGCGGCGACGCGGAGCGAGCCCTGAACCCTTCGACAAGCTCGACGCAGGACCTGTCGAAGGGCGAGCGAAGCATCCCGCGAGGATGATCGACTTGATGATGGGGTGTGGCCGGCGGGGCTCAGCTCGAGGCCGTTAGGCGGCCGCCGCTCAACGCGCGCGGATCATGACAGCGCGCTCCCCTTCACTCTTCGCCATGGACGAATGCACCAATGAGAGTGGAAGGCATCTCCGAAATGGCAATGCAGTTTCAACTGAGTCAGGAGAACTACGAGGTTCCCTTCGCTACAAAGTCCGGCGTCCTGATTCGCTTTGTCGAAATGGACAGGTGGATTCGAGTGATGATCGAGGTAGGCGAAGACACCACAAGCCAGCAGCTCCGCGAGGCCGCCCCCCTCGCGCTCGAGTGGCGTCAGAGGTTGCTCAAGTGGCAGGGACCCTGGATGGGAGGCGGCGACAATCCGTTTCTTGAGCAGCTTGACGGCCGCCAGCAGAATGGCGAGTCATACAGGGCCCTTTCCGAGAGCATCAACCACAGAGTCGCAACCCTTATACAGGAATTCGCGGCCTACATCCGCGAATACGACTCTGTCAAACACGAGTTCAAGACCATGTCGGATTTCTACTTGTGGCGGCCCGCGTCGAATCCATTCTCCTTCGAACACGCCAGGGACATCCTGCGAGCACTCAGACTGAAAGACAAGGACATTGAACCTCAGCTCCGAAAGGCCCTGGAAAACGCGAAGTCTGGCCTGCCCCCGTTTGAGGCTCAATACCCAGTCTCAAGAGAGAAGATGATCGCCACCCTCCGACGCTGGCGCCAGAATCCAAAACACAAGATCCGGGAGGGCATTGATCTCGAAGCCCAGAAGGCGCCTCAGGGGTAGTGGTTTCTGGACACGGTTCCACCATAGCTGCGGGGAACACCTCGTCATATGATGCCTGTGGAGACCACACGCAACACTACGTCCAGACGGTCAACGGGCCATCACATGAGCACAACACGCCGACGACTCGCTACTCTGGTGACAGTCTTGATCGCTGTCATTGCTTTGAGTGCGACGGTAAACCCGGGGGCAAGGCCAGTTCTCGATCAGCTTATGCCCGCTCTGTTGCTGATTCTGGGATACTACTTCGGTTCTAGGCGATCTTAGCGGCTGCCTAACAACTCGATGGAGCCGACCCGGCCAGCCGAGTGTTTGGCTTTGGCGCGATACTCGTCTTCGGCTGGCCGGGCGGCTCATCTCGAGGCCGTTAGGCAGAAACGAGAACCTCCCATGACTCCCCGAGCCCCGGCAAAAGTACGCGGTAAGATGGGCTGGCGGTTCTACCTCCGGTGGGTTGTCTGGTACCGAATCACAAGGCCGTTTGACTGGGCAGGGCGTGTACTTTCCCGGCTCTTCACGGTGCGCCGGGTTGCCTTCATTCTCGCGGTCCTGGGCTTTGCGCTCTTCTACTTCTATCGTGTCACAATGGCCCAGCTACTTCCAAACATCATCACCGATTTGTTCGGTATAGCTCTTGCCGTGTTCATCCTGGACGCCATGTATAGGCTCCGCTCGGACGCGGAACTCAAGAAGGTTCTCATAGCCAAGCTTGGAAGTAAGAACAATGCCGTCGCAACTGAGGCGATTCACGAACTCAAAGCTCGCGGCTGGCTCGCGGACGGATCCCTAGTGAGGGCATTTCTCATCTCCGCCAATCTCGACGGCAACTCCTTCACCGGCGCAGACTTGCGACGGGTCTCGTTCTCCTTCGCGTCACTCAAAGCTACTTCATGGTTCGAGGCGAATGTTCAAGGTGCTTTTTTCGACGGCGCTGACCTTCAGAACGCTCATCTCTCAATGCACGCGGTCGGGCCGCACTTTGCGGAGGCGGATCTCTCGGGGGCTATGCTCTACAAGGCCAATCTCCGAGGGGCCCACGTCCGAGATGAGCAACTCTCGCGGGCGAGATCTCTCTGGGGGGCTACGATGCCAGATGGACGGCTCTACGATGGCCGTTTCAACCTGCAAGAAGACATTAAGCTGCATCTGAAGTTTGCGCGGAACCCTAACGACGCGGATGAGTGGGCAAGATTCTACGGCGTGCCTCTTGACCAATACCTTGAGGGCCAGGCGTGGGCACATCAGCGTGAGCGGGCGTCCAATCCGCCGGTTTCTGCCTAACAACTCGCTGGAGCCGGCGCCCTAAGAGCCGGCGCCCAAAGTCCGGGACCCCTCCCGCTTGCGAAAATGGCGACTCGAATGCCCATTGATGTTGATGTAGAGTGGGTAAGGGCGAGCCGATTACGGTCGGGCGGCAGTGGAGCGAGCCCTTCGGCTTGCTCAGGGCAGGCTCCGTCGAAGGCATCCCGCGATGATGATGTGCTTGATCACGGGGTGTGGTCGGCGGGGCTCAGCTCGAGGCCGTTAGGCGGCATGACCTCACAGCTTGCATTGGACGCAATTGGCCCTGACGTGAGATGACCTGGGTAATTGGCCGTGCCGGCCCATTTGGGCATGCGGCCGGGTTATCTGATATCCGGGTCACGCTCAGCGATCAATCGGAGCACGATTGTCTGCAGAAGATTCACCGTGTCACCCCAAACATGGTGCTCGGATTCGCGGGGTCGGTCGCAATCGGCTTGGAAGCTGTCGCACAAATGAGAGTAGCGTTGCATCGCGAGGATGAGAGTGACCGATGGGATCCGGGATACGTCGCCGAAACCCTTCCTGATGGAATGCGCAAGCTATTTGACAGCTTTCCCGATCAAGAGAAAGCACTTGCATGTGAACTGATGCTGTTATCGGCGCACCCCGCTCGAAATGACGGTCCCGCGCCATGGGCCAGGTGCTACGTCCATCGGTTCTACTCACCTGACTTTGAGCCATCCGAGGCCGCACCGGGGCAAATCGTGAGCATTGGATCAGGTGCGGCCGTAGCGCCCTACGCGCAGGCCCTGGAAAAGCTCGGAAGCGACATGGACATGTTCAAGCTCGAAGTAGGATACTCGGGTGGTTCAGCACTCGGATTGATGGTCTCGCTTAGCTCCGTACTTGAGCGAAATCCAACCAAGGGCATTAGCCAGCTTCTCCAGATATGCATCGTAGGAAGGGATGAGGTGAGATTCGGCAGCAATGGCACCGATGCCGAGGCGATGCCCGAAGTGGCAAGAGAGATGCTTGAACTTAGAAGTCTGCTTGGCAAGCTTGGTGCCTCATCTGTGGAGCTCGCCACTTGCTAGCGCGACTCCGTTCCACAAGGAGGAACTGATGCTGCGTAACAACTCGCTGGAGCGGACGCAGCCTCAGCGCAATTTCATGTACGATGTAGATCAGCTGCGCCGCTCCGCTCGAAGCCGTTAGGCAGCCACAAAAGAGGCGAACGATCACATGATCCTGGACTTCCTAACCAAGTACGCAAACCTCCTCCTGGCTGGCATAACGGCCCTGTACGCATTCCTCACATGGAGAATGCTCAGAGAAATGCGCCTCGCGCGGGAGTACCAGCTCGATGCTATCGTCACCGCGGCGCCTGTGCCTATGGGACCCATCTACGCACAGCTTCGTTTGCATAACGCGGGCCCCGCACCCGCAATCGACGTCAAGGTATCCATTCGCCTTGAGCCCACGCTTAACACTCCAAAGAGGGAATGGCGGCATCCAGTTGTCGGTGTCGGTCAAGTCGAGCATTTCTTACTTCCGGAGCCACCAGACACGTCGCAGATAACCGACCTACGCACTCTCGCTGAGCGACACACCGCCCTCGTGGTGGAGCTTTCATGGAAGAACGTCTTCGGCAAAGCGAGCTCCAACGCCAGATCATTTGGTCTGCGCGAGCTTCAGGAGGGCTGGTACGCTGCAGGCCATTTGGTCCCTGAGGAGGATCTTCCTGTCCTTGTCGAGGGTCTCGCGAAGACTCTATCCAAACTTGAGAACCACGTGGAGAAGATCGCAAAGGCCATCAAGTGAACCCATACGGCTGCCTAACAACTCGCTGGAGCCGGCCGTAAGTGCCGGCACGCAAAGACCGCGGTGCCGCGAGAGCCGGCACGCAAAGGTCGCGACCCGGCCAGCTGCGAATCGGGGCGTGCTAGTATCGAAGGGCTGGCCTGGCTGCTCATCTCGAGGCCGTTAGGCCGCCCTAGCCCTCGCGCGTGACTTGCAGTCCCCTTGCAGAATCGAGCCGCCCTCTCAACCGGTCCTACCATCATCACAGATAGTATCGAAACCCGGACATTTCTTGTCCAGAACGAGGTGTCAAATGGACGGTTCGCTCTGCCGTATCGGCGTCTTCTATGACGGCTCGTACTTCGCATGCGCCCAGAATCACTTCTACGCCGACCGCAATCTGGGGTGGCTCGGGTTCCACCCTTTCCACGCTCTGATCGATACCTTCGCTCGCGAATGGGAGCAGGGCTTCACAAACTACAGAATCGTCTGCGCCACATGGCATCAGGGTCTCTTCTCTTCCTCGCAGGCCGATGAGAGGCAGCTTCGTAACGATAGGAACAAGCATCTCGACCTCATCCACGCTGGCATCGAACCCAAGCTAATACCAATGTCCCAGTCTCAGGGCGAGAAGGGCGTCGATGTCGCCCTCGCCATTGAGGCGCTCCAGGCCGCCCTTTCCGGCACAATCGATCTCGCCATCCTGGTCACCGGCGATGGGGATTTCGTCCCTCTGGCCCGTGCACTTATGAGGCGCGGCGTCCGGGTCGGCGTCGTGTACTTCCATTACGAGATGGGAACCGCCAAAGCTTTCGCGAACGAGAGGCTTCTCAGCGCCGCCAACTACTCTCTCGACGTAAACTCCCTCGAGAATGAGCGTCGCCATCAAGGCCTCTTCCGAGGACTCTTTGCGAACGGCTACAAGTCTGCTCCTGCCGAGAAGCTGCCCAAGGTCGTGACAGCCGCCTAACAGCTCGCTGGAGCCGGCCACAAGTGCCGGCACGCAAAGGCCGCGAACCGGGCCGCGGGCGATAAGTGTCACTTGTTGCGCCATTCACAATCCCGTATCGTGGTAGGGG
Source organism: Anaerolineales bacterium (assembly GCA_040899905.1). Taxonomy (GTDB): domain Bacteria; phylum Chloroflexota; class Anaerolineae; order Anaerolineales; family E44-bin32; genus JBBDZX01. Next base: position 776,698 of record JBBDZX010000005.1, on the reverse strand, counting down.
AGTTGCCGGAGCCGTCGGGCGGTAGCGAAGGGGGCCCTGAGCCTGTCGGAGGGCGCCCGGAGCATCCCGCGATGATGGTCAAGAGAGTGATGGGGTGTGGCCGGCGGGGCTCAGTTTACACTTGGCACTGACAGGTGCTCGAGGCCGTTAGGCGGCATCACGCCCCAAGATCGGGGGGCTACCCATGAAGATCGACAGGATCGCCTTCGACGAGCCAACGGTCGTCGCCGTGCCGCTCGTCAGCCACCTCGCGTCGGAGAAGTTTGTCCTCGAGATTGACTTCGTGGCCCGCGAGAGCTGAGACGCTCCCGGCTTCCGGCTACCTGTTTCCTGTTTCCAGTTTCGCCTCAAGCCGCCTTAACCCATTAGCCCCTATCCGCTATTATCTATCCCCTGACCATTAACCAGTAGGCAAGGCCACCGACCACTGGCCACTGACCACTATCCCCTCGAAGGAGGCTGCGATGAGAAAACTGATCGCGTCGGAATTCATCACGCTCGACGGGGTGATGGAGGATCCGGGTAAATGGCAGTTGAAGAACAACCTCTTCGATGAGGCGATGGGGCCGGTCGTCGGCGAAGCCTACGCCGCGGACGCGCTGCTCCTGGGCCGCGTCACCTACCAGGAGTGGGCCGAGTTCTGGCCGAAGCAGAGCGCCGAAGATCCATTCACCGTGCTGCTGAACGATATCCCCAAGTTCGTCGTGTCCACGACCCTCAAGCGACTCGACTGGGCGAACTCGCGGCTGATCCAGGGCGACGTGGCGGGCGAGGTGAACAAGCTGAAGGGGGAATCAGGTCGTCACATCCTTCTCCCGGGCAGCGCCACGCTCGTCAACAGCCTGCACCGGGCCGGCCTCATCGACGAGTACCAGCTGTTCGTGCATCCGATCCTCGTCGGGCGGGGGAAGCGCCTCTTCAAGGACGGGATCGATCCGACGCTCCTGACCCTGGCCGGCACGAGGACGTTCGACAATGGCGTCGTGGTCCTCACGTATCGGCCGAAAGGCAGAGCCGTCGTCGAGTAGGGTGGGAGCCTGCGGTAGAAAGTTTCCAGTTCCCAGTTGCCAGTTCCCAGTTCCCAGTGTCGACTCAAGCCCTTTTCCCCCGCCCGGCTTCAGGCATCACGCGTCCGTCAACCGCAAGGATCTGGACAAGCTGAAAGAGGGTGGCCGAGCCGAAGACTGACCCTCCGGTGCTGGGTGTTCCATGAGGCTCCAGCACCTGATGGCTAGGCTGTGTGCAGGCTCTTTAGGGGACCGGTGTGCAGTAGTGCGGGTGACTCGGTTGGTCCCGACATTTCTTCGAGTCGATCGTCGGCTCAGATGGGGGTGGAGGCGTGGGACTGGACGGCGGGGAAGTCGGCGCGGGCGCGGACGTGTTGTTAGGTACAGGGATCAGCGCGGCCGGGGTGTACGTGGCCGCGGGAACGCCTGCCGCGGGCGGGCTGGTTGGGGCAAGCGACGCTGGCGTAAGAGGGGTTGACGCTGCGTCCACGGTGCTGCTGTCCACGGGAGCCGTAGGCGTGGGAGACGAGGAAAGCAGCAGATCGCTGTTCGCCTCCTGCCCGGGCTGCGAAACGGATTGGGTCGGCAGGAAGATGCTAATACCGGCCGCATTGGATGTGGCCGTCGGGATCGGGTTGTTTCCGCGGTCGCCAAACAAGTTGGCCGAGAATGCGGGCACAGCGATCGCCATGCACACGAGCGTGGCCAGCAACGGAGCGAGGGCAGCGAGCCGCCGCCTGCGTGGGGCCGGGCGAGGGGCGGTCGTCACAACGACGACCGGGGGCGGCGCCTCGATCCCCAGCGAGACGCGGAGCTGATGGTTGAATACCTCCACCGACGGGTACCGGGCCGTCGGGTCCGAATTCAAGACCCGGCGCAGGACATCCGTCACGCCGGACGAGAGTTCGGGTCCGCTTAGGACCGATTCGGTCGGGCGCCCAACCCGCACGGAAGGGTGCCCAGTCTCGGGCCTGAGGGCGAGAGCCCTCCAGGCCTTGGGGCCTCTCTGGCCCGAGAGCAACTCGAGGGCGATCACTCCGATCGAATACTGATCGGTCGCTGGTGTGGCCGAGCCACCGGCCACGAGTTCCGGTGAGGAGTACTGATCGGAGGCCGCGGGGGCCTCGCCGCCGATGTCGAGGCCCTGAAAGGCTCGCGCTTGGCCCAAGCCGGCAACAAGGACCCGGCCCGAATCGTCGAACCAGATAACGGAAGGCGTCAGGCTTCCGTGAACGGTATCCCGCGCGTGGGCGAAGGCCAAAGCCTGGGCGACCTCGTCCATCACCCGGGCTGAGTCCAGGAGACGGATAACGCCGCTTTCCCATCGATCCTCGAGGGTCGCGGCGGCCGGGAGAGGCATCAGGACATAGGGTCGGCCTTCGTGTATTCCCGAGCCAAGGATGGGGACGATATTGGGGTGGAACAGCGCCGCGACCTTACCCAGTGAAACGCGCAAAAGTTCCAGCCGGGCGCGATCTTGCGCCAGCCGGGCGGGAAAGATCTGCACGACGACGCGCGACCCATCCGCGCTGGCCGCCAGGTGATACTCCGACCCCGGCGCGGCAGGACGCAGCTGGACGAGTGGTTCGAGGATTTGAAACTCGCCGAGTTGGGTCCCGATCATCCGATCTCCTCTACGCCCCTTGTCCGTCGCAGCCTGACTCTAGTCTGACCGCCGCTCCAGACGGCTTACAAATGTCTTGCAGGTGAAGACTTCTCGCCGCTTGCCCATGACGCCGGAGCGAGGGCGCAAATCCTGCTCTTCATTCATTAAGACAACGGGGGTTTGGGCTAGAGGTTACGTCCCGGCGAGGGTGAATCAGTACTACCGAGGGCGGGGCCAGCGAAGGCTGCCATCAGCGGGCAGAACGCTTCCGGCTACCGGCTGCCGGCTACCGGCTACCGGCTACCGGCTACCGGCTCCCGGCTCCCGGCTTCCGGCTCCCGGCTCCCGGCTGCCGGATTCCGGCAGGAAGCCTCAAGCCGCACGCCTCAAAGGAGCTATCCACTAGCCACCATTCACGGCTCCTGGCCACTGACCACTGAGCACTGGGCACTGGTGCCGGGGTGCTCAACCGGCGACGGCACCAAACGCAAGGCGCGCCGCCCGCAGGGTGTCTTCGAGCACCGCGGCCTCATGCGCCGTGCTGAGAAACGCCGCCTCGAACTGTGACGGCGGAAGGTAGACGCCCTCCGACAGCATATGGCGGAAGAAGAGTGCGTAGTGGTCGGTATGGCATTGCCGAACGCCTTCCCAATCGCGGGGACGATCGCGGGAGAAGAACACGGTGAACATCGTGCCCACCCGGCTCACGTGCACGGGAACGCCCCTTCCCGCAGCCGCCGCGGCCAGCCCTTCCGCTAGAAATATCGCCGCACCCTCGAGGCTTGCCCAAATAGATGGCAGGGCAAGAACCTTCAGCGTCTCGATCCCGGCTGTCATTGCCAGAGGGTTTCCCGAGAGCGTGCCCGCCTGGTAGACCGGGCCAGCCGGCGCGATCATTTCCATGATCTCTCTCCGCCCGCCATAGGCGCCCACCGGCAAGCCGCCCCCGATGACCTTCCCCAGAGTCGTCAGATCGGGTTTCACAGCGTACAATGCCTGCGCGCCGCCAGGGTGCACTCGGAACCCGGTCATCACCTCGTCGAAGACGAGCAGGGCTCCCTGGCGTGCGGTGAGCTCTCTCAGCCCCTGCAGGAATCCCTCCTCCGGGGGGACCACGCCCATGTTTCCCGCTACCGGCTCGACGATCACGGCGGCGATCTGCCCCTTGTGCGACTCGAACAGCCGCTCGACCGATGCGAGGTCATTGAACCTTGCCACCAGCGTGTCGCGTGCTGTCCCGGCAGGAACACCGGGCGAATCGGGCAGCGCCAGCGTGGCCACGCCCGATCCAGCCTTCACGAGCAGCATGTCCGCATGTCCGTGGTAGCAGCCGTCGAACTTGACGATCTTGTCCCTGCCGGTAAAGGCGCGCGCCAGCCGCAGCGCGCTCATCGTCGCCTCCGTTCCTGAATTCACGAAGCGGATCATCTCGATGTTCGGCATGAACTGTTGAATCCGTTTTGCTAACTCAAGTTCCAGCGGACTCGGTGCGCCGAAGCTCGTGCCCCGCGCGGCGGCCCCCGCTAGAGCCCGCACGACGCGCGGGTGCGCGTGCCCGAGGACGAGCGGCCCCCACGACAGCACGTAGTCCACCAAGCGGTTGCCGTCTACATCGTACAGGTACGCACCCTCGCCGCGCTCGATGAAGAGCGGCTGTCCGCCCACGGCACGAAATGCGCGCACGGGTGAGTTCACGCCGCCCGGCAAGAGCGTTTGGGCTTCGGCGTAGAGTTGGGCGGAGCGCGGGGTGTTGAGCATGGCCACTTCCAGCTTGGAGAGACGGTATCAAGCCGTCATATTCGCGGTGGCCGCCTTATCGGCCGGCTGAGGTTGAGTCGCAAGCCAAAAGCCGAGGAACATGAGCGCGGCCCCGAGGAGTTCGCTCAGATACAGCCAATCCGCATAGCCCAGCTTGATGAGCGTGCCGGCGCTGGCGGGAAAGAACGCGCCTACGGCGATGAATACGTTGCCGAGCGCGCGGTTCGGCAAAATCTGTTTGCGCCAGAACAGGAAGGCGCTCCACAGCGCGCCACCGATCAGTGCCACCGTCCCGTAGATATTGAGCAGGATGGTGAGCAGGATCATCAGGCTGCTCCGGGTGAGGATGTCTCTGTATTGGCTGGAAATGGGAACGCCCAGCCGGAAGGCGGAGGCATCCAGCGGGGCAGTGAAGATTCCGCCCATGGCCACGAGCGAGACCACGACCAGCAGCCCGGTCAGTGCGTGGGCGACGCCGGGTTTGCGGATCAACAGATAGACCGTCCCCTGGCCGAGCCAGGCCGCCGTCAGCATCGCGCCGCTGAGATACCACAGGCGCACCAGGAACGCACTCCCACTCACGGCGAGGTAGGCTTCGGCCAAGGTTCCGATGGCGTAGAACGCGAGACCGATGCCCCACAGAAGCAGATGGGTGCGCCGGTGGCGTTTGAAGTAGCGGCCCATCACCGCACCCAGGAAGACCAAAGTGATCCCGGTGGAAAGAAATGGCAAGAGATGTACGATATCCATGATGGTCCCTCCAGGTCTGATTCAGACGCCCATGAGGGAGCGGTCTGAGAAAGGCAAGGGCAAGAACTTCAAGACGGCCTCCGCCGCCTGCTCCCCCGAAGCGATACAGTCAGGAATGCCGATGCCGCGATAGGCGTTGCCGGCCACGAACAGTCCCGGATGCACGGCCAGGCGTTGGTCGACAACGGCCAGCCGATCCAGATGGCCGAGCGTGTATTGCGGCATGGCCTTCGGCCAACGGAAGATGCGATGCAACTCTGGCGGCGCGGTGATGCCCAGGGTGCGCCGCAGTTCGTCGCGCACGAGTAGGAGCAAAGCATCATCCTTAACATCGAGCGCGTTCTCACGCCCCGCGCGGCCGACGAAGGCGCGGATCAACCCGAAACCTTCCGGAGCGCGGTGCGGGAATTTTGTCGAAGTCCAAGTGCAAGCCAGGATGGCTCGCCCCTCGGCGCGGGGGATGAGGTAGCCAAAGCCGTCGAGCGGACGCGGAATGTCGGCCAGCGGATACGCGACCGAGACGGTGGCAGTGGAAACGTAAGGGATGGCGCGCAGGACGGTGGAGAGTTGAGAATCGAGATTCGAGATCAGGTCGGCGGTGACGAAAGCCGGGGTGGCGAGGATGACGGCGTCGGCGCGGGCTGATTCGCCGTTCTCCAGTGCCACGTTGTACCCCGGCGAGGCCGCCTCCACGCGGGCCACCGGCCGGCCCAAACGAATCTCCACGCCGGCCAAGCGTTGCTCCAGCGCTTCCACGATCTCGGCAAGGCCGGTGGTGGGTGTGAGGAAGGCCGACCTGTTCTTTGCGCCCGGCTTCGATGGAGGCGCTTTCTTCTTGCCGGCCAACATTCCCTTGATGAGACCGCCGTGCTCAAGTTCGATCTGCCGCCATTGCGGAAAGGTGGCGGCCAGGCTCAATTGCTCGCCGTCGCCCGCATAAATGCCGGCCAGTAGCGGCTCGAGGAATCGGTCATACAGTTCGCGCCCAAGCCGCCGCTCGACAAACGCGGCCAGCGTCTCGTCGCCATCCGCGGAGCTCGGCGGGATGAGGAAATCCAGTCCCATCCGCAGCTTGCCGAGGGGCGAGATAAGGCCGGTCGTAGCCATGGGCCCGAAGCGCGAGGGGATAAGGCCCGTGAGGCCTTCGGGGAGTTCGTGCAATTGGCCGCGGCGCATCACATAGGTGCGGCGAATCGTTTCGTTCGTGCCGTGCAGGCGATCCCCAAGCCCGAGTTCGCGACACAGGCCGAGGCCGCGCGGCTTGAGGGACAGAAACATATCGGGGCCGCCTTCGATCACAAAGCCATCCACACGCTCGGTGAGGATCTTGCCGCCAAGACGGTGATCGCTTTCCACAAGTGTGATCGCTGCATCGGGAGCGATTTGCTTCAGCCGATAGGCCGCCGCCAGTCCCGCAATCCCTCCGCCGATCACCACCACACGACTCATATCCAACCCGCACCCTCGGCTTTGCCCCGCACCAGTTCAGCCAGCCCGGCCATCATGCGCGGCGCGGTATTCAACATTTCGATGCGCTCAAGGCGCATCCCCAGCGACTCGGCCTGATGTTTGAACACGATGTCCACGTCGTACAGGATCTCGACGTGCTCGCACACGAAGCCGATAGGCACGATGAGCACGTGCGGGTGGCCCTGGTGGGCGAGGCGGGCGATCACCTCCCCCGCATCCGGCCCCAGCCACGGGTCGGGGGTCATGGCGGCGGATTGAAAAGCGAACTCGTGCGGATGCGGGCCAAGCCGATCCATCACCGCGGTCACCGTCGCCCGCAGTTCGTCGGGATACGGATCGGCCCATTCGAGAATTCGTTGCGGCAGGCTATGGGCAGTGAAGATGATCGCCGCCTCGGCGCGAACCTCGGCGGAGAAGTTTTCCAGCGCATCTCGCACCCGATCCGCCAGCGCGTCGAGGTAGCCGGGGAGCAGGTGCCAGCGCTCAATGCCCGCGATCTCTACAGGCGATTGTGCCTCTTCCACTTTCTTGAAATACGCGCCGATGCTCATACGCGAATAGTGCGGAGCCATCACCAGGCCCACGGCGCGCGAAAGTCCGGCGTTCAGCATTTCGGCCAGCGCAGCCTTGATGTACGGATGCCAGTGCCGCATACCGACATAGGTCTTGAACATCTGACCGTTACGATTCAGCGCCGCTTCGAGCGCGGCGGCCTGCGCCTGCGTGCGCTCGAGGATGGGCGAGCGTCCGCCGATGGCGCGGTAGCGCTCACGGACTGCGTGCAGGACGTCGGGCGCGGTCAGGCGGCCTGCGCGCACATCCATCAAGTACGGTTCCACTTCCTCAAGAGAGTTCGGCCCGCCGTAGGCCATGACGAGAACGCCGATCATTGATGAGGCGCGGGCCACTTTTCGATGAGATCGGCGAGCGGCGGCCGAGGCTTGGGGTTGGCCGGGGCATGGCCGCGCTTGAGGCGATGGTGTAGACGCCTGAACTCGAGCGCATTCCACGAGACGGTCATGCCGACGATGCCGAGCGATCCGGAAAGATAGGGACTCGTTCTCCGCAGGGACCGATTTCCAGCGCGTCCCCGAGCCCGAGCGCGCTGAGGCTGGGAAGCCACAGGCTGGGCGAAGCCGCTTCGACCTTGCGCGCGCCGACGTGCCCCATGCCGATGCCGAAGAATGTGGCCGCAGCCGTCACGAGCCCCATCCAGTTCGGTGTCACACGGCCTCCCGAACGGAGAACTCGTGCACCATCTCGACCACGGCTTTCACACTCTCCACCGGGGTTTCCGGCAGGACGCCGTGGCCAAGATTGAAGATATGGCCGGGACGGCCGTCCGCCGCCTGCAAGATCGCGCGAACCCGCCGCTCGAGGTCCGGTCGCGGCGCGAAGAGTGCGACGGGATCCAGGTTCCCCTGGATGGCGACCGAGGGCCCCAGGCGCTCCCAGGCCCGGTCCAGAGGCAGGCGCCAGTCGACCCCGATCACGTCGCCGCCTGCGTCGCGCATGGTCTCGAGCAGGCCGGATGTGCCCGTCCCGAAGTGAATCGCCGGCACTCCGGTGGCCCTGACGGCGCGCAGGACGAACTGCGAGTGGGGCAGGACATACGCGCGGTAATCGTCCGGGCTGAGGCAGCCGACCCAGCTGTCGAACAACTGCACCGCCTGGGCCCCTGCTTCAATCTGAGCCACCAGATAATCGGCGACGAGGCGCGCCAGTTTGCCCATCAGCGCGTGCCACGGCTCCGGCGCGCCATACATCATCTTCTTGGTCTTGACGAAGGTGCGCGAGGAGCCGCCTTCGATGAGGTAACTGGCGAGAGTAAACGGCGCGCCCGCGAAGCCGATGAGAGGCGTGTGACCGTCGAGTTCGCGGCCCACCAGGCGTATGGCCTGGAGCACTGGGGCGAGGGATTCACGCGGCTCGACGGGACGCAGTGCCGCCACATCGGCGGAGGTGCGGATGGGATTGTGAATGACGGGCCCCTCCTCCGCGGTGTATTCCAAATGGATTCCCATCGGGATGAGCGGGAGGAGGATGTCGGCGAAGAGGATGGCGGCATCCACCCCGAGGGCGCGCACGGGCTGGAGGGTGACTTCGGCAGCGAGATCTGGGTGGGCGCAGATTTCCAGCAGGGAATGCGTGGCCCGGACGGCGCGATATTCGGCCATGTAGCGCCCGGCCTGCCGCATGAACCAGACGGGCGTGCAGTCCACAGGTTCGCGGCGGCAGGCGCGGAGGAAACGGGTTTCCGTCATCGTCATAGCCACAGGGCAAGCGTTTCTTCCGCCGGGTGATAAACCGCCGAGTGAAGAGGCGTGTCGCGTAGCGTGTAGCGGCGGCCCTCGGTGGAGCGCAGGTCATTCACCAGATCCGAGAAGCGCTGGAGATCGTCGGTCTCGTAGACCACCACAAATTCTTGATCCTGAACGCCGAACGAATACAACAATAGTTGGCGGATGTCCTCGTATTGCTTGCCGATGCGAATGTGCTCGTTCATCATCCCCTGCCGCGCTTCGCGGCTCATCAAATACCAGTCGGTGGTTTTGACGAAGGGATAGATGACGAGATAAGCCTTGCGCGTTGCGGCAAAGGGATCGAGTTCCTGCGGCGAGCGCGTCTTCGTGTATTGGGAGGGGCGCGTGTAGCCCCACAGCGAGTGCACCGGCTGGAGAAATGGACGATAGGGATTGTTCGCCTTGGCCAGGCACTCAAAAAACGTGGCGGTGCCAGTCTTGTCTTCGGCGGGCAGGGCGCTCCACACGATCAGATCAGCGTCGCTCTCGGTGGGTTGATAGATGTCCACGTTTTGGGCGGCGGCGCGCAGTCCGGCCAGCCAGTTTCGGTGGAATGCGGCACGAGCTTCGGCAGACAGAGTCCAATACGCTTCTTTGAAAGCCAAGACGGCAAAGTGATTGAGGGTGCGAGGCGTTTCTTCAGGCATGAAGTCCTCGGGCAGTAGCCGGGTGGATCGACACAGGCGGGGTCGCTTTCCGGATGGTCACCCGTGAGGGTGGGGCCGGGACGCGCGGGCCGCCGCACACGCGTTGGATTGGCCCCGATCGCGGCGGCCCTTCAACCTGGCCGAGTCTCGCAGAACGCGGAAGAGCCAAGGTGAGGGGAGGTCTCCAAAACAACCGCCTCCCGCACGTTGCCCGCCGGGACCGGCAGGAAGGCCGAGGGCATGGTCTCGCCAAGGTGGGAGATGAACAGGAAGCCGCACCCGGCGATGATGCGTTTCAGCGGACGGTGGAGGCCGTCGGTGGACGGGAAACCATCGCCCTGGGCAGTGGCGGGAATGGCGATCACTTCAGCCATCGGGCAGCGTCCTTGGCGTGATAGGTGATGATGAGATCGGCCCCGGCGCGTTTGATGCCGGTGAGGATTTCGAACGTGAGGCGCTCTTCGTCCATCCAGCCGTTGGCCGCGGCGGCCTTGACCATGGCGTATTCGCCGCTGACGTTGTAGGCCGCCAGCGGCAATTCGGGGAAGTAGTCGTGCACCTGCCGGATGATGTCGAGATAGGGCAGGGCGGGCTTGACCATCAGCACATCCGCGCCTTCGGCCACGTCGAGCATGGTCTCGCGTATGGCTTCACGGGCGTTGGCCGGGTCCATCTGATGCGACGAGCGATCGCCAAAGCGCGGCGGCGACTCGGCCGCGTCGCGGAACGGGCCATAGAAAGCGGAGGCGTACTTGACGGCGTAGGACAAGATGGCCACGTGCGAGAAGTCGGCCTGATCGAGAGCCGAGCGGATCGCGCCAACCATCCCATCCATCATCCCGCTGGGCGCCACAACGTCGGCTCCGGCCTCGGCGTGGGAGACCGCCACTCGGCTAAGCACGTCGAGCGTTTCGTCGTTGAGCACGTAGCCCTCGGGCAGGTGTGGACGCGGCCGGGGTTGGCCTTCGTTCACCAGCCCGCAATGCCCGTGATCCGTGTACTCGCACAAGCACAGGTCCGTGACGACCACCATCTCGGGCACCGTTCGCTTGATCGTCCGGATCGCCTGCTGGACAATCCCGTCCGGATCGAAGTTCTCCCGTCCGAGCGGATCCTTCTCTACGGGGATTCCGAATAGGATCACCGCCGGGATGCCGAGGTCGGCGATCTCCTCGATCTCGGAAGCCAGATGATCCACCGACCACTGGAAGATACCCGGCATCGAAGGAATGGCAGCCTGGACGCCCTTACCATGGCGGACGAAGAGCGGGTAGATCAAATCCTCTCGCCGAAGCCAGGTCTCCCGCACCATGCGGCGCAGGCCCACCGACAGCCGCAGTCGACGGGGCCGGGAGGATGATGTGGCTTCGTGGGCCAAGACCTTATCGGCGATGGCTTGCATGTCGTGGCTTCCTTTCAAAATGCTCACGCAGCGCCTCCACCAAACCGTCGGCGGTGTACACCTTCGCCACAAGGGTCGACCGATAGCCGGCCTCGGCGGCCGCCGTGGCCGTCACCGGACCAATGCAGGCACATACCGGATCGCCGGGAAGGCGCAGCGGATCCAGACCGAGGCGCTCCAGAATGGTGCCGAACCCGCGTACGGTCGAGGGACTGGTGAAGGTGACCACGTTCACGCCTAGCTTGATCCAGGCCAGAGCCTGCGCTTCCGGCTCGGCGGGAACGGCGCGATAGAGCGGGATCTCCTCGACCTGCGCGCCGCGGCGGGTGAGCTCCTGCGGAAGAACCGCCCGGGCGCCTTCGGCGCGCGGCAGCAGAATGCGCAACCCGTTGACCTCGCCCAGCCCCTCCGCCACCCGCTCGGCGACGAACTCCTCCGGGACAAACGTCGGTTCCATTCCCCGCCTATGCAAGGCCGCGGCCGTCGCCGGCCCAATCGCCGCCAGTCGACGCCCCCGCATCGTCTCCTGCAGGCTGACACCTGCGGTCAGCCGATCCCAGGTGATCTCGACGGCATGGACGCTCGTGAACACAACCCAGTCGTAGGACTCCAGCCGCTTGAGCGCGGCATCGAGCGGTGACAGGTCACGCCGTGGCTCAATCCGGATCGTGGGAAAAGCGATCGGGGTTGCGCCCAGCTCCTCCAGCCGGAGGAGCAGCGACCGGGCCCGGTCGGCCGGTCGAGTGACGAGGATCCTAAGACCTTCGAGGGGCCTCCGCTCAGACACTCTGCACCAATACGGCCGCACCCTTCCTGAGCGCTTCCTCGGCGAGCTCCCGGCCTAATTGGGCGGGATCCGTCCCGTAACCTCCGACGCGCACGACCTCTCGGCCATCCAGCGAAGCCACCACCCCTCGGAGGCGAAATCCTTGGCCTTCGGGCGAGGCATGCGCCCCCACCGGGGCAGAGCAACCTCCGCCCAACGCTTCCAGAAAGGCGCGCTCCGAAGTGACCACGGCACGCGTGGCCGGATCATCGAGCGCGGCGAGCATCTGGAGAACAGTTCGATCCTCGCTTCGGCATTGCACAGCCAGAGCACCCTGCCCGGGCGCCGGCAACATCACTTCAAAGGGCAACCAGCTCGCGATGTGCATCTCGAGTCCGAGCCGGATGACGCCGGCCGCAGCCAGGATGGCAGCGTCGTAGTCCTCGTGCAGCACCTTGCGTATGCGCGTCTCGACGTTGCCGCGCATCGGTCGGGCCCGCACGTCGGGTCGCAGCGCCAGCAGCTGGGCCTGGCGACGCAGGCTGGAAGTACCGACCGCGGACCCTGGGGCGAGGTCCTCCAGGCTCGCGGCCTTTCTCGAGATCAGCACGTCGCGTGCATCCTGGCGCGGTAGGATGGCCCCCAGCTTCAGGCCGGGCCGATCCTCGATGGGCAAGTCCTTGAGCGAGTGGACTGCCAGGTCCACCTGGCCGGCGAGCAGCGCTGTTTCCAGTTCCTGGGTGAACAGACCCTTGCCGCCGATCTCCGGCAACGGGCGGTCCGTCACGCGGTCTCCTTCGGTCGTAATCACCACAAGGCACGTGGTGATGTGTGGCCATGCCTTTTGCAGGTCCCGCGCCACGGCCTCGGTCTGGCGGCGCGCCAGGGTCGATGGCCTCGTTGCCAAGACAAGCCGTCCGCTCCCGCCGTCGATCATTGCGTGTCCCCGGGCGGTGTTTTTCGACCGTCTTTGGCCATACCGACGTCGGTGAGCCCAAACAATTCACGCGCCACTTCGGCGGACCTGGCTCCATCACCGTTCCGCGACTCCCGCTTCAGGAACATCGTGGGCTCGTGGAGCAGCTTCTTGACCAGGGCCCGGCTGAAGGCCTCGATCCGGCGAACCTCGCGTTCTTCCAGGCTCGGCAGCCGGCGCAGGAGGACAGCCAGCTCACGTTGGCGAATCGCGTCTGCCTTCTGGTGCACAGCGGCCAGAATCGGCGTCAGGGACAAGCCGTTCAGCCACGATGAGATTCCGGCAAGTTCTTCTTCGACCAAGGCCTCCACCTGCGGCACCTGCCGCGCCCGCAGGTCGATGGAATCGGCCACCTGAGCCTGAAGACGGTCAAGGTCATAGAGCCGGACTCCAGGCAGGCTGCCGACCTCCGGATCGACATCCCGCGGCAGTGCGATGTCGATGAAGACCATCGACCGGCCCGGGCGGCCCTGAAGGGCTCGCCGGACGACCTCCGGATGAACCACGGTGTGGGCAGAGCCGGTGGAGCTGATGACGATGTCCGCCTGATGGAGCGCGGCATCCAGGTCGGCAAAGGCGTGCGGCCTCGCATGCCACCGGGCGGCCAGCTCCTGAGCCCGCGCCTCGGTGCGATTGATGACCGAGATCGAGCTCACCTGGCGCTTGCGCAAGGACTCGACAACGAGCTCGGCCATCTCGCCCGCTCCGATGACCAAGACCTGGGCCGCGGCCAGGCTTCCGACCTCCCGGGCCGCCAGGGCTACGGCGAGAGAGCTCACCGTCGCCGGGTTATGAGAAATTGTGGTCTCGGCCCTCGCCCGTTTGCCGGCGTGTATCGCGGTCTGGAACAGCCGGGTGAGCACCGGCCCAGCTGCTCCCAGCTGCCGGGCAAGCAGATGCGCTTGGGCGACCTGGCCCAAGATCTGTGGTTCTCCCACAACCAGGGAGTCAAGGCCGGCGGCGACCCGAAGGAGATGGCGGGCGGCGTCGACGGCCTTGAGATGGTAGAGGTGGGGGGCCATGACGGACTCGTCGAGGCCGCTGGACTCGGAGAGCATCGTCCGCAGCGGATCGGGACTATCCGTCGCCAGCAGTGCGTACAGCTCCGCCCGATGGCACGTCGACAGCACGGTTAGCTCTTCCGCCTGGCCCGCGCCGAGAGCAGGAGACCGGCCGCAGCGCGCCAGCAGCTGACGCTTCCCTTCGTCATCCAGGGCGACGACCTCACGGACACGGATGGGCGCGGTTCGGTAGTGAAGGCCGACGCAGTGCAGGATCATGACGGCGTTTCAGCGGTTTCCAGCGGGCAGCTCGCGGGGAGGCTCATAGCGCTCCACGATCGCGAGCTCGACTGCGTTGAAGACATCCCGGAGCCTGCGGAAGAGGTGCTGATTGGCCTCTGCCCGCAGCTGGGCGGCCTCGGGGAGGTGGAGGGCTGATTCCAGCATGTTGTCGCGGAAGAAGAACAGGATGGTCAGGGCTTGCGCGAGGGTCTCGCCCCGCTCCTGGAGGCTCTGGGCATAGATGTGGCCGATCTGGCGCGCTTCACCGAGAAGGGCTTCGCCGCCGTGGCCGAGCGCGATGTACTGCATCGTCACCCCCATCAGCCGGTGCCCAAGCTGGCGGTGGAACTCGCGGGCGCTCTCACCGTATCGTGTGAGCCAGCCTGGCTGGCTCGACCCGCCGCCTAGGACCTGCCGTGTCTCCTCGAGGGCTCTGCCGGCCCAAATTCCCTCCAGGCCTCCCACCATCTTGAGGCGCCGCCTGTTTTCCTCGAACGCCTCCAGGTCTTGGAGACGGAAGCGTCGGTGTCCGCCGGGGGTGACAGAGACGGGCAGATGACCGGCGTCGGCCCACCTCCGCAGAGTTGTAGGATGGACACCAAGGCGCGAGGCGGCTCGCGCTAGCGAAAGGCGGTCATCTTGCTTCTGCAAGGCGTGGGTTCACCCCAAAAAGCTATGGAAATCTATGCGCTTGCACCAATTGGAGCAATCATACACTGACCGGCAGACCCAGGTCAACTGAGGATTAGTTACTTTGCTGCTGACAATCCTTACCAGGCTGTTGCCATCGCCTGGATTGCCGTAGCAAGTGACGGGTACAACGGCGGGGGACCCTCTCGGACTCGGAGATACTCGGTGAAATAGCTGGGCGCGCGGCCAAGTCGCGTGCAGCGCACCGAACTTCGCCCTGGCGAATTGGCGTAGCGCGAATGACTTCGGTGGGATTCCGGTCGAATTTGGAAACTTTCCTTCGATGGTCTGGTGCCAGGGGGCCGTGTGCGGCTGCAGCAGTGGTCGGGCGGCCTACGTCGTATGGGTCTGGGAAAATACAGGTCTCGTTGGATGAGGAGGTGGCGGGCGAAATCTCACTGACCAGCCCCTGGCGAACGGGCCCGTATGCGTAGACTCGTCGAAAGGGCGATCAGGGCGAAGAGCGTGGTCGACCCGTTGGTCTGGGATTCACGCACGCCCAGGGCGAAGCCGGTCAATCCAGAGCCGGTTTGTGAGATCGTCTCGCCGAACCCGATGAGGAGGGAATTTTGCGCGAGGTGGGGCCGGGCGGTGGGAGCATTAGGGCTAGATTGCCTGCCCGAAATGTGAAAGCCATCACAAGCGTCCAACGGGGATGACCGCTCACAGCCGTCAGCTGACAGCTTCTCTTCCATCTTGACTGCGCCCTCGACTGCCGGTAAGATGAATCGCCAGGACCAAGCCCTAAGCCGAATGACCCACTCCGCCCCCCGCCTGTACGCCTACTACTACATCTATGCCAGCATGGGCGCTGGGCTGGAGGCGGCGGGCCGAGGGTCGGTGGGGATAAGGTGAGCTAGAGCAATCTCAACCCAGATCCTGCAGAGCCACGGGCGCGATCCAGCCCGTGGCTCTTTTTGTTGCCTGCATTCTGAGCGGAGCCGTCCTGGGTTCATCGGGTGGACGGCGAAGTCGAAGCCCGCAGTCGGTGGATGCTAATGGAGGCCAACCATGGAGTTCACGGAGGACCAGCACAGGGTGTGGCGGACACTGTTCGAGCGACAGGTGCCGAACATCCGCAAGTTCGCCTGCCGCGAGTACCTGGAGGGCTTCGACATCCTGCGCCTACCCGGCGACCGGCTGCCGTCGCTGGAGGAATTGAACGCCGCCATCACACCCCGCACCGGCTGGCGCCTGCGGCGCACCTCGGTGCGCTACTCGGACGCCGTGCCCTGGTACCGTCATTTCGCCCGGCGCATCTTCCTCATCACCGGGTACATGCGCGCGTGGGAAGTGCTGGACTTCACCCCCGAGCCGGACATGTTCCACGACATCTTCGGCCATCTGCCCTTCATGGTCCTGCCGCGCTACACCTCCCTGCAGGACATGTTCGCCATCCCCTTCCTGCGAGCCAGCCCCGAGAGGCGCGAGGAAATCAAGCGCGTGGCCTGGTTCAGCACCGAGTTCGGGCTGATCCGGGAAAATGGCGAGCTGAAGATCCTGGGCGCGGGCATCCTGTCGTCGGTAGGCGAGATCCAGCACGTCATGGCCGGCAACACGCCGATCCTGCCGTTCAGCATCGAGAACGTGATCACCTTCACCAAGGCCATCTACAGCTACAACGAGGTGCTGTTTGCGGTGGACTCGCTCGAGGCGTTGCGGGCTGAGCTCCAAGCGTATTTCGACTCGATCCCGGCCGTGAACGCGATCAACGAGGATGAGCTGCCGGACGTCGGGGACGAGGTGCTGGAGGATTGGGAGCTGGCCGACCTGGCGAGGGCTAGGGGGAGGACGGAGGAGGGCCGAGGGCCCGGGTAGCCAACGGGTCAAGTCGTCGATCGGGGGCGCTACGAGCGGCTGGACGCGTATCTGCAACAGGTGGAAGGCAAGGCCGAGAAGCTTGAGCGCAGGGGACGGAGGAAGTAGCTGCCAGCACCCAGCACCCAGCACCCAGCACCCAGCACCCAGCTGCCAGCACCCAGCACCCAGCTGCCAGCACACAGCGCCCTGAGCCTGTCGAAGGGCGCCCCCGGTCTGGCCGCCATCAACTACTCACTTTATCCAATCACCATCCCACTTGGTTAGAATCCCTTCCGTAGGTGGAGACCCTCCGATGAAACCTTCCGAGCAGATCACCAAGCGCATCTCGGAACTTCCCGCATGGCAGGGCAAGCTCATGGCCCGTATGCGGAATCTTGTCCATAAAGTCGACCCCGATATCACGGAGGAGTGGAAGTGGGACACGCCCGTGTTCTCGCACAACGGGCTGGTGTGCGCCATCGGCTCCTTCAGCGACCATGTGGGGATGAACGTCTTCAAGGGCGCGTCCCTGAAGGATCCGCGCAGGATTTTCAACGGGGGCCTGGAAGCCAAGACCTCGCGGTCCGTGAATTTCAAGGAGGGCGACTCGATCGACGAGGCGGCCCTGCTCGAGGTCATCCGCGCCGCGGTGGCGCTGAATGCGGGCGGGGGGAAGAAGGCGGCGGCGGGGTCGAATGCCAAGACCGTGAGGGGCGCCAAAAAAGCGAAGCGGAAGTGACACAGATCGGGGAAGCTTTCTCACCCTGCCCGTACCAACACGCGCGACGCGAGCGTCAAGGTGGAGACCGGCTTTCGGTGCCATAGAATCGTGCCCTTCAGGGACGCGCCTTGGAGATTCCTCGGCCGCCAGGAACGCGGCCTCGGAATGACACCCAACGCGAAGCCACAGTCCAAAGGTGTCACTCTGAGCTCCGCGGCACGCATGCGGGGCGAAGAGTCCCTGCCCGTACCAACACGCGCGACGCGAGCGTCAAGGTGAGACCGGCTTTCGGTGCCATAAGATCGTGCCCTTCAGGGACGCGCCTTGGAGATTCCTCGGCCGCCAGAAACGCGGCCTCGGAATGACATCCAATGTGGGGGAGTCGGGAACGGGTCGCTGATCTGGCCGGATGAACATGCGCCCGGCCCAGGGGCCGAGCGCATGATGGTTGTGGCTTCATGGAACGTCGTACGGGAGACCCGGAAGCCTCGACGGTGCGGGCTTGCCGGTTCCGGGTGCTTAGACCGCGTCCTTGAGCGCCTTGAGGGGGCGTACCTTCACGACCTTGCGGGCCGGTCGCGCCTTGTATTGCATCGGCTCCTTGGTGAAAGGATTGATGCCTTCGTGCTGGCGCGTGGCGGGCTTGTGGGACACGCTCAACTTGAAGAGTCCGGGCAGAATGACTTCTCCAGGTCCTTTGCTGCTCAGTTCGTGCGCTACAACGGTTTGGATCGCCGCCAACGCCCCCTTGGCTTGCTTGCCCGTCAATCCGCTATTCTTGGCGACGGCGGTCACGAATTGGGACTGGGTCATTCGCTTACTCGACATGTGTCCTCCTGGACGCCCGCCGCTTCGGTAGTGCGGGACTGACACTCTGGGCATGATTTTATTGTACGAGACGGGCTCCAGGTCCACATCCACCAGACAGGTGGTGTTGGTCTCCACCACTTGGGGGAGGCCCCGACCCCGCCGGCTGAGCCCTCGAGGGATCACAGAATGACGACAGGCAGCTCGAACCCGCCGCCGATGCGGACCTTCTACCAGATCCTTGCCAACACCCTGGTCGCATCGGTCACGAACTTCACGGTCTGGTTCGCGATCACTTTCTTTGTGTTCCTGGAGACCCGCTCCGTACTCGCCACGGGGGTCGTCGCCGGCATCTACCTGGTGACGGTGGCGGTGTCCGGATTCTGGTTCGGAAGTCTGGTCGATCGCTACAAGAAGAAGCAAGTCATGCTGTGGTCCAGTGCCGGCTCCCTCCTGATTTACGCCGTGGGCTTCGGCATGTACATCACCGCACCCGCCGGAGACTTCAAAGACACGGCCAGCCTGTCGCTCTGGATCTTCGTGCCCCTGCTTCTCTTCGGTGTCATCCTCGGCAACATTCGCGGCATCGCCTTGCCGACCGTCATCACTTTGCTCATCCCGGAGGACCGGCGGGATAAGGCGAACGGATTGTCGGGGACCGCCTTTGGAATCTCCTTCCTGATCACCTCGGTCATCAGCGGGTACCTGGTCGGCCTGGCGGGGATGTACTGGGTCTTGATCCTGGCCGTCATCATGACGATCGCGTGCATGCTCCACCTGGGGACGGTGCCGATTCCCGAAGCGGTGACGCTCCACACCGGTCAGGCGCCGCCCAAGCTCGACATCCGCGGGACGTGGGCCGCCATCGGCGCCATTTCAGGCATGTTCGCCCTGATCTTGTTCACGTCCTTCAACAATTTCCTGGGCGGCGTGTTCATGGCGCTGATGGACGCCTACGGGCTCTCGCTCGTCTCGGTGGAAGCGTGGGGCTTGCTTTGGGGAGTGCTGAGTGTGGGGTTCATTGTCGGCGGGCTCGCCATCGCCAAATGGGGCCTGGGCCGAAACCCTCTGCGGGTGATGATGGGCGCCAACCTGCTCATCTGGGCGGTCTGCAGCGTGTTCTCCCTTCAGGCGTCGATCGTGCCTCTGGCGGTGGGGATGTTCATCTACATTTGTGCCGTCCCCTATATTGAAGCTTCCGAGCACACCATCATCCAGAAGCTGGTCCCGCCCGAGCGGCAGGGCAGGGTATTCGGGTTCGCCCAAAGCGTCGAGATGGCCGCCTCGCCCCTGACCGCGTTCCTGATCGGACCGATTGCCCAGTTCGTCTTCATCCCGTTTATGACCACCGGCTCGGGGGTTCAGATGATCGGAGGCTGGTTCGGGACCGGCCCCGACCGCGGCATCGCCCTGGTATTCACGCTGACCGGCATTCTGGGTGTGGTCTTGACCCTGGTGGCGCTACGGTCGAAGTACTACCGCCTGCTGTCGCAGAGGTATCTTGAGGGAGTCCCGGAAATTGCAGAGGTCAGCACTCAAGTGGCCGCACCCAGCATCCAGCACTCAGCATCCAGCGATCGGAATTGAGCTTGTGGAAGCGGGAAGCGGGAAGCGGGACGCTGGTAACTAGCAACCGGCAACAGTAAACTTGAACCCTGGGGAAGGGAGGCGGGTATGACGGGAATTCGGGTCCTCGTGGGCACACATAAGGGTGCGTTCGTCCTTTCTGCGGACGCCAAGCGGGACCGATGGGCGGTCAGCGGACCCCACTTCGCGGGTTGGGAGATCTACCACGCCAAAGGGTCGCCTGCCGACCCGAATCGAATTTACGCCTCTCAATCCAGCGGCTGGTTTGGCCAGGTGATCCAGCGTTCCAACGACGGCGGCGCGACCTGGGAGCCGGTCGGCAACAAGTTCGTGTACGAGGGCGTCCCCGGCACTCACCAGTGGTATGACGGGACGCAACACCCCTGGGAGTTCAAGCGCGTCTGGCATCTCGAGCCGTCCCTGACCGATCCGGATCTGGTCTATGCGGGCGTGGAAGACGCGGCTTTGTTTCGTTCGGCGGACGGCGGGGGTACCTGGGAAGAACTGCCCGCGCTGCGCGGCGCAAAAGGTAACCTCTGGCAGCCGGGGGCCGGCGGCATGTGCCTGCACACGATCGTCCAGGACCCGGGCGACCCCACCCGCATCTTTGTTGCAATCTCCGCCGCCGGCGCTTTCCGGTCGGAGGATTCAGGGGAGACCTGGCGGCCGGTGAACTCCGGCTTGAAAGTGGCGGACGAGCTCCCGGACCCGGTGGCAGAGGTCGGATACTGCGTCCACCGAATCGCCATGCATCCGTCGCGCCCGCAGGTGCTGTTCATGCAGAAACACTGGGACGTCATGCGCAGCGACAACGGCGGCGAGTCGTGGCGGGAGATCAGCGGGAACTTGCCCAGCGACTTCGGCTTCCCGATCGATGTCCACGCGCACGAGCCGGAGACAATCTATGTCGTCCCGATCAAGAGCGACTCGGAGCACTATCCCCCGGAGGGGAAACTGCGGGTGTACCGAAGCCGCACCGGCGGAGAAGAGTGGCAGGCGCTCACCAAGGGCCTGCCCCAGAAGGATTGCTACGTGAACGTGCTGCGGGACGCGATGGCGGTCGACTCGTTGGACCCGTGTGGCGTGTACTTCGGCACGACGGGCGGACAGGTCTACGCCTCGGCCGACGCCGGAGACCATTGGCAGCCGATCGTGCGCGATCTCCCGCCCGTGTTTTCCGTAGAGGTCCAGACCGTCCCATGATCCGCGTGGTCCTTCCGGCCCACCTTCGGCATCTGGCCAAGACCGGGGCCGAGGTCCGCCTTCCCGTCGACGGACCGGTGACGCAAACTTCGATTCTGGATGCGCTCGAGGCCGGCTATCCGATGCTGCAGGGGACGATTCGCGATCACGTCACCCGGGAGCGCCGTGCGTTCGTCAGGTTCTTCGCCTGCGGGCTGGATTTCTCTCACGAACCGCCGGGGGCCGCGCTTCCCGATGCCGTCGCTTCCGGGGATGAGGTGTTTCGAATTGTGGGGGCCATCGCAGGCGGATGAACGCGAGCCCGGCCGCGCTTCGGGCCGGAGCCATTGAATCTTGAGTCAACCCGCCGGGCGAACGCGGAACCCGTTTCGGATGATCATGAAATGAGAGGATGGAGACGACGATGAAGCCAATCGAACAACAAACCGTCAAGGCACTGTCCTGGCAGCTGCTGTACGGCAATTATCGGCCCGTGCTCGGCGCGGAGGGGTGGCAGAAGCTCGAACAGGCCGTCGGCGCACCGGCGTTCCGCAAGATGGATTCCGACGAAGACTGCCCGATGGCGCCGTTCAACGAGGCGGTGCTCTTCATCGACCGCGAGGTCGGCAGTGGGGACGGATCGAAGATCGAGGAGATCACGATTGCCTCGGTCGAAAGGTGGGCCAGCATCTTCCGCAACCTGGTCCAGCAACTGCAAGGCAGACCGAACAAGATGATGGAAATATTCTGCACAGAGGTCCATCCCTATTTTCTGAACGACGGCAGCGCCAGCCAGATCGTCCAGTCGGCCCCCGATCACTTCGTTTTGCGGATGGACAACGGCCTGCTGGAAGGATTCAAGATTGGACTGGTCGAAGGCTTTTGCGACATTGTGGGCGCCGACACCAAGGTCGAGAAGCGCGACGGCGAGTATCACGTCCGCTGGACGGTGAGGCGGGAGACGCCCCGACCGTCGGGGTGGGCGCTGTTCGTCAACGCCACCCGTCTGCCGTTTCTGACGGCCACGTTTGTCCCCATCCTGCTGGGGACCGCCGTCGCAGCGAGGGAAGGGGCGTTCAACCTCGGTCTCTTCCTGCTGACGCTCGTGGGAGCATCCTTGTTCCACCTGGGGACGAATGTGATCAACGATAACTTCGATCACCGCAGCGGCGCCGACGAAGCCAATCTGACTCCCACGCCGTTCGCCGGAGGCTCCCGTTTGATCCAGCGCGGGCTGATCGACCCCGGCCGCCTGCGGACGCTGGCCCTGGCGATGTACGCGGGAGGGACGGTCATCGGGCTGGTGCTGGCGGCGCTCCGTGGTTGGGGGCTGGCGTGGTTTGGCGTGGCCGGATTTCTCCTGGGTTACCTGTACACCGCGCCGCCTGTGCGGCTGGTCCATCGTGGCCTGGGGGAGTTGGCCGTGGGGCTCGGCTTTGGGCCCGTGATGGTGGTGGGCGCGTACTGGGTGCAACAGCAGCGCTGGAGCAACGAGGCCTGGCTCGCGTCCATTCCGATCGGTCTCATGATTGCGGCAGTTCTCTACATTAACGAGATCCCCGACCGAATGTGGGACGCGAAAGCGGGCAAGCGCACGCTGATCACTCGCCTCGACCCGCAGACCGCGATCAAGGGCTACGGGCTCCTGATGGCGGCCGCGTACCTGGCCATCGTCATCCCGGTGGCTCTGAGCAGACTGCCCATGCCCACTCTGCTTGGCCTTCTCACCATTCCCATGGCGTGGAAGGCGTATGGGCTCCTGCGGCGGCACCACAACTATGCTTACCGGCTAATCCCAGCCAACGCCACAACGGTCTTCACGCATTTCTACACGGGCCTGCTGCTGGTGGGCGGGTACGTGGTCGCCATTTTGGTCCCCAGGCTCACGTAAGGAGGATGTCCTCCAAGACGAACGCGCAGTGAATTCGGAAAGGTCGCGGCCCATGGGCCGCCAACGGGGAAGGGGCAGCGGGTTCGGCTGGTTCGCGGCGGGACTTACCCTGGCGATCCTGGCCGCTTGTACGCCGAGCCCTCCCTTGTCCGTGACCTCGGGCTCGGACGAGCCCTCCGCCACCACGACGGCCTCGGCGGCCCTGACCACAGCCGATCTTGGACCCTACACTTTCGAGGTGGAGAGTGGGGATGTGCGCCGCCTCGCCCTCTTGCGGACGGTGATTCCTCAACGGCCCCGCTTTCAAGTGATCGAGTACACGGTGCAGCTGGGCGACACGGCGTGGTCGATCGGCGAACAGTTCGGCCTGCGGCCGGAGACGATCCTGTGGGGGAACCCATGGCTTAGCGTCGAAGCCGGCAACCTCTCCATCGGGATCGGGCTGAAGATTGCGCCCGTGGACGGAGTGCTGCACGAAGTTCGCGAAGGCGACACGGTCGAGTCGATTGCGAGCATCTACGGGGTGACGCCAGAGGACATTCGCGAATTTCCCGGGAACGGGATCGCCGCCGAGGGCAGTGCGCCCGAGGTGGGTCAGGAACTCATCGTCCCAGGCGGCATCCGGACTCTGGCCTGGTCCGAGCCGGGTCCCGCAATCGTGGCCGGGTTGGGCCGGCGTTCCCCGGGGCTCTACTCCGGCCCGCTGGTCGAGACCGGGAACGGATACTTCCTCTGGCCGGTCAACACGCGCAACATTACCCAGGGCTACTGGGATGGCCATCCGGCGATCGACATTGACACGTATTTCCGCCAGCCGGTGTTCGCCTCCGATAGTGGGACGGCCATTTTTTCCGGATGGAGCAGCACCGGGTATGGGAATCTCGTGATCCTGGACCACGCCAATGGCTTCTGGACTTACTATGCCCACAACGAGGCCAACCTGATTTCCGTCGGGCAGGGGGTTAGCCAGGGGCAGCAGATCGCGGAGTCCGGGAGCACAGGCAACTCGACCGGATACCACCTCCACTTTGGCATCCGGCTCGACAGCGGGTCATTCCTCAACCCCCTGAATTTCCTTCCCTAGGACGCCAACTCGGCTGTCGTGTGGCCACGGATCTCCCGTGGAGAGGCGAGGATGAAAATCAAACTGGCCAGCATTCCCATTGCGAATTACGACAAGGCGTTGAAGTTCTACACGCAGGTGTTGGGCTTTGTGAAGAAGAGGGACATTCCGATGGGCCACGGCGTCCGTTGGTTGACCGTGGTTTCCGCGGACGAGCCGGACGGCACAGAACTACTTCTGGAGCCCAACGCCACCTATCCCGCCATGAAGGCCCTGAAGGAATCGCTGGTCAAGGATGGAATCCCATACACAGCCTTTCAGGTCGAAGATATTCAAGCCGAGTACGAGCGGCTGCGGAAGCGGGGGTCAAGTTCACGATAGAGCCTACCGATGCGGGGATGGAGACGATGGCCGTGCTCGACGATACGTGCGGCAACCTGATCCAGATCTATCAGATCACCGGAGGCTGAGAGAAGCCATCAGGCATCAGCCATCAGGAATCAGTCATCGAGCACCAGTCGAAATCTGCGCGCGCAACCCTCGTCTAGATCTGCCTCGAGATCCGTGAGCTCAGATTGTGAAGCCCATCACAAATGGCTTTCCATCTTCAGAGGCCGTTTAACCTTGGTTGACTGATAACTGAAGACTCAGATCCCCCACGGGGATACACGCCAGGACGGTCACCTGACCGAAGGCGCTATCCGACACATTCCCCAGCTCGTCGGTCGCATGAATCTGATAGTCCGCCGTCCCGTCGCCACCGCCCGTGAACGGGCCGAGGTTCGCGGTCCAGGTGTCGTCGCTTCCGTGGCTCATCGGCACCTGCCCAATGGTGGTATGGAACGGTCGAGCCGAGGCGGTTCGGCCCTGACAGCTCCAATCCTTCACCATCCGGCAGAAGGATCCTCTCCAGCGCGCCCGACATCGGCGCCGGATGCATGGGAACCGTGGCATCGCTCCCCCAAACGCGGTGCCGCCAGCCCAAGGGGCTGGCGGCTACAACGAGAGTGCGAAGACGGTCCTGCTAAGCTAAGTTCAGCAGCCTCAAGATCACCAGGATCACCACGATCACGATTAACACGTGGACCAGGTTACCGGTCCTGGGGATGCTCGGGATCACGCGCGGGCCAAGAAACCCGAGCAGCCATAGGACGAACAGGATGATGATGATCGTGCTCAACATACGCCCTCTCCTCTTGAGCTATTTCGTTCTGCCAGCTCCGTGAATCGAAACCCCTACGAGCTTTGGAGTGCCTTCTTGCCGGCCTGAGCGGCCACGGACACGCGCTCCAGTTGCTCGGCAACCATTTCCTGACCTTGCAGGGTGAGTTCCTTGATCTTGGCCCGGCCGCCGTTCGTGAGCCTGTCGGCCCCGGAACGGACCTGAGCCATCGTGTCCTCGACCATTTCGGTCGTGCGGTCGCGAAGGTCGATGCCCGTGTCACGAATCTGCGAGCGGGTATCCTTACCGGATTGGGGCGCCAGCAAGAGCATGGTGACGGCGCCGGCCAGGCCGCCGATCAGCAATCCGGCCAGGAGCCCGAACATGCTGCGATCACCCGTTTCGGAATTTCGTCTTTCTTGGTTTGCCATTGTGTTTTCTCCTTAGAGTCTGAGTCGGGCTTGCGTTATGGGTTGGTGTGGTGCTCGCGGGTCGAAGTTTCCGTCGTCGCGACCACGGGGCCACGCGGGCGGTAGAAGATCACCCAGATGACTCGTTCCAGGGCCCAGGCGATCAAGGCGTATACGAGCATGGCGATCACGGATGTGATCTCCAGTACCATGCTGCCTGCGGCGGGCGTTCCCGTCAACCCGGCGAAGGGCCACAGGAAGAGGTCCGTGAAGCCATAGATGAACACAGCAATCGGGCTGGCCGCGTTGGCTCCGATCAGTTTCAGCCCAATGCGCAGTGCGATCATGCCTTCCAGAACCCCGAACACCAGCCAGACCAACTGGGTAGCCTTGAACGTGAAGATCCGTCGTTCGCGTTCCGGTTCCCTTTGGGTCGTCCGAACTTGCGATACTTTGTTGTCCATGTGGTCCTCCTTAGAACACAGATCCCTGAAGATAGGGAGCAGGTCTCACGCCCGACCGATCACTTGCCCGGCGTGGGTACAACCTCGGTTTTCAGAGTGGCTTCAAACGCCGTCACACGCTTATCGATTTCCTCGGCCGCGCGCTCTCGGGTGTAGCCGTACTTTTCCTGAAGAATACCGGCGAGAACGTCGAGTTTGCCGGCGGCTCGATCGAGATCGTCATCGGTGAGCTTGCCCCACCAAGCCCTGGCCTCGCCTCGGACTTGCTTCCACTTGCCTGCAAATATGTCTTGGTTCATCGTTCCTCCTGCTCCTTGAAAACTGAGCTGTCCCAGTTTGCGCCGGCGCTCGGGACAGCGTGGCGCGCCGGTTTACCCCAAATCCAACCTCTCAGGCAGCTGGCGTCAGCGGAACGGAAACGCGCGCGGCGACGGTTTGCAGGTGTTCGGCCACACGCTCCGGCGTCTCCCCCTTGCTGATGAATGCGTCGGCGCCGGCGGAAAGAGCGGCTTGCTGACGGGCGTCCAGATGACTGATGAGGACAATGACCAGCGCGACGTGGCAGGCCTTTCGAAGGGCATCGAGAGCCACACTTGGCGCGCGGGGGAGCACATCCCAGTCCACCAACAACATATCGCTGCGACTCATGGGTACATGCGCGACAGTGGTGGGCCAATCGGCCGCTTCGCCGATGACTTCCATGCCCAGATCCTGCAGGAGAAGTCGGAGGGCGGACCGTTCACCGCGTTCGGCGGTGGCCAAAAAGACTCGGGTCATGAATTCATCGTACAAGCAACCCTCCCCGGACACATCCGTCGGCCGGGGAGGGTTCGCCTCCGCCACTTGGGGGAGGCGGAATCAGGTCAGGGGACGAGTCCGTGACGCAGCGCCAGGGCCACGGCTTCGGTGCGACTGGACACTCCCAGCTTGCTGAGGATGTTGCTCACGTGCGACTTGATGGTGGAAGGACTGACCGTCAGCCTTCCGGCAATCTGGGTGTTGCTGAGTCCTTCCACCATGAGGGCGAGCACGGTGCGCTCTCGGTCCGTCAGGTCGAGGCCGGGCTTGGGCGGTTGGCCCGCGGCTTGAACCATGACCTCGGCGACGTCCGGCGAAAGGGTGGAGCGTCCGGCATGGGCGGCCCGAATGGCCCGGGCAAGCTCATCGGCGGAGACATCTTTGAGGAGGTAGCCGATGGCTCCGGCGTCCAGGGCATTCTTGACAAGTTCCTTCTCTTTGAAGCTGGTCAGCGCAAGGACCTGGGTGTGAGGAAATTCCTGTCGGATCACGCGGGTCGTGGCCGCGCCGTCCATGCCCGGCAGAACCATATCCATGAGGATGACGTCAGGCGTGACCTCGGCACAGAGCCGGATCGCGGCTTCGCCGCTTTCGGCTTCGCCCGCGAGCAACAGGTCATCGAACACCCGCAAGAAAGTGGCCAGGCCGCGCCGCACCATGGCGTGGTCGTCCACCAGCATGACGCGAATGGGTGGAGATGGTGGACCGGTCATGAACCCTCCTGCGCTCGCCAGCGTAGCGCGACTTCCGTCCCCTGACCCGGCTGGCTGGATACCGTCAGGACGGCTCCCACCGCTTCGGCGCGTTCCTGCATGATCCCCAACCCGTAGTGACCGGTAGGAGTCGCGTCCGTGGTGACAAACCCTGAGCCATTGTCGCGAAGGAGCAGCTCCATGTCATGGGGCGAATAGCGCACGGTGACCTCCACCCGACTGGCTTGGGCATGTTTGGCGATGTTGTTCAGCGCTTCCTGGCAGATACGATAGACAGCCACCTGCGTCTCGGCGGGCAGGCTGCCCGCGCCGTGGACGGCCACGTTCACCGGGACGTTGGTCCGTCCGGTGAAGGCGTTGCCCAGCAAGCGGAGTAAGTCGCCCAGTTCGGCATCGGTCAAGGAGGCGGGCCGCAGCTCCGCCAGCAGGGCGCGCATTTCCGCCAGCGCGCCGCGGGTCAGCCGGCGGAGGTCCTCCAACGAACGGCGGGCCTCGTCCGGTTCCCGCTCCCACAAGCGCGGAAGGACTTCGGCGATCAACCCGGCGGAAAAGAGAGACTGGTTGACGGCGTCGTGGAGGTTTCGCGCTAGGCGCTCGCGTTCTTGAAGCGCGGCCAGCCGCTGCGCAAGTTCGAACTCCTCGGAGCTGACCATGGTGATCGCGACCTGGTCGGCCATCGATAGGGCCAGGTCGGCATGCTGGGTTGTGAAATACCCCCGAAGAGGATGGGCGATGCCCAGGCCGCCGATCATCCGCCCCTTGACGGCCAGCGGCACCCACATCCACGCGCGCGCCCCGTCCAAGAGCTCGGGCGCATCCCGCTCCAAGATCGAGCGAAGGAGCACCGCCGCTGGGTCCTCGCCAGCCAGGTCGTCAATGCGGATCGGCTGGTGACCGTTATAGAGGAGGGCCAGAGTCTCCGGTTCTGCCACACGGATGTGGAACGGCTCTGCCTGTTCCAGCCGCTGCGGCCCGCGCACGGCCAGCGAGCTCAGAGTCGAGTCCGTCAACCCGAAAAGCGCAGCGTGCCCAAATTCGATCATCCCTTGCAGTTGCTCCAGGATCAGGCCCGGTTGGAGCTCCAGGGTGGAGGCCAGGGTGTGAGAAATCGACAGCAGCGCAGCTTGTTCGCGCGTCCGGGCTTCGACTCGCTGCTGCAGGCTCAGGTCCGCTTCGATGCGCTGGCTGACATCGCGGACGACGCTCAATGCGCAGGGACGGCCCCCATAGGAGAGGGACGTCCCGCGCCACTCGCTGAAAAACGTCGACCCGTCCCGCCGGATGTGGAGCAGGCGCGCCTCGGATACGTGGGCGGAGCGAAGAGATTGGAAATAGGTCTTGAGGGTGGCCTGACCGTCGGGGTGCAGGAATGTGACGGGGAGACTCCCTACGAACTCGTCGGGGCTGGCGAGGTGCATCGCGCATGCGGCAGGGTTGGCCAGGAGGACCAGCCCTGTCTCCACATCGGTGAGAATCAACCCGTCCGGAGCGGCATCGAAGATGGCCGCAAACGGCTCATCCTTCTGACGAGGTGAACGCGCTGGGCCCGCGTCGACGTGGCTGCTCGCCGTGCCCATCCTACCTTGTCTCGAGTCGCGATCGCATGGGGAAGGGATTTACATCCTGGCCGGGGCTAGATTGTATGCGGAGGGAGCGCCATGGCTAACCGCGGCCACCCGGATTGTGAAGCCCATCACAAATGAGCCTTCAGTCCTCAGTACTCAGTCATCAGGCATCGGCAAGGATCCGTGGCGAAGGATTGACAACGGGGGCAGCCTAGCGTCCCACAGGTGGCCGGGAGCTGGGAGCCGGCTGCCGAACTAGGGGTGCGCCCGGTGATAGGCCTCGGAATCTGGATAGAAGAGAGGCTGACCGAATGGATCCACGCCATAGGACGCGATCACCTCTTGCGTTTCCAACGCCGTCAGCCAATGGACGAACTGCTGTGCGAGATCGGCCTGGATTCCCTCGTGGAGCTCTGGGTTCACGGCGATCACCCCGTAGGGATTCAGGAGGATCGAGTCCGGGTTCTCGGCGATCGAGTCCCCTCCGAACAAAATCACCAGCCCGGGCAGGTTCTCACGCTGGGATAGGTAGGTGCCCCGGTCGGTGAGGGTGTAGGCTCCGGCTTCACTGGCGTATTGCAAAGTCTCCCCCATGCCCTGGCCGAGCGACGCGTACCACGCGTCGTCGGCTGTTGGCTCGAGGCCGGCGGCTTTCCAGATTGCCTTCTCCTTGGTAGCCGTTCCCGAGTCGTCTCCGCGCGAGGCGAACGCGGCCCCGGCCTGGGCGATGGCGGTGAACGCCTCTGCCGCTGTGCCCATGCCCTGGATCCCGGCCGGGTCGCCGGGTGGGCCGACCACAACGAAGTCGTTGAACATTACGTCGCGGCGATCCAATCCGTAACCGTCCGCAATGAAAGCGTCCTCGCGCGCTCGGGCGTGGACCAGGATCACATCCGCATCGCCGTTCTGGCCGATCGCGATCGCCTGGCCCGTCCCCACCGCGACCACATCCACCTGGGCGTTGAACTCTCGCTCGAATGCGGGAAGGATGGCTTCCAGAAGGCCGGAGTCTGCGGTGCTCGTGGTGGTCGCCAGACGCAGAACACCAGGCTGAGCCGGTGTGCAAGAGGCTAGGCACATAGCCATGGCGATAAGAAACAATCCGGTGAAGGGCCGTCGAGTCACGAGGTCAGGCTCCGTGGTCGTCCAATTGTATTGCCTCGTCCATCGCAGAATTGCGTTCCGGGCCCTGGCCGCGGTACCGCGCAAGACCCCGGATACCTGACTGCTATAATCGCCGCCCTGTGCCCAAACTTCGGCCTATTCAAGTGATCCCGTTCGTCGTGGCGAGCGGATTGCTGGTCGGGCTCGTCCTTACAGGACCCAAGCCGCTCCCCGGCAGTTCGTCGGGATTCGGCCCCGCGGGAAGCGCCGAGACGTTTCCGGCGCGGGTGATGGAAATCCTCGAAGAGGGCATGATCGACCTCGGGGACGTATCTCAAACCTACCAGATTCTTCGGGTTGAGATGCTGGAAGGTCCCTGGCGTGGTGTGTTCTTCGAAGTCGACTACGGGCGGCGCCAGATCCGCCCGTCCGGGATCACCGTTCGGCCTGGCGAGAAGATTCTAGTTGCCGTGTCCGAAGATCCGGGAGGGTTTCTCCAGGCGTACTTTGTCGATTTCGTCCGCACGCCTGCCCTGGCGTGGTTGCTTGGTGCGTTCGTCGTGTTCAGCATCCTCGTGAGCGGCTGGAAGGGATTGCGCAGCCTGTTGGCTATGGCGCTCAGTCTGGCCGTCATCCTCTGGTACTTGATCCCCCGCGTCCTTCGAGGCGATGATCCGCTGAGTGCGACCCTAACCAGCGCGTTTGTGATCCTGGCCTGCACGCTTTATCTCGTCTACGGGTGGACTCTCAAGACCCACGCCGCCGTGCTGGGAACGTTTCTCGCCCTCGTGCTCACCGGTTTCCTCGCCACCGTGTTCGTCAGTCTGACCCGGCTGACCGGGTTCGGCAGTGAACAGGCCCTCTTCCTCAGCCAGGCGTCTGCGACGCCGATCAACTTGCAGGGCCTGGTTTTGGGGGGTGTGCTGGTGGGTGCACTCGGCGTGTTGGACGATCTCGTCATCACGCAGGCCGCCGCCGTCTTCGAGCTTCACCTGGCCACACCGGGGATGCGATATCGAGAATTACTCGCCCGTGGCATGCGCATTGGGCGGGACCACGTCGCGGCTACGGTGAACACGCTCGTCCTGGCCTATGCGGGAGCGTCGTTACCGCTGCTCCTGCTGGTGTCCCTTTCCGGCGAGCAGTGGCTGAGTTTCCTCAGCCGCGAATTCGTCGCGGAGGAGGTCGTGCGCACGCTCGTAGGTTCCCTGGGTTTGATGGCCGCGGTTCCGATCACCACCGCTCTGTCCTGCCTCGTGGCGCTTCACCATGGCCGCCTCGGACGGTTGCGACGGTTTCTCGGACCGTTCACTCTGAGTGATGTGCACGAGGGGGGCCTGTCCGCCTTCAGCCTTCTGCCGTCCGGTCAGGATCCTGACTCTGCGGACGGCTGATGGCTGAAACCGATCGAGCAGCAGACCGTCAAGGCGTTTTCGTGCCAGCTTCTGTGCGGGAACTACCGGCCCAAGCTCGGCGCCGTGAACGCCACACCCGCAGACCGCTGTGACGGGCTACGGGGTGCTCGTGGCGGCCGCGTAACCTGGCGATCTTGGTCCCGGTCGTGCGGGGGAGGGCCCCGCTACCTACCTTGCTTGGCCTCCTCACCATCCCGATGGCTTGGAAAGCCTACGGCCTCTTGCAGCGTCACCATAACTGCGCTTACCGGCTGATCCCGGCCAACGCCACGACCATCTTCACGCACTTTTACAGTGGGCTCTTGCGGGTGGGAGGGCATGTGATCGAGATCTTGGTGCTGGGGCGCTAAGAGCCGGAACGGGTCGTCACCCTTCAGCCGTCAGCGGAGTTCACGAATCCTCGCGGCTGAAGGGTGGAGATACAGGGCGGGGAGGGATCCCCACGGGAGCCCGCGTGCGGGGCCCTCCCCATCCTCGCATCTCGACAGGTTGAAGTTTCCTTATCCTGGTGTATGCTAGGACCAGTTCGTTCACGAGCCCCTTCCGGTTGTCCACACCCTCCGAAGGGAGCCACGTCCTGATTGAGCGACCGCCGTCACCGGCTCCATTCGATAAGCCCCACGAAGCCTCGGGACACTCTGGGCATCGTTTCCGTCCGGTCCATCCCATAACTTTCGGAGGAGGAAGAATGCACACGAAGCGGATCCGCGTAGCCTTGGAGGTCATGGCGTTGGGAGGGCTGATCTTGGCCGCCTGTCAGCCCCAGGAGGTGGTGGTCACCCAAATCGTATCCCAGGAAGTTGAGGTGACTCGGGTCGTGCCGATCGAGGTGGCCGAATTTGAGGAGGGCACCGAGCTGAGGATCCTGCAATGGAGCCACTTCGTCCCGCAGTACGACGTGTGGTTCGATCCGTTTGCCCAGGACTGGGGAGCGGCCAACGGTGTCGGCGTGACCGTCGATCATGTCAATCTGGCCGAACTGGCCCCGACCTTGTCGGCCGCCATCGATGCCGGCGAGGGACCGAGCCTGGTCGAACTCAACGTTGGCGCCTCACTGTTCATCGAGGGTCTCCAAGACCTGACGGACGTTAATCTGGCTGCCCAGGAGCGGTTTGGCGATCAGGCGGAGACCTGCACCGCCAACTCGTACCTGCCCGCCACCGGCTCGTGGTACGGCTTCTGCCACGGTTGGGTACCCGACCCCGGCGACTTCGATCGCGCGCTGTGGACGGCGGCAGGCTTCCCGAACGGTCCGTCCACCTGGCAGGAACTGCTGGAAGGCGGCGCCGCCATCCGGGCCGATGCAGGCGTTCCGGTTGGCCTGGGGCTGTCCCCGGAGATCGACTCCGAGTTTGCCGCTCGAGCCATCATCTGGTCGTTTGGCGGCTCGATCCAGGATGAAAACGAAAACGTGGTCATCAACTCGCCCGAGGTGATCGAGGCGGTCGCCTTCATGGCGGATCTGTATGCGCAGACGATGACCGACGAAGTCTTCGCTTGGAACGCGGCTTCGAACAACCAGGGCTTGGTGGCCGGCGAGCTGTCCTACATCCTGAACTCGATCTCGGCCTACCGAAGCCTGCAGAAGATCGATCCGGAGGCGGCGGACAACATCGGCTTCGTTCCGGCACTGGCGGGGCCGCGGGGCGACCAGCACGCGGCGGCTCACGTGTGGACGATCTATGTCATTCCGGAGTACGCCACCGAGGCCGAGGCCGAGGCGGCTAAGGCCTTCATGCTTCACCTGGTGGCCAACTACAACCAGGCGGTGTTCAACAGCCAGCTCTACAACTTCCCCGCCTTCCCGAGTACCGTCCCTCAACTGCCCGACTGGCTGGCGACCGATCCGTTCGGCTCCCGGCCGGCAGACAAACTGGCGGTGCTGGCCACCGCGTCGGATTGGGTGACCTACCTGGGCTGGCCGGGGCCATCGAACCCTGCGGAGGCGGAGGTGTACAACACCTTCATCATCAGCAGCATGATGGGGAAGGCGGCTCTGGGTGAGATGACGCCCGAGGAAGCCGTCGCCTGGGCCGAGGAACAGATCGTTCCGATCTTCGAGAAGTGGCGCGACGCCGGCTTCGTCGGCGGCGGATAGTCCTCTCCGCGGCCAGCGGGAGGTACCGCACGTTTCAAGAAGGCCCCGCCGGCTCTCGGGCCGGCGGGGCTTACCTGCCTGGCGTGTGTGATTCTCTTTTCAGACCCGGTGCGTGCGAAAGGGCGGGGGAGCGGCATGGCGGTTGTTGAAGTCAAAGGCCTGCGCAAGCGGTTTCACGACGTGCTGGCTGTGGACGGCGTCGATCTGGCGATCCGCGAGGGAGAATTACTTGTCATCCTGGGGCCCTCCGGATGCGGCAAGACCACCCTGATGCGCATGATCGCCGGCCTGGAGATCCCGACCGAAGGCGATGTCTTCATCGGCGGCGAACGGGTGACGGAGTACCCGCCGCGCGAGCGGCGGATTGGAATGGTGTTCCAGAGCTACGCTCTCTATCCTCATATGACGGTCTTCGAAAACATCGCCTTCCCCTTGCGGGCCCAAGCGACCTGGTCGAAAGAAGAGATTGTAGCCAAGGTGGAGTGGGCGGCGTCGATTCTCGGCATCGAGCGGCTGCTGGGCCGCAAACCGAGGCAGCTTTCGGGAGGGGAGAGGCAGCGGGTGGCGCTGTCCAGGGCATTGGTCAAGGAGCCCCGCGTCCTGCTCCTGGATGAGCCGCTCTCCAATCTGGACGCCAAGTTGCGAGCCTCCGCCAGGGATGAGCTGCAGCGATTTCAACGGAGGCTGGGGATCACGACCGTATTCGTAACCCATGATCAGATCGAAGCCATGGGCATGGGCGACCGGATCGCCGTGATGTTCGCCGGCAAGGTCCGGCAAATCGGCAGTCCGCTTGACATCTATCACGACTCGATGGACACCTTCGTCGCCACGTTCCTGGGTTCGCCGGGGATGAACCTGGTCGAGGGTGACCGCCACCTGATCGGCTTTCGCCCCGAGCACTTCCATCCGAAGGCGAGCGGCGACAGGTCGACGGCCGGACAGTCCTTCGCGTTCCATGCGACGCGGGTGGAGTACCTCGGCGCCGACCGGCTGGTGTATGGGTCGGTCGACCACGCCGCGCGCCAGACGCAGGTGGTGGCCAAACTCCCATCCACGGTTCCCGCCCAGATCGAGGCCGGCCAGGTCTATGACTTTGCCGTGGCCGCGGAGTACCTTCGCTACTTCGACAAAGTGACCGGACAGCGAATTCGAGCAGAGCGGGACCGTTGACCGCCGCCCACCCCTCGCCGCCTGAGCCAGGGGCCCTGCGGCCTCTGTCCAGGCGTCGCAAGCTGGCGGATCGGGAAGACTTTCTTGCCTTCCTCTTCCTCTCGCCGGCCGTCGTCTACATTCTTGCGCTGGTCGGGATCCCATTCCTCCTGGCGATTGCCTTCAGCCTGGCCGACGTGTCGGTGGGAAACACGGATCTCAATTTCGTTGGGCTGGACAACTTCCGTAGCGCGCTCCGCAGCCCCCAATTCCAGCGAGCCCTCCTCAATTCATTCCTCATTACGCTGGTTTCGCAATTGCTTATCATCCTTCTCGCCAACATTCTGGCCGTGGTCATGGCCGAAAACTTTCGCGGCAAGTGGCTGGCCCGAATGCTGATCATGCTCCCCTGGGCGACGCCGATCGCCCTGGGGACGTTGGGGTGGTTGTGGCTCCTGGACTCGAAGTTCAGTCCGATCGACTGGGTGCTCCAGACCTTTCACCTGATCGGCGCCGCGGGAATCTTGACCACACGTCCCCACTTGAATTTCCTGGGGCGCGAGACCTTGGCCGTGGCCTCGGTCATCGTCGTGCACGTGTGGAGGACCCTGCCGCTCTCCACCGTCATCCTCATGGCCGGCCTGACGTCGATTCCCCAGGACATCATCGATCAGGCGGCGGTCGACGGAGCCAGTTACCTCCGCACCCACTTCAAAGTGAAGATGCCGCTGATCTACCCGATCGTCTTGATCTCCTTGCTGTTCGGAATCATTTTCACGTTCACCGACGTGGCCATCGTCTTTGTGCTCACCCGGGGTGGGCCGGTGTACTACACCCAGGTCCTCCCCACATGGGCCTACTTCAAAGGCATCCAGGGCGGCGCCCTTGGCGAGGGCGCCGCGATCGCCCTCTTCCTCTTCCCGGTCCTGTTGGCCGTGGCCATTGTTCTCCTGCGAGTCGCCCGGCGGACGGAAATCTCATGAGGACCATGCGGCGGCGGAGCTCTCGGAGGGCGCTGACGTACGCTCTGGTGGCGGCATTTGTCTTCTTCCTCGCGGCGCCTTTTGCGTGGATGGTGATCACCACCTTCAAGGCGGACATCGACCTCTACCGTCCGGAGAACAACCCCTTCCTTTTCAATGTGCCGCCCACCCTCGAGCACCTGCGGCTCTTGTTTTTTGAGACCGCGTATACGACGTTCCTGCGAAATTCCCTCACTGTCGGCGTGCTGGTGGTGATCATCACCCTGGTCTTCTCCGTCCCGGCCGCCTACAGTCTGGCGCGGCTGGCGGGGGAGTGGGGCGAGCGGGCCGGGATCGCGATGTTCCTGGTGTACTTGATCCCGCCGACCCTCCTCTTTATCCCTATGTTTCGGGTCGTGGTGGCTCTCGGATTGAACAACACAATCTGGTCGCTGGTGGTCGTCTATCCCACCATGACGATCCCCTTTAGCACATGGATCCTCATGGGATTCTTCAGGTCGATTCCACGGGACTTGGAAGAGGCGGCGATGGTGGATGGCTACAGCCGGCTGAAGTCCTTCCTCAAAGTGGTGTTGCCTTTGTCGGGGTCGGGGGTGATCGCCGTCATCGTCTTCACGTTCACCCTCACCCTGCACGAGTTCATCTACGCCTTGACGTTCATTTCCAGTTCGGCGAACCGGCCGTTGAGCGTGGGCGTGCCGATCGAGCTCATCCGCGGCGACGTCTTCTATTGGCAGTCGCTGATGGCGGCGGCTGTCATCGTGGCCATCCCCGTCGGCCTCGTCTACAACCTCTTCCTCGATCGCCTTGTGGAGGGCTTCACCATGGGGGCGGTGAAGGGCTGATCCCTCCCTCGATGAGCAGAGACAACTAGGTGTTGTGTTCGGGGCGCTGGCAGGTTGCCTTCCCTGGAACGCCGGCGCCGACCCCGAACCACAGGGCCGCACCCACCCGACCCGCACCAAGACCCGTCCCCGCCGCTGCCGCCGACTCAGGGACCGCCCACACCGTGCCATCCCGCGGCCCCGAACTTCATCCCGCGCACGCTCCATGCCTTCCCGGGAAGCCCGGCTGCGCGTAGCGGCCCGACAGGTTCTGGGAGCAGGGACGTCTCGTCCGCCTTACGGCGCACGGACCCATGATCTTGTGATCAATGGTGGGACGAATGCGTAGACCCGACGTGATCGTCATTGGTGGCGGCGTCATCGGTCTGTCGGTCGCGCTCCAGCTTTCGGAAGGGGGCGCGAAAGTCACCGTCCTCGACCGCGGCGAGATGGGCCATGGCTGTTCGTTCGGGAACGCGGGCCTGATCCCGCCCTCTTTCTGCGAGCCTTACGCGACACCGGCCGCGCTGTTGGATGGCCTGCAGGGGCTGTTCGTTCCGGATCACCCGTTCCGCCTGAGAGTGCGGGCGGACCGGAGCTGGCTGCGGTGGATCCTTCGATTCGTTGGGGCCTGCCGCTGGCCCATCGCGCAAGCCTCGACCCGGCTCTTGTCGGAGCTTTGCGCCGAAAGCCTCGCCATGTGCGCGAAGTGGGCCGAGAGGCCGGATTCGTTTTGGCTCCGGCGCGATGGCTGGCTCCACGTTTACCGGACGAAGGACGGCCTCGAGGCCGGGCTTCGTCAGGCCGACCGCTTGCGGTTGGCAGGCGTCCAACCGGTCCGCCTCGAGACGCAGGAAGCCCGGCACCTCGAGCCGAACGTCACGCCGCACATCTGCGGGGCCATCTATTTCCCCGAGGATGCGCACCTCGACCCCTTCGTCTTCACCCGCGTCCTGGCCCGTTGGGCCACGGAGGCCGGGGCACGGTTGGAGAGCGGCGTGGAAGTAACCGGGCTGCGAGTCCACGGCGACCGTGTGGCCGCGCTGCGCACGCAGCGCGGCGAGTACTCGGCCGACCACTACGTGGTCTGCGCCGGAGCGTGGAGCGCCCGAGTCCTTCGACGGGCCGCAGGCTGGATCCCGATCGAGCCTGGACGTGGGAACAGTTTGACCTTCGACGATGCGCCTGTGGTTCCGAGGCTGCCGCTCCTCTTCGCAGAGCAGCATGTGGTCGCGACGCCAATGGACACACGCCTGCGAATGACCACCGGATTGGAATTGGGCGGGTTTCCCCCCTCTCCATCCGACCGCTTCCTAAAGGTGATTCGACGCGCCGCAAGCGAGGGTCTGCCGTCATCCTCCGCGTGGGGAGGCCGCGACGCGTGGGCCGGGCTGCGCCCAATGACGCCGGATGGCCTGCCGATCATCGGCCCTTTGCGGCGGCTCCCGAATTTACATCTGGCCTCTGGTCACGGCACGTTGGGCGTGGTGTTGGCCGCGGTGACCGGCAAGGTAGTCGCCGAGATGGTCCAGCGGGGCGCGGTTCCGGGAGCGATTGAACCTCTCCTTCCGAGCCGGTTCGGAGAGTGAGGATGCTTGGTGCTGGGGCTGGGTGCTGGCTGCTGGTCGCTGGACGCTAGGAGTTGGGTGCTGGGTGCTGTGAGTGGCGTCTCTAAGGAAGAAAGCGACTGCGCTGCTCCGCCGAGGGGATGAGGCAGTCTGAGGGCGCAGGGGAGAGCTTGTGGCGGTGGCGGGCCACAAAGTCA
This sequence comes from Anaerolineales bacterium, assembly GCA_040899905.1. GTDB lineage: Bacteria > Chloroflexota > Anaerolineae > Anaerolineales > E44-bin32 > JBBDZX01. The sequence goes on along the minus strand of JBBDZX010000005.1, from coordinate 738,536 downwards.
TAGGCGGCATCGCGGATCACCTTGGGCACGAGGCGGCCAAGGGCGGCGAGCCGGAAGGGGCCACCGAGGTAGTCCGCGATGAGGAGGGCGGCATCGGATCGAAGTGCGATGATCTCGCCGGAGTCACTGTTCTCGGGGCGGAACCAAATCATGGAGTCAACCGCCTGGAGTTCGGGGTGGCGCGCACGGAAATCGAGCCCGAACTTTCCATGCAGGGACGCGAAACGGAGCGTGTGCATCCTCTCTCGGCGCAGGACGGTCTGTACCGCCGAGTTGCAGAAGCCGCACGCGTCGTCGAAGAGGAGAACGGGCTCAAGCGGGGTGCCCTTGGTCAACTGACCCTGCCTTCGCCTGGCAACCGTGCCTGTGGCCACAGAGGAGTCGTCGGTGATCACACGGCGCCCCGTCCAAGGTCTGCCACCAACTGGACGCTGGGTGCTGAGTCCTGAGTGCTGGCAGCCGATTCCTACCTACTCGTGTGTCCCCTCAATGTAGCTCTTGATCGACGGCACGGCGGTGAGTCGCTCGTAGAAGAAGTTGTTGACAATGTTAACGACCTGGGCGCGGGCGGCATCGACCGGCTGGCTTTCCACCGACCCGGTCGCGCGCAGGCTCTCGCGCAACAGCCTCAACTGTCGGACGATCTCGGCCTCCTGATCGCCTTCCAGGGAGTCGATCACGGCCTGGATCAGGCGGTCGGCGTGGCCGATGATCGTGGGCATCGGTATCGAGGCTCCGCCGCGGGTGGCGTCGTCGAGGGTGCGGATGAGCGACCAGACTTGATACAGGACGGTGGCGGGCTCATCGAACAGCTCGCGGATGAAGGCGGCCTCCCCGTAGCGGCCGGTCAGCCGGAAGATGTTGTACATGCGTTTGGCGGCCTTGCCGTAGTTGACGTCCTTATTCAGGTACTTGTTGACCTCCTTCTCGAGCTGCTGCACATACTCGTCAAGAGCGTCGGCCGAGACATGCTTGGCGAGTTTCGAGAAGATCGGGACGGATTCGGCCTCCAGGTACACCTCCTGGAAATAGGGGTCGAGGTACCCGTCGAGGGGCGTGATGGTCCCATCGGGTGCCTCCCACGTGACGTCGAGCATATTGCTCGCGTTCGCCAACTGGCCCCGCAGCGAGTCCGCGACGACCCAGTCGAGTTTGCACCAACCGGGATCGAGGGCGGCGGACTCCCAAAGGACCGAAACCGGCGATCCGTCGGGACGGAAGCCATCGATGCGGCCGGCACGGATCTCGTCGACTCGCCAGCCTGTCGGCGCGCCGGCCTTGACCGGCTGTCCGTCGTGAAGCATGTCCTCGGGGTAGGACCCCATCTTGACTTCGATCAACTGGTACGTATCGCCGCGGGCCGTGGCGAGGGCCTTGTCGCGCATCAACCGCGCCAGAGTGGTGCAGGCTTCGTCGCGAGTCGGCGCCTTGATGTTGACGCGCTCGAAGAAGTCGCAGTCCCCCGGGAAGGACTGGATCTTCGACTGGGCCGCCGAGCCGGAGAGCGCCAGCGCGGTCTCGACGACGCCGGGCTCGTCGGCGAACTCGACCAGCCGGCCCACAGCCCGGAAGCGTTCCAGATCGCCCGGTGTGAAATCGAGCATGCTGATACGGTGCCCGAATACACCCGTCCGGGAGTCGACGACCACGTCGCCGCCCCCATCGCCGGCGCTCATGGCCGCCAGCCATTGCAGGGCGGCTCCCTCGTCCATCTCCACCCCCAGCCGGCGGGCGGACTCGAGGATCCGGCTCAGTTCTTCCCGTGACGTAGATTCAGAGGTCATGCGATTCTCCTGCCCAGTAGGCTCCAGCCATCCGTCATTCGTCATCTGTCGTCGAGACGGCGGTCCGAGATCGCATCTCGTCCATCAACCCTTGCAGGATCTCCGCCTGGGCGAGGGCGTCCTCGAGGGCGTTATGGGTGAGGCGGCGCGAGCCGAGGTAGCGTTCGGCCAGCTCGTCGAAACGGATCTCGGGCCACGGGCGTCCCGACCAGCCGACGTACAGGGCCCGGATGTCGAGAGCGGTATGGCCAAATGGGTCCCGTCCTAATGCGGTCAGGAACGCATCATGCACGAACATCCAATCAAACGGTGCGTTGTAGGCGACGAAAACGGGGCGAGCCGGCGGCGGGCAGACCTCGCTCAACCATCGATCGAACGCACCCATGACCTCCGCCGGAGGCCGCCCGGATTGCTGCAGCATCTGCAAGGACAGGCCGTGTACAGCCATCGCCTCAGGATCGGATTGCATCGAGGTCGGTTGAAGCTCGGCATAGAAGTTTCGGGCCGGATCGTCCACCCGGCAGGCCCCGAGTGCCAGCATCGAGTATAGGCCCGGGGTCGGACCCGAGGCCTCGATGTCGACGGAGATGTAACCGCCGGAATCCTGGCGTCGTGAAGCGATCGGGACCTGAGTCACGGGGTGAGTATACCTGCGCTAAGAAGAAGCAATCAGCCGCCAGCTTGGAGGAAGTTCCAAGGTGGCGGCTGATTGCTCGCGACTGACTGTTGGTCTTGAGGGAGGCGAGGGTGAAATGGGCCCCCAGCTTACGTCCTCCGGACGACCCTAGCGTCTGGGGCTCCGCCCCATACCGGTGGGCCCGCCATCCTTCTGCGGTCGCGGTCTGGCGCGCCTCGGCGACCTCCCAAGGGAAGCCGGCCGTCCTTGCTTCCCGGTATCCGTGGCCCCGCCTTCGCCTTGCTCGCGCATGGCATACCCCAGAGATTCCGCACGGGCAGTCCGGGGGCCGTGCCAATCGACCAATGACGGTGATCCCATCGTGTTCTACGACCACCTGGCGGACCGATGGGTGCTGACCCAATTCGCCCTGCCCAATTACCCGATCGGACCTTTCTACGAGTGCGTCGCCGTTTCGCAAACCCCGGATCCGACCGGCGTCGGCCGGGGGCGCGGAAGGCTACCAGCAGGAGTCTGGTGAGGACGAGGAAGTCGAGAGGAGTTCCGAGAGGTCTAGCCCGGCCTTGTCCAGGCTGGACCTTTGGATTTTTGAGCTTGATCCTGTGTCCCGCAGAGGGACAACCCGAGTAACATCCGGGTCCCCTGACTCGTTGTCCCGGTACATACGGGACGATAGTGACCTTGACGGGAAATGCCTTGGGGGCTACCCTAAATTATCTCGAGGGTTAACCCCGTCGCGACCCATGAAAACCGACACAGCTCCTTTGCCCGTCATCGCTGAGTCCGATGCACAAGGCGCCTCCCGCAGGTCCCTGCGAGTTCTGATCGCGGACGACCACAAGCTCATCCGCCTGGGACTGCGGATGGTCCTTGAGCGCGACGGCCTGGATGTCGTGGGGGAGGCCGCCACGGGCCGGGAGGCCGTAGAAATGGCCAAGGAGCTGTCGCCGGACGTCGTCGTGGTTGACATCGTCATGCCGGATCTGGACGGTCTGCAGGCCCTGGCGGCGATCCGCGCCGCGCTTCCTGAGGCGAATGTCATTATGACGACTGCCCACAATCGGCCCGACTTCATGGCCCGGGCAATTGCTCTAGGCGCGGGCGGCTACATCACCAAGGACGACGAGCCCTCCAGCATTCCCAAGGCCATCCGGGCCGTAGCCGATGGGGAAGCGATCGTCAGCCGTGAGATCCTCCAGATGGCGTTGCGAGAGATTGCTGACGGCCCACGGTCTAGGCCTAGGACGGACGTCCTCGATCGACCCTCGCTGACCCCGCAGCAGTTGAAAGTCCTGTCCTTGATCGCGGAAGGGATGGACAATGCCGCCATCGCCACCGCCCTTTCCGTCAGTCGCAACACCGTCAAGACGCATGTTCGTGAAATCTTCCTCAAACTCGGAGTTTCCGACCGCACCCAGGCCGCGATCCGCGCCTTGCGACTCGGCATCGCCAGCTGAACGCGTCGTTCGACAACGAATTCACCCCGGGGAATGAGATACAATCATCCCCCCGGGGGTTTGATTTGGGAAGAAGAATCCGCACAATTAGGGCCGAAGAGATTAGGATTTTTTCCCAAGGGCCGGCCGCAATTATGTAGTTCTCTCCGTTACAAGTGGGAGCGGAGGAAGCGCCAACTGCCAGCCAGACCGGCCCCTCAGGCGCTACTCCAGAGTTTGACAACAACCGAATAGTTCTCGGTCTTCAGCCTCCAGGGCGTGCGATGCAGACCCCGAGGGGCCGAACCGGCTCATCCGGTGGGCGGCGAGCCGGGATCAGACTGGTGCGTTGCACGGTGGAACGCGCGCGGCCTGGACCTGGATTTCGGAGCCGAGGGAGCCAGACCACCGCCATGGGCGGCGGTCGGAGGGAGCAGGGTTGCTGGTGGGATCGCTAGGGCAAGGTCACCCGACCGAGACGGCTGGGCTCCTCTGGTACGCCCTGAGAAGCAAACCGCGGAAGGAAGAAGTAGTCGCGCGCCAGGCGCAGCGTCTGGGGCTGGAAGTCTTCTATCCGCGCCTGCGCGTCCGGCCAGTGAATCCCCGGGCGCGCCGTATCTTGCCTTACTTCCCCGGCTACCTCTTTGTCCAGGTGGACCTGGGTGCTCTCAGCCCGCAAACCTTTCGCTGGATGCCCTATGCCATCGGGCTGGTCACGTTCGGGGAGGAGCCTGCCCCGGTGCCTGAGTCCCTGATGCACTCTCTGCAGAAGCGTTTGGATGTCGCCAATGAAGCCCAGGAATCTTTCCTGTTCCGGCTGCGGCGAGGTGACACCGTTTGGATCCGCCAAGGGCCATTCGAAGGGTATCAGGGGATTTTCGACACGTATATTTCGGGAAGGGAGCGCGTCCTGGTGCTGCTGGCGCTCCTTCGGAACCGCCCCATTGCGGTTGAGCTGGACGCCGGCTCAATCGATCCTACAACGCGGGCCCGGGCCTAGGCCCGGCAAGGCGTAGTCCGGGCCGCGCGATTAGAGCGGGGGCCGATCCGACACCAGTCGGAAGGGCGGAGCTCGCCTGGCACCAGGCTGCCCGGGGGTGTGATCGCTTGCTCATCGTGCCTGAAACGAGATGACTCCTTGCCGGCGAACCGGCCTTGGCCTCTACCTTCAGCGTCAGGCGTCGAGCCCGGGGCGCTACCTTCTGGAGCAATTCCTGACCGGATGCCTGGGATGGATACCAACCCTGGTCGGGATCGGACTGCGGGATGTCTTCTATCGAATCATCCTGAAAATCGACGGCCACGCCGCCGTTGAGCGAGGCGTCCGACTCCGGTTCGCAGACCATATATCGCTCGGTCACGGTTGTTATCTGGACGAAGGTGTGTACGTGCACGCTTGTCCCCGAGGGGTCGAGATCGGCTCCGGGACGATCGTGATGCACGGCGCGATTCTCCACGTCTACAATTTTCGGAACTTACCGCACTCCGGAATTCGGATCGGCAGGGATTCGCTCATCGGGGAATACACGGTGATTCGCGGTCAAGGCGGGGTCCGCGTCGGCGATCGCGTGTATACCTCGCCGTTGGTCCAAATACTGGCCGTGGATCATGTGTACTCGGATCCGGACCGTCCCTTTGTCGAGCAGGGGATCACCGCCCAAGGGATCGAGATTGAGGATGATGTTTGGCTCGGCGCCGGGGCGATTGTCACGGACGGCGTAACGATCGGGCGCGGCGCCGTCGTTGCGGCCGGGTCGGTGGTGACGAAGAACGTGCCCCCCCACAGCCTCGTGGGCGGTGCGCCAGCCCGAGTCCTGAAGGCAATTGACGGCCGGGATCCGCCCCGCGCCGAGACCGTGTATCACGCGCAGAAGGACCCATCCGAGTGACCACTCTGTCCGTGGTGATCCCCGCATATAATGAGGAGAAGGGAATTGCCGAGATTGCGGAGCGCGTGCTTGCGGCCCGCGCGAATCTCGCAAGCGTCGGCGTCGATGACCTCGAGGTCTTGGTGGTCGACGATGGGTCTCGAGACCAGACCGCGGCCGTGGCCGAAGCGATTCCGTCGGTCCAGTTGGTCCGGCATGCGCAGAACCGAGGTTATGGCGCGGCCCTCAAGACCGGGTTCTCCAGGGCGAGAGGCGAACTGATTGGCTTTTTGGATGCCGACGGCACCTATCCGCCGGAATGGTTCCCCCAGCTTTGTGCGCTGGCCATCGATGGGGCGGATCTCGTCATCGGATCCCGCATGGCAGGATCCGCCACCAAGATGCCCATCACGCGGCGGTTGGGGAACGTCTTCTTTGCCGGATTGCTGACGGCGTTCGGGCACCATCGGGTGACGGACAGTGCCAGCGGGATGCGGGTCTTCAAGCGGGAGATCGTTGACCGTCTGTATCCCCTTCCAGATGGTCTAAACTTGACCCCGGTCATGAGTGTGAGAGCTCTCCACGAAGGCATCCGCATGGCCGAAGTCCCAATTCCATATGCCGAGCGCGTGGGCCGCTCGAAATTGAGCGTCGTGCGGGACGGTTCGATTTTCCTGCATTCGATCCTTTGGACCGCCCTGAGCTACAATCCTGTCCGTATCCTGGGAGCGCTCGGGCTCCTCGGGGTGGGGATCGCGGTCGCGGTTGGGATTGGGCTGGTGGCGGCCCGGCTGACAGGTCGGACCATCCTTGGGTCTTGGGGGGTAGTGGCCCTGTACACCGGAATGGTGTGCGGGGTTAGCGGGATCAGCCTTTTCTCCTTGGGCGCAACTTTCAATTACCTGGTGTCCCTATTCCACAAGCGTCCGATGCGCCAGGGTCTGTTCGGCCGCCCTATTTTCAAGAACCCCCTCGAGAATTCGTTCGGTTGGGTGGGGGTCGCGCTTCTGGCGGGAGGTGGCACCATCGCCGCGGTCAGCCTGGCCCTTGGTGTGCAGGGCTGGAGCGTGGAGCGGCTCTGGCTCTACCTTTTGGGAAGCGCAATGTTCCTTCTGGTAGGCGTCCAGCTCGTGATTTCTTGGATCGTCCTCCGCGTGCTTGCGGAGCTCAGTCAGCGGGAGGATCTCATCTCCCGGGATCGGAATGCCGCGTGAACGATCCAGCAAGCGGGGCCGACGGCGGCCCGGAGGCCAGGCATGCCACTCGGTGAAGCGGAAGTCCGCCGTCTCAATCTCGGGGCCCGAAGGCTCCCGAAACTGCCCGCGCCGAATTTCCCCAACGCGGATGAGATCGTGCGCCACGTTCTTCTAAATCGCCCCCGGCCGGAGGGCGCGGTGGACGTGCTGTTGGTCAACCCCCCGACCCCCGATGGCGGATTGTGGATTCGGACCCAGCATCGGGTCGGACGGCGGACGCGGGAAAACATGGTTTGGCCGCAGGTCTCGCTTGCCCAAATGGCCGCCCTGCTACACCCGACGTACAAGGTGGCGGTGGTTGATGCCAACGCCGAGCGCATGAGGTGGCCGGAGTTTGCGGGTCTTCTGGAGAAGTACGAGCCCAAGTACTACCTGACCCAGGTGACCGCGCCGACGCTGGAAAACGACATGTACGGCTGTTTCCTGGCCAAGGCCCGGGGCGCCCTCACCATCGCTTTTGGCACCCATGTCACGGCTATCCCTCGGGAGACCATGAGACCATTTCCCGCGCTCGACTTCGTCCTGCTGGGAGAGCCGGATCTCACCCTGCGGGATCTTGTCGACCATCTAGAGGGCAAGACAGACCAACGCCCGCCAGAGATCCAACGGATCTTCGACCTGCACGACCCGGCGTACCGCCCGTCTCTCACCGAGGACGGAACGGCAATCCTGGAAGGGATCCGCGGGTTGGTCTGGCGCCGCGGCAATGAGATCGTTACCAATGAGCAGAGGCCCTTCATCCAGGACCTCGATGACCTTCCGATTCCGATGCACGATCTCCTGCCGCTCCAGAAGTATCGCATGCCGCTCATTCGAGGTCCTTTCACCTTCATCGTCACCAGCCGGGGGTGTCCCGCGGGCTGCACGTATTGCATCAAGCACGTCAGCTACCAGTTCTCCGCCCGCCTGCGGTCGCCGGAGAAGATTGTGGAAGAACTCTGGGTCTTGAAGAAGCAGGGGATCAACAACATCCACATGTACGCCGATCTGTTTACGGTCAATCGCGAACAGGTCATGAATCTGTGTAAGCTCATGATTTCCGAGAAGGTCGGACTGCGCTGGACCTGCAACAGCCGGGTGGATTACGTCGACGATGAAATGCTGAATCTCATGGCCGAGGCAGGGAATTGGCTGATCTCCTGGGGGATTGAGAGCGGCAACGAGCAGATTCTCCGGCACGCCCGCAAGGGCGCCTACCCGGACAAGGCCGTGCGGGGGCTGAAGTGGGCTCGCCAGGCGGGGATTAAGAACTGGGGCTACTTTATTATCGGCCTTCCGGGCGAGACGGAGGCGACCATCCGGCAGACCATCGACTTCGCCAAGAAACTGCCACTGGATATCGCCCTGTTTCACGTGGCGGCCCCTTACCCCGGAACCCCGTTTTACTTCGAGGTCGTGGAGAACAAGTGGTTCCGCGAAGGGACCCGCTGGGAGCAGGTGGACATGGACAAAGGGACCGTCCTTGACTATCCGGGACTGTCCGCAGAGCGCCTGTTGTATTGGCAGAAACGGGCCTTCCGGGAATGGGCTTTCCGCCCCGGCCCCATGGTGACGTATCTGAAGATGCTGTTTTCCGACCCGTCGACTCTGCGGACAGCTCTCGACGTCGGTTGGCAGCACTTGAGCTGGGCGTCGACGGACACCGGGGTCGGTGGCCTGGCGACCTCGTAGGCCGGCAGGCGCCGCCGGTCCCAAGTCCGATTCGACCGGCGCTGACAAGTTCGCTCGCTTCGAGGTAAGCAAGGCTTGGCCCTCACTCATCCGAATTCGGGCCAGCTTCGGTAATGGCGGTCATCGCGAGTTGGTTCCAGGCTTAAGGGGGCGCGGCCGGAGCGTCGCCTTCTCGTCTTGTGGCCTGACCACCCGATGAGCCGAGAGCCAAGTTCAACCCTCGTTCCTTGAATCCGATTCGGCATGCCGCCAACCGCACGGGCTCACAGGATCTGGCCCTTGTCGGTTTCGTGCTGACCGCCTGTGTCGCCTACTGGGCCGCGTACGACCGGCCGACGGCCGTCGTCAAACTCCTGGCGATCGTCACGGCCGCCGCGATCTACTACGTCTTGGCAAGGACCTCCGGTCCAAATCTCTGGAAGGCGGCGAAGCTTTGTGGCAAGGCCTGCGCCGCGCTTGCCGGCATCACTCTCCTTACTTCCATCTTAGATGGGCAAGCAGGGGCGCCTCTGGCCGCTCGGTTCGGGGTCGTTGTTCGCGGCCTCCCGGTGCCGGACCTGGACACGGAAATCGGTTTGGTTGTGGTCCTGCTTCCCTTTCAAGTCGCGGCCACGGTCTACACCTGGCACCGGGGGGACCTGGTGGGCCGGATGGGTTGGCTGGGGGCGTGTCTGCTTGTCATGGCTGTGCTCCTCGTGACGGTTTCTCGAGGGGCCGTCGTAGCGATCATCCTGTCAACCGGTGCAGTCCTCTGGCTCGCCCATACGGCGACGGCTCGTCAGCCTCGAAGACTCCCCGTCTTGAGCGTGTCTTTCGCCGGTCTTTTGGCTCTCGGGGCTGCCCTTGCCATGTCCGGCGGGATGGCCAATGCATGGGCAGCCCTGATGGACCGAGCGCGGCTGGCAGAGGAGGGGTGGTGGCTCGCTCAGGACTTCCTCATCACGGGAGGCGGCCTGGGCTCCTTTCCCGGGCTCTACTCCCGCTACATTTTGCTGCAGCCATTCCTGTACTTCACGCGCAGCTACAACCTGTTTCTTGATCTGGTGATTGAACAGGGCCTCCCCGCCTTGGCAACTTACCTTGCCATCATTGTGGGAGCTGTTTGGTCGCTGGCAGGGTCACGCGAACTGAGCAACGCCAAGAGCTGGAGGATCCGCCTTATCCGAACCGCGGCCATCGCCAGCCTTCTGGGGGTCATCCTCTTGGGCCTGGTCCATGATCCCTTCCATGAACCCCTCGGCGCGTTATTCCTCTTCGTGGGGCCGGGATTCGCAGTCGCTCTGCGCCGCTCTCCGCAGGCAAGCCCTCCCGACTTATCACCAGGTCCTGCGAGGAATCATGTACCGCGAGGACCCGGGCGATTGGCGTCTCCTTCAACGGTCGGCTTTCTGGTTTTCGCCCTTGTCATGCTGGCGGGTGCCTGGCCTTTGAGTCATCTTCCAGCCAGCCTGTGGGCGAACGTGGGTGCGGTTCGCATGGCTCAGGAAGAGCTGGACGGCTGGCCCGGAAACAGAGCCCTTGAACCTAGTCCGGAGGCCGACGTGGCCTTCGCACAATGGTGGCTGGAAGCCGCCTTGGCGCTCGATCCGACTCAGCGCGGAGCGAACTACCGAATGGGTCTCCTTGCCATGAAGAGGCAAGACTTCACCGAAGCTGCCCGATACCTTCAAACGGCCTGGGAGGGGGGACAAGGACATCGTGGAGTCGGCAAGGCCCTTGGATACAACTTGGTCTGGCTCGGGCAGCTCGACCGGGCGGGAGAGTTTCTCGAGCCAATTCCCGAGGCCGCCCATGAATTAAGCCTCTACGCCAAATGGTGGCGAGCTCGTGGTCGGAACGACCTCGCCGCGTGGTCGGAGGCAATGAGTGCCCTCCTCGAAAGAGCTCGCTGAACTGGCTGGTCCCAAACCCTATTCCAGGCCGGCGGGATCGCTGCCGGGCCGGCTTTGGGCTCCTCTAAATATGGAAGGACAATGAATCTATATCGGCTCGTGCGGGGCAAGAGGCGGACCAAGGTCTTTGTGATTGGCCTGGACTGCGCGGCACCGGAACTTGTCTTCGACCGATGGCGGCAGGACCTTCCCAATCTGAGCCGGCTGGCCGGGCAGGGGTTATGGGGGGAGCTGGAGTCCTGCATCCCGGCCATTACCGTTCCGGCCTGGTCCAGCATGCTGTCGGGTCGCGATCCCGGAGAGCTAGGGATCTATGGCTTCCGCAACCGCGCCGATTACAGCTACGATCGTCGTTTCATCGCCACCAGCAACTACGTCGAGGTTCCGCTGATTTGGGACTACCTAACCGCGGCCGACAAGCGTTCGGTGGTCATTGGTCTTCCTCAGACCTACCCGGTGAAGCCGTTGAAGGGGGAGATGGTGGCGGGCTTCCTGGCACCCGGACGGCAAAGCGAATTCACTTACCCCAGCAGCTTGAAAAACGAGGTCCTGCGTGTGGCTCCGGAATATGACGTCGATGTGCCGCAGTTCCGCACCGACGACAAGGGAGGCCTACTGCGTCAGATTCAGGAGATGACCGAGAAGCGCTTCCGCGTCGTGGACTACCTACTTCAGAACAAGGCCTGGGACTTCTTCATGCTGATGGAGATTGGGGTGGACCGCATCCACCATGGCTTCTGGAGCTACCACGACCCTCAGCACCGCCGCTACGTGGCCGGCAACCCATTTGAGCACGCCATCCACGATTACTATGTCTATGTCGACCGCGCAATCGGAGAATGGCTGTCTAGGATCGACGAGGACACCGTGGTGCTCGTGGTCTCGGATCACGGAGCGAAGCGGATGGATGGCGGCATCTGCCTCAACGAGTGGCTGTGGAGGGAAGGCTGGCTGGCCTTCAAGCAGGAGCCAGCGCCAGGCGAGCGTGAACCGCTGGACCGACTGGAGATTGACTGGTCGCGGACGAGAGCATGGGGAGACGGCGGCTACTATGGACGGGTCTTCCTCAACGTCCAGGGGCGAGAGCCCGAAGGTGTGGTGCCCGCGGAGTCGTACGAGGCTGTGCGGGACGAATTGGCCGACCGGCTGCGCGCCATTCCCGACCCGGAAGGGCGGAGCCTGGGAACGAGGGTGTTCAAACCCCAGGAGGTCTATCGATCCGTGAAAGGAGCCGCACCCGACCTCATGGTGTACTTTGGGGACTTGCTCTGGCGGTCGGTCGGCTCCCTCGGGTACGGAGACATCTATACCTACGAGAACGACACCGGACCGGACGACTGCAATCATGCTCAGAACGGGATGTTCATCCTGCACGACCCGGCGCAGAAAGGAAACGGCGCTCGAGTGACGGGCGCACAGCTGATGGATGTCACTCCGACCTTGCTGGAACTGTTCGGGATCGCCGTGCCGTCGGCAGTGCAGGGTGTGAGCCTGTTCCGGCGGCCGCGAACGGCGGCGGCGGACGCGGTCAGGGAGAGAGAACCGTCTGTGGAGATCCGTCCGTCGCACTAAGGTTCCGGAGGAGCCGAGGCCCATGGAGACGCGACTGCGGCATGGCCGGCGTCCACCTGGTCGAGGCACCGCTAGATCGGCTCGCCGACACCGTCCAGGCATACCTCGAGGATGAACCGGGGAGAGAGGCAATCGTGCAACGTGCCCGCAAATTGGCGGTCGAGACTTTGACCATGCAGGCGACCGTGCGGCGTCTCCTGGAGGCCGCGCAGCGCGCTCGATCCGCCAGGGCCGCGGCCGTCGGGCCGGCGCCGCAGAAGATGGAAATAGCCGCGGCCACGGACGCCGGGAACCGCGAACGGCCGGTTCCCCATGCGAGGACGTCGGAAGGCGGGTGGCCGCGAGCCGAGAGGGCCGGCAAGCCCTCCGACATACGCCGGAATTCTGGGCGCTAGGGTCGTCCGTAGGAGAAGGGGCAAATGGGGGCGGATGGGATTGAAGACTTCGTCTTTATCCTCCGGCATCCGGAGGAAGCCCGCGGCAGGGTGGAGGGTGCACAACTGATGGATGTCACGCCCACCCTCCTGAGCGCCTTCGGCCTGGAGAAGGCATCCGGCATTCAAGGCATGGTCCTCATGGATCGACCGTGTTCGATGTTTGTGCTTTCCTGATGGCTGGTCCATCTGGGAGTGGTTCGAAATGAGAGCCGATTTGGGGCGCCTGGGCTCGGGTCTTTCGATCTCCCTCCTTGCGATTGTGGTGACAGCAGTCGTGCTCGAGTCGGTTGCTGCCATATGGGAGGGGATCATGGCGAACGGGCGAAATGGCTGGACGCTTGTCGCGTCAAGGCGTCTTGACCTGGTGAAGTATGGCGAAGGCGATCGGATCTACTACCTGTTCGAGCCTAACACAACCTACCGGTGGGAAGGTATCGATGTTGAGATTAATTCATACGGAATCCGTGGGCCGGAAATCTCCGAGGACAAGGGACGTGAGCAATTCAGGATCCTCAACTTAGGCGATTCGGTTCCTTTTGGATGGGAGGTTGAGTTCGAAGAGACCTATGGACACATCTTGCAGCAAGGGCTCCAGCTGAGAAACTCCGAACTCAACGCCGAGGTGATCACTGTTGCCATCCCTGGATGGACGCCGGCAATGGCACATAGCTACCTGGTCGATCAAGGACTAGCCCTTGATCCTGACCTAGTTGTTCTCGCGGTCACGGTTGTCAATGACATTTATGGAAGCGGCCCCCAGGTGAGCAGGCATGGGAGCGTGACCGATTGGTTGCGAGATAACACACATGCCTGGCCGGTGCTTACAACCCAGGCTCGGCTTCTGCTTGCGCGTACTCTAGATCCTAGGTTCCTACCCGTCCTCAATCCACCGCGCTCCGCGCAAGCGTACTATCCGCTAGATGAGGATGACCCGAGATGGGCTAATCTTCTCGACCCGATTCTTGACATCGCGCGGGCCTGTGAGAACGCGGGTATCCCCCTTTGGGTTGTGATCTTTCCGACTGCGATGCAGATAAATGAGGATGCTCATCCGGACCTACCTCAACAGATGCTGGAAGGCCTCGGCGTACAGCTGGAAGTGCAAGTTGTCGATCTTCTGCCTATCTACAAGCAGGAATGCAGCCGTGTGGGCACGGATGAGTGCACTGGCTTGGAGAATCACCTGTTTGCGGACGTGTGGATGCATCCAAGCGCCAGAGGGCATGAACTGGCCGGCCAGGCTCTGTACTCAGCGATCGATCATGTGATGTCTTCGACAAGGTGATTCTTGTTCGATCGGTTCTCTAGGGAGAATCTCTAGGGGCGGACGCGCGCTGAATTGCCCTGGAAGCTGGGAAACATGACGGAAAGCAGGCTCTTGGAAGTCTTCATATCTTGGAGTGTGCTGCTCATCTCCAGAAGTTGATCGAGTCCGAAGGGGTTTGCGGCGGATTCGAGGCATGGAGGTCGGTGATGAATGGCAAGAAGATGCTAGCTGGCCTCTGGCAAGCCTGGAAGCGAATCGGGCGGGCGATCGGTGACCTGATTGGCAGGCTCGTGCTTACGGTGTTCTACTTCACGATTTTCGCGCCGTTCGGCCTGGGGATGCGTGTGCTGCGACGTGGGGATTCGCAAGCGAGCGCTGGGTCTGGCCACTGGATCCGGCGCGAGGCCGGGTTTGACGACTTGACCAGGGCGAAGAGGCTTTACTGATGCACATCCTGGGAATTTCTTGCTACTACCATGACGCCGCCGCGGCGCTGATCAAGGACGGCATGCTCGTCGCGGCTGCGGAGGAGGAGCGGTTTACTCGCAAGAAGCATGATTCTGGATTTCCGAGCCACGCGATCGATTTCTGCCTGCGCCAGGCGGGGATTTCGGGGCGGGAGCTGGATTATGTCGTCTTCTATGAAAAGCCGCTCTTGAAGTATGAACGTATCCTGATTACCACCCTGGAGACGTTTCCTCGGTCTTGGCGCGTGTTCCGGGAATCGATGATCGCGTGGTTTAACGAGAAATTGTGGATCAAGGGTCAAATCCTCACCAAGCTAAGCATTCCGGATGAAAAGCTGCTCTTCGTAGAGCATCACCTCAGTCACGCCGCCAGCGCCATGTTTGCCTCTCCCTTCCGGGAGGCTGCGATTCTTACGGTGGACGGCGTGGGGGAGTGGACCACGGCGGCGATCGGGCGCGCCACGGCGAACTGGGACGGCAGTGAGCGGTCTGACCCTCGGGAAAACTCGATCACGCTGCTGGAGGAGATCAAGTTCCCGCATTCGCTGGGACTGCTGTATTCGGCCTTCACGGCTTTCCTCGGCTTTCGGGTGAATGACGGTGAGTACAAGGTGATGGGGATGGCGCCGTACGGGCGGCCGACCCGTGTGGAGGACGTCTACAAGGTCGTGGATGTTGATCGGCGCGGAGGGATCCGCCTCAATCTGGACTACTTCGACTTTCAGCACTCCACTTCGAGGACGTTCAGCGACAAGTTCGTGCAGCTCTTTGGTCCCCCGCGGGTCGACGAATCGGACTTCTACACTCCCTCGACGCACCCACGCAAGGACCACCCTCTGTGGGACGAAGCGACCGCCGCCCAGAACCAGCACTACGCCGATATTGCCGCCAGCATCCAGACAGTGACCGAGGAAACGATGCTGAGCATGGCCCGATACGCGCACGAGAGGACGGGCCTGAAGCAGCTGGCCATGGCGGGCGGGGTGGCGTTGAACTCGGTCGCCAATGGGCGCATACAGCGCGAGACGCCCTTTGAGGAAGTCTTCATTCAGCCTGCGGCCGGGGATTCGGGAGGAGCCCTGGGGGCCGCGCTGTACGTCTATCATGTGCTTCTTGGCCGCCCGCGCCGCTTCGTGATGGAGCATTCGTACTGGGGCGAGGCCTACGGGCCGGACGCGGTTAGAGCCGCCACCGAGGCCGCGGGGTACTCCTACGAACAGGTCGAGGATACGGACAAAATGGCGGCGCGCATGGTAGACGACCTGTTGGACGAGAAGGTGATTGGGCTGTTTCAGGGTCGATTTGAGTGGGGCCCGCGGGCGCTGGGCAACCGTTCCATCCTGGCCGATCCGCGGCGGGCGGAGATGAAGGAAGTCGTTAACTCACGCATCAAGTTCCGTGAACCGTTCCGGCCGTTTGCCCCGGTCGTCTTGGAAGATCGCGCCGGCGAGTATTACGCCGGCCTCGGCGATGTGCGCAACAACTACCCCCTCCGCTACATGCTCATGGTGTGCGGGACCCTGGATGGCAAGGGGGAGCAAATTCAGGCCGTCACCCACGAGGGTGGAACGGGGCGCCTGCAGACAGTGCGAGAGGAATGGAACCCGCTCTACTACCGGGCGGTCGAACTCTTCGGACAGGCGACTGGTGTGCCTGTGCTCCTCAACACGAGCTTCAACCTGCGGGGGGAGCCAATTGTAACCACGCCTGCCAATGCCCTGAACACATTCACCAAGAGCGACATCGACACTCTCTACATGGGCGGCTTCGTCGTCCGCAAGTCGCACAGCCGCGCAAGTTGAAGAGCGTCCCTGCCTACTCCTGATCCGCCCGAGGGAGGAACAGATCGCATGCGATCCTTCATTCGTTCCATGGTTTCCAACATGAGCGTCGTTGGCGAACTGTTTGGGTACCTCTGGAAGCAGAGACTCTGGTGGCTGATCCCCATGGTCGCGCTCCTGATGGTATTCGGCCTGTTGATCATCTTCGCCTCCAGCTCCGGCGTCGGGCCGTTCATCTACACCCTCTTCTAGAGCCAATCCGCGCCTGCCCTCGGTGTGGGTCGCGCACCTGGCGATCCTGGCTGCCAGCGTGATCCTGCTTTGCCGTTAGGGCGTCCGCGACCGACGCAAAGCGGGCCCCTTCCCTGGAGGCGACCAGGGGTGGCTTGATGACCGGATGCGTGGCCATTGGGCAAGGCGAGGTGCGTGCGGCGGGTGTGATGCTCGGTGTCGGCCTGCGGATGGAGCGAAGGCCTCGAGATCTGGGCTACATGGTCTGAGCACGTTGATTTCCCTCCGCGCCGATTTCTCCCTAAATGAGAATCCCCGTCAGTTGTGGGAGCTCCCCGAGCTGATGCAGTCGCCGCGAGTGATGGCCAGACGATGACCCGTCGCGGCGCGGGCCGGCGCCTAGTATCCACCCTGGGCAAGGTTGCTCTGGCCACTTTGGGAGTGGGCGTGGCGCTGGGCATGGCGGAGTTGCTGCTGCGGACCTTTCCCAATTGGGTCCCACGCGAGGTGCGGGTGTCCCCGCCCGTGCGGCGAGTCCACGCCTATATTGACGAAACCTACGCTGTGCGGCTATCTGACGGTGATCTGTTCCATTGGATGCGGGGAGCCATTGCCCCGTTGGTACAGGATCAGGATAGGGTAGTGGCCTGGGTTCATCTGGTGACCGATGCCAACGGTTTTCGCAATCTTCCACCGGAGCGAGCGACGTATGACATCGTGGCATTGGGCGATTCCTTCACGCGGGCCAGCGGCGTCGCAACACCTTGGCCACAAGAGTTGGCGGCATCGACTGGCATGTATGTGCTCAACCTCGCAGATGTTGGTGCCGGACCGCAACAGGAGCTCGAGTTCTTGCGGCAGTTCGGCATCAACAAGCACCCACAGTGGGTGATCATGGCCTATTTTGGGGCGAATGATCTGTACGAAGCGGGAGCCTACGAGAAGGCGAACCCTTTCATCCTTCCCCGTTTTGGACGTTTCCTGTTGACCCGAGGCGGAGCAGGGTGGCCCGAGACCACATCGACGGGCACTCAGGTTGTGGCCGAGCCGGGATATCGATATCCAATCACAATGCCCATAGATGGCACTGGCATGGAGATGGCCTTCTTTTCTCCTCACATTAGCTGGCTCTCGGTGAGTGGTCAGTTGATTGAAGCATCACAAGATTACCGCCTGGTGAGAGAGGTGATTCTAGCGGCAGGGGAGTTGAGCGAGGAGGTGAACTCTCGGCTTCTGCTGGTCTACATTCCGTCCAAGGAACATGTCTACCTGCCATACTTGGACGATGCCGAGACTGCAAGGCGGGTCTATGCCAACGTATCGACTCTAGCTCTAGACGAGGCAGGCTTCCTTCAGTTCACGAACTTACCGGCGACACTGGAACTCACCCTTGAACACATGGACGATCAAGCTAACCTGCTGGCCGGCTTTGCCGCGGCCCACGACGTAGCCTTTCTCGACCTGACCTCGACGTTCCAAGAGGTCGCTGGCACGGGCGTCGAGCTGTACTACCCCTTCGATACCCATTGGAACCAACAGGGTCACTATCTGGCAGCGGAGATCATTGCCGGATATCTGCAGGCGACTGACGGGGAGAGGCCAAGCGGGTAGAGTCGAGTCGGTAGCCCAGGCAAGCACGCCTGGGCCCATTCGCTCGCGCCCGAGCCCCCAATGAAGATCTTGTGACCGCTGGAGGAGAAGGTGAAACCAGACGATCGAGGGGACCGAGGTTCGACGTTCGGGTCAGCGGGCGTGCGTTCCACTTGGGCGAGATTGACATACCCGCCAACATGCGGCGGACCGGGTGGTTGCCCTATCAAGAGTTGCGGCACTCTCTCTACGCAGGCCGGCTCTCTGTCGTTCCTCTGCGGCCCTTCGATCATGCCGTCGGCGATAGCAGCCTGCCCCATGCCATGGCTTCTGCCAGGCCGGATTGGCGACCCTCGCCACCAGTGGAATGATGCTCGTTGTCTGCCTGCGGACGGAGCGAAGGGCTCGAGATCTGGGCTCCATCGTCTGAGCACGTGGATCCCTACGCGCCGGTTTCTCTCCAACTGAGAAGGGTCTAGCTTGAGCGACGCAAGTCTGCTGAAAGCGATCCCGGGTCCACGGGATGTTGCCTCCCCCAGGTCATCGCTCAATCGCGCTGCGGTCTTGTGGCGTGACTTGCGAAGGTATGTGAACTACTTCTTCGAGCGCAGGGGCTTTACGACGGCCATGCAGCCCCCCCCAGTGAGCGACCTCGTGATCCGGGCCGCAAAGACGATACGCGGCACGGACCGTCCTCCGGCCATCATGGTCCACGGAATGATGCCGCGCTCCGGAACCGTCTACTTGGGTCAGCTTCTACGACTGCATCCGGAAATCCATCCCTATCCCCATCAGTTGTGGGAGCTCCCCGCGCTGATGCAGTCGCCGCGAGTGATGGGTTTGGCAAAGGGTTTCCTGCTTGAGTACAAACCCAATTTGGGCAAGATGGCGGAGGGAGACTTCCTGCCGCTGTTCGGAGCCTCACTGCTTGCCTATCTGTATGAAGACAGCCCTCCCTCCAGCAGACTGCTGGTAAAGAGTCCTTCGGTTCAATACATCACGCACTTCTACTCTATGTTTCCACATGAGTACCTCGTGTTGCTGGTGAGAGACGGCCGTGACGTCGTTCACTCGACCCTCCGAACCTGGCCGAAGCTGACGTTCTTGCAAGCCTGCCTCAGGTGGAGACGGAGCGCGGACGCAGTTCTGAGCGCCAAGGGTGCCTTCCAAGGATCTCGAAAGGATCAGTACTTCTTCGCGCGGTTTGAGGAAGCTGTCTCCGACCCGAGCAAGTTCGTAAGGGCGCTCTGTCGCCATGCTGGCCTGGATGCGGATAAGTTCCCCTTCGATCAGATCGAGAGTATCAAAGTCATCGGTTCATCCAAGCTGACAAAACCTGGTGAGACAGTGGAATGGCGCTGGCTGCCGAAGCCCAAGAGTTTTCAGCCAACGGGTCACTGGCAACAGTGGCCATCGACCCGCAAGCTCATGTTTAAGGCCGTTGCAGGCCGCCAGCTCATGGACCTCGGCTACGGCGACAACCTCGATTGGTGATCATGCGAACTCCACGCCTCGATCTCCTGATCGCTATCTGCCTATCGGTCCTTCTGCGTATTGGTGCCGGCGTGTACCTGGGAAACCACGTGGAAGCACTTCCGGGCACCGCAGATCAGGTTTCCTACCACACGCTGGCGCTCCGAGTCCTTGGGGGGCATGGGTTCAGCTTCTCGGAGGATTGGTGGCCGGCGACGGCCGCGGGCGAGCCGACCGCACACTGGAGTTATCTGTATACGCTCTATCTCACGGCGGTGTATGGACTATTCGGGCCGCATCCCCTTGTCGCCCGCCTGATCCAGGCCGTTGTTGTTGGCGTGGCGCATCCCCTTCTGGCCTACAAGATCGCGGATCTGATCTTCGGGGGCTCCCCGACTGCTCGAATTCGACAAGTTAAGGACCGGGAGGGAGCGACGCAGGTCCCTGTCCCCCCTGTGCAAGAGGCGCCGGCCCTGGACCGACTCGGTGTCCCGCTGCTCGCCGCGTCGGTGACCGCGGTCTACGCCTACTTCGTTTACTACTCCGGAACGCTGATGACCGAGCCTTTCTACATTGCGGCCGTCTTGCTGTCAATCTATCTGGTCCTGCGTTTGGCGAGGGCGAGGACTTCTCGAGCACGCAGGGCCCTGAGCGTGGGGCTAGGGGTATCCCTGGCGGCAGCGGTGCTGTTGAGGCAGGTGTTTCTGCTCATGATCCCTCTGCTCCTGGTGTGGTTGTTGGCCGCAGCCCGACGTGCAAGCGGTTCGATCCGTCCCGCCGTAGGCCCGGCATTGGTTTCTTTATGCGTATGCGCTTTGGCCATTCTTCCTGTGACGGTCTTCAACTATTCGCGCTTTGACAGGTTCCTGCTGCTCAACACGAACGCTGGATTTGCGATGTTCCTCAGCAATCACCCGTTCTACGGAACTCGCTTTGTTCCGGCGTCGGAAATGGATGGGCGCTATCGCGAAATGATCCCGCACGAACTAAGGGCCCTCAGCGAGGCCGACCTGGACGCGGAACTGCTGAAACGGGGCTTGCGTTTTGTCATCGATGAACCGGCTCGCTACCTGCGGCTCAGCGTGAGTCGTGTTCCCCTGTACTTCAACTTCCTTCCGAGTCAGGACTCTAGCAGCGTGAGCAATGTCGCACGTACAGTATCGTTTGGGCTTTTCCTTCCCTTCATGCTGCTTGGTTTGGCGCGGCCGTTTCTCCATGGACGCGAGCGGGGCTGGGTGGTCCGATTCGGGACGCTGTCTGCAGCGGTTGTGCTGCTCTATCTGTTCGTCCTTGGCTACAGCCTGATTCACATCCTCTCCTGGGTCCAAGTCCGGTATCGATTGCCGGTCGATGCCGTACTGGTCATCTTTGCAGCATCTGGCCTGCACCTCGTCCTGCAGAGGACGGTGGGCTTGGCTTCATGGCTGAACGACTCACGGGAAGGGGTGCTGAAGAACGCGTAAGACGCGCCTCGGGGAGCGCGCGCTGACTATGGGGGCGTGCCCGCTTGAGGGGATCGTGCGAGGGTCTGCCACGCACCGGCCTCGGCAATGTGGGGGAGCTCCGGCAAGGGGAACCGCGGCCGCCGGCGGACGGTGCAGGAGACCCATCGTCGAGTCGTTTCCGATTAGAAGAGCTCTGACAAACGCCAGTCGCATTCAGGAGAGGAGGCAAGGTGAGCGAGGTGGATGGAGAAAAGCAGACGAGGGAGGGGATCGGGCAGGCGATCAAGAAGTACATCCTTGACGAGTTCCTTGCGGGGGAAGACCCGTCAGCATTGACCGACACAACTCCCCTCATCACCGGGGGGATCCTCGACTCACTCGCCACGGTCAACTTGGTGCTGTTTCTCGAAAAGCGATTTCAAATCGGTATTGAAGCGCACGAGACAACGGTCGATTACTTCAACACCATTTCCGACATGGAACAGCTGGTCCAGTCGAAGCTGTAACCCGCGACGATGCTCATCCACCACTTTCTGGAGCGCTCCGCGCAGGGCCGTCCCGATCAACTCGCCGTCGAAGACGGCGAGGGCCATCGGATCACGTTTCGCGAACTTGCGCACCTTTCGGATCGCCTGCGAGACAGGCTTCAACATGCTGGCGTGAGTCGAGGCGACCGGGTAGGGCTGTATCTGCCCAAATCCATCGATGCGGTTGCGGCGATCTTTGGCGTTTTGAAGTGCGGTGCCGCGTATGTGCCGGTGGATGCTGCCGCGCCGGCTGCCCGAAACGCGTACATTCTGAACGATTGCCAGGTACGGATCGTGGTGGTGGAGAGCCGCTTTGAAGACAGGCTGCACACGGAACTTGCCAGCCTCGGTGCGCCGGCGTCGCTGTTGGTCGTCGAGGCGACTGGCGGCGGAGTACCGTTGAGTCGAGCTCTCGACGAACTGCAGGCTACCGATCCGGCGCCGGTGTCGGATTCGGCCGAGGTGTCACCGGACGATCTGGCCTACGTCCTGTATACCTCGGGGTCGACCGGGAAGCCGAAAGGCGTGATGCTCTCGCATCGCAACGCGCTGAGCTTCGTCGATTGGTGCTCGGAGGTGTTCCAGCCGGCCGACGGAGAGCGCTTCGCTTCGCACGCACCCTTCCACTTCGACCTGTCCATTCTGGATCTATACGTACCGATGAAGCACGGCGCGGCCCTGGTCCTAATCGCGGACGAAACTGCGAAGGATCCGATCGGCCTCGCCGCAACCATCGCGGAGCGACGAATCACGAGCTGGTACTCGGCACCCTCCGTCTTGAGCATGCTGGCGCAGTACGGCAGAATGCAACAGCACGATTACGCCGCGTTGCGAAGGGTGCTCTTCGCAGGCGAGGTGTTTCCCGTCAAGCATCTCCGGGCCCTCACGAATCTCCTGCCTGGACCAAGTTTCTTCAACCTGTATGGCCCAACCGAGACCAACGTCTGCACCTACCATGAGATTCCGGGCCACATCCCTGAAGAGCGAACCCAGCCCTATCCTATCGGGAAGGCGTGCTCTCACTGCCAGGCGATCGTGGTGAACGAGCAGGGGCAAGCGGTATCGGCCGGACAGGAGGGCGAATTGTGCATCGCCGGTCCCGGGGTCATGCAGGGCTACTGGAATCTGCCAGAACGGACCGCCACTGCCTTTCTGACAGACTCGTCGGGTCAACTTTGGTACAAGACGGGCGATATCGTGGTCGAGGATGCGAATGGCGATTACCTCTACGTCGGACGGCGGGATCGGATGGTCAAGAAGCGGGGGTATCGAGTTGAGTTGGGCGAGATCGAGGCCGGACTGTATCGCCACTCGGCGGTGAAAGAGGCGGCGGTGATCGCATTGCCCGACGACGAGAACGGGGTGCGGGTCAAGGCATACATTAGTTGTAAGGAGCCAGAGAAGCGCCCCTCCATCATCGAGCTAAAGCGCTTCTGTGCTGAGAACTTACCCATCTACATGGTCCCGGACCTGTTTGTTTTCGAGCCGGCGTTGCCGAAGACTTCCACGGACAAGATCGACTACCAAAAACTAATGGAGCTCCGGGATTGACGCCACTGGGTCAAATGCGACCGGCGGAAGGGGCAATTGCACAGCCGCCAGTTGACCAGAGCAATTGTCGGGGAAGAAGGGCCGATCGGTGCTGCGCAGACTAACCATCATTAACTGGGAGAGACTTGTACCCTTCAGTCTCGTAGGGATCGGCGCCGCCGTCATGGCGTTGGCGTTCGCTGCTGATTTGCTGAGGATTGGCGAGCAGTCAGGCATAGGCCCGAAGCAGGTCTCCGTTGCGCTGAGTGGGTTCGCCATTCTGGGAGCAGGCCTCGTCCTGGTTTCGCCTGTTGGCCTGCGCCCGATTGGCGAGTGGTTGCTGGTTGGGGTTGCGGTTCTCGCAGCCGCATTCGCCGCCGACTTGCTGGTGATCAATGGTCTGCCGGAATGGCCAGCGAAGCTTGCGGTTCTGGCCTCGACCTGTGTCACCGTGCTGTCCCTCAGCGCCGTTGCAGCGGAACCGTGGGATTGGCGGAAGGTACGGACCTGGCTCGGGCAGGTTAGCTTGGACAGGCTGAAGGTGGGCACGTTTCTGAGCATCCTGCTTCAGCTTAGCCTCCTAGGACTAGTCGTCCGCCTATTCCACCTGGAAACTCAAGCTGTCTACCTCAATATCATTCCACTGGTAGTGTATGGCTTTCTGATTCACTATCTGCTGCCTGCCCACTATCGGCTTCCCTACTTCCTGCTTCTTTCCCTGGCCGCGCTGGTGGGGATCCTGGGGCTCGCCAACTCTGTTTGGCTGCTTGCGATCGGGCTAGGCCTGGTCGGCCTCGCTCATCTTCCGGTGGCCTATGGGCTTCGAGTTTTTCTCCTCCTTACCGCTGGGGTTCTGCTGGCGGTCATACGAGCCGGCTGGATCGAGGCATCCGGGCTGGGAGTGATCTGGCCGATTCTGGCCTCGATGTTCATGTTTCGCCTGATCGTCTATATGTATGATCTCCGGCATGGAAAGGCGAAACCGACGCTGGCTAGCACGCTTTCGTACTTCTTTCTGTTGCCTAACGTCGTCTTCCCTTTCTTCCCGATCGTCGACTACGGCACATTCCGACGAACCTACTATGATGACGAGCAGCATGCGATCTATCAAAAAGGGCTGCGGTGGATGTTCCGGGGGATCGTCCATCTTCTTCTATATCGATACCTCAACTACTACGTCATGCTCAGCCCCCAGGAAGTCACAAATGCGACGGAGCTTGTGCGCTATCTCGTCGCGAACTTTGGCCTCTATGTTCGTATTTCCGGTCAGTTTCATTTGATCATTGGGCTCTTACACCTATTCGGTTTCAACCTGCCGGAAACCCATCACCTATATTTCCTGGCCAGTAGCTTCACTAACATATGGCGCCGGATCAACATCTATTGGAAAGACTTTATGTTGAAGGTGTTTTACTATCCCGTCTACTTTCGAATCCGGCAGTGGGGCCCCACTACCAGCATGGTCCTGGCAACTGCGATCGTCTTCTTTCTGACCTGGTTTTTGCATGCGTACCAATGGTTCTGGCTCCGCGGTTCGTTTCTCCTGACCGCCCAGGATGTTTTGTTCTGGCTGATCCTGACCCTGCTGATCATCGCCAACATGCTCTATGAGGCCAGGCGCGGCCGAGATCGAGCCCTGGGCCGGCGTGCCAGGTCGCTTGGCGAAACGGTTGCGTTGGCGATCCGGACGGCAAGCACCTTCACAATCATGGCGGTTTTGTGGGCGCTGTGGGGCGGCGATTCGATTCAGGATTGGATTTCCTTGTTGTCCGTCGTTCAGATCACTCCTGGCGACATCGCCGTACTGGTGTTCGCGTTCTTGGCCCTCATGGCTGTGATGGGGGTGGCGATTTGGGCGAGCGCGCGAGGCGAAATGGGCCTCGGGGCGAAGCGAAAGCAGGCCCCTCTGGTGAGATCCTTTGCGGCCACGGGGGTACCGCTCATCTTCCTGCTCCTGCTGGGCCATCCGGCAATACAGAGCCGCCTGGGTGGCCCAGTTCAGGCGTTCCTTGGCGATCTGACGGTGAACCGACTGAGCGAGCGGGAGGCCGTGCTGCTCCAGCGCGGCTACTACGAAGACCTGGTCGGGGTAGATCGATTCAACTCTCAGCTGTGGGAGATTTACACGAAACGGCCATCGGACTGGCCGTCCATCATGGAGACGGAGGTGGCGCGACAAACCGGCGACAACCTGATGGTAGAGCTCGTCCCCTCGACGACGATCAACTTCCAGGGAGCCTTGTTGAGCACCAACCGCTGGGGGATGCGGGATCGGGATTACGAGCTGATCCCACAAGCGGACACCTACCGCGTCGCCCTGACCGGCCCCTCCTTTGTGATGGGGTCGGGCGTCGCCAATGACGAAGTTTTCGAGTCGCTGTTGGAGGACCGCCTGAATCGTGAGAATGGCGGGAGTGGCTATGCCAGATACGAAATCCTGAACTTCGCCGTTCCAGGCTACTCTGCGATCCAGAATCTGATGGTCCTGGAACAAAAGGGGGTCTCCTTTCAACCCGATGCCCTCTTCTTCATCGCCCATCAGCGTGAGGAATCGGACACCGCGAGGTATCTGGCAGACCGGATATCCGTGGGGGCGGAGCTCCCCTACGCCGACTTGATGGAACTCGCCCACCAGGCCGGAGGAGAGGCCGGCGCCACCATGGTGGAGAACGAAAGACACCTCCAGCCAATAGGGAGCGAAATCCTCGCGTGGACCTATCGCCGTGTCGTGGAAACCTCACGCGCAAATGGTGTTCTCCCCATTTGGATCTTCGTACCGACTTTGGAGAATCCGCTGCGGGAAGAGACCGTGACGCACCTCGCCCGCCTGGCCGAGGAATCGGGTTTCCTTGTTCTGGATCTATCCGACGCCTTCGATCATCAGGACGTAGAGTCGCTGGTTGTGGCCTACTGGGATAAGCATCCGAACGCGGCCGGACACCGGCTGCTCGCGGAGAGGTTGTATCAGGCCTTGCACGAACGGCAGGACGTGATTCCTCTCTTCGGACCGAGCGAGGAACCAACGAGCTAACCGTCCCGAGCGCCGCACGGACGAAAGCCCTGCCCTGGGCAGAATCCTCCTCGTTGCTCTTGGGGTTTGGGGTGCTGCAGGGACCGGCGGGGCTTGTGCTGCGGATCTTCCCGAAACTGGGCCGGCGCCCGCCGCAGATACGCCCCTTGTGAACGCCGGGCGCCGCGGTCCTGCGGGGTTCACCCGTCCGGATCTGAACGCTGCGGCGGCGAGCGGCCGCCACCAGATGGCCAGATGAGAAGACCGGTCTCTTTGCTGGACAACCCGGACGCCCCGATGAGCGGGTGCCGGTGGTGGAAGCGCCTCGAGGTGCGGTGATGGACTTCTCCTGGAGCCCGGAACAAGATGCCTACAAGCGGGCCGTCGTGGACTTCGCCAAAGACAACCTCAACGACGAAGTCATCGATCGGGATCGACGCGGAGAACTATCGCTGGACAACTGGCGCAAGTGCGCCGAGTTCGGGATTCTGGGGCTTCCCGTGTCTCCGGACTTCGGCGGCGCCGGAGAAGACATCCTCACCACGATGCTGGTGATGGAAGGGCTGGGCTACGGATGTACCGACCTCGGGCTTGTGTTCGCCATCAATGCTCAGATGTGGAGCGTGCAGCACCCGATTGAGACCTTTGGGACCGAGGAGCAGAAGGAACGATACCTGCCCGGGCTGTGCCGCGGGGACCTGATCGGGGCGCATGGGATGACGGAGCCCGACGCGGGATCCGACACGGCCAGTCTGCGGGCGCGGGCGAAGAAGGTCGACGGCGGGTATGTTCTCTCCGGCGTAAAGACCTTCTCGACCAACGCACCGATCTGCCATCTGGCCGTTGTATTTGCAACACTCGACCCCGAGCTGGGACGGGGCGGGATCACCGCCTTCCTCGTCGATCGGGAGGCCCAGGGCTTCTCCGTCAGCAACGACATCTCCAAGATGGGGCTGCGGACCTCGCCGATGAGCGAGATCATCCTGCGGGACTGCTTCGTCCCGGATTCAGCGAGATTGGGCGCCGAGGGCGCCGGCTTGACGGTGTTTAACAGCTCGATGGAGTGGGAGCGCAGCTGCATCCTGGCTGGCAACATCGGCGCCATGGAACGACAGTTGGAGGGCTGCATTCGCTATGCCCGCGAGCGGCGCCAGTTCGGCCAGCCCATCGGCAAATTCCAGTCCGTGTCCAACCGGATCGCCGACATGAAGGTTCGCTTGGAGACCGCTCGGCTGCTGCTGTACAAGGTGGCGTGGCTCAAACAGAACGGGAAGTCCGCGGTCGTCGAAGCTGCTATGGCGAAGCTGTATCTGAGCGAATCCTTCCTTCAGTCCAGCCTGGACGCCTTGCGGGTCTACGGTGGCTACGGCTACATGACCGAGTTCGAAATCGAGCGACAGGTCCGCGACGCCATCGGTGGGACCCTGTACTCGGGCACCTCCGACATTCAGCGGGTGATCATCTCCCGGATGCTGGGCCTGTGAACCCGGAGGTCGTGACCGTTCCCAGATGGACGCGAGGCCCAGCGCGCAGACCGGCGCCGGCCCCTGGCACATCATTCCCCTCGGTTCCGCGCCGCAGACGGGGGAAAGGGCGGGGCGCAATTCGCGACGGAGTGTTCGTGCCGTGGCATAGGGATCCGTTGGACAAAGTCGTGTTGGAGACCATCGCCGGGCTCGGGCGCGTCGGATGGATCCGGCTGCCGATGAACATCATGACGGGTCTGACTTTCACCATCATCATGGTTTTTGCCCTGGTGGCCAACCGGATGACTGTACCGCTCCGCAAGTCCTCCGCCGCCCATGAGCGGGCGGGCGCCTGAGGTCAAGAGGCACGCCGATGGCCTATCTGCTCCAACACATCCTTCGGGAGGGAGCCTCCCGCTTCGGGGACCAAATCGCCGTGCGCTTCGGCGACTGGCAGTGGACCTACGCCGAACTCGACCGGCGGAGCTCTCAGTTGGCCCGCAGCCTGCGCGAACTCTCCGTCCGGCGCGGGGATCGCGTGGGTATCTACTTGCACAAGTCGCTCGCCTCGGTACTGAGCGTGTTCGGCATCCTGAAAGCCGGCGGCGTGTACGTCCCTCTGGACGCCCGCGCGCCGGCGGCGCGGCTGGCGTACATCACCCGCAATTGCGATATCCGAGTGATCGTGACGTCGGCAGAGTGCGCCGCGGAGGTCGAGGCGCTATTGCGCGAGGAAACACCGGTGCAGGCTGTCGTCCTCACCGAGGCCGGCCCGCTGGGAGAGCCTCTGCCGGTAGCACCTCGGCCGGGGGCGCGCACAGTCGTTGCGTGGGACGAGGTGGCCCGCGGCGAGGCCTCGCCCCTGGGGGACGACGGAACCATTGAGACGGACCTTGCCTACATCCTCTACACCTCCGGTTCGACCGGCGAACCCAAGGGCGTGATGATCTCCCATCGGACGATCTTCACCTTCCTGCGCTGGGCGGTGGATACGTTCCGCATGGGCCCGGACGATCGCGTGACCAGCCATGCGCCGCTGCATTTTGACCTCTCGACCCTCGACATCTTTGCCACCCTCCTGGCTGGCGGGACAGTGGTGCTGGTTCCGGAGGGCCTTTCTACTTTTCCGGTGCGGCTGGTGAAGCTCCTGCACGACGAGCGGATCACCCTCACCTACTTGGTGCCTTCCGTGCTCACTCTGATGGTGACCTACGGGAGGCTGGACGCCCACGACCTCTCCGCCCTGCGAACGATCCTCTTCGCCGGCGAGGTCTTTCCCATCAAATATCTGCGGAAGCTGGCGGCGAAGGTCCCGCATGTTGAGCTGTACAACCTGTACGGCCCCACGGAGACCAACGTGTGCACGTACTACCAGGTGGGTCCAGCCGACCTGGACCCTGAGCGCCAGCATCCGGTGCCGATCGGCAGGGCCTGCGAGAACACGGAAGTGTTTGCCGTAGATGAATCGGGCCAGCGGGTCGACGAGCCGGGCCGCGAGGGGGAGCTGTGGGTGCGCGGTTCGACCGTGGCGCAGGGGTATTGGGGTGACCGCCCCAAGACCGCCGGGGTATTTGTGGCGAACCCCTTGCAGCCCCACGTGCAGGAGGTGGCGTACCGAACCGGCGACGTCGTGTGCCTGGAGGCAGACGGCGTGACCTGGCGCTACCTCGGTCGGCGCGACCACATGGTCAAGAGCCGCGGCTATCGTATCGAGCTGGGGGAGATCGAGGCGGCTCTCTACAGCCACGCGGGCGTTCGCGAGGCCGTGGCCGTGGCCGTGCCGGACGAACTCGTGGGAAGTCGCATCAAGGCGTATGTGGTGCGATTGGGCGACAACGGCGTGAGCGCAGCCGATCTCGATTCCCATTGCCGGGAGCGATTGCCGCGCTACATGGTGCCCGAGAGCCTCGAGTTCCTGGAAGAGTTGCCCAAGACATCGAGCGGCAAGGTGGACCGCTCACAACTGGCGGAGCGGCAGCTTGGCGGGCTGGGTGACGCCCGCGCGACCCTAGGGAGGTCTGGATGAAATCGGATGTGGTGATCGTCGGCGGCGGCCCGGCAGGGGCGGCGGCGGCAATGTTCCTGCTGCAGGAGGGGATCCGCCCTCTGATCGTGGAAAAGGAGTCCTTCCCCCGGTACCACATCGGGGAGTCGCTGACCGGGGCGGGGGGCAAGGTGTTGCGGGACTTGAAACTCGACGCCGAGATGTACCGGCGCCGCCACCCGTGCAAGCAGGGTGTCAAGGTGTACGGTCGCAGCTCGCGCGGCACATGGTTCGTCCCGGTCACCGGTCGCGACGAGAATTGGAATCTCTTTGAGTGGGATACCTGGCAGGTTCGGCGCAGTGACTTCGACAAGATGATGCTGGACGAGGCGCTGGCCCACGGTGCCCGGTTCGAGCAGGGCCGGGCCCTGGCGCCGATTGTCTCCGACGAGGGAACGGTGCGCGGGGTGACCGTCCAGATGCCGGACGGAAAGGTGCAGGCCATCGAGTCGGAGGTGCTGCTGGACTGCTCGGGCCAGGCGACCTGGCTGGCCAACTTGCGCGGGGTTACCGGCCCGAAGTACCTGGGCGCCTATGACAAACAAATCGCCGTCTTCTCCCAGGTAGCCGGAGCCCTGCGGGACGGCGGCGGCGAACGCCGGGACCACCCGGACAACACGATCATCCTGTACAAGCAAAAATACCACTGGGCTTGGTTCATCCCGCTGGACGAAGACATCGTCAGCGTCGGCATCGTCGTTCCCTCGGCGTACTTCCTGGAGAAGAAGGAGAGCAAGCGCGACTTCTTCCTGCGCGAGCTGAGGGAAATGCACCCCGAACTGTCCCGGCGGATTCCGGGACCAGCCCAGCTGGCGGAAGACGTCCATGTGATCCCCAACTACTCGTACCAGGTGCGGCGGTTCTCCGGCCAGGGATTCCTCTGCCTGGGCGACTCGCATCGCTTCATCGACCCGATCTTCTCCTTCGGCCTGGCGGTCGCCCTGCAGGAGGCGCAGCTGGCCGCGCCGCTCATCCGCGACTACCTGAACGGCGTCGGCCGGAACGGCCGGAACCCGTTCGGCGGCCACCAGTTGCGTGTGGAGCACGGTATCGACGTGCTGGAGGACATGATCGACTGCTTCTGGGAGCACCCTCTAGCGTTTGCGTTGTTCGTGCACAGCCGTTACACCGATCTGATTACGGACCTCTTTGCCGGCAGGATCTTCGAGCGGCAGCCGTCGCCGGGGGTCCTGGCGGCGCGCAAACTGCTTGGCCGAGAGGGGGTGCGGGAACGGTCCTATGAGAGCGAAGACGAATACTCGATCCCGATCGGCTCGCGCTTCCACCCGGAACGTGCCGCGATCTGGGACGCCGATTCCGACGTGGAGTCGACCGAGGCGTGGATGGGACCCCGGTAGACACGTACCGCCTCAGGGGATCTACGACGATCGGCCCGTGGAAGGAGTGCGCGCGTTAGGAAGATGCCAAAGGGCGAACGGGGCAGCAGGAGGAGGGCGACGACTCCGTTCCGATCGGCTCAGGCTACATCCGGGACGAGCACCGACGCCGACGACGCGGCCGTCGAGCTGACGGAAGCATGGATGCGGGGCGAGTGAACGCACTCCATCAAGCAGAACGTCCACCGGCCCTCGTGCGAGAGGCACCCCCGACTCAACCTGGTAGGTCGCTTGTCGGGTTCCGGAGGGGGTGTCTCCGCCTAGCCGATCCTCTCAATTTCGTTTGTCAGTCTATTCAGTGTTCGCAATGTGAGTGGAAACGAGTGGTTCTGGACCGTATGACGGTAGAACCTACTGGAGGCTCAAGGATACATCCGTGACCTTAACCCCTCCCCTCCAATCCACATACCGGCCGACAATCTGAAACTGATAGTAGGCCCACGCCTGCGGCAACTGCGTCTGGGCGTGGACAGTTGGCCCCCAATCGGCGAATCCGCAAGCAGAGAGGTCGAAGGGTTGCCAGACGGATGTCCAAGGTCCGTCGGGAGATTGCGATCCAAAGATCGTGACCTGCATGACTTCGGCTTGATGCTGGACACAGGCGATTGACGCTGCCAGGTTCGACCCTCCGCCCTCGACGATCTGATAGATGACCGCGGTTTCACCCTGCTGATACTCGCCAGCCTGCTCTGGGCCGTTAATGCGCGCCGAGGTATCGTTCGGACTGGGGTTGTGAGGTTTGACGGAGATATCCCACTGACCGTCGTTCACCCATCCGGGGATTACCGTGGAGCTATGATCTCCTTCGAAGTACGGGTTTGCCAACAGGTTTCCGGTCGGAGGCACGGAGGTTGCGGGTACCGAAGTTGACGTGACGGTGGGATTTGGGCTGGCCACTTTGTCCTCGGTCGGGCTCGAGACCGCCGTCGCCGTCGAGCCGGGATTGACCTCAGACGTCGCAGAAGACGGGAATGGCACTGTGGCGGAGGAGTGCGGCAAATCGGTGGAGTTGGGCTCATCGGTCATTGCCGATCCCTCTGGTGCCAGTTGGGCGCCGGTTGAAGCGGCTGCGATAACAACCGAGACCGTGAGAATCAGCCCAATCGCCAGCATCAAGATCGTGCGCTGATTACGAAACAACCGCTTACCCTCCCTCCGCACTGCACTTGATCGGTTGGTCCAGGTTTGGCCCGTGTTGGCGCTCGGGACAAACCGAAAGCCGCCGCGCAAATGAGCGTGCGTCCTAGTATAACATAAATCAGGAGGCATGGAAATGGATGTATCCCAAGCTCTGGAAGAGTTCATAGTTCAGAATATTATGGTGGCCGATGGGGATGTTTCCCTCTCATGGGAAGACTCCCTCATCGCAAGCGGGATTGTCGATTCCCTCGGCATTCTGCGTCTCGTTGCGTTCATCGAGGAGAAGTTCTCGGTGGTGGTCGACGATACCGAGGTGGTGCCGGAGAATTTTGAGACCATCAATGCAATGAGTTCCCTCGTACAGCGTAAGCAGAGCAAGAGTTAACCCCCTACCGAGGCGCTTCGCTACCGAGTTTGACAGACGAGCCCTCGTACGCAGCGATGAGCAGTCTCTGGGTCATGGATCTTTGCCCGCACGTTGGGTTGGTCAATGAGGGTGTACGCGTGCATGGTACCTGTGGTCGGAGTGGTCAGGCGAACGGCGAGTCGCCGAAGAGGTGGCGCATGATAGGGAGACGGACATGACAGGCAGCGTGGATGTGGCCATCATCGGCGGCGGACCTGCGGGCACGACGGCTGCCTCCATCCTGGCGAAGAATGGGCTTAAGGTGGTAGTTCTCGAAAAGGAGAAGTTCCCCCGGGAGCATGTCGGAGAATCGCTTCTCCCATTCTGCTACGGAATACTCAATGAGCTGGGAGTACTTGACGAGATGAAGCGGACGTTCGTGCGCAAGCCTGCCGTTCGATTCGCCACCCGGGACGGGCAGCGCGCGACCAGTTGGTGCTTCAACCATGTCATCGAAGATGAGACCTTCTTGTCCTTCCAGGTCGATCGCAAACAGTTCGACACGCTCCTACTGGAAAACGCCCGGAACCGCGGGGCCGAAGTTCGGGAGAGAACTCGAGTCAAGGATGTTGACTTTGAGACATCAGCGGGCGAGGTTCGGGTATTAACGGTCGGACCTCGCGGGGGCGAGCGCGTCATCAGGGCTCGGTTTCTGATCGATGCCAGCGGAAGAGATACGTTCATGGCTGTAAGGAACAAGTGGAGAACGACCAATCGCGGGTTTGAGCGCACCGCCTTGTGGACGCATTGGACCGGAGTTCAGAGGATGACCTTTGGCCTTGAGCAGGGTGCTTCGCTGATCTTCTACCTGGGTGGAGAGAAGCGGGGCTGGATTTGGGTGTTTCCCCTCTCGGCGGAAAAGGTGACGGTTGGTGTCGTGGTGGAAAGCAGCTACCTTCGGGAGCGGAAACGCGAGCTGGCCGGCAATGGGAAGGGCGATTGGAAGCTAGCGGTGTATCGCGACGAAATTGGCGAGTCACCGGCCGTGTCGGAGATCCTGGCGGGAGCGGAGATCGCGATGGAGGTCTTCGTAGAAGGGGATTACTCCTACGAGTCCAGCGTCAAGTATGGCCCCCGGTTCGCCCTGATTGGCGACGCGAGCCGATTCATCGATCCGATCTTTTCGAGTGGGATCTTCTTGTCGATGAAGAGTGCGTGGCTGGTAGCGGATGCCCTGGTCGAAATGATCTCGAACGGGAGTCTGGATCAGAATGGTTCGCTCGCGAGAGCCTATGAGCAGATCAATGGAGCCTACGGCTTCGTGTATCGCCTGATATCGCTGTTCTACAACCCCCACTCTGTGTCGTTCGCGGAGGCGCTCCCGTTCTTCGGTGAGTACAAGGAACACGAGGATGCAATGGCAGCCGGGCACTTCATCCTGTCAGGGGACTTCTTTGAGAATCACAGGAAGTACCATAGGTTTCTGGATCTGCTGGCAAATCCGCGGTACTTCCAAATGCTCCGCAGCACGGTTATCCGCCGCCCGGAATTCAATGCGCCGTCCTGTGAACTGACTCCAGATGAGCAGGCAGCGATCTTCCCGGCGAACATCGGACGGCGAGCTCCAGGTTGACCTGCAGAATACCTTCCGGGACGAGGCAGGGTGGGCGCCGGTCGGCCACACCCCTGGCCGACTCCTCTGAACGTGTACCTGTTCCAACGTATGGCACGTCCGGCATGGGGATCGTGGAATGACCCGACGGCTTCTTCTTCTCAATGGACTCGCAGTGCTTATGGTCCCGGTTCATCACGCAACTGCGTATGGTCTGCAGGCAATGTTCGAGTGGACGAACCGCTACCGGGACGTCGCCGTCCCCAACTTCGACCAACTGGGAAGTTTGGCGTACTATGTCCTAATGCTCGCACGCCAGTTTGACGCGTTCGGGGTACCGGCATTTCTGTTTGTATCGGGCTTCTTCATTGCGTTTCTGGCGCGGCGTGAGTCGGGGGGTGTTACCTGGAACAGTGTCCTGCCTCGGATCAAGGTCCTTCTCGTACCCTTCCTTCTGTGGACCATGATTCGGTATATCCTCTTGAGGAAAATCCCTTCATCGATCGACGATATCCTGGATCCTTATTACTATCTCGTTGTGCTTGTGCAGCTGTACTTGTTGGCGCCGATACTGGCCCGGATTGCGGAGTCAAGACCCTTGCTCTTCCTGGCGGGTGCCGCGGTCATTCAACTCAGCTTCGAAAGCATCATGTTCTTCTATCTCATGGGTGCGGAGGGCCCGATTTGGAGTTTCATCTTCCAGTACAACGTGCGGTGGATCTTCGCAGGGAGCATCCTGCACTTCAGCCTGGGGCTCGTGGCAGGGCTGAATGTCGAGGCAGCCTCGCAATGGATTCAGCGGAGGAGGTGGTGGTTGCTGGGGGCAGTCATCGCGACGCTGTCGTTAAGCCTGGTGGAATACGAGCTGCTTGTGCGGTGGAGTGGTCAGGAGTGGCTGGGGCCGAATAACCCGGGCATAGCCAGGATTACCTACGCCACCCTCGTTGCCCCTTGCTTCTTGGGATTCGCAGCGACTCGGGTTCCGATGTCCAAGCACCTGGCCTATCTCGGGGCAAACTCACTCGGAATCTATCTGGCGAATATTCCCTTCGCCTATTCCATAGCCGTGATCATGTACCGCTTTACACCTGCGGTCCTCGGCTCACAGCTAGTTTACCTGGCGGTATTGATCCTGGCGGGTCTCGGGGGCCCACTGATCTTGATGTGGATGTGGAAGCGACTGCCCGTGCGAAGATATTATCGATTCGCCTTTGGTTAGCTGAGTGATGATTGGTTCGGGGTACCGTAGGCAAAGGCCTCCCTACTTTGAAAGCGCAGGTGTACCGGCGGTTTGGGGCAGTCTGGAGCCTTCCTGTATCCGAAACTAGCGCTGGACGGAGGGCCAATCGTCATCTTCGTTGGGGGCTTCCAGATCTGGCATGGAATCGACCTTCTTTCCAAGAAAGCCAGACGTGTGGTGGAGGCTGCCAACCTCCGCACGAGCGGCGGCCACACTCTTGGGAGCACTCCGTCGACCGTCTAGAAGCGATCTACACTCAGACCCGGAACGAGCGTTCAGTTGGTAGGCCAGCTGCTAGCGCGGGATCGAGTAGCAAATCGGGATGCGGATCACCGAGGGTGATGAGAAGGCATGAATCTACTTCCAGGAATCAGGCACGAATGATCGACGGCTGGGAAGACTTCTGGGGGGAGGTATTGGCTTCCGACCAGGGCCACAGCACGCTCTGGGACGCTGACCCCGCGAGAGCCATAGAGGAGGATATCGCGCGATTCATGCCGTATTTCGATCCGGCTCTTCCTCTGCTCGACCTTGGGTGCGGTGCCGGAAGACAGACCATTGGACTGGCGCGTCACTGGGAATCAGTCATCGGTATCGATAAGTCGCCCTCGGCAGTGAAGCTCGCGCGATCAATCTCACCGGATGGCACAGGCATACACTTTCGCGTTGTGGACGTAATGGACTCCGGGGCTATCCAATCGCTGCATGATGAACTCGGGGACCTGAATGTCTATGTGCGGGGCGTCTTCCATGTAATCCGGCCCCACATGCGCCATCAGTATGTCTCCAGTCTAGGAGTACTGCTAGGCAAGACCGGAACGCTCTACCAGATCGAGTTACGCTGGGCCGCGGCCCGGTGTTTCCAGGAAGTACCTAGACTTCAAGCATGGCGAATGCCAGAGAACGTGAGGCTGAATGCCTTTGAGTTGGCCGATCAAAAGCGCCACTTCCCGGATGAGCAGTGGTTGATCCTGGAGCAAGGCAGAGGCTCGATCATTACAGCCGAGGATGCTGGCGATGGGCCTGTGCGCTTTCCGGCAAGCTATCTTATCGTGCGGCGCAAGTACCTTTGAACTCCGTTCCCTCTAGCGACTGAAGCGTTACTTGAACGAGTCCCATCCTTACGGTCCGAAGCCGCAGGACCCCCACTCGTCAGACCCGCCAAAGTATGCAGTCCTAGCAGCCGATTGTTTCTCCCCAACAGGAGTAGCAAAACCCACGGAGACAGATTGCGCATTCTCGTACTAACCAACTTCTACCCTCCCTACTCATTGGGAGGGATGGAGCTGAGCTGCCTGGAGACCGTGAAGGCCCTTACGGATCAGGGGCATACGGTCAGGATCCTCACCGGCAAACACGGCGCTCGAGAGGCGACTGTCGATGGAAACGTCTCCAGGGTGCTGAACCTGGAGATGGAGTTGGCGCCGATACGCAATGCCTGGCGGATGCTCCTGCACCGTCAAGCCGACCTGGCCGAGAGCAGGCAGGCACTCCGTCAGTCAATCGCGGCATTCGATCCCGAGGTGCTCTTCATCTGGGGGATGTGGAATCTCCCCAGGCAGTTGGCGGCTGACGGCGAGCAGCTTATGCAGGGGCGGGTGCTCTACAGGTTCGCAGATTATTGGCCGACACTCTCATCGCAGCATATCCAGTACTGGAGGGCTCAAGGACGAACCCTCGCCACCCGAATCGCGCGCCGTGCCCTGGCGCCCCTGGCGATCAAGATTCTGGAGGCATCCGAAGAGATCGAGCTCGGGTATCCCCACGCCTACTGTGTCAGCCATGGCGTCCGAGCTAGGTTGCTGGAGGATGGGATTCCAGTTTCCCACGCCACCGTGATTCACAACGGCATCGACTTGGGGAGGTTCAGTAGATCCAGAAGCCAAGTCGATCTGGCTCCTCATCTCCTAGGCCGCATCTTGTACGTCGGCCGCATCTCACCGGAAAAAGGTCTGTTCGTCCTGCTGCGGGCGGTGGAGAGGCTGGCAAGAAACGCCCCGGATCGTCCCTGGAGGCTCACAATCGTGGGTGGGGGTGTCCCAGACTACATTTCCCAGGTGACTGGGCTGGTGGATCGGCTCGAGTTGGCCAGCGTCGTCACGTACCTGGGCGAACGGCCTGCGCAGGAAATTCCCGGCCTCATGCATCAACATGGCGTGGTAGTGATTCCATCGCTTTGGGAGGAGCCCTTTCCGAGAACTGCCTTGGAAGCGATGGCATCGGGACGTCTAGTGGTTGCGAGCCGCATCGGAGGGCTGCCAGAGATCGTTATCCATGGTCGAACTGGGTTGCTGGCGGGCGTTGGGGATTCAGTCGAATTGGCGGAGACGCTGGAGGCCGCCCGCAGGCGCCCAAGATTGTCCCAGAGATTGGCTTCAGCCGGTCGGAGAGGCGTCGAAGAACGGTTTACGATCAGCCACATGATGGAACACCTAACTGTGGCCCTCAATCAAGCAGCTGGTCATACGAGACCCCCTGTCGCAGCCCTTGTTCGTCACCTGCCCGCCGGTATATGAAGGTGTCAAACCGCAATCCAAATCATGGACAGGTCGGCATGCTGAAAGGGAAGGAGAATGTGCTTCGCACCCTCCGGGTGAACGCGACGGCCGCACCAGCATTGGACGCGGGCGAGGTCCATGTGTGGATATCGCGCACAAACCTCCCTCGAACAGCCGTTGAGGGATTGAAAGGAACTCTCAGCGCTGAAGAATTGGAGCGGGCTAACCTGCTCCGTTTCGAAGAGCGGCGCAATCAGTTCCTGGTAAGCCGGGGACTATTGCGGATCATTCTGGCACGGTATGCGGAACGGCCAGCCAACGAGCTCGCGTTCTCCCTTGAACCAGGTGGAAAGCCCAGGCTGGCAGATGGGGGTGGGCCCTCCCGGCTTCAGTTCAACCTAGGCCATTCTGGTACTATCTGTGTGATCGCCGTCACAAGGCTCGAGATGGTTGGCGTTGACGTCGAAGAGGCGCGGTCGGACATTGATATGGATGCGGTTGCACGCCGCATCCTCACCGGTCGCGAGTGGGCGGAGTTCGACCGGCTCAGTGCAGGGGAGAGATCATCCTGGCTTCACAGTGTCTGGTCGAAGAAGGAAGCGTTCGTAAAGGCGATGGGCGTAGGGATGGCCATGCCGTTTCAAGAGGTTGAGACAACGGGATTCTGGCGAAACCGATCAGGGTCGCCATTCCTGAGGAGCGATGGGCTTGATTTCCCCGCCTGGTGGTCCGAGTCCTTCGTTCCTGCAGCCGGCTATGTTGGAGCGGTCGCGACACTAGGGATCCCAAGCTCAGTCAGCTACCGATGGGAGATTGTCACCGGCGGAGCCGGGCCTATCGGCTCGCAAGTTGTCAGGATGGGTTGCGGCTGCGGGTCCGTTTTGCCGGACTGGTCGATCGGCGTACTGTCAGCGCCCACCTCTCCGTTTCGGATGTGACCGTCATCGCGTCGCCTCGCCTGCCGGACCTAATGTGTTTCTCACCTCTGAGACCTTTCGAGTACACGGCCTCCGGCCTGGCGGAAATGGCCAGCCGGGGGGGAGAAGCTGATGAGATTATCGAAGCGGGCCCGGAGTTGGCTGTTGTGGGGGCGGGAGACCTTCGGGCTCGCGGCGAAGCGTTGATCGAGCTGATAGAAACGCCAGTATTGCGCGGGCGGCTAGGCGGGCAGGCCCGCGTTCGAGCCGTTCAAGGTCACAGCATCGAACGCACGACGGTCGAGATGCAATCCACTTACAGGACTGTTGCACCAAATGTGACATCTCCGGGTCTACGCGTCGAGCCGTCTTGCCAAGTTTCGCGGACGAGATCGGGGTAATCATGACTAGGACGAACCATTGGTTGTCCGCGGCAGCGCTAGTTCTTGTGGCGCTCTCGCTCTTCGAGTGGGCAGGTGCCAGCGCGCAGGTTCAGGATGAGGACTGGTCAGAGCCATACCAGCTTTCCAGCCCGTACGGCGAGGCCACTGGAGCCGTCATGCTTTCGGACAGCTTTGGCCTCGTCCATGTCTTCTGGGCCGAAAGCGGCTTTGACCACCAGCGGTCGCTCATTTACTACGCCACCTACGACGGGGAATCCTGGTCCATGCCGGCTGATATCTACGCCTCCTGGCCCGGGACCGGGATCGATGAACTGTCAGGCGTTGTGGACAAAGAGGGTTACCTCCATCTGGTGTGGTCGGAAGGGGTGACGGGCCCCCTCATGTATTCCAAAGCTGAGATTAGCGAGGCGTCATCCGCGCGGAGCTGGCAGCAGCCAATCCGGATTGATGTTGCGGCCGCGCGCCTTGAGCTGGCAGTGGACGAGGCAGGGCTGATTCACATCGTGTACGCGGATTTCGGTGACCAGCCGATAGCGGCCCATTCCACCGCCGTCCCCCAGCCGGGGATCTACTACTTCTTCTCGGAGAATCAGGGCAAGACATGGACCTACCCAACCTGGCTGGACCCCGATATCCCGCCAGCCGCTGTTCCGTCCTGGTTGGACATGGCCGTGGACGAGCAGGATGGCATCCATCTCGTCTGGTCTTATAACGATGAAGCCTCGCAGTCTGAAGGTCGATGGGTTCGTTACTCTCATTCCCTGGACGGCGGCGAGACGTGGTTGGATCCCTTTTCGGTCGACTACGCCGACGAGGAGGTCGATGAGCTGCGTTTGGCGCACCCCGGAATTGTGGTCCGCGGTGAACAAGTGCACCTCGTCTGGTCGGGGAACTCTGACACTGAACGCGAACATCGCGTCTCACTCGACAGAGGGCTAACCTGGTCCGAAACCGAGCTCATTTTTGATGGCCTGGAGGGCCAGGCGATCGGGGACGGGCTGGGAACTGACGGCCTGGGCCGGGTTCACTTCGTAGGGCAAATCCGATGGCCGATGGCCATTTATCATGCAGTCTGGGAATCCGCCTCGTGGTCCGAACCCAGCATGGTATATCTGATTCGAGAAGATTCGAATGATGAGCCTGCTGGAAGGATTGGTGCCCACCGTGTCCGCCTGGTCGTTCACAATGGCAATCAGCTGGTCATGACGTTCACTACGGAGCCAAGTTCGCCGCAATCCGTTCTGTATGCAATGCAGGCAAGCCTCGACGGGGTACCCGAAACCGTCGCGAGTGCGCTTCCAGGGGCCCAGGTGGTCGAGACTCAGGCGCAAACAACCCCCGCACCAACCGACCAGGCCGAGCCTACCGCAGAACCGAGCGGCGGTGGTCCTGAGATCTTTTCGGGCGGCGAGGTTGTTGCAGAGCCGCCCCCGATCAGCGCGCTTTGGATTGGGGTTATGCCTGCCCTGATCTTGGCAATAAGCATCGTGGCATTCAGGATCTTGCGATCTCGATGATCGTTTCAGCGAGTGAGACGTGCAGACAAGTGGAATGATGATGGTCGGTGTCCGACGGATGGTCCACGGCCTACAAACCAGGGGGCTCCGACTGCGGAGAGATCTACAACGTCGCTTGTTTCACAACGGCCGCTCCCGACCGGCGTTCATCGTGGGGTGCGGTCGTTCAGGAACATCGATGCTTCTATCCCATCTTTCCAGGACATGGCAGGTTGAGTCATACAATGAGGATCACCCGGCCGCCTTCGAGCACTATCGACTCAAGGATCCTGGGGCGATTGCCGAGCTCGTAAGGACCAGCCGAGCTCAGCTCAGCCTATTCAAGCCGATCCTAAGTACAACGGCGACGATCCGACTGCTCGGCTTTTTCCCTCAGGCGCGTTGTTTGTTTGTCTTTCGGCACTTCGACGATGTGGTGAGATCTTCCCTGAAGAGGTTCGGATCTGAAAATCGACTCAGCCACGTTCGAGGTTGGATGGATGACGATTTCAGCGAGTTCGCCTTCGCGCCGCCGCCCGCAGCTACTCGACAGTACCTGTTCGAGCTTTGGCGGCCCGATGCTTCCGCCGAGACCGGCGCGGCCCTGTATTGGTTGTTCTACAACAGGCTCTTCTTTGATCTGGGCCTCAACGAGCAGGACCGGCTGCGGCTGGTTCAGTATGAGCGCATCGTCCAGTCCCCCACGACGTCCATGACGGCCATCGCCGAGTTCCTCGGAATCCAGTTCGCTCAGTCCATGCCGGAGGGGATCTTGTCATCCTCCGGACGGCATGTACCTGTCAGCTCGATCGATTCAGATGTGCGCGCTGAGTGCCTGGACCTCTGGAAGCGGTTGACAGCGCACACCTCGATTGGCTAAGTTGTCTTTGTTCGGCATTCTGAATCATGGGCCCTGTTCGGTGCCTTGGGTGGTGGTAGCTCCTAAATGGGTGCGGAGGCCGAAGCTGGGCGTCTCGAAGTGTTGGCTCGTTGGGTGGCCGAGGCCAAAAGGCTCGCTCGGGCGTGGATGATGCGAGCCGTCGGTTGAGAATCCCCGCAGCACGAAGGTTTCACTTGAGCCATCCGACATGCGAACCCTAGCAATCAGCAGCTTTCATCCGCCCACCGAACTCGGTGGCGGGGGACGGGTTACAGGAGTGGTGGTCTCCGGGCTGGGGCGCGAGGCCATCCACGGCAAGTCTTGGCCAGCAGACCACCGTTCAGTGCCGCTCCGGGTGCAGGAACAACACTTCGAGCGATGCCTGTTTCTGCTCGACTCGGTGCCTCGCGGTAGGATCCGGAACCAACCGCGCCAATGATGAACAAGCCCAATTTCATTCTACTGACCATCGATACGCTTCGCGCCGACATGCTCCATTCCTACGGAAACGCGACTCCGTTGGCGCCTCACCTCGATGGTCTGGCGGCCTCGGGGATCCGCTTTGAGCAGGCGATCACCGGCGGGTCATGGACTCAGGCCGCGTTTCCGGTTTTGCTGACCTCGAGCTATGCAGCCATGTACGGGGGATGTCTAGGGCGTCTCGCCCCGGAACGCCCCTCGCCGGTGGAGACGCTGGCCAAGAACGGCTACCGGACGGGCGGATTCTCCACCAACCTCCACCTCAGCCAGAGAACTGGCTACAACCGCGGTTTCCATCACTTTGCAGATCTCTCACCGGGTGAGTCCGACCCTTGGCTTCGCCAAATCAAAGTAGGCCAGCGCCTCCTGCAAAGCCCCATCGTGCAATCACTCCTGCGCCCGATCGCGGGACCATTGCGCCCCGCACGCCTGTATGCTTCGGCGGCGGAGGTGACCAATGCCCTGTCCCAGTGGTTAGAGCGGGTCGAGAAGCCCTTTTTTGCCTGGGCACACTATATGGACTTGCACTGGCCCTACCACCTAGAGGAAGAACTAACGCATCCCCACGAGATCGCACAGGCATGGCAGGACCTGGCGATCATGCACAGTCGGTCGAACTCCAACTCCGAGCTGCCCATGACCACAGCACAGCGAGACCGTTCTGTCGAACTTTACGGGCAATCTCTGCGCTACGTCGATAAGCAGATTGGAAGGCTGTTAAGGGACTTGGAACGTCTGGGGTGTGACGAAGATACTGTGATCATCGCCGTGTCCGACCACGGCGAGGAGTTTCTCGACCACGGCCGTTGGGGCCATTGGGAAAGCAACCTCTTTGATGAAATCATTAGGGTGCCGCTGATTATCCGAATGCCAGATGGTCCAGCCGGTCAGGTAGTCAGGCGGCAAGTTCGCTTGCTCGACCTCATGCCCACGATTCTGGACCTCGGTGGTTGTCCTCCGAACGGTGTCATGGGCTCCAGCTTGGTGCCGCTGTGGACGGAAAGCGAACCAGAGTATGACGGTGTAGCAGCCGTAAGTGAGATGCGGCGCGATCCCAGGCATCGCATCGCGATAAGAACAGAGGAATTTAAGTACATCTGGGACAGTCAGCAACCCGGCCGGCCAGAGCTGTACGATTTGCAGGCCGACCCTGGTGAGACACGAAATGTGAGCATGCGGTTTCCAGCTGAGGTCCGCCGGTTCCAGGCCAAAGTGGATGCGCACCGGCGCCGGGTTGCCGAGACGGAACCAGCGGCACCATCGCCGGAGTTGACGCCGGATGCGGAAGTCACGCGGCGGCTGCGGGATCTGGGCTATCTTGAGTAGTCTCCGGGGCACTTGTCGCGTGAGGCGGGGCATCTCCTTAAGGCACGCAAAGTCTTGATCGTGGCAAGCCTCGCCGTGGTGCAGCTCTCTCTATGTCGGAGACTGACGAACCGGTCCTTTCCTAGGTCGTGGATGGTTTGACCGGTCCCGGGAGGCAGGGGCCGGGTTTCAGCAGGATGACGAAGCCTCCAAACTCGCTGTCCTCGCTCTTTTGCTACCAGGCGTTTGAAATCAACCGGTCCCGCTTGCCGATGGGGCCGCCCAGGTTGGGACGAAGTCACAGGGCATCTTCCTGAGCAAAACCCCTCCCTTTATGTAACTGCTGTGCTGATTGCCGGCGATCGCCATGGCCGGTTGGCTATCGATAGTCTCACGTAGCGATTCTGGTACCGGTTAGATTGGGGATACCTGTGCTGTGGAGGGGGACGATCCGAGGATTACCGGTGCGCCACCAACATCACCCGTTGTACGGATGTCCGGAACCTGGAGGAACACGAAGAGCGTGGAAGGGTCATTGACCAAATCGACCAGCCGCCCGCCAGCCGGAAACCCAGACCTGATCGTTCATATCAGGCCCATAACTGGCTGGTCATTCCTTAAGCTCGGCGAGCTGTGGCGCTATCGGGAACTTCTCTACTTCTTTGTTTGGCGAGACCTGAAGGTGCGCTACAGACAGACCCTCCTGGGAGCTGCCTGGGCTATCCTGCAGCCATTCCTCGCCATGGTCGTCTTCAGCATCTTTTTCGGCCGATTGGCACAAGTGCCCTCCGATGGTCTGCCCTATCCTATATTTTCTTACTCCGCCATGGTGCCCTGGATGTTCTTTGCAAATGGGCTCACGCAGGCCTCGAACGTGATCGTGACCCACGCCAGCATGGTTAAGAAGACCTACTTTCCTCGCCTGACGTTGCCGGTTGCGACCGTAATGGCTGGAGTAGTTGACTTCTCCCTGGCTTTTGTAGTGCTCATTGGAATGATGTTCTTCTTCCGAATCGTACCCACGGCCAACATTGTCTGGCTGCCCCTTCTGTTGCTATTGGCGCTTGCGACGTCCTTAGGAGGTAGCCTGTGGCTTGCCGCGCTAAACGTGCGGTTCCGCGATGTGCGTTACATCGTTCCTTTTTTGGTCCAGTTCTGGCTCTTCTTGACCCCAATTGCATATCCGAGCTCGCTCGTCCCGCAACAATGGCGGCTGATTTATAGCCTGAATCCTATGGTTGGCGTGATCGAAGGATTTCGGTGGGCGTTGCTGGGAACCGATACCTCACCGGGACCTATCATTATCGTATCCTCCCTGGTTTCCCTGTTTTTACTGGTCGCAGGGACGATCCATTTCCGGCGGATGGAAAGATCATTTGCCGACATCGTGTAGGCACTGTTCGTGAACACTTCTGCTATTCAAGTTGATAGCCTGAGCAAGCAATATCAGATAGGAATCGCAGAGAGGCGGTTTTCGCGCTTCGGCGACCAGCTGGTTTATGCCTTGAAATCCCCGCTGCGACGGGCGCGCCAGCTCTTTCGCTCCCAGGCTACCGCCGATTCGGAGGCGACAATCTGGGCTCTACGGGACATCTCTTTTCGGGTAGAGTCCGGCGAGGTTGTCGGTATTATTGGCCGGAATGGCGCTGGGAAAAGCACCTTGCTCAAGATTCTTTCCCAGATTACTGATCCGACGAGTGGTTCAGCTACCATCTACGGACGGGTCGGATCCTTGTTGGATGTCGGAACGGGCTTTCATCCTGAACTTACGGGCCGCGAAAATACCTATCTTAATGGGGCCATCCTGGGGATGAAAAGAGGGGAGATCAACCGAAAATTCGATGAAATTGTCGCTTTTGC
This sequence comes from Anaerolineales bacterium, assembly GCA_040899905.1. Lineage (GTDB taxonomy): Bacteria > Chloroflexota > Anaerolineae > Anaerolineales > E44-bin32 > JBBDZX01. Next base: position 693,577 of record JBBDZX010000005.1, on the reverse strand, counting down.
CGAGATTGAAAAGTTCCTCGATACGCCAGTTAAGCATTACTCGAGCGGGATGTACGTCCGGCTGGCATTTGCGGTTGCAGCACACCTTGAACCCGAAATCTTGCTGGTAGACGAAGTGCTGGCGGTCGGCGACATAGCTTTTCAGAGGAAGTGCCTGGGCAAGATGGGGAGTGTGGCGGAGGAAGGCCGGACAGTGCTGTTCGTCAGCCACAACATGGGTATCATGCAGAAGCTGTGCCACCGCGGACTTCTTTTGCGGGATGGCAAGCTTGTCGCGGATACCTCGATGGGCGAGGCCGCCGATATCTACCTCAGATCTTTGGAAGCCATCGAATCCCAGCCGGTAGCCGAACGCACCGACCGGCGCGGTCGTGGGCTCGTTAAGCTGCTGGCTGTCGACGTCGACGACGGAAATAGGGACGGGAACAACCTTCGGACTGGCGACACGGCCCGATTCGTATTTCACGTCAGCGGAATGCTGCCGAACTTATCCTGTGTCTTCACGCTCTTCAACCAATTGGGACAGCGTATCACTGCCTTTAAGAGCGACGCTCCGGGACCGGATGATCAGTATGATCCGTCGCTGGGACCTAAGTTCATATGCGAAGTCGATCCACTCTTGCTCGTGGCCGGTCGCTACCGGATGGACGTTCTAATTCGCGGAGCCGGCGAAAGGCAGGATCACGTTCAGGCCGCGGCGGTCTTTGACGTGCAGGAAGGATTGCTCAATGGACGAGTCGTGAAGCCCTTACAGGAGATCAGCGTCATTATGCCTCATCGTTGGACGTTGCCCTTCAGCCCGTGAGCGTGGCCATGGCACACGTGTCTGCAGGAACGAAGAGTAGCAGGTAATGGAAAGAACCTTACTCGTGGGACTGGACGCTGCTTGCTGGGCATATGTCGATCCACTGCTGCAATCTGGCCGATTGCCGACGATTCAGAAGCTGATGGACTCTGGGGTATGGGGAGTCTTGAGTTCGACGATGCCGCCGTGGACCCCTACCGCATGGTCCTCAATTGTCACCGCAAAGAATCCCGGCAAACATGGGGTATTCGACATGCTCTGGCGAAAGCCCGGCGATTACAGCTTCGAGCCCACAAGTGCCCGGGTACGGCAGGGGACTCCCTTCTGGCAATATCTAAACGCTGCCGGCATCCGGGTGGGATTGGTCAATATTCCCTTCACCCATCCTCCGGCGCCGATCGAGGGATTTGTTCTGTGTGGGTTTGGAACCCCGGACTCGGCTGAGGATCTGACGTGGCCGTCAGAGGCACAGAACTGGATGGAGAGCCGGTTCGGGCCGTATAAGCCAGTTGTCTCGACAGACGTGCTTCGGTCCGGCCGGGCGGAAGACATCTTGGCAATCGAGAAAAGACAACAGGCTTATCTGGTTGAAGCCGGGGCCGCGCTGGCTGAGCACTATCGGGTTGACGTGCTCGTGATGAACCTGATGTTGACCGATCATGCCAATCATAAGATGCCTACCATGGCGCTGGTACAGGAGGCTTACCTCCAGTCGGATGCCGATATTGGAACCCTGCTTAACTCCTTTCAGCCTGACAACGTCTTGATGATCTCTGACCACGGCTCCAGTCGTCTGAAGGGTGATTTCTTATTGAACCTATGGCTGCGGGAACACGGATACTGTGTCTACCATGAAAACACGCCCGTTCAAAAGGCGGCTGCTTTCGGTTGGATCCTGGAACATTGGTTCCAGGATTCTCTGAATTGGTCCGGTGGATCCGAGAAGGCATTCCGCCGGCTGATTCGAGCAGTTTGGCCTCGACTCCCGAAGGAGATCCAAAGGAAAGCCTGGGCCAAAATCGAGAATGCCATTCCGTTTGCTGAGTCGCACATGCGGCTCAGCACGAAACCCGACTTCAGCCGCACCGCCATCTTCCCCAGTTCACTGTATTCAGGGCTGCTGTATGTCAACGTCACAAACCGGGAACCCAGCGGGGTCGTACCGGCTGATGAGCGAAGGACCTTTGTAGACAAGTTAAAGGATGAGCTTTCCGAGATAAAGGAACCCTATACTGGGGAGCGCCTGTTTACCAATATCTTCAGCTCAGACGAATTGTATTACGGACCAGCTGCGGGATATGCGCCGGATATCATCCTCGATGCTTACGGTTCCCAATGGAACATTCGCACGCGGCAGCCGGCACCGCACAAGGGACGGCAGCACAGCCGTTACTTCATCACGTTCGATCAAGACAGGGACTATGGCTGGCACAGCCCGGATGGCGTGTTTGTCTTCTCGGGGCGGGCCGTCCAACCCAGCCAGACGGCCCAGGGTGCCCACTTGATGGATGTACCCGCCACCCTGCTCCACATGTGTGACGTGCCTGTTCCGGAGGACTGGGACGGTCGCGTAATGTTCGACCTTCTGGCGCCCGAATTGAGCCGGCGGCCGTTGCGCACGCAACCGGGCGACGCGGGCCCCAAAACACTGGAAGAGAACGGTTACTCCTCCGAGGAGGCCGATCTCATGGTTGACCATCTGCGGGCGCTCGGTTATCTCGATTGATTCGAGCGTCTGGAGATCTCGGACACCATTCCATGCCCCAGATCAGTGTAATCATCCCAACTCATAATCGAGCTCAACTGCTCTCCGAGGCGATCGAAAGTGTCCTTAGTCAGACCTACAGGGATTTCGAGCTGATCATTGTGGACGACGGCTCAACCGACCATACGGCAGCGGTGGTTGCCGCCTTTCAAGACCGGCGGATCGTGTATCACAAACAGACGAAACAGGAAAGAGGCGCCGCGCGCAACCGCGGAGTTGCCCTGGGCCAGGGAGAATTCATCACCTTTCTGGATGACGACGATTGGTACATGCCCCGCAAGCTCGAAGTCCAGGCTCGAGAGCTGCAGAGGCGCCCGGATGTCGGCATGGTCATCAGCGGTTGGGACAGGGTTACGGAAAGTGGGGACGTCGTGCGCTCAGAAAGGCCCTGGGTCCACCACCCACAGCCAACGCTCAGCGACTGGCTCTTTGCTGCGATGGCCCACGTGGCCTCCGTCCTGGTCCGGCGATCCTGGTTCGCGCGAGTGGGCGGGTTCGATCATAACCTGATGCCGGCGGAAGACACCTACCTCTGGTTCCGCCTTGCTCAGGCCGGATGCCCGGTAGCCTGGGTGAAGGAAATGGTCTTCCGGCAGCGGATGCATGCGAGCAACTCTGTACGGAACATGGCCCACGTCAAGAAGGGCAAGTTAGCCATGCTCGATACTGTCTTTTCCGACAGTCAGATCTCAGCCTCGTTGGGAATGAGCAAGGAAAGCGCCTACGCGCGGGTCTACATGGGTTTTGCCTGTTTGGAGTATGCAGCCGATAGTCTTGAGGATGCCAAGGCTGATCTGGCGTATGCGGTCGAGCTGGATCCAACTCTCCTGCAGCATGGCGCCGATAAGCTCTTAGAGATTGTGGCGGCATATGCCTGGAATCACCTGACGGGCGATCCTTTGGCATTTAACCAGCGTGTCTTCGCAAACCTTCCTGGCGATTTGTCCGGGCTCCAGGGGCTAAAACGCAGGGCAGTCGCCAGAACCTGGATGGTCGGGGCATTCCGCGCTTATCAATATGACGATATGGCGAAGGCAAGAAGCAGCGCATTGCGGGCCTTCGCGGCAGCACCATCCTCACTCCTCAATCGAGGCCTGGTGTCGATCCTGGCCCAGTCTCTTGTGGGGCCCAACCGGATGAGCAGAGCGCGAGGCAACGAGTAGCAGGGTAGTACCTCCATTGAAAGTCGCGTACATCTACCAGAGCATCGACACGAACTTTGCCGAGCCTTTCGCCGTTCAGGTTCACATCTATCACCAGATTCACGGTCTCCAACAAGCGGGGCATCATGTGAACCTCCTGGCCCTACAAGGGCGGCGGGTGCTTTGCACGAGCAACCTCCAGGTATTCAAGGACAACCATCCCCCAGAGAGCGACTATGGAAAGCTTGGCCTGAGCGGCACAAAAGCGTTCAAGGTCGTGGAGAGCGCGATACGGAGGGTTCAAGCGGAGCTTAAAATCCCCTATCTGGCCCTGTTCGACAGTTACCGCACATATGATGCCTGCTCTCAAAATCTGCAGAGCCACGATGTAATCCACGAGCGATACAACCTGCTCGCTTTCGGTGGGGCGTGGGCCAGCCGGAGGCTGGGCATCCCATACATTCTGGAAGTCAATGCCGACATGCTGGAAGAGCGCCAGGCCCAGGGCAACCCCGAACGCGGCCTCCGGCGTATCTTTGCCGAAGCGACCACCCGATATTGCTTCGACAGTGCTCAGCGGATCATCTGCGTTTCCGCTCAACTGAAAGATCACCTGGTTCGGAAATGGAAGGTCAGCACGGAAAAGATCGTCGTGCTACCTAACGCGGCGGACACGCAAGCATTTGGGCGCCGGTATGATGTGAATAGGATCCGCCGCCGCCTGGGGCTGAAAGACGAGCCGGTCGTGATGTTCGTTGGTGGATTTTACCTGTGGCATGACCTGGGGCTGCTGGTGAAGTGCTTCGCGCAGCTAATCCGCAAAGTCCCTGCTGCCAAATTGATCCTGGTAGGCGATGGTCGCACCCGGCCTGTGGTCGAGCAGCTGGTTGAACAGAATGGGCTTCAGCCGGCCGTAGTGTTGACCGGCGCTGTTGAGCACCGGCGAGTACCGGAAATGCTGGCTGTTGCGGATGTCGTCGTGGCCCCAAATATCACATTCTTTGATGGGCATGGGGGATCTCCGCTAAAGATTTACGAATATATGGCCGCAGGTAAGGCGATTGTGGCAACCCGCACGGGCCAGGTTGCCGAAGTCATCCAAGATGGGCACAATGGGGTCTTGGTCGAAGCGGGCGATGAAGATGGGCTTGCTGAGGCCATCCTGACGCTCTTGTCTGACCCGGCGAAACGCAGCGTGCTGGGAGGGAATGCGCGGCGGCAAGCGGTCGAAAGGCATTCCTGGGAACGTTACCTCGAGCAGGTCGAAAAGGTCTATTTGAGTTTGCCGAAACGTTCGATGGAGCTGGGTTGAATTCTGCGCAGACGCTGGCCTGAGCCGGTGAGGGTCTTCGTCAACCGGGGCGGCGTGATAAGCGATGTTGATTACTACGAGCGCGCATCAGTGGCCCCCTTTCGGTGGTCGACTCCCTTGTGGAACACAAGGTTAACTACGTTGTGGACTCCGCCACGTGCGTCTCGATCCCAGGGTTCCCGGTGGTGCAACCGTTTCCGATCGATGACGGATCGGGGCCGGCGAACCAGGGCTCGCAGTTATCGCCCTCTCTGAGTTCGACTCCGTAACGGGATTGGCCCAAACTTCATGCGGATTCTCATTCTGTCGAACTTCTACCCGCCGGCCCATGCCGGTGGGTACACGCAGTTGTGCCAGGAGGTAAGCGAGGGGTTGGCCCAGCGGGGTCACACCATCGGCGTGGTGACCAGCCGCCATGACCTGGCGAAGGCGCAAGGGAAGGAGCAGGACATCTATCGCCTTCTCCATCTCGAAAGCGATCTCCATCACTATCAGCCTCTCCGCTTTCTCACCCATTGGAAGCGGCACCACGGGGAAAACCTGGCGCTGCTGGAACGGGTTGTTAGCGCTTTCTCCCCAGAGCTGATCTTTGTCTGGGGCATGTGGGGGATGTCGAAGGCGGTCCCGGCGTGGGCGGAACGTCTCATGCCGGGGAGGGTGGTTTATTACCTGGCTGACTACTGGCCCCTGGTAGCCGACATGCACACCACGTATTGGCGGTCGCCTTCCCGGCGCTGGCTTATGCGACTGCCAAAACGCTTTCTCAGCGCGCTCGCGATGTCCATCCTCCCAAACGAGCCCCAACCTAGGCCAAGATTCGAGCAGGTGATTTGTGTTAGTGCTAGGTTGCGCGAGATTCTCGTCGAGGCCGGTTTGCCTCTGAGGCACGCCCGCGTGATCTATAACGGCATAGATGTGGCACGCTTCTACAGCGCTCACCAGCCCGATCATCCCGCTCGGCGGTTGAGGTTGCTCTACGCGGGGCAGTTGGTACAACACAAGGGCGTTCACACGGGGATCCAGGCTATGGCGAGGCTGGTAGATGAGCGCAGGATCAATGAAGTCCACCTAACTGTGATTGGATCAGGCCACCGGGAGTACGAACGATCCCTGCGCAGTCTCGTTGTGAGCGAGCGCTTGGTGGATTATGTGACATTCCTCGAGCCGGTTGCCAGGGACAGTATGCCGGACCTCCTAAGGCGATTTGACGTTCTCATTCTTCCTTCTCTTTACGAAGAGCCCCTCGCCCGAATTACGCAGGAGGCGATGGCCTCGGGATTGGTCGTCGTCGGTACGACAACGGGGGGGACCAAAGAAATCCTGAGTGACGGCGAAACCGGTTTGACATTTGCACCGGGGGATGCAAATGGCCTGGCGGACCAAGTTGTCCGCCTTGTCTCCGATCCGGAATTGCACCGCCGCTTGGTGCAGGCCGGCCGCCGGACGGTCGTGAAGAGATTCACGCTGAATCGAATGGTGACCGAAATCGACGCCTACCTCAGGGATTGTCTCGCGGACCGTTCAGGATCGTACGACCCCGACTAGCTCCTATTGGCGGCGCTGAAAAGGCTGGGCCAGGGTCATGGCCCTCGGAATGTCCACCTGAGCCTGGCGAGCTCCGGCACGGCCGGGCATAAAGAGCTGGTTACAGCAGCTCGTGTCGCAGGCCTGGCTGACGAGTACGTGTCCTTCCTGGGGCACGTGGCAGCCGCCAGAGTCCCCCAACTTCTCATGCAGTTCGACGCCCTCGTTGTGACTTCGACGTGGCCGGAGCCATTCTCCCGAATGACCTTGGAGGGTATGGCCTGGTCTGGTCGTCGTCGCCACACCGACGGGCGGAACTCCCGAGATCTTCGAGCACGGCGAAAACGGATTGGTGTTCGCGCCGGGCGACGCCTACAACCTTCCGGAAACCTCCTCGCCGTTGCGGATCGCGAGTTGCGCCGGAGGGTGGCCATCGCAAGTCAGCAAACTGTGACCGAGCGGTCGCCAGTGCCCGCATGTTAAATGAGATCGAAGGAGAGTTCAAGGAGATCGCCTTTCCGTCGGCCGAACGAGGGCGCTTGAGTCCGTCCCTCCCTTCGCTGGGCGTCATTGTCCCCACCTACAACCGGAGGGAGTTCCTCGGCAACATGCTCCATGCACTCTCCCAGCAGACCTATCCGAACGATCGCCTTGAGATTATCGTGGTCGACGACGGCTCTACGGATGGAACGGAGGCAATCGCAGCCGAGCAATTTCCTTTTGCTCTACGCTACTACCGTCAACGCAACCAGGGGGATGCGTCAGCTCGCAACCTAGGTGCCCGGCACAGTCTTGCCGAGCTGCTGGTGTTCATCGACGACGATATGGTGCTGGACCCAGGCTATTTGGCCGGACTCGTCCACACCCTTGCGGGGCGGCGCCGTCGGATTGTGGCCGGCATATGGAAACCGTGGCTTCCGGAATCGACCCCGCTTGTGGAGGCGTTGCACGCTTCCGAGATGGCGGAGCGCGCAACGGCCACAACCGAACTGTCGTTCACCCAGATTCACAGCAACAACATGGCGCTCGAGCGAGAAGCTTTCTTTGAGATTGGCATGATGCAGGGCCTGGCCTTCTCCGGATCGAGCATATGGTGTGATCTTGATTTCAACTATCGCGCCTTTCAGAAAGGCTTTGAGTTCCGTCGCAGCCATCAGGCGATCTGTTGGCACCAGGATCGCTACACTCGTACGCTGTATTCCTATAGCCAGCGTTGGAGGACGGCCGCCTACCGCTCCGTGGTCCTCTTCCAGAAGTACCCTGAGCTGATGGAGCACACTCCCATGTTCCACGATAAGACGCCCATCGCCTGGGGGAAGGATCGGACGCGCTTGATCGTCCGCAAACTGGCCCGCTCGCTGTCCTCAGCTCCGGCGGCGTTGTGGTGCATGGAGCACGCCGTCAGGGCTTTGGAGAAGTGGCGACCGGCATCTGGGATGCTCAGGGCGCTCTACCGGTATGTGGTTGGCGGTTACATCTTCCGAGGCTACCGTGAAGGAATGGGCGCATTTGGACATCCCAAAACGTAGATCGACGCGACCGCCGGAGCCTGAGACCCTCTCTAGGGCTCGGCTGTGGTTGCGTCCCATGCTCATCGCAGGCCTGTCGCTGGAGAGAAGTCTCCTGACCTATATGGGTTCGACCCGCCAGCCGAGCGTGGCCGCCCCTAGGTTTTCCCTTGGATGTTTTGACCGGTTCGAGTTGGTGAAGCGACTGGGTCCGGAGCCACACGGTCGGACCCGCGCCAGGATGGGAGCATGATTCGGACAAGGGAGTGGCGGCAGGAAAGCAATAATCGTTATCGCCGCTTGGCGATAGTGGTTCTGGTGCTTCTGAGCGGTCCCATCCTTGGCCTATTCGGTTCGCGGCAGTTGATCGCCGTGGCGCTCGGCGGGATCGCCGCTCTACTTTTGACAGTCATCGTGCTCAAACGGCCACCGGTCGGGCTGCTAGGCCTCATGATGCTTTCCTTCCTGGTGCCGATCACGATTGGGACCGGAACAGGAACAGAGGTAAGTATGAGCGTGGTTGGTCTTGCGCTCGTGGTGGGGGCTTTCCTGCTTGAGGTATCTACCGGCGACTCACAGAACGTTCGGCTCACGGTGCCGTCTATCTATCTACCGCTGTCTATCTTTATTGCAGTCACGCTCCTTTCCTTTCTTGCCGGACAACTACCGTGGTATCCCCTGGATCCTGCCCCAATGACAGCTCAGTTGGGCCAGCTTGGGGTCCTCGTCCTGCTCCCGTGTCTGGTCTTCATAATGGATCGCTACATTGTGACGGAGCGGTGGCTGAAACGGTTGGTCTGGCTGTTCCTGGGCTTTGGCAGTGTGTATGTCTTGCTCACTTTCTTTCCCTCCGTGCAAGCGGCGCTATCCTTCGTGGTTGTTCAGAGTCCAAACGGACCCCTCTTCTGGACCTGGATGACGTGCCTCGCGTTCGGGCAGGCTTTCTTTAATAGCCAGCTCTCGGTGTTGTGGCGAGTCGTCTTGGTAGGGATCACGGCCGTCTCTCTGTATATGGGACTAGTAATCACTCCCCAGTTTGCCTCAGGATGGCTCCCTGCATTGGTTGGTTTGACTGCCCTCCTATGGGCTGCAAGGCCGCGATTTGCGGCTGTAGCAACGGTGTTTATGCTCATACTGGGAGCCATCTTTGCGTCCGAGATAGTTGATCTGCTGCTCATTAACGAGGAGTACAGCGCTGTCACTCGAGTGGAGGCAGGGAAGATTGTCGTCGGGATGGTGATGGAGCGGAGTCCTCTACTCGGTTTTGGCCCCGCAAACTACCGTTTCTATACCATCGAAAACCCGATTCTCGGCTGGAACGTGCTATTCAACTCACACAATCAGTACATTGACCTCCTGGCCCAGACCGGGCTCCTAGGAGCCGCCGCTTTCTTGTGGTACTCCGTCTCCACAGGCGCCCTACTCTGGCGGCTAAGGGGCTACCAGAGAGTCTCCGGATTCCTGAGGGCGCTTAGCTACTCCCTATTCGGAGGACTGATAGGGATGGTGGCGGCCGGAATGTTGGCGGATTGGTTGTTACCCTTCGTGTACAACATCACACTGGCCGGCATGCGGGACGCTGTACCAGGATGGATGTTCCTGGGAGCGGCGCTCAGCCTGCATCGGGTCGCCACCATGCATGACTCTTCCCGCTCGGATGAGCAGCCCTTGCCAAGGCCAGCGTGAAGCAGGTAACACGAGCGCCCAGGGCCTGATACGGACTCCCTTCTGGGCCGTCACAGACCTTCCGGCCAACGCCGACGTGCGCAACGGGCCGAAGACATTTGTGACCAATTCCCCGCCTGCGACCTCACCCTCGTGTTCGCCACCTGCAGCTTCTCTGGCAGACCATCCCGGTCGTTGGTGGCGGCCAGGTGGAAAAACCAAAGCGGGCGAAGCCGTCTCTACCGGCTGCCTGCGAAGAAGGCCAGGACGGCGCGGAAGGCGCAACAGGCGCTGGCCGGGCCGGCGGTGATACCCCCTTCGGCATGCGGTCGCGGCAGGCCGAGCCACTCACCTTCAAGCAAGGAGCATTCATGACCATCCTGGCTACCGGCGGCGCCGGGTTTATCGGGTCGTACGTGGTCGATCTGTATCTCCAGGAGGGCCATGATGTGGTCGTCCTGGACTCTCTCTCGACCGGCAGGCGGTCGAACCTCAACCAAGAGGCGCGCGTCTATGAAATGGACATCCGTGACCCAGCGGTCCGGAAAGTCTTCGAGCGGGAGCGACCCGAGGTGGTCAACCATCATGCCGCGCAGATGGACGTGCGCCGGTCGGTGGCCGATCCCCTGTTCGACGCGCAGGTGAACATCCTGGGCTCGCTCAACAACGGCGGGGAGCGGGCGCCGGTGGGCGTCGCGTTGGCGAGGCCGGCTGGTTCCGTCCCCTCGGGCTGGCCCCGTACGAAGGGATCGGCCAAGGAGGAAGGGGAGCCATGAAGTTCCTGATGATCTCGCCCGAGCCGTTCTTTGAACCGCGGGGCACGCCGATCAGCGTTTTGCGGCGGTTGCGTGGGGTGACCGGCTGGGGCACACTGTCGATCTGGTGACCTACCGCAGAGGAACATTCTTATGACGATTGCCGGTCCTTTGAAAGGAGGGAGCGCGGGCACAGGGCAGCGATTTGAAGCCCTTCCGCGAATACACTGATGGATGCTTCTTTTACTCTTCGTCCGATCGCACGCTGGTGGTGGCTCGTTGTGCTTTCCGTCCTGTTGGCGACGGGGGCAAGCTACTTTGCCGTCGAGCGACAGCAGCCTCTCTATGCTTCGCGGACGACGCTCATTGTCGGCAGCACAATCCAATCCCCGAATCCGACGAACACGGATTTTACACTCCCGCGTCTGCTGGCCGGTCTCTACGCCGACATCGCCAAGCGTGAGCCGGTTCGCAATGCGACGATGGAGGCACTGGGGCTGGACGGACTGCCAAACTACACTGTTACCGTTCCTGTAGATGGACAGCTGATCGAGATCGTAGTCCAAGACACAGTCCCAGCCCGCGCCCAAGCGGTAGCTAATGAACTGGCGGTGCAGCTCATCGCCCGCGTCCCTGAGACCATGTCTCAGGTCAACCCGGAGGGTGAGCAGTTTATTCAGGAGCAGCTGAGCTACCTGGAGGAGAAGATCATCGAGACTCAGGATGCCATAGCTGTGGCACAGCTCGACCTGGCGGAGTTCACCAGCGCCGAACAAATCGCCGACGCACAGACAGACCTGTCTGCGCTCCAGACGAAGCTCACGACGCTGCAATCCACCTATGCGTCCCTACTGAGTGTGACCGACGAAGAGCCGGTCAACACCATCAGCGTTGTTGAGTCGGCTGACCTACCAACTCGCCCGGTCAACACTGAGAACTGGGTCTATGTCGCTTTGGCGGCCACGCTCGCGCTGGCGCTCAGCGGAGGCGCGGCGTATCTTCTCGAGCATTTGGACGTAACTCTGCGCGAGCCGGAGGACGTCATGCGCGCCGCCGATGCCCCGGTGATTGGCAGGCTTGCCCGCGCCTCGGTGCGGAGCCAGGATGATTCTCCTGGGGGTGTCCAGGTGACTGATACGGCCACTCCGGACTACGAGGCCTTCCGCGCGCTGCGGATCAATCTGGATTTCGCCGGTGGCGAGATCCCTCTTCGATCCATCCTGGTCGTCAGTCCCGGTTCGGGGGATGGGAAGAGCATGGTGGCCGCCAACCTGGCGCGGGCCTACGCGCAGGCGGGGAGGAAGACACTGCTGATCGATGCCGATCTTCGCCGGCCGAGCTCTCACAAGCTGCTGGGGGTCACGAATCTCGAGGGCCTGCGGCATCTGTTCGGCGCCAAGCCGCCGCTGAAGACGGTTTCGCAGCGTTCCTCGGTGAGCGACAACCTGTGGGTCATTCCGGCGGGGAGCGGCGGCCCTGGCCCAGTCGAAATCCTGAACTCCCCCCGCATGAAACAGATCATGGCCAGCGTGAATGAGGAGTACGAGGTCACGATTATTGACAGCCCACCCTCGCTGCTGGCTGATGCATCTGTCCTGGCATCCAGCGTGGACGGAGTCCTTGTGGTGGTTCGCCTGAAGCACACCCCCGAGTCGGCCCTCAAGCATGCCGTCGATCAGCTTCGCCGCGTGAATGGCAAGATCGTCGGGATCGTGATCAATGACCCGAGTCGGGCCTATTCGCACGGTTACCTGGGGTACTGGTATGGTTCCGGCCGCATGGAGCCAGGAGTCGGCAACGGGCGTGGCCCAATCCGCGCCTTCGTAGACCGGCTTCGGGGCCGGGCGCGTTCCACAACGGACCCGGGGGCCTCGGGCGAAGGCCGAGATTCTGACGGTCATTCCTGATAGCGCGTCAACAAAGGAAGCGGAGATCAGGAGGCCGGGCTCCTCGTTTGATCGACTCGGACGTCAGCTCTCGCGGGGGAAGGATCCGACGCCAGCCGCGAAGTGACCGCCCCGAGCAGTGAATCGTGAATCTCGAAGGCTGAAAGCTCGGCGGCCCGGGGGGGAGGGCCTGCGACCGGACGCGACAAGTGCTGAGCAGTCCCGTCGTCCCCAAACCGGCGGCCTGTCCGGCTTGCGCCTCCGTCAGCGCTTCCCCGAGCGAGGTGGACCTGCGCAAGTCGAGGTTGTGTTCCCGGGCCGCCTCTAGGATCAGCCCCGGCCGCGGCTTCCGACAGGGGCAGCCGGCCGCTGGCGCATGCGGGCACATTTAGACGTCGTCCACCCGACCGCCGGCCTGTTCGATACGGCGGACGACAGGGCGATTGATCTCCTACGCCGTTTCTAGGCCGATTAGGCCGCGGCCGACCGCGGACTGGTTCGTCACGATAATGATCAGGTCCCCGGATTGGTTAGACTGTCCCAGGGTCTCGAGGCCCTGGTCGAAAACCTCGACCTGATCCGTGGGCGCACATCCTCCTCGTGATTGGCGACGATGACGCCGTCGGGGTCAAGCAGGAGGGCTGGCCGGGGGAAGCAGCCGGATGGGAAGCCGGTTTCTTCATGTCCGGATCGGGTCGCTCAGTTTGGAAACTCGATCCATCTTGATGGTCCCCGTCTAAGTAGACATCGAAATCGTGAAACCGAGAATACTCCTCCACTGTGACACTGAGCCGCCGATCCGGGCGCGAAGTGTGGCAGAACAACGCGACGTCGCGGCTGAGCAGTCGTATGGGTTGATTGGACTCGTGCTTCGAGAGTCCGAGGGTGATAATGCCACTTTCGCCGAAGGTCATGGCTGCCACGATTGCCGTAACGCTGTTGCTGGCGCTGGCGGCTCCCTTCGCGATACTTGAGTTGGCGGCTCCAGAGCGGCCCAACCCACTGTTCCTGGGCCGACCGTTCAGCGCCACGCCCTCGGCAACCCAGGTCCTGCCGGAAGCTACGCAGATGAGCACCGCGACGTCCACCGCTACGCTGGCGGCGACTGCCACGCGCCTCGATCCCTTCGCCGGGGCGTATGTGGAGGGCGTCTCACTCATGGCCTTCGGTCGCTCGATGGTCCGGATCGTGGTGCCGGGAGGCCTCGAGGGCTCGTTTACGGCGACGGTGACGGCCTGGACCGAAAAGGAGTTCAGTTGCTTCATCCCTCCCTGGTATCCTGATAAGCTCTATTGCATTGGACCGGCGCTGCCCGCCGGCAGCCAAGCCGAGATCAAGGTCTACAAGCACTTGGATGGCCTTTCTGATCTCCAGCTTGTGTTTACGGCCACTTTCTATGTTCTGTCGGTTCTCCCGATACCCACTGCGGTCGATCCCGGAGATCCTCCTCCCTCACTGACACCTACTTCTACGCCGACATCTACCCCTACGCGGACTCCCACTCGGACCCCGACGCCCAGCGCCACAGTCACTCCGACCCCAACTGCTACGGCGACGGCGATTCCTCCGACGCCCAGCGCCACAGTCACTCCGACCCTAACTGCCACGGCGACGGCGATTCCCCCGACCCCGACGGACCCGCCTCCGACTCCAACTGACCCACCTCCGACTCCGACTGACCCGCCTCCGACTTCGACGGACGCGCCTCCGACTCCAACTGACCCACCTCCGACCCCAACGGACCCGCCTCCGCCGCCGACTGAGGAGCCCACGCCATAGCCCCTCGCAGCCGCCAGCAATCGGAGCAGCCTGGCAACCTTCGTCCGGTCCAAGTTGGCGGAGCGCGCCAGCGGCGCAAGCCCGAGGGACGGAGGGTGACTTGTGGCCTTGGGAGGAAACCTGCAGCCGCATGCCGACTGTCCCCCCGGCCACGCGCAATGTAGATCTCGACCTGAGGGCCGCCGCGCGGCCTCGGATCCGGACGGCAGCCAAGATCTCCTCGCTCGACCTCCGCAATCGGGCCCCGTCCGCGACCGCGGATTGGCGGGACGCCGGGCACTCCACCATAGGCGATAGCACTCCAAAGTCTGTGATGGGACAACCAGCTCGCTTCGCAGAAAACAGAATTCCGGACGCTCAGGGGAGATGGAGCCTATGAGACTACTTTCGGTGGTGGGGACACGGCCAGAGCTGATCCAGGCGATGCCGCTAAGCCTCGCGCTCCGCCAGGAGAACGAAGAAGTGCTGGTTCACACCGACCAGCACACCGACCCGCGGATGTCGGAGGCGTTTTTCGAAGAACTGGGCCTTCCAGCCCCCAAGTATCACCTGGGGGTGGAGCACGGGCCGCAGGGGCGGCAGACGGCGGAGATGATGTCCCGGCTGGAGGACATCCTGCTGACGGAGCAGCCCGACCTGGTCATCGTCCGCGGGGACACGAACTCGACGCTGGCGGGTGCCTTGGCTGCGAGCAAGCTCTCCATCCCGGTGGCCCACATCGAGGCCGGCGAGCGCAGCTTTGACCGGCGAATGCCGGAAGAGTTGAACCGCAAGGTCGCCGACCACGTTTCCCAATATCACTTCTGCGCCAGCCGCAAGGCCGTCCGGCACCTGGCCTCGGAGGGAATCATCGGCAGCGTCTATTGGGTGGGCGATGTGCTGCTGGATGCCCTGCACCAGATGTGGGCCTGGGGGCGGGGAAGCACCGTAGTCCTCGACCGCCTCCGGCTTCGCCCGCGG
The DNA here is from genome assembly GCA_040899905.1 of Anaerolineales bacterium. Classification (GTDB taxonomy): domain Bacteria; phylum Chloroflexota; class Anaerolineae; order Anaerolineales; family E44-bin32; genus JBBDZX01. Next base: position 678,476 of record JBBDZX010000005.1, on the reverse strand, counting down.
GAGTATGCGCTGGTGACGGTTCATCGGGCGGAAAACACCGACGACCCCGCCCGGCTCCGCAAGATCGTGCAAACCCTCAACCTGACGAATGAGCCGGTGGTCTTCCCGGTCCACCCCCGGACCTCGCGCTGCTTGCGCGACTTGGGGGCGACGTTCCGCCGGCACGTGCGACTGATCGAGCCTCTGGGATTCCTGGATATGCTTTCCCTTGAAGGCAGTGCCCGCCTCATTGCCACGGATTCCGGCGGCGTCCAACGCGAGGCGTACTTCCTGGGAGTTCCCTGCCTCACCTTTCGCGAAAAGACCGAGTGGTCCGAGACGGTGGAGGCCGGATGGAATCGAATGGTGGGCATCGAGCCGGAACGCGCTCTGGAAGCCTGGCACGAGTTCCAACCTCCGGCTTCGCGCCCAGCCCTGTATGGCGACGGCCGGGCCAGCCAGCGGATTGCCGCGTTTTTGCGCGGCGAGCCTATCGACCCACCGGTGGAAACGCTGGATCGGGCGCTTTCCAGGAGCATCCCGTACGCGTGAGCGCGGCCGGACGGTGTCGCGTTCCAGAACAGAGCGACGGAGGACGAGCTTTCCGCTCGATTGCACAGGCAATCCGATCTAGACCGGCTGAGTGGTTGGGCTCGCCTCTCCCGCCGCGCCAGGGTCATGGCCTTCAGCGGGTTCCAGGTTCCTGTGTGGATCCCGCCTCGGGAGTCCCCTGATGTTCGACCTTCCAAGACTGATCGTCCAAATCGTGGTCATTGTCGCCGTGTCTCGCCTGCTGGGATCCCTCTTTCGCCGGATCCGCCAACCGCAGGTGATGGGCGAAATGATTGGTGGGATACTCCTCGGGCCCTCCCTTCTGGGTTGGATCGCGCCCGGCGTCTCCGCAAGTCTGTTTCCACCAGACAGCCTGGGGTACCTGAATGCTCTGAGTCAGGTGGGCCTGGTCCTCTTCATGTTCCTTGTGGGGCTGGAGCTCCAGCCTCGGTTGCTGCGCGAGCGGGGTCATACGGCCCTGCTCACGAGCATTGCCAGCATCGTGGCGCCATTTCTGCTGGGAACGTTGCTGGCGCTGGTCCTGTATCCCCGGTTTTCCGATGACCGCGTCACGTTCACCAACTTTGCCTTGTTCATAGGAGCAGCGCTGAGCATCACAGCCTTCCCGGTGCTGGCCCGCATTCTCTCCGAGCGGAACCTCGTGGAAAGCCGGGTAGGGGCGATCTCGCTTGTTTGTGCAGCGCTAAACGACGCGGCCGGCTGGGTAATTCTGGCGGCGGTCGTTCTCTTGGTCCGCTCTGCCGCGACCCCTGCCGTGTTGGTTCGCATGGGAGCTGGAATCATGGCCTACGCCTTGGCCATGGTCTTCGTGGTCCGGCGCCTCCTACGGCCCCTGGAACCAATGGCCGTCCGTCGGGGCGGGGTGACGCCGGGCGTCCTCGCGCTGGTCCTGGTTCTCGCGCTGGCTTCTGCATGGACGACGGAAACGATGGGGTTGCATGCATTGTTCGGCGCGTTCGCCATGGGGGCGATCATGCCGAAGGGCGAGGCCTTTGTTCGGGGAATCTCCCAGAAGCTCCATGACATGACGGTGGTATTGCTTCTGCCTCTATTCTTCGCCTTCGTCGGCCTGCGGACGAGCATCAGCCTCGTTCGCGGAGCGGAAATGTGGATGTATAGCCTGGGCATCGTCGCCGTGGCGATCGCCGGGAAGGTCGGCGGATCCGCGATCGTCGCTCGACTCACCGGGATGGAGCCGCGGCAGGCATGGACAATCGGAATCCTGATGAACACCCGCGGGCTGATGGAGCTTGTCTTGCTAAACATCGGCCTGGAGCTGGGGGTGGTTTCGCCGACCTTGTTTACGATGATGGTCCTGATGGCATTAATCACCACCTTCATGACCGCGCCGCTGCTTGAGTTCGTCTACTTCCGTCAACCTTCGTGGCTCGGCTGGCTGCGGCCGCGGGCCTCGGTGGCCGTCGACGCGAAGGACTCGCAGATTGTGGAGCTGCCGCCGACCGCCTGAGGGGCGGCGTGTCGCGCACTCCCGCGGACATCGGTCATGGACTTCTCCTGGACGGACGAACAGCTGACCTACCTCAAGGCAGCCGTTGACCTCGGCCGGCAGCTGAACGAAGGGCTGATCGAGCGCGATCGTGCCGGCGAACTCTCCCGCGACGGCTGGCGCGTCTGCGCTCGCTTCGGTTTGCAGGGATTGCCGATGCCCGAGGCTTACGGCGGCGCGGCGCCGAGATCCTGACGACGATGCTGACGATGGAAGGCCCCGGCTACGGCTGCCGCGACAACGGCCTGATCTTCGCCATCAACGCACAAATGTGGTCGGTCCAGATGCCCATCCTCGACTTCGGCACCCCGGAGCAGAAGGCTCGCTTCCTGCCACCGCTCGTGCGCGGCGAGTGGATCGGCGCGCATGCGATGAGTGAGCCCGATTCGGGAACGGACGCCTACAGCCTGCGGGCATGTGCCGAACGCGGGGGCGACGGCTACCTGCCCAACGGGACGAAGACCTTCGTGACAATGCCCCCGTCGCCGACATCACCCTCGTGTTCGCCACCGTCGACAGGTCCAAGGGGATGTGGGGCGTGACGGCGTTTCTGGTCGAGCGCGGGACGCCGGGGTGCGCGTCAGCCGGGCGATCGAAAAGTTGGGTCTGCGGACGTCGCCGATGGCGGAGGTCATCCTGGAGGACTGCTTCCTTCCCGAGGCCGGCCGCCTCGGATCGGAAGGGCCGGAGCGAAGATCTTCAACAGTTCGATGGAGTGGGAACGCAGCTGTATCCTGGCCAGCCATCTGGGGGCGATGGAGCAGCAGCTGGAGGGGTCCATCCGGTACGCCCGGGAACGCCAGCAATTCGGTCAGCCCATCGGCAAGTTTCAATCCGTGTCCAATCGGATCGTCGATATGCGCGTCCGCCTGGAGACGGCCCGCCTCCTGTTGTACAAGGTCGCCTGGATGAAGAAGAGCGGACAGCCGGCCGTCCAGGAGGCGGCGCTGGCCAAGCTCTACCTGAGCGAATGTTTCCTCCAGTCCAGTCTGGACGCCATCCGGGTCTACGGCGGCTACGGGTACATGACCGAGTTCGAAGTCGAGCGAGACCTGCGCGATTCGATCGGCGGGACGATCTACTCGGGGACATCCGATATCCAGCGCGTCACCGCCGCCCGGCTGATGGGACTCTAACCGCACCGATTCTGCCGCACCACCACGACGCGATCTTGGCCACGACCACGCTGCTCACACGCGATTGGCTCGAACGTCCGGGGGTCCCGGACCCACTGTTCGGCGACAGCCCTCGGCGCCGCTGTCGCCGCACCGGTGGCGAGGCGCGGAAAGAGGAAGCCTGAGCGGAGTGCCGCTCCCTAGACCTTCATGCGCGTGCTCCTCCTGACACAGATTCTGCCGTATCCGCCCGATGCCGGCCCGCGCGTGAAGACTTGGCATGTGCTCCAGCACCTGGCGAAGCGCGGTCATCGGATCACCTTGGTCTCCTTTGTCCGGCCGGAGGAACGCGCCCACTTGCCGGCTATAGCCGAGCATTGCGACAGGGTCGTGGCCGTACCGCTGCGCCGATCCCGATTGGCCGACGGATGGCACTTGCTCCGGAGCCAACTCACCGGTCGGTCGTTCCTGCTCATCCGTGACGATCTCTCGCGCATGCGCCGCGCCGTAAGAGAATGCCTCTCCGCGGGCGAGTGGGATGTGGTCCACGCCGACCAGCTGACCATGACCCAGTTTGTCCTCTCGCCGAACGGCTCCGGCTTGCACCCCTATCGAATCTTTGACGCGCACAATGCCACCTGGACCATCCTGGACCGAATGACGCGAGGGTCCGCGCCAGCCGTGCGCGCCATACTGGGCTGGGAAACGCGGCGCGTCCGTGCCTATGAAGGCCGTGTCGTCCGGGCGTTCGAACACACTCTGGTGGTGAGTGAGGCCGATCGACGTGACCTGTTGGCCGCCGCGGCGGACGGAGGGACGGCACCGGAGGAGGACCGTATCAGCGTGGTGCCGATCGCGGTGGACACGGAGGTGGTGACGTCGGTGAACCGATCGCCGCGCGGCCCGGATATCCTCATCGTCGGGACCTTGCACTACGCGCCCAACGCGGAGGGTGTGCGTTGGTTCTTGAAGGCTGTATTCCCGCGGATTCTGGCCGAGGTCCCAGAAGCACGGCTGACGATCGTGGGGAGGAACCCTCCTCGGGATTTCCTTCGGTGGGCCCGGCAGCGACCCGATAGGTTGCACGTCACAGGATACATTCCGGATCTGACTCCGTACTTGCAGCGTGCGGCCGTAGTGGTCGTCCCGGTCCTCTCGGGGAGTGGGATGAGGGTTCGCATCTTGGAAGCGATGGCCCGGGGCATGCCTGTGGTGACGACCAGCATCGGCCGGGAAGGCATCGATGCCCGACCCGGAGAGGACCTGCTGGTCGAGGACAGTCCGGAGGGCTTTGCTGCGCAAGTGGTGAATGTCCTGCGCGACCCAGCGTTGCAAGCCCGATTGGCAAAAGGGGGCCGCAGGCTGGCCGAGGTACGCTACGACTGGCGAGCGGTGCTGAAGGGGCTGGATCGCGCCTACGCGCGCGCGGAACAGCCGCGATCCCCTTCGGGGAGCACTGTGCGAATGGCGAAGGCGCGATGATCGTCTCTCGATCCGCGCGACCGTCCCGGTCGATGACGCCACGAGTCCCGTACAGGCGGCAAGGGCAGGAATACCTGGCGATCATCCAGCCAAGGCGGTCTGCATGCTGATGGCGCGACGATCCGGTCGGAGGCCCCAGGCGGATCCCATGGTCACCGCGGCACCAGGTCTGCGGCGAACGCGGACGCCCATGAGTGATGGAGGCGGCGCCGATGACGCGGTCGCTCTCTCGGTCGTCGTCGCCAGCTGGAACGTCCGCGAAGCTCTGCGAGATTGCCTACTTTCTGTCGAGGGCGAGATCGCTCGGCTGGCGCCCGCTCGAGTTGAAGTGGTCGTGGTGGACAACGCCTCCTCGGATGGCAGCCAAGCCATGGTGGCCGCCGAGTTTCCCTGGGTGATGCTGATCCGGAACGCGGGAAATGCCGGATTCGCCCGGGCATCCAACCAGGGGATCGACGCGGCCCACGGTCCCCTGCTGTTGCTGCTGAACCCGGACACCCTGGTGATCCCAGGAGCGCTGGCGACGCTGATGCGGTTCATGCGAGAGCATGCCGAGGCGGGAGCGGCGGGCGCCTGCCTGGTGAATCCGGATGGATCCCTTCAGGCATCGGCCCATCCCTCGCCCGGGCTGCTGCGGGAATTCTGGCGTTTGTTCAACTTAGACAGCCTCATGAGGCTCTCCACCTACCCGTTGGAAAGATGGGGAGCCGAGCCGCGCCGGGTGGATGTAGCGCAGGGGGCGTGTCTGGCATTGCGGCGGGAGGCGTTGGACCAAGTGGGTGCGCTGGACGAGAATTTCTTCATGTACACGGAAGAAGTGGACCTGTGCCGGCGTCTGTGGCACGCGGGTTGGACGGTGCACTGGGTCCCCGAAGCCAGGGTGGTTCACCTGGGCGGACAGAGCACGATGCAGCTGCGCGAAGAGATGTTCCTTCGCCTGTATGAGAGCAAGGTCCGCTTCTTCCGAAAGCATCGGGGCCGGATGGCGGTAGCGGCGTACAAGTTCCTCCTGGTGTTGGCCTCGCTGCCTCGCATTCTGGTCGGGGTGGTCGTCGTTGTCCTGCCGGGCGCCAGGTGGGATCGATCGCTGGCTCCCAACTATCTGCGACTATTAACAGCGCTCCCACGGTTCTAGAACCCTCGACTTCACCGACCAAGACAACCGCATCCCCCGGTCCCGCTTAGCCCAGGTTCGCCCAGGCAAATTCGATGAACATCTTGTTCGTGGTCCCTTACGTTCCGGATCGGATCCGGACCCGCTCGTACCACCTAGTCCGGCAGCTCGCCGCCCACGGGCACCGCGTCACCGTGGCGACTGTGTGGACCTCCCCCAGGGAGCTGAAGAGCGCTGAGGAACTGCGGCGGGAGGGGATTGATATTCGCGGCACGCAGCTTCCCCTGTTGCGCTCGGCATGGAACTGCATCCGGGCGCTGCCAGGCCGTTTCCCTCTGCAGGCAGTCTTCTCCTGGTCGCCCGGGGCGGCGCGGGCCATGACGGCATTGCTTGCCGGCTCCAACGGCCGCCGGCCGTTCGATCTGGTGCACGTCGAGCATCTACGCGGCGCTCTGTACGGGTTGTGGTTGAAGCGTCAGTTCCAGGCGGAAGCCGACCGACCCCCGATCGTTTGGGACAGCGTCGACTGCATCAGCCTGCTTTTCCAGCAGGCTTCCCGGCGGAGCCGCTCTGCCTTCAGTCGTTGGATGACACGGTTCGAGACGGAACGGACCGCCCGGCTGGAAGCACGCCTGTTGTCCGAGTTTGACCAGGTTCTGGCCACATCCGAGTACGACGCCCAGGCACTGCGGAGTCTGGCCAACGGGCCCCGGACGCCCCGGGCGGTCTCCGTGGTCAGCAACGGGGTCGACGCAGAATACTTCACCCCTGGGGATCCGGCCAGCCGCTCAACGAATCGGCTGATCATGACCGGCAAGATGGGCTACCACGCCAACGTGACGATGGCGGTGGAGTTCGTGAGAAACATCCTCCCGCGGGTGGCCGAGCGGCACCCGGACGTCGAGCTGTGGATCGTGGGCAAGGATCCGGCGCGAGAGGTGCGCCGCCTAGCCCGGCCCGGCCGAGTACACGTGACGGGGACGGTCCCGGATGTGAGACCGTACTTGCGCACAGCAGCCGTGGCCGTGGCGCCCCTCAGCTACGGCGCAGGCATTCAGAACAAAGTCCTCGAGGCCATGTCCTGCGGCACGGCAACGGTCATCTCGGACGTCGCCGCCCGCGGGCTATCCCTCACCGGTGAGGGGCAGGCGCTGGTCCGGACGGGCGAGGCCGAGTTCGCTCAGGGGGTGAGCGACCTGCTGAGCAGTCCGGCGGCGCGGGCACGACTGGGGGAGGGGGGCCGCCGATACGTTCAGCAACATCATGACTGGGGGCGGATCACGTTGAGATTGGAGGAGATCTACCATGGGCTCATCCGCGCCCGTGCTTGAGGGCATCCCCTTGAACAAGGCGGAGCGAGGCAACGCGCTCCGGCGCTGGAACGTCCGCGTCTGGGAGTGGAAAGCGCTCATCGTCAGCCTGATCGTCACCGACCTGCTCATGGTGGGACTCGCCCTCCGCGCCGCCTATTGGATCCGATTCGAGACCGGCCTGTCGATCTTCGCCGAGGTGCTTGCGTCGAAGGTCTATTACGACAGGCTGGTGCTCGTTCTGACTCCGGTGTGGCTCCTGAGCTTCGCCGTGGTCGGCCTCTATCAGCGTGAGGTGTTGCTGGGCGGGACAGAGGAGTACTCGCGGGTCTTCCGCGGGACCAGCATCGGGCTGCTGTTCATCGTAATGGCCGGCTTCCTCGATCCTCAACTCATCGTCGCCAGAGGCTGGGTGTTGATGGCCTGGGGACTGACCTTCCTGTTCATCAGCCTTGGAAGGCTGGTGATCCGTCGAATCGCGTACAGGTTGAGATCGCACGGCTTCTTCATGGCGAGGTCGCTGATCGTGGGGGCGAACGCCGAGGCCAGCGCTCTGGCCGAGCAGCTCCTGCGATGGAGGACTTCCGGGCTCGAGCTGGTGGGCTTCGTGGACGGCGAGCAGGATCCGGGCATGAAATTGCCGCAGAACCTGCGAGTGGTGGGCGCCCTCGGGGATCTGGATCGGTTGATCGTCGAACACGGCGTGGAGGAGCTGATCCTGGCGAGCAGCGCGCTCTCGCGCGAGGCCATGCTGGCCATCTTTCGCCGATATGGGGTGTCGGAAGGGATCCACTTGCGGATGTCGTCCGGACTGTACGAGATCATCACCACGGGATTGAGCGTGAAAGAGCTGGCCTACGTGCCGCTGGTCGGGGTGAACCGGGTGAGGCTGACCGGAGTCGACTCGGCCATCAAAGCCGCCCTGGATTACGTCCTGACCACGGCGGCGGTGGTGTTCCTGGCGCCCTTGCTGGCCGGCTTGGCGCTGCTGGTCCGCCTCGATTCCCCCGGCCCGATCATCCATCGGCGCAGAGTGATGGGGGTCAATGCCCAGCAGTTCGACGCCTTCAAGTTCCGGACCATGCGCGTGGACGGAGACCAGATCCTGGCCGATCGTCCGGACTTGCAGGCCGAACTGGCCCACGCGCACAAGCTCAAGGACGACCCGCGCGTGACCCGGGTGGGTCGATTTCTGCGGCGTTATAGCCTCGACGAGCTCCCTCAGCTATTCAATGTGCTCCGCCGGGAGATGTCGCTCGTGGGCCCACGCATGATCTCGCCGGCCGAGATGGCCCGCTACGAGCAGTGGGGGATCAACCTGCTCACTGTCCACCCCGGAATTACCGGACTGTGGCAAGTGAGCGGTCGATCGGAGATCGGCTACGAGGAGCGCGTGCGGCTGGACATGCATTACATTCGGAACTGGAATATCTGGCTCGATCTGCAGCTGCTTTGGCAGACCATCCCGGCGGTCCTGAAAGCCCGCGGCGCGTACTGAGCCGGGCCTCCCTCTCCATCTGACAAGGAAACGAATGTGAAAATCCTCGTAACCGGCGGAGCCGGCTTCATCGGCTCGCATGTAGTCGACCTCTATCTTGAGCAAGGCCATCAGGTGGCGGTGGTGGATGATCTGTCCACAGGCCATCGGCGCAACCTCAACCCGCGCGCCACATTCTACGAAGCGGACATCCGCAGTCCGGAGATGGCTTCGATCTTCGAGCTGGAAAAGCCGGAGGTCGTGAATCATCACGCGGCGCAGATGGACGTGCGCCGGTCCGTGGAAGAGCCTGTCCTGGATGCGGATGTGAACATCCTGGGTTCGCTGAACCTTCTGGAGTGCTCTCGGAAGTACGGCGTGCGGCGGCTTGTGTATATTTCGACGGGCGGCGCGGTGTACGGAGAGCCGGAGTATCTGCCCTGCGACGAATCGCACCCGATCAACCCGATCTGCCAGTATGGCGCCTCCAAGCACACCGTAGAGCACTACCTGTTCATGTACCGTCTCAACTATGGCCTGGAGTACACCGTCCTGCGCTACCCGAATGTCTATGGACCGCGCCAGGATGCCCACGGAGAAGCAGGCGTGGTGGCGATCTTCACCGGCCTCATGCTGGCCGATGGACCGGTCATCATCAACGGCGATGGGGATCAAGTGCGCGACTTTGTCTACGTCGGGGACTGCGCGCAAGCCAATCTGCAGGCGCTAAGGAAGGCGGACGGAAGCGGCATCTACAACCTTGGCACGGGCACCGGGACTTCGGTGAACGAAGTGTTCCGGAGCTTGAAGGTGATCACGGGATACCGCCGGGAACCTGTTCACGGTCCGGCCAAGCTGGGCGAGACCCGAAGGATCTACCTGGATGCGAGCAAAGCCGCCAGAGAACTGGGGTGGAGCCCGAGAGTCGGCCTGGAGGAAGGCCTGCGGGAGACCGTGCGGCACTTCCAGCAGATGGAGGTGGGTGCGTGATTATCGTCCAGACGCCGCTGCGGGTGAGCCTGTTCGGCGGCGGCACGGATTTTCGCTCGTACTTCCTCCAGGAGGGCGGCTGCGTACTCAGCTACGCCATCGACAAGTCCATCTTCGTCACGATCAAGAAGCGCTTCGACGACAAGCTGCGCATCGGCTACACCCGCACGGAGATGGTCGACCGCGTGGACGAGGTCCAGCACGAGCTCATCCGGGAAGCGCTGCGGAAGACAGGGATCCAACGCGGGGTCGAAATTACCACCATGGGAGACATTCCCTCCGCCGGTTCCGGCTTGGGCTCTTCCAGCACGGTCACCGTGGGGGCGCTGCATGCCATGTACGCCTACCTGGGAGAAAGCGTGACGGCTGAATGCTTGGCGCGCGAGGCGTGCGAAATCGAAATCGATACCCTGCACAAGCCGATGGGTGTCCAGGATGAATACATCGCCGCCTTCGGCGGGCTGCGGTTCATGGAGTTCAACACCAGCGGCGAGATTCACTGCGAAAGGGTGCTGGTGGATGAGTCGCAGATCCGACGATTGAACGAGAGCTTGATGCTGTTCTATACTGGTTTTGCGCGCAAGTCGGAGACCATCCTGGCCGAACAGGAGTCGAACATCCAGGATCGGCTGACGGTGCTTCGGCGGCTCAAGGCCATGGCCCGCACCGCTCGGGCCGAACTCCTGGCGGGGAATGTGGACGCCGTCGGCTCCCTGCTGCACGAGGCGTGGGAGGCGAAGAAGCTGCTGGCCAGCGGGGTGACGAACGGAAGGATCAACGCCATATACGAGGCCGCCCGGTCGGCCGGCGCGCTGGGAGGAAAGATCTCCGGCGCGGGCGGCGGAGGGTTCCTGCTAGTGTACGCACCGCTGGAGCGCCGGGAGGCCGTGCGCGAAGCCCTGCGCGATCTGCGCGAACTTCCGTACAAGCTCGAAGCGGACGGCTCGAAGACGATCTTCAACTACAGACGATGACGCTGGCCGCCGGCACCGGCAGCAGTCCCGGCCGGGCCGCGGGAGGAGGAGGGATGGGCACTATCGATACCTATATGTCGGACCTACAGGCAACGCTGGATCGGCTCCCCCGGGACCGGGTCGAGCATGTGGTTCACCTTCTGCACGAAGCGCGGCTGAGCCGGCGGCATGTCTTCATCCTGGGGAACGGAGGCAGCGCCTCGACCGCCTCGCACTTCGTCTGCGATCTGGCCAAGAACACCCGGCGCGCCGGTTGGCCCGGCTTCCGGGTGATCGGCCTTACGGACAACGTGGCGATCCTCACCGCCTACGCCAACGACGACGGCTTCGAGAGGGTGTTCGCCGAACAGCTCATCGGCCTGATGCAATCCGGCGACGTGGTGATTGCCATCTCCACCTCGGGAAATTCCCCCAACGTGCTCGAAGCGGTCGAGGCGGCCAACCTGCGGGGCGCGACCACCATCGGATTCACTGGATTCTCCGGAGGCCGCCTGGCCTCACTGGTGCAGTGGAACGTGCATGTCGAGAGCGACTGCGTCGAGCACGTCGAAGACGTCCACTTGATGCTCGAGCACATGATTTGCAAAGCGCTGCGGGACGAGGCCGAACAGCTCGGCCGTTCGTCCGACGCGGTTCTCCCCGAGGCAGTACCGGCCGTTCTGGATGGTTTGGGGACCGACGGCAAATGGCGCCGCACGTTGAGCGCACTGCGGCAAGGGCTGTACGAGGGCAAGGACCTCAGCAACCTGCTGCAGGAGGCGCTGTTGCTGACCGTCGAGAACGTCGGGGCGCAGAGCGGAAGCCTGATGGTCCTCGACGAGGCGGGCAACCTGGTCGAGGGCGCGGTGGCTTACGCCGGCGAAGTCCGTCCGCCGGCTCCCCACCAGCTGGCCGATACCCTCCGGAGGGGGTTGGCGGGCTGGGTGTTCCGGAACGGGAACCCAGCCCTCGTCGAGGACACCCAGCGCGATCCTCGCTGGCTGGCCTCGGAGTGGGACGCCCTCAATGCTCCCCGCTCGGCCATCAGCGTGCCGCTGATAGGTGGCGAACGTGTAATCGGTGTCCTGACATTGGTGAATCCGGATACTCGCCGCTTCACCGAACGGGATTTGGCCCTGTTGAGCGCCCTCGCGGGGGGCATTTCCTTGAGTGCCGGGGCGCCCCCCATCCCGCCTCGGGCGGAGGGTGTCAAGCAGCGGTCGGAGTTGCGCGCTGCCCCGGCCCAGGGCGCCGGCGCCGCATGGCCGCGGATGACGGAGGTGAGTGAGGCGGAGGGGGAGCCATGAAGGTCCTGATGATCGCACCCGAGCCGTTCTTCGAGCCGCGCGAGGCGCCTACCAGCGCCAACCAGACGGGCGCTTGTCAGCACCCACAGGCACAATAGCTCGCTGGGAGAACCTCGAGTGCCAGAAGCAGTAAGGAGACTCCGAATGAAGGTACTTATGATAGCTCCGCAGCCGTTCTTTGAGCCGCGAGGGACACCCATTAGTGTTCACCAGAGACTCCAGGCGCTCTCGAAGCTTGGTATCGAGGTGGATCTTGTCACGTATCACCTTGGTGAAAACGTTGAGATTCCGGGTGTAACTATCCACCGCATCCCCAATATCCCGTTTATCAATGAAGTAAGAGTCGGGCCTTCCCTCACAAAGCTATTCCTCGACGGATTCGTTCTGCTGAAATCAATAGGCCGCTTGCTGCGGCGACGGTACGATGTCATTCATTCTCACGAAGAGGCCGCCTTTTTCGCCATGATTCTTGCCGCAATCTTCCGGACACGCCATCTATATGATATGCATTCGAGCCTGCCGAGACAGCTTCAAAACTTTAAGTATCTCGACGTCTGGCCGTTCCCTAATCTGTTTGCCATACTTGAACGTGCTGTTCTCCGAACGGCGGACAGCGTGATTACGATTGGTGAGGATCTCACGGATTACGTAAGATCGGTTGTGCCCGGTAGCGAAATTTGGACGATCGAAAACACGCCGCTTGGCCTCTCGAATGATGGTGACCATGCGACCGTTGACGTGATGCGCGAGAACATCAAGCGGAACGGGCAAAAGGTGATCGTTTACACGGGTAGCTTCGAAAGGTATCAGGGCTTAGACGTCTTGTTGCATGCGTTCCGGCGCGTGGTGAAACAAGACCCGCATGCTTTGCTCGTGCTGGTAGGGGGTACTGAGGCTCAGATTAGCGAGCTGAAGCGAGTTGCTTCTTCCTTGAACGTTGGTTCGAAGGTCCGCTTCGTGGGGAGGACATCGACGTCCGAGGCGCTAGCTCATTTGGAGCTCGCCGACGTCTTAATTTCACCTCGAATTGAGGGCACCTCTGTGCCCCTGAAGGTCTACAGCTACCTGAATGCAAGGAGAGCCATCATTGCAACCAATATTCGCGCCCATACGCTCGTGTTAAATGACGATATAGCCATGTTGGTCGAGCCAACAGCAGAAGGGATGGCCGAGGGTTTGATTCGCCTGCTCCAACATGAAGCTCATCGATCCCTTCTCGCTCAGCATGCCATGGAATTCGCCAAAACCAATCATGATCCGGATAAGTATTTGAGTCGCATAGAAAGCATTTACCAGTCGCTGGTGAGCCCAGTTTCACTCGTGGACCAGGCAGTCTCGCCATCCGAGAAGTGACCCACTTGTTAGTTCATAATGCTCCAGGGCCTCCTATAGCAAATTGGCATGAGCAAACCAACTCGCGGTGTCGGCATCACGATCTGGGCCGGCAGTCCTTCGATGCCAACAATCCCTTTAGCGAAACCAGAATCCACACCTTAAAGCCGTGCGTGGCCTGAGAGGGGTAATGCAGAGCGATCCTCTGGAGCCATCCAGCGCTTTGGTCCCAGGCACTTGGTGCAAAATCAGGACGTAAGGCGTAGCGATGACACTGCGACGAAGCGGAAGCCATGAAGCGTGATCTCAGTGCTCTGGCGAGCCGTCGGCACGACGTGCTGATAGTGGGAGGCGGAATTTACGGCGCTTGCGCGCTTTGGGACGCGGCCCATCGAGGATTGAAAGCGGCCTTGATCGAGAAAGGCGACTTCGGTGGCGCGACTTCTTCCAACAGCATGAAGACTGTTCACGGTGGGCTACGCTATCTGCAGGACTTCGATCTGCCTTTGATGAGGACAATGATCAAGGAGCGCCGGGCGTGGATGACGATTGCGCCTCATCTTGTCCAGCCTTTGCGTATGCTCTTTCCCACCGACGGTCGGGGGCGCCACTCGAGAGGTGTGTTGAGCGTGGCGCTTAGAGTAACCGATCTGGTCGGGTACGATCGAAACCGGGACCTCGGGAAGAACTCTCATCTGCCCCGCTCTACGATGCTGACTCGGGATGAAGTTCTAAGTCAACTTCCAGGGCTGCAATCGTCAACGAAGATCACCGGAGCCGCTGTCTGGTATGACGCGCAGGTGCTCAACACCGAACAAATGCTTCTTTCGATCCTGAAATCAGCGGTCCAGCGTGGCGCGATACTGGCCAACTATGTCAGAGCAGAATCGATCCTGCTGGAGGGGCAATCGGCCGTTGGAGCTCGAGCTCGTGACCTCGAGTCCAGCCAGAGATTCGACATTCACGCTCGCTTCGTAGTAAACGCGACAGGGCCCTGGGTCGAGCAAATGCTGTCCTCGACCGGACGACGGCGGCCACGTTTCAAACTATCCCGAGCAGTCAATATCGTCGTACCGAAAATCATCGACGGGGTTGGTGTGGGTCTGCGGTCATGTGTCCAAATGAAAGGCGACCTCAGTCGACCGCGGTCGGGAAAGACCATTTTTATTGTGCCCTGGAGAGATTGGTCGATCATCGGAACAATGCACGGCGCTCCAGTCGATCGACCAGAACACGTGGGCCCGATTGAGCCCGAGATTGAACGGCTCATTTCAGGCGTAAACGAGGTCTACCCGGGGGCCAATTTGGATCGCAGCAGCGTCAGCATGGTCCACACGGGTCTTCAACCATTGGACCCGCGCCGCGTAGACCGTGGGAGGCCTGAGCTCTTGCGCGAAAGCGAGCTGGCCGACCATGAATCTGATCTAGGAATTCGGAACCTGATCAGCCTAATTGGTGCTAAGTACACAAGTGCACGATGGTTGGCCGAACGGGCCATCGATCTCGTGGCGCATCGACTCGATATCCCGGTACCGCCGTCCCGCACCGGATCGATCCCTGTTCATGGTGGTCAGATTACGTCGCTGGAGGATGAAACGTCAGCGCTTCAAGCACGTTTCTCCTTCCTCTCCGAATCCGTAATCCGGCAGCTTGCCCAAGCCTACGGTTCCGAGGCTGAAAGGGTGCTGGCGTACGCGCAGGATGACTTGTCGAAGCTGCAAGCGATTGCTGGCCAGTCAAGTGTATTGCGATGCCAGATTTATTACGCGATCCAAGAGGAAATGGCGCGCAGACCGTCTGACGTTGTGCTCAGGCGGACGGATATTGGTTCCGCCGGTCCCCCTTCGCAATCGACACTTCAGGAGATCCAGGACATCATGGCCCAGGTTCTTGGCTGGCGCTCGTTATCGTCAGACGTAGAGAATGAAGACTCAGTGCCGCTTGCCGAGCTGCCTTGAGCTCTAAGGGAGAATCTCCGCAGGGCATACCTCCTTCAATCTTGCGATCGGATGGGAGCCGGCTCTGCCCAGAGATTGCAGCCAGAATGGATCACAGAGTACCTCCGATGCCGCGTTCCATCATGATTGGTCAGGTATCCCGAAGGGCCGTGGGTTCGTGAGTGCTACACAAGTCGTAGATCGGGCGCTCCAACTATATCGAGGATCGCCTCTTAAACGGCAGAAGTGGACGACCCTTCGCGAATTCATAGGCTCTACTGCGGGTCTCGACTGCCTCGATATTGGATCCGACAACGGCGTCATAAGCTATTTTCTGCGTCGAGGTGGCGGGCGATGGAAGAGCGCCGACTTAGACCAGAGGGCGGTGGAAACGATTCGAAGATTAGTTCGTGAAGACGTGTACCAAATTGATGGACAGTCCACGCCTTTTGGAAGCAATGAATTTGATCAAATCGTTATCCTCGACTTCTTTGAGCATATCGAGACAGATCGAGAGTTTGTGCAAGAACTTTACCGGATCATCAAGTCGGACGGGGCCCTCGTGGTCAATGTTCCTCATTGGCAGTCGGGTATGGTAAGGATCGTCCGGGAAGCGTTGAATCAGGGCGATGAAGCTCATGGACATGTCCGTCCCGGCTACTCATTGAATTCATTGGAGGAACTCCTCTCGGGTTTCTTTTCGATTGAGGAACATCGTTATTACTCAGGGCTGTTTGGCCACATGTTTGACACGCTGCTGGCCTTTGCCTTTTCGCTTGTGCGGCGGGCTGTCCCTGGTGCGGCAAAAAAGGGCAATATCGTTACAGATCAAGATCTTGACGACCATCGAGCACTGTTCATGGTCTACCGGTTGATGTTCCCCGTTGCTTGGCTGATCACCTGGCTTGATAGCTTGCCATTTGTGCCAAGCAATCACATGTTGATCGTTCGCGCGCGCAGACTCAAAGACCAGCAAAGTACTCTTGGTTGATCTCGGGCGTTTCCGATGTCGGGAGTTAGGTTCGAGGAGGACCACAAAGCATGGCGATGAGTATCCTGGTCACTGGAGGTACAGGGTTCACCGGATCACACCTGGTGCGGCGGCTCATAAGCGACGGACACAAGGTCCGAGTCTTAGACAATCAACCGGGGTTGTTTCACGAGGAACTGACTCATGCGGGCGCAGAAATAGTCCTGGGATCTGTGACCGACTCCGAATTGGTCGAAAACACAGCGGAAGGGGTGGACGTGATCTTCCACCTAGCCGCTGCGTTCAGAGTCATTAATGTGCCTGATGAAGTCTACTGGGATGTTAATGTTAACGGCACTCGCAATGTCTTCAAGGCGGCCGTCAAGGCGAAAGTTAGCAAGATCATCTATTGCAGCACATGCGGAGTGCACGGGGATGTAAAAGCGCCACCCGGCAACGAAGCTGCACCTATCGCCCCTGCCGATTACTATCAATATACGAAATATAAGGGCGAAGAGGTAGCTCAAGAATACATAAGCGCAGGTATGGATGCAACCATTATCCGCCCCGCGGCCATTTATGGGCCCGGCGATCCTGAGAGATGGTTGATCCTGTTCCGCCGAGTACGCTCGGGATGGTTCGTGATGTTGGGGAATGGCAAGACCACGTATCATCCCGTATATATCGACAATCTGGTCGATTCGTTCCTGCTCTCCATGCAGAGGCCCGAGGCAAAAGGCGAGACGTATTTGATCGCTGACGAGGATTACTTCTCCTTAAATGATCTGGTCAGAAAAGTAGGCGAATCGATGGGCGTCAAAGTGAAAATCATCAGGCTCCCATTTTGGCCCGCCTGGTTAGCTGCCATTGCCATCGAGATGCTCTATAAGCCGTTCAAGATTGATCCTCCCGTCTTTCGGCGCCGTATTGATTGGTTTCGTCAGGATCGGGCCTTCGACATCAGCAAGGCCAAGCAGGAGCTCGGATACGCGCCAGAGATTGACCTCTCCGAGGGCCTGAGGCGAACTGAAGTGTGGTACCGCCAGAACGAGTATCTCTAGAATATCGGACGAGCAGTGGAGTATCTGCAAATTTGTACCAGATCGATTTGAAGTAGCAGACATAGAAGGGTTGAAGACGAATTCATGAATTAACTCGGACTTAGTGACCACTGTTGGCAGGAGAAGCGATTATTGAGGATGGGTGAGGCCAATTAGATTGTTTCATACGGAAGATCGACCGTCAGATTCAGAGGGTGGTGGGGGCCTTTCGGATCCCCTGCTGGCGACTTAGAATCAGCGGCATGCCGTCTCCGTTGGCTCACACTGTAACCGGCGTGGCGCTCGCCTACCTGCATCCAGATACGCCCCGCAATCCTATTGCAGCCAGGCTATTTTGGCAGATCGTGGGGATCATGGCGCTCTCCAATTTGGCCGATCTGGATTTTCTGATCCAGCTCGTGGCCTCGAGGCGAATTCACCACACCTTCACGCACAGCCTGGTGTTTACTCTGGCCGTGTGCACCCTTATCGCCTTTCTGATCAAGTGGATTGCCAGGGGAAGATTCGGAACGGCATTCTCGATTTCGTTTCTTACCTATGGATCGCACGTGCTGCTGGACATGATTGGTGGTGGGGCCGGGGTGTTGTTATGGTGGCCCTTCTCTTACGAGGCCGTGCGGGCCCCGTTGCAGATATTCCCGAACGTCAACCACAGCGAAGGCTTGATAGACGCCTCGCACCTGACCTTCCTGGCCTTCGAGTCCGTCTACGCGGGTGCCGTCGCGATCCTTGCGATCCTTGGCAAGCGCATCATGACAGCTGGCCGCTAGTGGCGACCTGAGACGAGGCGGGACCAGCCCTGACGGTCGGCATGGACCAAAGTGAAACGTACGCCGTTCGGTATGGAATGGAAAGGAACGCTCATCAACGTGGCCAATGCTCGGCCCAAGGCCGGATTGGCTGGCAAAGTCTCATCCGAACTGTGGCAGCTGAAGATGTTCCGAAGGACATTGAAGAAGCGCCAGAAAGGGGTCACCGGGGATCGTGCCGAGCTGCCTGAGAGCGCTGCCGCGGAGCTGCCCTTCCCGGGCGGCTCGTTTGACCTCGTGCTGACAATTGATGTCCACGAACACATTCATCAATTGGAGCCGTTCAATTGCGGATTGGCACGCATCACCAGGCCGGGCGGGCGGGTCATTGTTTCAACGCCCAACGACGATCCACAGATGCTGGCGGTAAGGATCAAACAGTTAATCGGGATGACTCCGGAAGTGTACGGGCATCGCGTCATTGGATTTCGCCTAGAAGAGCTTGAGAGTCAGCTCCGGCGGGTCGGGTTGCATAAGCATGACCAGGCATACTATGTCAGGTTCTTCACGGAAATGCTGGAATTGATCATCAACTTCGCTTACGTGAGTTTCCTGGCAGGCCGAGGAAAGGCACCGGTGAAGGCCCGCCAGATCGCGCCCCAGAGCGAGGACCAGCTTCGATCAGGCGGGAAGAGCTACCGGCTTTATTCGCTGGTGTATCCCTTCTTCTGGCTGGTATCCAAACTCGACCACCTTATACCGGCCCGCCACGGGTACGCCGTTGTCGTGGCCGGAAGGAAACCTGAGGCTTCAACGTCCTCATCACCGGGGCAGGCGGGTTCATAGGGCGCCATCCGGTGCGCGACCAGCTTTCCCGCGGGCGCAACGTAACCGCGGTGGATATCGATCCGGCCGGCTTGGGCCGACTTCCGGAGAGCGAGCTCTGAAGGTTATCGAAGCAGATTCCGCGACCCGGATCTTGATCCGCAGCCTTCGGGTCAAGACGTTTGTTTTCACCTTGCGAGTCTGCACCTCGAAGTGGGAGTTTGTGAAGAGGAGTTCACGACGGTAAATGTCGAGGGCGGGGTCGGTTCGTGGAGCGATGCCCTAGCGCGCAGGTCCGCCGCTTCGTCCACTGCAGTCGCGTCGGGCCCTTTGGCGATTTCCGGAAGCCTCTGGCGGATGAGGGTAGCGAATGCCGGCCGGATCCGGCCTATGGGCGTTCCTAACTGGATGGCGAAAGACGAGTCCTTGAGTATGCCGGCTGTACGGGGTACGCGGTTGTAGTAGTGCGGCCCGCCTGGGTCTACGGCGCCGGCTGCCCCCGCACGATCAAGCTGGCCCGCAGTATCCGAGCCGGACGGTTCTTCTGTGTCGACTCTGGGGATACACGGACACGCTGGCAGGCGAGCTGGGCGTCAAGCCGCCTCGTCTGTGTTTCCCCGGGTTCGCGGCCTGGCTGGGCGGCCTGGCCCTGGAAGCGGAGTTCGGTCTCGTGCGAAGGCAGCCCCCGTTCAACCGCCGAAGCCTGAAGTTTTTCACCGGGAACACCGCCTTCCACACCGGGCGAGCGCGTACCGCACTCGGGTTCGAGGCCTCCACGGAGCTTGAGGAGGGCCTGGCCCGGACCGGCGCGTGGCTGCGGGCCTCGGGACTGCTCGGGACCAAGGCGGGATGAACGCAGTGTGGACCGGAGGTTTGCGAAGGACACAGAGAGGTGAGGAGCCGAAATCGACCTGGGAAAGACCTACCGACAGATCGGTGAGTAGGAATCGATTGCCATAGGAGGCCAACGTGACTCGCAACACTTCGTATCCTGGCCGGCCGCTGCTGGTTGGGTTGATCGTCCTGGCGGCCCTGGCGCCAGTCTCCACTGCATTTGCCAGTTCTTCCTCCACCATCGACTTTGAGGCCCTGGCGGAGGGCATGATCGTCGGCCTTGTAAGTGCCGGTGCCGGAATCTCCGGCGACGACGCCGGCGGCTCGGTCGCCGTGTTCGGGTTCAATCCGGAAATCCCCGCATCGAATACGGCCGCCATCTTCGACGCCACTTGCACCGGAGGGTGCACGGGCGGCGATGACGATCTCTTCCAGCCGGATCTTGGGCTGGTGCTGATCATTGCAGAGAACCTGCGGGACGAGGATCCGGCCGACGGCCTGCTCGACCGCCCCGACGACGCGGACGTGGCGGGTGCCTACTGGGATTTCGACTTTTCGGGCTGGGGTCCGGGAGTCGTGACCATTGATCAGCTCACCATTCTGGATGTCGAGAGGGATGAGCCAGGAGGCTTCATCGAGGTCTTCCTGGGAGGCGCGTCCCAGGGCACCGTCCCGCTGCCCGTGACCGGCGACGGCGGACGGGCCGACGTGGCCGTCGGTCTCTCCGGCGACTTCATGAGGATCTTTCTGGGCGGATCGGCGGCGGTGGACAACATCGAGATCACCGCCGAAGAGGAAGACGGCGGACAGGGTTGCACGCCCGGGTTCTGGAAGAATCACCCTGAAGCGTGGACGACCTACACCCCCGATCAGACGGTCGGCAGTGTGTTCAGCGTTCCGGCAGACCTGAGCGCCCTGGCCGACGACAGCCTGCTTATGGCTCTGCAGTACGGTGGTGGACAGGGGGCTGAAGGCGGAGCCCAGATCCTCCTCCGGGCTGCGGTGGCGGCTCTGCTCAACTCGGAATCGTCGGACGTCGACTATCCGTTGACGACCGGCGAGGTCATCGACCAGGTGAACGATGCCCTGGCCTCCCTCGACAAGGAAACCATGGTCAGCCTGGCGGAGCAACTCGACGGATTCAACAACCTCGGCAGCCCGTTCTGCGACTGACGCGGCACCCGAGCGATGCCGGGGGAGGCGGGTCGTGAGATCCGCCTTCCCCGGATCTCCCCTTGTGGATATCCTGTGAAAATCCTTGGCATCACAACCGAAGGCGACAGCGGCGCAGCCGTGGTTCAGGATGGACGGATTCTGGCCGCGGTCAACGAGGAACGGCTGTCTCGCTTGAAGCTGGTAGTCGGCTTTCCCCGTCTGTCGATCCGTGAAGTCCTCGACCTGAGCGGCACGGAAGTCGGGGAACTCGATGCGGTTCTCGTGGCCGGCACGGACAGTGTGTTCGTCGATACCCTCCAGCCCTTCGTGGGATGGTTGGAAGACAGCGGCAATGGCTCCGGACGGTTCTTGAAGAAGGCCGCCGGGCGGCTGGCGAAGTTCCGCCAGCGGCTGCCGGTCCTGGAGTCGGGCTACTACGCGCTGCTCGAGCCCAGCTTCCGCCAGAGGCGGCGCGCCATCCGCCGCATCCTGCAGGAGGAGTTCGGCATCGCCTGCACGATCCAGTTCGTGGACCACCACTTCGCCCACGTGACCTCAGCCTACTTCACCAGTGGCTTTCGTGACGCCTTGGTGTTCTCGGTGGACGGAGGCGGCGACGGCCGCAGCGCGGTGGTGTATGCGTATCGCGGCGGGCGTCCGGAGCTCCTCCACGAGGTGTCCGCCTACCACTCCCTGGGCAACTACTACGCCTACGTGACGAAGATCTGCGGCTTCAAAGCGATGAAGCACGAGGGCAAGATCACGGGCCTGGCGGCCTACGGGGAGCCGAAGTACGTAGATCTGCTGAAGTCGTTCATCGACTTCGAGGGCGGTACGTTCGTTAACCGGGGCCGCGTGGCCTTTCACAGCGCGGTCCATGAGCTGGAGCGCCGCCTGCCACGCGGTTGGAGGCGCGAGGATCTTGCCGCCAGTGTGCAGCACCACTTCGAAAATGTCGTGCGAAGCTTCGTCGGCCACTGGGCCCGCCGCAGCGGACTGCGGGATGTGGCCCTGGCCGGCGGGGTGTTCTCCAACGTTCGGGTGAATGAGGAGGTCCATCGGCTCCCCGAGGTGGAGCGGATGTTTGTCCATCCCCACATGAGCGACGGCGGCCTGGCAGTCGGCGCCGCCCTGGCGGCGAGCGTCCCGGGAACGCTGGCGGCGCCGATGCCGACGGTGCAAGAACCGCTGTCGGCGGTCTACTTAGGGCGCGACCTTGACCGAGCCGAGGTCGCCGAATGCCTGCGGCGCCACGACCTGCGGCCGGAGCCGCTGGAGGCCGGCCTCGAGGACACCATCGCCGACCTGTTGGTGGGGGGCTGCGTCGTGGCCCGGGCCGCGGGACGGATGGAATACGGCCCGCGCGCCCTGGGGAATCGATCGATTCTCTACCAGCCGACGGATCGGAGCGTGAACGACTGGCTGAACAATAACCTCCGCCGGACGGAGTTCATGCCCTTCGCGCCGTCCATGTTGTACGACGCCCGCGAGCAATGCTTCGAGGCCGTGGCCGGAGCGGAGCACACCGCCGAGTTCATGACGACCACCTTCCATTGCACGCCTTGGATGCGACAGCGAATGCACGGCGTGGTCCATCTGGACGGGACGGCCCGGCCCCACCTCGTCCGCCAGGATCGGAACCCGAGCTTCTATCGGTTGATCCAGGCCTTCTACGAGCGGACCGGACTCCCGGCAATCATCAATACCAGCTTCAACATACATGAGGAACCGATCGTGTGCAGTGCCGAAGACTGCGTCCGGGCGTTCCTGGCCGGGAACCTCGATTACCTGGCGATCGGGGATCACCTCATTCGGCACCCTCAGGGAATCTCCCACCCTGTCGTCCCCGTGCCGGGAGTTACCTCGCGGCCAGCCCAGGTTGGGAGGTAGCCAGAAAATCATGGCGAGGCGTTTGGCGATCCCGGGACGAGGACGATCGACGTCACCGGCGCTCTCCCCGCTACCCGGACTGCGGCGCGATACCATCGGCGTGGGCCCGAGCCACCGCGAACGGGGCGAAGGCGCCGAGTTGGTTGTGGGCCGGAGCGCCAAGCCCGTCGGCCGGATCGTCGGCCCCGTGCTTCGCGTGGGGGTGAGCGTGGGCGTCATGGCGGTCCTTCTGTCGAAGGCGGACTTGGGTCGCGTAGGCCAGACGATCGCCCAAGTGAGCCTGATCTGGTTGGGGTTGGCCCTCGCCGTGCAGCTAGTCGGCAAGGTGGTCTGGGCCATGCGGTGGTCCGCCACACTGGCTATTTTCGGCTTCTCGGCGCCGCTGGGCGTCCTGGTGCGAGGTATCTTCATCGGCCAGTTCTTCAACAGCTTCCTGCCCTCGAGCCTGGGGGGAGACTTCTATCGGGGATACTGGATCCTGGACGACTCGAAGTTCTACCGGCAATCTCTGTTCCTCGTTTTTCTGGAGCGGTTCCTAGGGCTGATCGCCCTCGGGTTTGTGTCGTTTCCGGCCCTGGTGTTGCTCATCGTGCGCGGCGGGCCCGCGTGGGACGGGAACCTCCTGTTCATGCTGTGCCTTCTGGCTGGTCTATGCAGTAGCCCGATCGTGCTCCACCCCCGGGTCTATGGCGGGATTGACCGTCGGCTGGCCTCGATTCGCGTATGGAGAGTGGCGCCGCTCCGGCGCAAGGTGCTGGAGGGGATTCGTCTCCTCCACCAGGCGGGTTGGCTGCGGTCGAGGGCCTTCTTGCTGTCGTGTGGGGTGCAGCTCGTCGGGGTAGGCTTCTACTACTGCCTGGGACGCGGGCTGGGACTACCCTTGTCCGGATGGCACTATCTTGTCGTCGTGCCCTTGGTGGCCATCGCCACGGTGCTGCCGGTGACGATCAACGGTATAGGAGTCAGGGAGGGCACCCTGGTCATGCTGACCGGAGCGTTGAGGGTGGATATGCCGGCGAGCGACAGCCTGGCCCTGGGGTTGCTCGCTTCGGTAATGATATTGTTGATCTCGCTGATCGGAGGAGGTGTCTTTCTTGCGGGGAAACGGCGAGAATCTCGGCCGGATTGACTTCCGGCCCCTGCGGAAGTTCTTTGACAACATCGACTTCCTCGTGCCTGGCCACGAGGGGTCGAACCAGTATATGGTGGCGATCCACCAGGAGTTCTACCGCTGGGCAGGGCGGTGGGTGGGAGGAAAGTCGGTCCTCGATGCCGGATGTGGGGAGGGCTTCGGAAGTGCGATCCTGGCAGAGCGTGCCGCCCAGGTGATGGGGATCGACATCAAACCCGACCTGCTTGCACACGCGCGGCGCCGGTATCCCGCGCCGAACCTCACCTTCGAGCTCATGGATTGTGAGGCGATGTCCTTTCCGCCCGCCGCGTTCGATGTTGTGGTGTGCAACGAGTTGGTGGAGCACCTGCGGAACTACCGCGCCTTTCTGGACGGGGCCTACCGGGCGCTCAGGGCGGGCGGGACGTTTGTGTGTGCCACCACCAACGCCGAGGTGGCGTTCTCGGGAAGCGACGGTGCCCCGCTGAACCGCCACCACTACCAGGAGTTCCAGGCGGCGGAGTTCCAGCGGGAGCTGGGACGGCACTTCGCGCATGTTCAGCTGTTCGCGGAGTGCATGCGGAGCCGGGCGGCACTCTACCTGAGCCATGACCCGGCGCGCTGGGTCGAGCGCCTTCTGGTGCGGTGGGGCGTGAAGCACAAGGTCCCCGTCCGTTGGCGAAACTTCGTCCGCGAGCGTATGACCGGCGTGAGGGTCGAAGATTTCATCGCCGAAGGATTTGAGATCGTGGAGGGGACAAGGCGTGATTGCCTGTACATCATCGGCGTAGGAAGGAAAGCTTAGGCCGCGGCGCGCGGGGCCGTGCATGGCGGGGGGATCTATCTGCGACGCTTGCCCGCAATGAGCAAGGTGGCTCTGGGCGGGCGCCTCGGCCGAGGGGCCGAGGCTGAGCGGCGGAGTACTGTGCACAAAGGAATGCGCGACTCCATCCGATGGGGGTTGGTGACAGCACTGGGGCTCAGCCTCGTGACCGCGCCCCTGGTCTGGGCCACGCACGGCCGCCGATTCGGCACGGTGGCCATTCCGGCCGAGGGATACGTCCTTGCCGGCTATCTCTCGGAGGCTGAAGGTCCGTCAGCGGCGTGGGTAGTGTTTGTGCACGGCAACCGAGCCGAGGGGCAAGCCCACTTGCTCTACCAACGCATCGTCAGCCATCTCCCGTCGAATGCCTCGGTCCTGGCCATTGACATGCGGGGCTTCGGGAATTCCTCCGCGGAAGGCCTGGAGTCGGCCGACCGCATTCTGGACCGGACGGGCGACATCGAAGCCGCGGTGGAATACCTGAGGGCCGAATACGGTGTGTGCGAGGAGGAGATTGTCCTCATGGGGCACTCCCTAGGAGCCCTGCAGGTGCTCCGGGCCGGTCAATCCCGCCCGTACCGGGCCGTGATCTCGATTGGACCGGGGGATTTCCGGGCCTCCTTGGCCGATTCGGCCTCTCGCCGGGCCTATGCGGCCAAGCTGAGCGCGGCCATGGGCATCCGGGTGCCCGAATCGTCCATCGCCGAGGAGGGGCAGGGGTTTGTACCTGAGGAGCTCTTCCGCCCCTCTCCGCAATCCCCCACCGTATTGGTCTTCGGTGCCTTCGAGCTGCCCGATAGTCTACGACGTGCGGAGGTTGAGATTCCCGAAGAGTGTTCTCCGATGGTCCGATGGGAGACCGTCCCCATCTCGGACCATATGTACGGCACTGAGGGGGAATTCCTTCCCCCGGTGGTCCGGTTGACGACATCGTGGGTTCCCGTCGGGCTGCTGCTGTGGAGCATCCGTCAGCACATACCCCGAGATCCGGCGTGACGCCAGGGCCCGCCAGGGCGGAGGCGGCGGCCCCATTGCGGAAGACTGAGCTGCTGATGATCCCTATCTTCACCGTCGTGGCCGCCGGCTTGCGGTTGTACAGGCTGGGAGAGTGGAGTTTCTGGATCGATGAAGCGATTACCTACTACCGAGCACGAGACCTTGCTGAGTTGCCGATCCTGCGTCGATCCGTCTCCCTCCTATTGACCCAGTGGGCCTTGTGGAACCTAGGGGATGCCGAGTGGGTCGCCCGGTTGCCTTCAGTGATCGCCGGGGTGGTTACCGTTCCCGTCCTGTACTTGGTGGCGCGGAGAATCTTCGGGAATCCGGTGGGACTGATCAGCGCGGGGCTCCTGGCGCTTTCCCCGTGGCACCTCTACTGGTCCCAGAACGCCCGCTTCTACGCGTTCCTGCTTCTTTTCCACACACTGGCCCTCTTCTACTTCTACCGCGGGCTGGAGGAGAACCGCCCGGCCGACCTGCTGGTCGCGGCAATCTTCCTCGGGTTGGGGGTTCTAGAGAGGCCGTTGGCTCTATTCCTGCTCCCGGTGGTCGGAGGCTACCTCTCCGTTCTGCTCATGGCAGGCCGGAGGTTCCGGCGGCCGCCCGGCCTTCGGGTGAGGAACGTCGCCGCCTTTCTCTTTCCAGCGACCCTGCTTTCCGCGGGGCTACTGACAGCATTCCCCGCAGTAGTCGATCCAGCCCAGAGGGAACAGGCCTTCGGATGGCTGAATGCCGACCCGCTGTGGATCCTGGCGGGCACCGCACGCTATACCGACTTGGCCGTGGTCTGCCTCGCCGTGGCTGCCATGGCTGTGCTCGTGCGGGAGGGGTCTCGGCCGGGTTTGTTGTTCGGGCTCAACGCCTGGGTTCCGTGGGTGGGGGCGGCTGTGGCGGCTATGCTTCAGTATTCCGCCAATCGGTACGCCTTCGTGGCTCTCGGCAGCTGGTTGGTCTTGGGAGCCTGGGGGCTCCACCGGGTCGCTGCATCGTTGTGGGACCGATCCCGGATCCTGAGCCTGGCAGTGGTCGCGGTCGTGGTCGCCACGCCCTTGAGCGAGAACGCGCTCTACTTCCTCTACCAGAACGGAAATCGCGACGACTGGAAAGGAGCCTTCGAGATTATTCGGCGCGAACGGAAGCCTGGGGACCTGGTGTACACCCCCAGTCTGGAGTTAGCGGAATACTACCTGGGCGAGGGTTACCGCGGGCTCGGACGACTCGACCCCGTGGAGCTGGTCGCATCGGGAAGCCGGGCATGGTTCGTGGAAGACTCGAACGTAGAGCAGAAATGGCCAGACCAGCGGGATTGGATCCTGGAGCACGCCCGGCTGATCGCCAGTCTGGACGTCCGCTTCCAAGCGCGCCTCTTCAAAATGCGCGTGTACCTGTTCGAACCCGCGGCAAATGACTCATGAGTGTGCTGGCGGGCCACTGCCGTTTCGTCGGCCTAGCGACAGGTTGAGACGTCGGCAAGATCCCCGACGAGCGCGAGGGCCGATTCTCCGGAGAAGGGTGAGGTGAGGCTCAGTATGCCTCCTCCGTCGGCGGGAAACGCAGCGGAGGTGTTCCCGCTGGAGGGCTCGAACCAGGTTCCGTGGAACCATCCGCTGGTTGTCTGCAGATCCAGCTCTATGGTTCCACCGCTCGGCAGGTACACCGCCAGGACATCTTCCGCTCGGCCAGCCACGTAACCGAGTCCACTGAGCAGCCGGCCGTTCATGGGGCGCATTTCGCAGAATGGCAAACCCTCCATGAACGTTCGCGCCCGCCCCAAGTCTTCGAAGTGCAGGGCAAAATCCTGGTAGCTGGAGAGGGGCGAGGCGTGCAGCTCGAAGTTGCCGCCGCCCAGGTAAACCGACCACACGATGTGGCGTGCCAGGTCCCTCTCGCTCGCGCTCAGCTTGCCCGTCTCGTCAAAGGAAATGGGGATCGGCCGGCCGGAGTCCTGCACGGTGGAGAACCACGATTCGGCGGCGGCATTCTGGGGCACGTCGCTGGTCTGGAAGCTGGTCAAGGCGAAGTCGGGATGACCGACGAACGGAGTCCATGAACTCAGGCCCCCGGCGTGATGAACCGTGATGGGGTGGTCGTAGGGGTCGAGGGACAGCAGCTGGCCGGCGAAGGTCTGGATCTGGCTGGGGCTGTAGGTTTCGTTGTACTCTTCGGCCAGGTTCCAGATCAGCCCCGGATGATGCCCAAAGCGCGCCACCATCTCCCGGTAGTACATCCCCCGGTTGAAACCGGTCCAGGCCGAGTCGTCTTCCAGGACCAGATGGAGCACGATCCCCTTCGCCTGCAGGTAGCTGAAGACCTCCTCCCACTCCGCAAGCTTAGCCACATTGAAATGCTCATGATAGGCCTGGGCTTCTGCTTGCGTGCTTCCCGCCCACGGCCAGACGTTCTTGGCATCTCCGCCGACGTTGTGCAGCAGCATGTAGAGCGAGTTCACCCGATAGCTCGCGAGGAACTCGATGGCCTCCTGCCGGGAGGCGAAGCCGACGGTGTTCCCCGGGGCGAGGAAGTCCTCGGGATCGTCGACCCCTCCCTTTAGCCAATACGGGCCCGCCGCGAACTGGAGAAAGTGACCCCCCGTGTAGGAAAGCCTTCCCAGGCAGCCAAAGTCGGGCAGGCCGCCCGCCAAGTACGGCGAGCAGCCAGAGGGAGCCAGCACTTCGAAAGTCCCCTCGTGGCCGTCGAGAAGCGGCTCGAGACTCTCCGTGCGATAGCTCCACATGCCGGCCTGGGAGGGGGAGAGTCTGGCAACCCACACATCGCCATCCATCCCACCCAGGCCGTCCCCATCGTAGAAGGCTGGCACCAAGAAGAGGGTTCCGTCAGGAGCGGTGAAGGCAACATCGACGAAGATCGCGAAAGGATTGACGGTGTCGCCCATCCCGACAGATGCAGGTCCCCGCAGCGCGACCTCCACCCGTGACCATTGGGAGTAGGTGCCGGGGAGCGACGTGGGGGTGGCAATCCCGGTCGGGCTGGAGGTGGGGGATGGCGCTGCGGGAGAGGTTGAGGTCGGCGTGGGCTGCGGCGTCGACGTCGCACCGGGGGTTGGAGAAGGGGTCGCCGAGGGATTGAGGGGACTGGCGGTCGGACCAGGGGACGTAGCCGTGGGGGTCGGGCGGGACGGTCCGGTGCCTTCGCGGCGGCTGACCGCTAGGGAGTCAAAGCAGCGGCCCTGGAAGTTGGCCCCTTCCAACTGGCTGGTGAGAACGCGGATGGTGTTTAGGGCCACGACTTGCTGGAAAGGAATGCCATTGCCAACGGTTGTTCGATCGACGCGGACCTCGTACGTGCCGGACGCCGGATCGACAACCACCACCACGGAAGCCTGGCCGCTGAGAACGGTGAGGGGGACTGCCGTCCCGGCGTGGTAGGAGGCGAGGGTCTCGTGCACCCCATCGACCGCGGTCCACACCAGGTTGATGGCGATGCCGCGATGGGGGTCGTTGGGATCCATCAAGCTTCCGTCGCCGAGTTGCAGGAATAGAAGGTAGGACGGGTCCGGCCCGATTCGGGCCCAATCGAACTCGAACCTCCACTCCAGCAGGCCGTCCTCCCCGCCTTCGAAGCCGTGCAGGACCTGCGGACGCACGGCCAGATCCGTCGTTTCAACGAAGCACAGCCGCTGGTCTTCGATGGCGCCGCGGGCGCCGCGCGCCTCGTTCTCGATCCAGCCGTTGCCGATGGTCTCGCTGTTGGGTCGATTGAACGAATCGGCGAAGAGGACTATCTTCGTGGCTGTGCCGCGACCAGCGCCAGCGGCATGGCGGTCGGCCGGGGCCCCGCCGGATGCCTCACCGCCCGCAGAGGCGATCAGCGCCGCGGCCGCCAGCACGACAGCGGAGCCGGTGGTGGTGATTCGCGCTGCGGGGGAGAGGCTGGGCATCCGAACTTCCTCGCGTCCGTGGGTCAAAACCGGCAGAGCGGTTCGTCTGCAGCTAAGGCCGAGAAGTGAATTATGGAAACTGAGTGCCCCCTTCGGGTCTAATCCTGTAGGATCAATCCATCTTCCTATGGAACACAGTTTCTCATCCTAGAGGATGAGTTCGGACAGGTCGATGGTACTGATGTAAGGCAATGTGTGAATAGGTTCAGGAAGTTGCCATAATCGACGGAGGCGAATCTTCGGAACGCTGCACCGTACACCACACCGCGCGGAGGTAGGGGCGAACCCCAGAGCCCACGTCTGTGTTACGCGGCGACGATGGCCAGGAACGAGCCTATTTCCCGAGATATGCCCTGGTGGTCATTGCGCGTTGCTCTCGGCTATCCTATAATCGCCGTTACCCGAAGGCAGAGCCTTGCTCCACACATCACATTGGGGTCGGGCTCCGGCGAGAATCCCTCATGAGGCTTGCACGAAACGCTGCAGCTGGCTTGAGCCCGGCGGCCGGTGCCGCGCAGGTCAGGTCGCGGCCTGGCCGCGAGCGGGGACCGCTGATCTCCACGGGCCTGGCAATGTTCCTGTGTGTCGGGGGCATGCAGCTCGGGCTTCCGAAGCCGACCGAGGTGCGGGCCGATGAAGGCATGCCGACGAGCGCCGAGGATGACGATCGCGCCTTGCTCTCGTCCCCTTTGCCAGGCCAGATCGTGGTGGATCCTGCCAACCCTGAATGGCTGAGGTACCAGGGGGGCGGTCCATTCTTCATGTGCGCGCCGGGCGACCCGGAAGGCTTTCTGTACCGAGGCACGCGCAACCCCGATGGCGCACGCACTGGTGACCAGGAGGCGCTGATCGCCAAGCTGGCGGGAACCGGCGCCAACGGCATCTACATGATGGCTATTCGCTCCCACGGCGGAGATGGAGGACCTTCGGAGAATCCGTTTGTCGATTCCGACCCCGCCCAGGGGCTCGATGACGATATCCTGAACCAGTGGGAAGGTTGGTTCACGGAGCTCGACAACCAGGGGGTCGTCGCTTTCCTCTTCCTCTACGACGACGGAGCCCGGGTTTGGGACACCGGCGACTCGGTCGGAGAGGAGGAGCGCGCCTTCGTGTACGACCTGGTCGATCGATTCGAGCATCACACGCATCTCATCTGGGCGATCGCGGAGGAGTACAGCGAGAGCTACAGCGCCGAGCGAGTGTCGAACATCGCCGCCGAGATCCGGGCGGCCGACGACCATGGCCACCCGATCGCCGTGCACAAGCTGAACGGGCTGTCGTTTGCGGAGTTCGCCGACGATCCGTCGATCGATCAGTTCGCCATTCAGTACACTGCCAGCGAGGCCGACGGATTCCACGACGCGGTGGTTTCGGCGTGGAAGGATGCCGCCGGCCGCTACAACCTCAACTTGGCTGAGGGGCACCCGGATGCGTTCGGCCAGGAAGCCCGTCTGAGGAGCTGGGCGGTAGCGATGGGCGGCGGGTCCGTGATGCACCTACGGTGGGATATCGCCAGTTCGCCGATCGCCGAGCTGGAGGATTGTGGAAGGCTGGCGGCCTTTATGGAGAGCACCGGCCTGCTTGAGATGGCGCCGCACGACGAGCTGGCCTTCGGAGGCACCGATTATGTACTCGCCCTTCCGGGCAAGGAGTACATCGCCTATGGGGCCGACCTCTCCGGTGAAATGGGCCTGCGGGACATGGAGGCCGGAACGTACACCTTGCGGTGGATGGACATCGCCAGCGGTACCATGGTGACGCAGACCGACGTGCCCTTGGCGACAGGCGACCAGACGTGGAGGCGGCCCCCCGGTGTGGGGACGGAGGTCGCCGTCCACGTGCTCCTCGCGGATTCCGCGTCCTTGGACGGCGACATCAACGCGGATGGGGAAGTGGATGTGCTCGACGTGCAGTTGTGCGTCAACGTGCTGCTGGGGACCGAGACGGATCCGATCATCGTGGATAAGGCCGACATGAACGGCGACGACGCGGTCGACATCCTGGACGTGCAGTTGGTGGTCAACTTCCTCCTGGTGGCATGAGGCCGCCGCCCCTGCAGGCGGCGGGCGGCCAGGGATGCGCCCGAACGAGCTGCCCGGCGAATGTGCTCCGCCGGGCAGCTCTGCTTTCCGGGAAGCGATGCGCCCTCAGTCCCGGACGACGAAGCGATGGATCGCTTCCGGCAGGGCCCGGGAATTGGCGGCCAGATTAGACGTTCCGGTCGGAGGTGAAGCCTCCGCCTGTGCCGCACCCAGGCCGGCGCGCACAAGGATGGCGCGGCCGACCCCGGCGGAGGCGAGAATGTCGTTCCAGGTGTCGCCGATGAGGATCGACCCCGGCAGGTCGAGGCGAAGAGCCGCCGCTTGGAGGATTAGGCCGGGTTTGGGCTTCCGGCATAGGCAGTCGTCCAGTGGCCGGTGGGGCATACGAAGACCCTGTCGATTCGGCAGCCGGCGGCGGCGACCTGGCCAAGGAGCTGAATCCGGAAGTGGTGGTGCTGGACATCGTCATGCCGGACATGGACGGCTTGCAGGCCCTGGCAGCATTGCGGGCCACCTTGCCGGCCACCGGTGTGATCATGACCACCGCCTACTCCAGGCCAGATTTCATGGCTCGGGCAATCGCCCTAGGAGTCGGCGGCTACATTACCAAAGACGATGAACCGTCCAGCACCCCCAAGGCGATCCGGGAGGTCGCAGAAGGCGACGCGATCGTCAACCGTGAGATCCTTCAGATCGCGCTGCGGGACATCGCCGACACAGCCCGGTCCGGCCCCAAGCCCGAGGCCTCGACCCGCCGACCCTCACGCCTCAGCAGCTGCGGGTCCTATCCTCATCGCCGAGGAAATGGACAACGCTGCCATTGCCACCGCTCTTTCCGTCAGTCGCAACACCGTGAAGACTCACGTCAAGGAAATCTTTCTCAAACTGGGGGTCTCGGATCGTACGTGGGCCGCAATCCGCGCCCTGCGACTCGGACTTGCCGGCTGACGCGCTCGATCGAGCGAAGAATCACCCTGGGATGAGATAACCTCATTCTAGCAGGCCGACAGCCACAGACACGTCCACGCCGTTGCCGACCGACACCCCGTAGCCGCCCACGAACACGCCGGATCCGCCAACCGACACGCCCCAGCCTGGGCCCGGTCCGCCACCCGCCACGCCCGACCTGTAGTTCGCGATGGCCAGAAGGGTCCCCAAAAACGCTGTGCGATTCTTGGCACAGCGCTCTTGTGGTGTGAGGACCTGGGGTAGATTTGGTCCAGGACGGCTCGGCCTACTCTTCGGTCCGGCGGCCGTCGCTCGAATCCGAGGCGGCCGAAGGGAGAAGCTCCTTCAAGGCCGCCGAGAGATCATCGAACACCTTGACCGCCGCGAAGTCCGTTCCGGCAAGATGCTGCTCCTGATCTCGCCCCAGGCCCGTGCGAACGAGGGCCAGGGTAGCTACACCAGCCGACCGGCCGGCCTGCAGGTCGCTGATTGCATCGCCGACCAGGATCGACCGACGGAGGTCGAGCCCCAGTCCTTCGGTCGCCTGCAAGATCAGGCCCGGCCGGGGCTTCCTACAGGCACAGGCCTCATCGGGGTGATGGGGACACATGAAGACCCCATCGATTCGGGCGCCGGCAGTCTCGAGGAGAGCGACCAGTCGACGGTTGATCTCCTCCGCCTGGCGGAGCGTGATGAGGCCCCGCCCGATAGCAGATTGGTTGCTAATCATCACCACCTTGTGGGTGGGCTGGTGGAGGCGCGCCAGCGCGCTGATCGCGCGGGGCAGCGGAACCACATCCTCCCAGGAACGCACATAGTCGGGCCGGTTTTCAATGATGACGCCGTCCCGGTCGATCAGGAGAGCGGGGAAGCCGTTCGCCACGCCCGACCTCACCCGGCCTGCATCGCCGAACGAAGGGAATCGCTCCAGGCTGGAAGGATAAGCCCAAACCGGCGTTGGACGAGCGTCGAATCGAGGGCGGAATAGGCCGGCCGGGCGGCGGGAGTGGGGAACTCGCGACTGCGTGCGGGCAGGATTGCCTCAGCAGAAACCAACTGCTCGGCGGGACGCGGATCCAGACGGAGGACCTCGCGGGCCAACTCCCATCGACTGACCGCGCCCGCGCACGCCACGTGATAGACGCCTGAGGGCAGGCTCAGGACCGGAAGGTCCCCTGCGGTTGCCGAGAGAATCCCAGCCGTGGCCTCGGCGATGACACGGGCCCAAGTCGGGCTTCCCACCTGATCCGTGACGACGTGGAGCGCGGGTTGCTTGCGGGACCATTCCAGGACCTGAGTGACGAAGTTTGCTCGACGCATACTGTAGAGCCAGCTGGTGCGCAGGATCAGGTAGTTTTTACACGCTCGCTGAACGGCTCTCTCTCCCTCCAGCTTGGTCTGTCCGTAGACCGAAAGCGGGCGGGGAACATCGTCCTCGGTGTAGGGTCGTGAGGTACTTCCGTCGAAGACGTAGTCGGTCGAATAGTGAATCAGCAGCTGGCCAGCGGCCTGGGCTTGGGCCGCCAAGACCCCGGGGGCCCACGCGTTAACAGTCTGTGCTAGGTCCTGCTCGGCCTCGGCGCGGTCTACGGCCGTGTACGCGGCAGCATTCAATACCACGTCGGACGGGTATTGACGCAGGACCTGTGGAAGGGAGTCCGGGACAGCGAGGTCGCACTGGCTGCGGTCCAAGGCTACCACCGGCCCGAGGGGCGCCAGGGCGCGTTGTAGCTCCGCGCCAAGTTGCCCGGTCTTGCCCAGAACGAGGAATCTCATGCGCCGGTGGTGGGGAACGGACCCTCGCGCAGGATCTCCTCCAGGTAGCGACGGTAATGGTTTTCGCCCATGGAGTGGGTCAAGCGCTCGAGCTGATCCCGGTCGATGTAATCCATGCGGAAGGCGATCTCCTCCGGGCAGGCGATCATCAAGCCCTGTCGTTCCTGCACCGCCTGGATGAAGGCGGCCGCCTGCATGAGGGACTCGTGGGTGCCGGCATCCAGCCAGGCGATGCCGCGCCCGAGACGTTCGACCCGCAGCTCACCCAGGGCCAGGTACATCTTGGCGAGGTCGGTGATCTCGAGTTCTCCCCGGGCCGAGGGCTTCAACTCCCGGGCCATCGCCGCCACTCGCCGGTCGAAGAAGTAGACGCCGGGGATGGCATGGTGAGAGCGGGGAACTTTGGGCTTCTCTTCGATCGATAGCACCCTTCCGCTCGGATCCATCTCTACTACGCCGTAGCGGTGTGGATCGCGCACGGGGTAACCGAAGACCAGGCCACCCTGTGTCAGTTGTGCCGCCAAGCGGAGGGTCTCCGGGAATCCATGCCCGAAGAACACATTGTCGCCCAGGATCAGGCACGCCGGCTGACCCTCGAGGAAGGCTTCGCCCACCAGGAAAGCATCCGCTAGCCCGCGTGGTTTCTTCTGGGCGGCGTAGCGGAAGTGGAGGCCCCATTGGTCGCCTCGACCGAGCAGCCGTTCGAACAG
This sequence comes from Anaerolineales bacterium, assembly GCA_040899905.1. Classification (GTDB taxonomy): domain Bacteria; phylum Chloroflexota; class Anaerolineae; order Anaerolineales; family E44-bin32; genus JBBDZX01. The sequence goes on along the minus strand of JBBDZX010000005.1, from coordinate 643,609 downwards.
AGGCAGGTCTTCGGACGTGCTAACGATCAGGATGTCGCGAATGCCGGCCAGCATCAAGCTCGTCAGCGGGTAGTACACCATGGGCTTGTCAAACAGCGGTAGGAGCTGCTTGCTGACGCCGCGGGTTGCAGGGTGCAGGCGAGTTCCCAATCCGCCTGCGAGGAGGATCCCTTTCATCGCGGGTCCTGCCGGACAGCATAGTTCTGCTCGAGCCATTCCTGGTAGGTCGGCCGAGTGCGGATCGTCTCCAGCCAGTCCGCGTGGTCGAGATACCACTGGAGCGTCTCGCGCAGGCCGCGCACAAGGCCGTAGGCCGGCTGCCAGCCAAGCTCCGACCGGATCTTGGTGAAGTCCATGGCATAGCGGCGGTCGTGCCCTGGACGGTCGGCGACGTGCGTGATCAGACGGGAATGCGGCGCGTTCACCAAGGCTGGCCGCACCCCGTCCAGGAGGGCGCACAGGAGTTGCACCAGCTCAATGTTGGACACCTGATTTCCCCCGCCGACGTGATAGGTCTCGCCGGGACGGCCGCGGTCCAGGATACGGACTAGAGCCGAAGAGTGATCCTCCACGAACACCCAATCTCGGATCTGCCGCCCGTCCCCATAGATCGGAAGAGGCGACCCTTCCAGGGCTTTGAGGATCGTCAACGGGACGAGCTTCTCGGGGAACTGGCGCGGGCCATAGTTGTTGGAGCAGTTGCTGATCGTCACGGGCAGGCCGTATGTGCGGGCATAAGCCCGTACGAGGTGATCGGCGCCGGCCTTGGAGGCGGCGTATGGCGAGTTGGGCCGGTAGGTATCCCGCTCGGTGGAGGCCGGTTCCTCCGGTCCGATGTCGCCATACACCTCGTCGGTGGACACGTGGTGGAAGCGCGCGCGGTTATTCGCCAAGGGCAGCCAGGTCCGGCGGCAGGCTTCCAGCAGGCGAAAGGTGCCGACGACGTTCACCTCGATGAAGGCCTCCGGGCTGGCGATGGAACGGTCGACATGGGTCTCGGCCGCGAAGTGAACCACCGTTTCGATGCGGTGCTGGCGCAGCAGGTCCTCGACCAGGGTTGAGTCGCCGATGTCCCCTTGAACGAATATGTGGCGCGAAGGATCGGGAAGGTCCTTGAGGTTCTCAAGGCTTCCGGAGTAGCTGAGCCGGTCGAGATTGACGATACGGGCCTCGGGCTGGAGGGCAAGGATGTAGTGGATGAAGTTCGATCCGATGAACCCGGCGCCGCCCGTCACCAGGATCGGGTTCGCAGAGTTCATTCGATCTTCTCCGCTTGCGCGAAGGGCAACCCGGCCTGATCCCGCGCCGAAACCAAGGGCGGCGACCCGCCCTCTAGCGGCCAGCGGATGCCGATGTCGGGATCGTCCCAGCGGATCGTGCGCTCCCATTCCGCTTGGTAGTACTCGGTCATCTTGTACACCACGTCGGCCGCCGGGCTGGTGACGTAAAACCCGTGGGCGAATCCCGGCGGGATCCACAATTGCAGCCGGTTCTCTGCCGAAAGGGTGACACCTGTCCACGAACCGAGGGTGGGCGAATCGCGACGCACGTCCACGGCTACGTCAAACACCTCGCCGTCGACGACGCGGATGAGCTTTCCCTGCGGGTGCCTCACCTGATAGTGCAGTCCGCGCAGCGCACCGCCGAGCGAGTGCGAGTGGTTGTCCTGCAAGAAGGGGAGAGAGATCCCAGCCTCGGCGAACTCGCGCTGGCGGTATGTCTCCATGAGGTAGCCGCGCGCGTCGGAAAAGGCTCCAGATTTCACAAGCACGACGGCGGGAAGCGAGGTGTGGATGAATTCCATCACGGGGACGAGCGAATTGTACCCGTTCCATCCGACGCCCAGCCTGGAGAGGTCGGCCCACCGGAAATCTGCCAAAGGGTTGCTTCGGGCGGGCAAAGGAAGCGAATGCGTGGGGCGCCGCGTCCCTCCATCCCAATCCCACGGGTGACGTAGAGCGTCATTCCACCCAAGGAATAGCGGCCGGCCTCGAAGCACTTTCCATAAAGCGAGGAGGTGTACAGGGCGCCGAAGAGAGGGAGACGGATCTGACCGCCATGGGTGTGTCCCGAGAGCTGGAGGTCGATCCCCAGCCTGGAAGCATCCGGCGCGAGGTCGGGTGTGTGATACAGCAGGATGCGGAAGCGACCTGGATCGCCGTTCAGCAGCCGGGCCAGCCGCGGGGCGTCCTCGAAGGGTTTGTGAGTGCACGTGACCCCGACTAACTCGATGGGCCAACCCTCTTGCTCGAGGGCCACACTCTCGTCATCGAGCCAGCGGACACCGGTTCCTCCGAAGAGGCGAGGCAGGAGCTCCAACCGGTCGACCGCCGGGGTCCCGGCGACGACGAACACGCCGCGGGGTGCGCTCAGTTGGGAGAGAAACTTGCGAACCGCCTCCCAAGCCGCTGGGTCGTCAATGGAAGAGTAGCTGAGGTAGTCGCCGGAGATCAGAATGCAGTCCGGGGAAACGGATCGGATGAGACGTACAAGCCGATCCACCATGGGTCCCGCCCGTTCCAGATGAAGGTCTCCGAAGTGCAGGACCCGAAATACCGCGCCTCCCGGGAGCTTTGGCGTGACGAGAACCTCGCGGCTGAGGCCGAGTGACTGTGGGCACAGCCAGAACGCGTACAAGACGGAAGCCGTGGCTACGACCTGGACCAGGATGGAGACTGGCCCGGGGACAAACGCGATCAAACCTCGGCCGACCGCCAAGCCGAGCAAGGGACCCTTGACTGGACCGAAGGATACCCGGCGCCAGTGAATGGCCAAAAGCAAGAGGCAGTCGGCGATCACGAAGCCGGCCAGAGTGAAAAGACGGACCGGATCGCCGCGGCTTATCAAAACGGCCCATACGGCCAAGCCGAGGCCGACTACGACGCCGGGGATTGCCTCGATGGCTTCGAGCCGGGTGACAACGATCTCGAACGGTCCGCCTTCCAGCCCGGGGAAAAGCCGACGGTTTCGGAAATCACCTGGTTCCATCACGGCGGAGTATACGGGTGGGACTAGGAAGCGTCGAGACCGGATGCGAGGGACGGTATCCGAATCGGGACAATAGCTCCAACAACTAGACGATAAGGCTCCCGGACAGAGGTTTCATTGACCGGGTGGTGCGCCGCCAGTACTCTGGGATTAACCCTCAGAGGTGGCCCAACCTGGCAGGAATGGCCGGAGCCTCCCGCTCGGGGTTACTTGCGTTGGGAGGATGTCCATGAGAATGGCAACGTCGATCCAAAGGCCTGCACTGTTGACTGCCTTCCTGGTCGGCGTGGGGCTTCTCGTCTCAGCCGGGAACGATCTGGTAGAGGTGGGGGGTGCTCCATCCGTGCCGGTTGCCCGTCCCACTAGGTTGGCCAGCGCTACGCCGTTGGCGAGTGGTACGCCGTTGGCCAGCACTACGCCAGCTCACTTGCACAGACCGGCGCCCACTAAGACCCAGTCGTCGCCAACTCCGCAATCCTCCCCGACGACTGGACCGGGAGGCAATGGTCCGTATCCGGACGCTCCGCTTTGTCCTGGATCCGGCGAGGCGCACGACACCAGCCGGTTTCACACGCTCTGGGACAGCGAGCGGCGTTGTCACTACGACCATGAGCACGGCCAGAATCCGTTTACGCAGGATGTGGCGGCGGCATTCCCCGGTTTTGATTTGCACGCATTACTTGGTCATGTGGGCGTCGGGCATGCCAACCCTTCGTCGCCGATGGAAAACACGATGAAGCATGGCGGTATGAAGTGGGACGTGACCCTGCAACACTCGGATGGATGCGCCGGCAGGGAGGGCGTACCGACCGGCCTGGATGCGCTGGTCGTTCAGTATCACAGCTTCGGCAACTACTCGATTGAGTTCGAGGCGCGCATCCACAGTGCGGTAGGGCTCCTGCGCCAGTGCCGCGTTAGCGAACCGTCCGACAAAGGCTACATCTTCGTCAGCCAACACCAGGACTACGGCCAGCGCACGAGTCCCTACCAGGGGACCATCCTGCCCTACCCGGACACCCCGCCGGGGGCCTACGACCCGGCCCGTGAGCCGTATTTCAGCGTGGACTGCTTCAACGGCGCGCCGCCGTGCAACCGATACCCGTCTTACTCGTTCGTGATCAAGAGGCGGCCGCCCGCGAACACGACCTGGATCAGCGAGCCGCAGTTTATCGACGGCGGCAGCGAGTTGTTCGCCCTGCTCTTCAGGGCGCGCGACACCTACCAGATACTCAACGCTGCCGACCTCACGTACCCGTTCACCTTCCATTGGCTGTGCTCGCAGGACGGAGGCCTGACATTCTCACCCGTGCCCGGGTGTAAATACAACAACAGCACGACGCGGGTTCACGAAGTGACCGGCGAGATCCCGGAAGCCTGGGACAACCTGCCCGGGTTCGACACTGACCCACGCCCGGGCCGTGTCACCGCGGATGGCTTTGTCACCCGCTTCGGCACACTCAACTCTACCTGTCAGCAACCCGGCTCTGACTGCCACCCGCTGAAGTTGGTGGGGGCTTTCACTGGCGAGTATGGTTCGGCCTTCGATCTGACGGCTCAGAATGTCGGCTCCTTCGTTCCACTGAACCTGCCGGAACGCGACATCTACTTTTGCGGAGGGCAGGTGTGCGCGGAGGGTGACCCGGGCGCGGTGCCCTCAGGTTGGATTGGGCAAAACAACTAGCCGCCCGACAACATGACCTACCTGACCACCACGCCGCACAGCTGCCGGTGGAACGGAATACGTTACCGGGGGGACCGAGGCACCTTCGGCTGGATCAAGTTCCCAAACTGAGCAGGGGGAGACTTTCGGAGTGGAGGCGGGACCAGCCGCTTCTGTCCTGAGCTTGCGGCCCGCCACACCCGGCGGGCCGCAGTGTTTTTGACGACCGCGCTCTCGGCAACGATCCTGACTTTACGGTCCCCTGGGCCAGCGCGGTCCCTCTGAAGACACGTTCCAGACGGGCGATTGTGATAGACTTCACAATCGCCCGTGCTCGCTGGTCCCGCGCCGCAGGGGATCCACAGTCCCAAGAATCATGCATTTGAACGGCCCGCTCTGCGCGTCCAGTATGGGGCCGTTGGCCACAGAATGTTCCCCGGCGCGGGTGAGCGCTCGCCCTGGGTTAATCCCACATGCGGACGGATCAAATTAAGAATAGCTTGTTACCCAGGCGAGTAGGGTGTGCAATAATGGGATAGAGAGTTGGTTTTTCTCTCACTGGCACGGTCTATCCACCCATTCCCCAAATTCTCAAGATCCTCCGGAGTCGCCCGGAACCCTGCGTGGCTTGGACGCGCGGTGAAGGCAGGAATCCGAGCGGTCACCATCGGCGGCACGGTTGTTGAAGTCGGCCCGAACGTATCACTCGCGAGGCACGCGTACGATGACGCTAAGAGGATCCTGTTTCGATGCACGCCTGGCCGGAGGAGGCCACCGTCATGCTCATGAAACGTAATGTACGCGGTCTATCCATAGGCATTATCTTGCTCGGGCTCGTGACCGTGGTGGCCTCAGCCGGTCCCGGTCAGGGTTTGCGGGGCGGTGGTCCAGCCGCACCTGTGCGCCAGAGTGGAGGAGTACCCATCGTCCGCCCGGCGACCCGCTACGACACGTCAGGTCCCTTGCGCGCCATTTTGTCTTCCGCTCCCCAGATCGGTCCCCTGCGTGTGATCCCGCGCCTGACGCGCCCAAAGAGGGAAGCGGGTCCGCCGGATGAGGACCCGATTGTCCAAGACGAACAACCTTCGAAGGATATCCCGGGCACCTCCGTGAACTTCGAGGGTATCAACAACATCAACGGCGTTTTGCCTCCGGACACCGTTGGGGATGTGGGGCCGAACCACTACGTGCAGATGGTGAATCTCTCCTTCGCCATCTGGGATCGGTCGGGCAACCTGCTCATGGGTCCCATGAGTAGCAATACGGTTTGGAATGGTTTTGGCGGGCCATGCCAGACGACCAACGACGGCGATCCCATCGTCTTCTACGACCACCTGGCGGACCGATGGGTGCTGACGCAGTTCGCCCTGCCCAACGACCCGGTCGGACCCTTCTACGAATGCATTGCCGTCTCGCAGACCGGCGACCCCACCGGGGCCTACCACCGCTACGAGTTCCTGATCAGTGTCACCAAGTTGAATGATTACCCGAAGTTCGGCTTGTGGCCGGACGGCTACTACATGTCCGTCAACCAGTTCAATCAGATCTCTTTCTCCTGGGGCGGGCAGGGCGTCGTCGCGTTTGAGCGCGACCAGATGCTGCTCGGCCTGGCGGCCGACATGGTGTACTTCGACCTGTTCCCCATCGATCCGAACCTGGGCGGCATGCTTCCGGCCGACCTGGACGGTCCTGTCCCTCCGGGAAACGCTCCCAACCCATTCGCCCAGGTGGATGACGACGCCTGGGGCTACTCGCCGGATCAGCTTCAGATGTGGGAGTTCGACGTCAATTGGGGAACCCCGGCCAGCTCGACCTTCACCCACGTGGGGGATTTAGGTACGGCGGCGTTCGACTCGAATATGTGCAACTACTCGCGCAACTGCATCCCCCAGCCGGGCGGGACGGCGCTGGATGCCATCTCCGATCGGTTGATGTATCGGCTCCAATACCGCAACTTCGGAGGCTATCAGACGCTGGTCACCAACCACACCGTCGATGCCACCGGCACCAACCGCGCCGGCATCCGTTGGTACGAGCTTCGCAAAAACGGAGGCGGCTGGACCATCCACCAGCAGAGCACCTACTCGCCGGACGGCCATCATCGGTGGATGGGCAGCATCGCCATGGACGAGAACGGCAACATGGCCTTGGGGTACAGCATTTCGAGCAGGACGGTCTTTCCATCCGTTCGTTACACCGGGCGGCTGAGCACAGATCCGCTGGGGACGATGCCCCAGGGCGAGGGCGTGATCGTTGCCGGCGGTGGTTCTCAGAGTAGCGCGAGTGGGCGATGGGGCGACTACAGCATGATGGCAGTCGACCCGGTGGACGACTGTACCTTCTGGTACACCCAGGAGTATTACGCCAGCAACAGCGCCGCCGGGTGGCGCACGCGCATCGGCGCCTTCGGACTGCCCGGGTGCAGCGGGATCCCGACGCCGACCGCCACGGCCACCGGGCCGACGCCCACGCCGACGCAAACTCCCACCGCCGGCGGTAGGGGGACGGCCACCCCGACGCGTACGCCCACACCTCTGGGGCCCACTGCCACTCCGACCCGCACGCCGACGCCAGGCGGTCCATCGGCGACGCCCACTCGCACGCCAACTCCGGGAGGCGGCAGGGGGACGGCCACGCCGACGCGCACGCCGACGGCAATCGGCCCTTCGTCGACGCCCACCCGCACGCCGACACCAGGCGGCCCATCGCCGACGCCTACCCCGACTAGCACGCCGAGGCGAACGGCGACGCCCTCGTTCGCCCAATAGACGATCTGCCGCCGCCCCGGTCAGGGGCGGTGGCAGATCGATACAAGCGGCGCAGGCAATGTTGCGCCTGCGCCGCTTGGTTTCACGTAGCGAGGCCGGAGACGGCCCTTAGAGGGAGAGACTTCAGCGGCGACGAGGGATTTGCCTCAAAAGCAGCCGCCAGCATCCAGCCCACAGCACCCAGTCTAAGCAGTCATGCACTGGACGGGTGTGTCCTGATTGCTGGTGGCTCGATGCTGGGTGCTGCACTTGAAGGAGGCGACGACGGGATTCGAACCCGTTTTGCAGGACCCGACCTTGGCGCTTCAAACTCTTAATCGCCTTTGGCCGAATTCCGTATAGGGTTCTGCTGATTCTAGGTCGCCTGGCGGATCCAGACCCTTGACTATCTTCTAGGGCCAAGCCACAGATATAACTGCATCTAAGCTAGATACCGCCATCGTCGGGGCCACAGACGCGCATGTCGGTCTCTCCGAAAGGGAAGCAGCTGCGACACGAAGGGTACAGTGCAGCCGCCTTGCTCTCCTTCTTCGGCGATTCGGAGCAGCGTTCCATGCCCGTTTCCAGCTCTGGGAGCGCGTGATCCCATCCAGTGTCACCCGCAGGGCGTGACATTCATTCCTTTGCATGTAGCCAGAGCGCGGATACCATATTCGTATACGTGAATGGACAAACGGATGAAGAGATACGACCCGACGGCTGAATTCCTAAAGGCGCTTGCGCATCCGGCCCGGCTGCAGATCGCCGGTGGGTCGAGGCGGTCAGTCGTCAGGCCGTAACCAACCTGGGGGTGGAGGCCGAGTTCATCAAGGTCACCGCTTACCCCGAGATCATGAAGTACCCCGTCCTGGCGACGCCTGGATTGGTGATCAATGAGAACCTGGTCTGCGCCGGCCGGATTCCCAACGAGGCGGAGGTCACGACCTGGCTGACCACCGCTCTATCGTCGGAGGCGAACTGACATGGCAACACCGGCTTCCTTGGCGTCTGCACCGGCAGCTGAAACCGGCGTCACCAAGCAACTGTCCACCCTGGACCGCTACCTGACGGTGTGGATCTTCCTCGCCATGGCCATCGGCGTGGCGCTGGGATTCTTCGTCCCTGGCGTGGAGGGTTTCATCAACCGGTTCTCGGTCGGGACGACCAACATCCCGATCGCCATCGGGCTGATCCTGATGATGTACCCGCCATTGGCGAAGGTGCGCTACGAGGAGCTGGGCGACGTTTTCAGCAATTGGAAGATTCTGGGGTTGTCGCTCCTCCAGAACTGGGTGATCGGCCCGCTCCTGATGTTCGCCCTGGCGTTCATCTTCCTGCGCGGCTACCCCGAGTACATGACCGGTTTGATTCTCATCGGCCTGGCGCGCTGCATCGCCATGGTCATCGTCTGGAACGAGTTGGCGAAGGGCGACACCGAGTACGCCGCCGGCCTGGTGGCCTTTAACAGCGTCTTCCAGGTCCTCTTCTACAGTGTATATGCCTACGTCTTCATCACCGTGCTGCCAGCCAAGCTGGGGCTGCAGGGCAACGTCGTCGATATCACGATCGGCGAGATCGCCAAGAGCGTCTTCATCTACCTGGGGATCCCCTTCCTCGCCGGCTTCCTGACGCGCCTCCTCCTGGTCCGGGCCAAGGGCAAGGAGTGGTACCACGAGAAGTTCATCCCTCGGATCAGCCCCATCACGCTGATGGCCCTGCTGTTCACCATCGTGGTGATGTTCAGCCTGAAGGGCAACCTGATCGTCACCATCCCGCTCGACGTCGTGCGGATCGCTATCCCGCTCCTGTTCTACTTTGTGCTTATGTTCCTGGTGAGCTTCTTCATGGGCAAGGCTGTGGGAGCCGACTACTCCAAGACGACCACACTGGCCTTCACGGCCGCCAGCAATAACTTCGAACTGGCGATTGCTGTGGCCGTGGCTGTCTTCGGCATCTCATCAGGCGAAGCCTTCGCTGCGGTCGTCGGGCCGCTGGTCGAGGTGCCGGTCATGATCGGCCTGGTGAACGTAGCCTTCTGGCTGCAGAGAAGGACGTTTGCCAAGCCAGCCAGCGTCGCGGCAAGCTAGAGAGACACCGGGCCCTACAGGTTCGAGTCCTGCGACGCGAGCCAGGGAGCTTGGCGAGATGTGCACGTGACGACCAACTATGTCGAGATGTGCCAGCATCTGGAGGAGCGTCTGACTAAGCTCGGCCGCGTGGCTCATGGTACCCTCGGAGAGCCTTTTGCCTCTCTTGGTAGTCCCTCCTTTGGGGACGTCCATTGCCTCCTGTTGCCTGGTATTGCCTGGCATTGTCTGGGCTAAAGGGGAGCCCAAGACCCTTAAACGCCTTGGTTTCCCATGCCCCTTGGACGGAATCGAAGAAGGCGTATAGGGTTCTCCATCCTTTCCGGAGACCCTTACACGCCCTCTAACGATGCCCCTTGTTCAGGAGGCGACGACGGGATTCGAACCCGTGATGAGGGTTTTGCAGACCCTTGCCTTACCACTTGGCGACGTCGCCCGGAAGAGAAGTTGCCAGTTTCCAGTCGCCAGTTCCCAGTGCCCTCACTGGAAACTGGAAACCGGGAACTGGCAACCGGAAGAGGAGCGGGCGATGGGATTCGAACCCACGACCTTCTCCTTGGCAAGGAGACGTTCTACCACTGAACCACGCCCGCAACGTGGGTAGGATAACCTCCTTCGCAGGGACCGTCAAGCAGAGTGGGCCCGTGGCCGGTCGCCAAAGGCGATCGGCCAACAGGGCACAAGCCCATGGCTGACCCGCCGTTTCCACTTACCACTGACCACCCACCACTGACCACTCAGTACTACGTTGCGCCATTGCACAACTGTGATACATTCTCCCGCGAGGGATCGGCAGTCGATCCCATCACGCGCGATAGGGAGGAGTTCTCACATGGCATTTCAATCACGACCGTGGGTGGCGGTGGCGGCGATCTCGATGGCCGCGCTCGGCTGTTCTGTCCTGGACAATGTGTCGGGAGGCGGCGGGGGCGGCGGAGCGAACGTTCTCTTTGAAGACGATTTCTCGGACGACTCGAGTGGGTGGGACCGGGTCAACGAGACCGACCGGGTCACCGACTACGACAACGGAGTCTATGTGATTCGCGTCAATGACACGAACTCGGACGCGTGGGCCAACCCGGGCCAGAACTTCAGCGACTCCCGGGTCGAAGTCGACGCCACCAAGACCGAAGGGGACGACAACAACAACTTCGGTGTGATATGCCGATCGCAAGCGGGATCGGTGAACGACTTCTACACCATGTGGATCTCCTCGGACGGCTACTATGCGATTGTGAAGATCCAGAACGGGGAGCTCGGTTTCCTGGTGGATTGGCAGACATCGGACGCGATCAACCAGGGGAACGCCACGAACCGGGTCCGCGGAGATTGCGTCGGCTCCACCTTGCGTGTGTATGCCAATGGCACCCTGCTTGGCGAGGCGACCGACTCGACGTTCTCCTCGGGCGATGTCGGGCTGGAAGCCGGTACGTTCGACGTGGGTGGGACGGAAATCCGGTTCGACAACTTCGTCGTCTCCCAGCCCTGAACCTTTCCGCATCGTGATTGGATCGCAGCCGCCCCTGGACCCCAGGGGCGGCTGCGCTTTCCGCTCCGTTCGCCGCGGCCCGTCGCCTTTGGTAAACTGACGGCCGACCGCCGATGACCTCGTCCGCGCCGGCCTCCCCTGCACCAGAACCTGCGGCCGGCATCTCGCCGGCAGCGGGGTGCCTGATCGCGATTGCGGTTGCCGTGATCGGGATCGCGGCGGTTTTCACAATCGCCTCGCTCCTCGCCCGGGGCGATCTCATCCTCGCCAAAGGCGAGCTCACCGAAACCCGAATCTGGCTCATTCGTGAGTCGACCGAGCAGGGTCTGGGCTTCTCGCGGAGCCGGACGGTGAGCCGCGACGAGGCCAGGACGTGTGTCGAGACTCAGGTTGGGTTCTGGCTCTGGAAGACGGCCACCGAGCCGCTGGGTGCGACGTATTGCGCGTGCTACGAAAGAGCCGCGTCCGGATGGGAAGAGATGGGCGCATGCGCGCCGTGACGGATCCCCGACAGGCTCCATCCCCACCCGACTTGCCGCTGGGGCGTGTCCTGGTTGGCGATTGTCGGGAGATCCTTCCGACATTCCCTCCTGCCTCGATCGATCTCATCTTTGCGGATCCGCCGTACAACCTCCAGTTGCGGAATGATCTCTACCGGCCGAATATGACCCGCGTGGATGCGGTGGACGACGAGTGGGACAAGTTCGGAAGCTTTGCCGAGTACGACGCATTCACCCGCGAGTGGCTGACCGCCTGCCGCCGCGTCCTGACGGAACGCGGAAGCCTGTGGGTCATCGGGACGTATCACAACATCCATCGAGTCGGCGCAGTCCTCCAGGACCTGGGGTTTTGAATTCTCAACGAGGTCACCTGGATCAAGACGAATCCGATGCCGAACTTTCGTGGCGTGCGCCTGACCAACGCGCATGAGACGCTGCTTTGGGCGTCGCCTTCGCGCGAGTCGGCACACACGTTCCACCATCACGCCCTTAAGGCCCTCAACGACGGACAGCAGATGCGCAGCGACTGGGTCCTCCCGGTATGCTCGGGGAAGGAGAGGCTGCGGGTGGACGGGGCCAAGGCCCATCCCGCCCAGAAGCCCGAGGCTCTCCTGTACCGCGTGCTCACGGCTTCGAGCCGTCCCGGTGACGTCGTCTTGGATCCATTCTTTGGGACGGGGACGACCGGGGCCGTCGCCAAGCGATTGGGCCGACGTTGGGTGGGCATCGAGCGCGATCCCGGTTACGCCGCGCTGGCCGAAGCGCGGATCGAGGGGACGATCGAGGGATCCGGCGACTCGTTGATATCGCAGGATGACCGGAGGCGGGCGCCGCGGTTGCCGTTCGGGAGGCTGTTGGAAGAGGGTCTGCTAACTCCGGGCGAGAATTTGTTCTTTGATGCGGACCGTGGCCGCTCTGCTGTCGTGCTCGCTGACGGCGCCCTTCTAGCCGGGCCCGTGATGGGATCGATTCACTTGGTCGGGCGGCATTTTGCGGGCGGCAGCCCGTGCAACGGTTGGGAACACTGGTTCTATGAGTCGGAGGCAGGTGAACTCCGACCCATCGATCATCTTCGCGAAGAGCTCAGAGCGGCGACGCGGGCCGAGTAGGACTGAATTCTCCAATCGGGCGAAGGCAGTAGGGGCCACGGTCCCGAGCGGAGGGCCAAAGGCCCCAAGTCGAAGGGCGCCCCTACGCGTAGCCAAAACCCTGCTCGTGGATTTCTAGGGACTTGCGGGGGAAGAATTACGTAGGGGCGCACGGTCCTGAGCGGAGGGCCGGAGGCCCGAAGCCGAAGGGCGCCCCTACGTCCTAACATGCTCTGGTGCCGAGAGCCAGAATCGAACTGGCGACACCGCGATTTTCAGTCGCGTGCTCTACCAACTGAGCTATCTCGGCGATGGGGCAGATTCTATCAGGAACGGGTCAAGGTGCGATGGGTTGGGCGTCAAGAGTGGGGTGGGGTAATCGGGCCTCGATCTACCGATCAACCGTTCAACCGTCTAACCGCATAACCGTCTAGCCCTTTCAACCCATCAACCCTCGGATATCTCCAGCCCTCGAATCTCAAGCCACTGCTCCTCCACCGTCGGCACGACGCCGAAGCCGAATCCCCGCTCCGGAGACGCGACGCCGTACTGGTTGTCGATCCATGCAACGAACCCAAGCGGGCCGGGCGGAGGATGGGGCGCATGCAGGACCTGGCCACCGTCGACTCGAAAGTCGACCCCGCGTTCGGTCCAGGCCAGCTCGACCTCGTGCTCCTGGTCGAGGCGATTCGTAAGGACGGCTTCGGCGGCGCGAATCGAACGCAGGGCGCGCCGCATCACCGGGCGGCGAGTCCACGGGAATTTCGCGAGGGCGATCGCGCCGATGGCCAGCGGAGCAAGTAGAAGGGCCGGGATGTGCGGTGCGTCGAGGCTCGAGGCTTTCCATCCCGACCCGGGTAGCCCGGGCATTAGCGGCAGGTCACTCGGATCGGACGCGTAGAAAAACCATATCGCCCGCGGTGCCACCGGCAGACGGCGTCCCGCGCCGGCCTGACCTAACGAGGCCGCGAACGGGTCGTTCCAGAGCCCGAACCCCAAGGTCCCACGCGGCTGAGCGTGGCTGGCTGCGGCCCGCAGGCGCATCGAGAAGCCGGGCTGGTGCGGGAAACTCCCGCGCGCGAGCGTGCGGTGATCGTCCACCTGCGCGTCGGCGTACTTGGATGTGGGCGGGATCACGAGGCGGAAGGCTCCAGCCCCGAGGATGTCCACCTTTCCACCGCCGATCTCGAGCGGCGTCAACCCGTGGGGAAGTTCCGGCATTTACCTCACCCCGACCCCTCTCCCTGAAGGGAGAGGCGAATGGAACGATTGTATCGGAGCAGACACCGGGGGTCTCTTGTGTGCTTGCCGCCTGACTCCGGGGGAGGAGACCTGCGCTCGATTCTGTCTGGAGATTCCCCGGGCTTGAGAAACCTCTCCCTGATGTGAATCATGCGCAGCCCTTCATGTATAATGCCCGGCCTCAGTTGGAGGCGGGATGGAAATCGTTTGGTACGGCATGTCGTGCTTCCGCTTGACCGAACGCGGGTTGGCCAGCGTGGTGACCGACCCGTACGACTCCAGCATCGGGCTTCCACCGATCAAGCTCAAGGCCGACGTGGTCACCGTCAGCCACGACGCGCCGGGTCACAGTGGACTGTCCTCGGTCAAGGCGGAGCAGCGCGTCATCACCGGCCCTGGCGAGTACGAGATCGGCGGCGTCTTCATCACCGGCATCCCCATGGCCGCCCAGAAGGGCGTGAAGAATGGCACGCGGCCGAACACGTTGTACGTCTTCGATTACGAAGGGCTTAATGTGGCCCATCTGGGCGATCTCAATTACGTCCCGACCCAAGCCCAGATCGAGGATCTCGGCAACGTGCATGTGGCCCTCGTGCCGGTCGGCGGTGGCGGTGCCCTCGACGCCACGCAGGCGGCGGAGGTGATCAGCCTCATCGAACCCAGCGTCGTCGTCCCCATGCACTATCGGACCGGTTCGAAAGGGCCGAAGCTGGACCCGCTTTCCCGCTTTCTATCGGAAATGGGGGTCACCAAGACCGACCCCTTGGAGAGCCTCAAGCTCGCCCGCTCCTCGCTGCCGGAGGACACCCAGGTGGTCGTCCTCGAGCCCTCCTCCTGAGCGTCGTCGCCCGAGGGAGGGATGCCAGCCCTAGCGGCCGACTCGGTCAAGCTCCTGATGACGTGGGACATCCTGCCCGGCAAGGAGCAGGAGTACTTCGAGTTCGTCGTCCGCGAGTTTGTACCCGGCATGCAAAAGCTCGGGATCCAACCCACTGAGGCGTGGTACACCACCTTCGGCCAGCGGCCCCAGATCCTGACGGGCGGGGTCATGAACGACTTGCCTACGATGCGCAAGGCGCTCGCCAGTGATGAATGGACCAAACTACGCGACCGCCTGATGGAGTTTGTGACCAACTTCGATTGGAAAGTGGTCCGAGCGACCGGGGGATTCCAGATGTGAGGTCGCGAGGCTAACACTAGAGCAGACGGACACCCGGGGTCGAAGACCCCGGGTGTCTGGTTTCTGCGGGGCTACTCTTCCTTGGGTGCGGCGGGAGGCGTCGGCTTGGATTCGGGCTTGGCGTCCGCCGCCGGGCCGGACTTCGTGGCCGCTTTTCCGTTCTTTGAATCGGCCTTGGCATCGCTCTGGCTGGAGGTCGAGCGGTGATCGGTGGAATAGAAGCCGGAACCCTTGAATACGATGCCTACCGGAGTGAAGACCTTTTGCAGCGCTTCCTTGCCGCATACCGGGCACTTCTTGAGAGGCGGCTCGTTGAAGCTTTGCTGCCTTTCGAATTCAGAACCACACTCACTGCAACGATATGTGTAGACCGGCATGACTTAACCTCATTGAACTCCTGATTATAGGCGTCGTGGAAACGGGCGACAAGGGGCTGCCCATCAGAGTTTCATAAGCGTCGGCCCGGCCGGCGGAAGGGCGTTGACGAGAGGTGGGGGTCCCGCTATCATGGACACGGGTGTCGGAAGGGCCGGGCGATCGCGGGCGGCCGAGGGTGACCCGAGAGGGTTGCCCACTGCCGTCTGAGGAAAGTCCGCGCTCCGTAGAGCACGGTGCCGGGTAACCCCCGGGCGGGCGCACTCTTCCAGAGCGCGTTCGTGGATCGGGCCACAGAAAACGACCGCCTGCGCGTCGGAGAGTGCCACGTGGAGCTCCGACGTGACGGTCAGGGTGAAAAGGTGGTGTAAGAGACCACCGGCGCCGGCCGCAAGGCCGTCGGCCAGGCAACCCCCACCGGGAGCAAGGCCAAGCAGGGGCGAATTCCTTTCGGGCCTGCCCTGAGGCAGCCGAAGGGAAGGGGGGCGGCTCGTCCTCCTCGAGCCCCGGGTCGGCCGCATGAGCCCCGCGGTAACGCGTGGGCCAAGATAGATGATCGCCCATGCGCTGGTCTTGGGATGAAGGGCCGGGTGGCCCGTAAACCGAGACCGGCGCGGGACAGAACGCGGCTTACAGGCCCCTCCGCACCCAGGCCCCAGGGAGAAATCCCTGGGGTCTTCCTTGTTGTTGGCGCTCAACGCAAGTCACGCGTCGTGAAACCGCGCCTGACGATCCGTGTATGATGGCGAGCGAAATTCACGAGGCATCATGAGCCCAAGCGCAGTGGGGAGAATATCCCTGGTTTTCGCCATCTCTTTCGCCGCCTGCAGCGCCAACTTGGCCGCCACCGAGTCGGCCGCCATGGAGTTGGCCCCGTCCAGTCCCACCGCCGAGGTGATCGTGTCGACGGAGGAAGCCTTAGAGACCGAAAGGGAGACCGAAACCCCGGCCCCCGAACCGTTTCGAATGCCCGAAGGACGGGTGCTGTATTCTGCAGACAACCCTTCCGATGAAACCGACTATTACGACAGTTACTTTGTGCTGAACTTGCCCGACCTAACAGTGGAGCCCTATCCACGTCTCGAGGGTCCCATTCAAGACAGGGCGCTGAGCTTTTCGCCAGATATGCAGTATTTGGCTTTTGAACGAAACGCGAGTCCAAGGCATGAGTCCGAATTCCTACTCTTGGGACCAGACAGCGACGAACCGGTCACCATCATTCAGGGCGTCCAGGCGGGGAGGATGGCCTGGTCCCGCGATCAGAGGATCATCACATTCTGGATTGGAGGTCCGGACGAGTCTCCGAGTTTGTACTCCGAAATGGGTCTCTACGATGTGAGGACGCGCGGTCTAACGCGAATCCCCTTGAGGGTGGGCACCTTTCAAGCACCCTTGTTGTCCCCCGACAACCAGAGCATTGTTTTTGAGAACTACGTCAATTTTGCCTCGGATCCCGAAGGGCTCGTTCCCGGCATATACCTGATGACTGCCCTCGGGGGAGACTTGACCCTCCTCGTGGAGTCCGACGGGCTCGGCGGTCTGTTTTGGTCAGCGGATGGTAGCCAGCTTTACTACCGACACACCGTGCCCAGGGCGTGGGGACCTGAGAATCACAGCTATGTGCTTGATCTTGCCAGCAAAATAGTGACCGAAATCACTCTGAATGGCCAACCGGTGGATATTGTAGGGTACCTGCCGGACGGGGAAACGATGTCCTACTTCTCCCGCGGACGACTGTATCTAATCCCGAAGGAAGGCGAGCCCGTTCCAGTCCCCTGTGGCGCGTGCCTTGGCGGGTTTTGGCTGGATCACAACCGCTATCTGATCTACATGGACTATGGCTACAGCGTGGGCACGATGTTTTTGCTCGACATGGTCTCAGGGGAATCGATCCCTCTTACTGAGGAGCTCGAAAGACCGCTCTTGGAAGCGTGGCTTCCATAGCGAGGGTCTACGCGCCGACTCCCAGCCCGCGCAGCAGCGCGCCGACGGTGTACGCGACGACGCCGGCCAAACCGCCGACGAGCAGCATTTCGATTCCGCTTCGGATCGGGCTGCGGTGCGTGACAAAGACCTTGGCCGCGCCCAGGGCAAACAAGGCCAGTGCGGAAAGGGCCACGGAGATGGGCAGGGCCGTCTCCGGCGCGATTGGAGTGAAGGTCCCGACCACGTAGATGATCAACGGAAGGGCTCCGGCGAGAACAAACGCGCCAAACGTGGCCAGCCCGGCTGAAACCGGCCTGCGCTCCGCCGGGATCAGCCCCACTTCTTCCATCATCATCGTTCGGACCCAACGACGCTTGTCCTGAGATTGGATCTCCACCAGTTTCTGCGCATCGGCCTCAGGGTAGCCCTGGGTTCTGTAGACTTCAATGAGCTCGGCCTTTTCTCCGTCGGGGAAGTGATCCACCTCCCAGGACTCGCGTTGCCATTCCCGATCGTAATACTCCGTTTGGCTTCGAGCTGAAAGATAGGCGCCCGTGGCCATCGAAAACCCATCGGCGAGAAGGTTGGCCAGACCCAGAATCAGAACGATGTGCGATCCGAGGTTGGCACCCGCGACGCCGCTCACGACGGCGAATGTGGTGACGATTCCGTCCAGCCCGCCGTAGACGATGTCGCCGATGTAGGTGCTTCCGGCACCTCCATGGTGCTCGCGGGCCGCTTCCGCAATCCTGCGCGGGTCGTGGGCCGCGGCCGACAGGCTCACGTCCCCTTGGGCATAGGCGTCTCGTGCCTGATCGATTCGTTTTGTGATACTCATGCCACCTCGCGAGGCTCGCTCAAGAAGTCGGCTGTCCGTGAATTCTACCGGTTCGCAAGATACAAGCCCAAGAGGATCAGCAATCCGCCTGCAATGAGCGCCGGACCGAGCTGTTCACCTAGCATGGCCGCACCCAGAGCGCTCGAGACCAAGGGCATCACGTACCCAGGCTGCGCGGAGGCGGTCGCCCCGTACACCTGAGCCACTCGCGTCAGCAGCCAGAAGGCTAAGAAGGATCCGAAGGCTGCCGTGAACCCCACGGCGACCCATGCCTGCGATGAGACACCGGCAAGACTCGGTCCACCCACCGCCACGGCCAGCGGACCGACGAGGACAAGGCTGATCGCGACCTGGCCGGCCGTCAGGGCCGGCGTCGGGACATCCACCAAGGTGCGGCGAATGTGCACGCCGGAATAGGCCGCCACCATCGAGCCTGCCAGGGCGAGCGCATGACCGGTCGAGACCCCGCCAACGGAGACCCCGACCAAGCCCGAGGTGCGAGTGGCCAGGATGACGACCACGCCGGCGAACGACGTCAACAACCCGGCCAGTTTGGCCCGCGTCAACTTTTCGTGGGCCAAGATGCGATGGGCGAGGATGCCGGTGAAAAGGGGGACCAGCGTCAGGAAGACGGTCAACACCCCCGCCGAAATCCAATTCAGGGCATAGGTGAATGCCACGAGAGGCGCGGTGGTGGTGATGGCCACAATGGTGACGTCGCGCCAAGTCGCCGCACTTCGGGGAAGAGGGATGTGAAGGATCCATAGGGCGGGCACGAATAGAAGGAGGGCCAACGCCAGCCGCAGGGCGACGAAGGCCATGGCCGACATCTCCATCACTCCGAACCTGGAGGCGACAGCCGTCGCCCCAAGACAGATTCCCCCCACCAGAATCGAAGCCGGCTTTTTCCATTCCACAATCACGTCTCCGAGGCTTCCCGCCTCAGAAAGCCGCACATATGGGGTTGCCGTTCGCTCTCCGTACAGATCTGGCGGTCGGACGGAGAAGGGAACACCTCGCGGTCGCAGCGGTGCGACCCGATCGGACTTCCGTACCAGTGGGAAAGATTCCCATTGCTAGTTGCGCCCATCACAAATGCTCATATACTGTGTGCACTTGTGGGACGAAGTGGGGGTAGGTGGGGACGCCGGTTTTCGCCGGCGTCCCACGCGTGAGCGACTAGGTAGAACGCATGTTCCTTGGACAGTTCACACATTCGTTCGACGCGAAGGGCCGGCTCACGATCCCGGTCCGCTTCCGCGCCACCCTCGCCGCGGGTGCGTTCGTCACGCAGGGTTTTGATCGCAACCTCCTCGTCTACACATCCGAAAGCTTCGATCGGCTGGCGCAACGCGCCAGCACGCTTTCGGCCACCGATCCCAACGCCCGCGCCATTCGTCGCCTGATCTTCGGCGGCGCAACGGAGGTCAGTTTGGACTCCGCCGGCCGGATCCTGGTCCCGCCGTTCTTGCGCGAGTACGCCGGGTTGGAAGGTGACAGCACCCTGGTGGGTGCGGGGGAATACTTCGAGATCTGGAGTGCCGAAGCGTGGACGAAGGAACGACGTTCGGTGAACGATCCCGAGTCCAACGCCCAACGGTTCACTGAGTTCGATCTCTCCGCGGGGTAGGGGATGGGCGCGTCGTCGGACGCCCTGCCATCCTCGAAGCATACCCCGGTACTTTACCAAGCAGTCCTCTCGGCGCTCCAGCCCAGCGCGGGAGGGCGATACATCGATGGAACGGTCGGGTCGGGCGGCCATGCCGAAGGGATCTTAGCGGCATCCACCCCCGACGGCCAGCTCCTCGGCCTCGATCTCGATCCCGCGGCTCTCGAAAGGGCGGCGCGGCGCCTGGCAACGTTCGGCCGCCGCGTCGAACTGCGTCAGGCATCGTACGCCCGGATGGCCGAGATTGCCGGGACCATCGGTTGGCGTTCCGTTCAGGGTGTCCTGCTCGATCTCGGACTCTCTTCCGATCAGCTCGACGACTCGCAGCGAGGTTTTTCCTTTCGCCAGGAGGGACCCCTGGACATGCGCTTTGACCCGGGGGCGGGTCAAAGCGCCGCCGACCTGGTCAACGGGCTCGAGGTCGAGGCCCTGGCGCGGGTCTTGGCCGACTACGGAGAGGAGAGGCATGCCCGGCGAGTGGCACGGGCGATCGCCTCGGCACGTCCAATCCGGACCACGGCCGAGCTCGCCGACATCGTGGCGAGGGCCTCGGGTGGTCGGCGGGGGCGAATTCACCCCGCCACGCGGACGTTTCAGGCACTGCGAATTGCAGTCAACGACGAGCTCAACGCCCTCGAGGGTGGGTTGCCCCAGGCGGTCGCTCTGCTCGATCCGGGAGGCAGGCTGGCTGTGATCTCTTTTCATTCATTGGAAGACCGGGCTGTGAAGCGCTTCTTCCGCCAGGAGAGCCGGGATTGCATCTGCCCTCCTGAGCAACTGCAATGTACCTGCGGCCACCGGGCGACCCTTCGGGAAGTGACTCGGAAGCCGATTCGGCCTGACCCGAGTGAAGAGGCGACGAACCCGCGCTCGCGGAGCGCGCGGTTGCGGGTAGCCGAAAGGATGGGTGCGGCATAGACCTTGCACGCTGCCGCCTGGGTGGAGCTTATGGACACAGGTTTGAGGAGGAGGCGCCAGGCGTTTCGCCAGGCGCCTTGGCGGGTTCAGGTCCGCTCGACCAGTGGCACGCTGTTGCTCCTGCTGGCGCTGTTGGCCGTAGGGGCGATGTACCTCGCCGTGAGCGCGAAAGTGGCCGAGGCCGGGCGGCGCGTCCTGGTGCTCGAATCGCGTCGGTCCGAGCTCATGCACGAGAACTCACTGCTGACTGCGCGGCTGGCGGAGATGACCGCGCCGCAAGTCATGATGGCGCGGGCTATCAACCTCGGCTTCCAACCGGCCGGCCCGCATGACATCGAATATGTCACCGTCCAGGGATATCGGCCGGCCGAAGCGTTCGTGGCGCCGCGTCCGCCGGGGACTTTCTGGGCAGATGGCGTCGGCCTCTCTCCGGCCTTCACGGAGACTCTCGGGGAATGGTTCACACGGTGGATACAGAATCAACATCGGCCCCAGTAGCTCTGCCCGCGCCCTCGAAGCGGCGCATCGCCACCATCCTGATCGGGATGGGGATGGTTGGGTTTGGGCTCCTGGTGCAATTGGTGCGGGTTCAATTCGGGCCGTATGCCCCGGTGTTCGACTACCTCAGCCGCGCAAGTCTGGGGAGGGTGGAGAGAGTCGTCCCCGACCGCGGCTTGATCTACGACCGCGACGGGGTCGTCTTGGCCGCCAACAGCTCCCGCTACTACCTCGAGATCGAAGTCCGTCAACTTTCAGACCGGAGCCTGGAACAAATCGAGACGGTCTTGTCGAAGCTGCTGGTCCTGCCTCTCGAGGATCTCCACGAGCAGCTGACCCGCGATTGGATCGCGGGCGGCCAGTACCGAATTCGACTCACGCGCCAGGACGAGAACCAGCGGCGTTGGCCCATCATCGTCGATGGGACGGTGGCCGACGTGCTTTCCGGTTTTCTTCAAGACCCGACGGCCCCAGACCTTACCGGCCTGTCGCTCGAGCCGGCGCCTCACCGGGTGTACCCGTCCGGGACCATGACCGGACACCTGATCGGGTTCGTGAATCAAGAGGGCAGGGGTTTCTTCGGCGTCGAGGGGTACTACGACGAATGGCTCTCGGGGAAGCCCGTCACGATCGAGCGCTCGTTGATCCCGCCCGAGGCTCGGCTCCAGCCCGACGCTCCGGCGGGAGTGAATTTGGTGCTGACCATCGACCTGGATATCCAGCAGGTCGCAGACACCGCCCTGCGCGAGGCGATCGACTCCAGCAAGGCGGAGAGCGGTCAAGTGATCGTCATGGACCCGCGCAATGGCGAGATCCTGGCCATGGCGGCCTGGCCGAGCCTGGACCCGACCGACTACGAGACCTGGCTGGAACTGGATGGCGGAGACGAGGACGATCGATCGGTGATCGCGCCGGCGGTGGCCGCGCAATTCGAGCCCGGCTCGACGTTCAAGGTGCTGGTGATGGCGGCCGCCCTCGACGCGGGGGTGGTCACGCCGGATCGGATCTTCCTCGACACCGGGACGATCGAAATTGGGGGTCATGTCATCCGGAATTGGAACGGGGGCGCCTGGGGTCCGCAGACCATGCTCGGATGCCTGCAGCACTCCTTGAATGTGTGCCTGGCCTGGGTCGGGGCGAAGGAGCTCGGAGCCTCCGACTTGTACAGCTATCTAAATTCATTCGGAATCGGCCAGCTGACCGGGATCGATCTCGCCGGCGAGGTCGCGGGGCAGCTGCGAACGCCCAGGGATCCGCGTTGGACGGAATCAGATCTCGGCACGAACTCGTTTGGGCAGGGCGTCTCCACCACGCCGATCCAATTGTTGGCGGCGATCGGTGCGATCGCCAACGGAGGGGCGATGGTGCAGCCCCACATCGTTCGCGAAGTCGTCGGCCCGCAAGGCGTGTACTGGCCGCAGCCTGTCGTCTTGAACCGGCCCATCCAGCCGGAAACCGCGGCGGTGTTGACCGAGATGCTGGCGACGTCGCTCGAATTGGAGACAACCCACGCTCACGTAGAGGGGTATCGGATCGCCGGCAAGACGGGGACGGCGCAGGTACCGGGGGAGTTCGGCTACGACCCTCGTTGGACGATCGCGTCCTTTGTCGGCTGGGGCCCCGTGGCCGATCCGAGATTCCTGGTCTTCGTTCGGCTGGACAAACCCCAGAGCTCACCCTGGGGATCGGTGGTGGCGGCGCCTGTATTTCAAGAGATCGTCGAGCGCCTGGTCGTGTTGCTCGAGATCCCGCCCGACTCGGTTCGGGCGGCGATGGCACCGGGAGGATAGCCCTCACGGGCGTCCCGGGGAGGCAGTGAGGTGCTCACCCTGGGCTTTGTAATCGAAACGTTGCAGGCTCCGGCGGAGAGGTCCGCGAACGGCTCGCGGCCAGGGGCAATGACAGGGCACGAGATCCGCGGCGGAGTCGTGGACTCGCGCCAGGCCACCCCCGGGTCGCTCTTCGTAGCCCGCCCCGGGTCGACGACCGATGGCCACGCGTTCGTGGCCGACGCTTTCCAGCGCGGTGCCGTCGCCGCTCTCGTGGAAAGAGATATCCCGGGCGGCGAATGGGCGGTCATCGATGTCCGAACCCCGGCACCCCAGGGCAGGTCGGACGAGATCCCGACGCCCGTTGTAATCCGGACGGATGACAGCCTGGCTGCACTTCAGCGCGTGGCGAGCCGGTGGCGGGATCGCTTGAACCTGCGCGTGATCGGAGTCACGGGCAGTGTCGGCAAGACTACGACCAAGGAGCTGACCGCCGAAGTGCTCGAGAAGCGTTTCCCGACCTTTCGCAATCCCGGGAACCAAAACACGGAGGTCAGTCTTCCTCTGAGCATGCTCCAAATGGAGGAGCGGCACCAGCGTGCCGTGCTCGAGATGGGTTTCTACGCACCGGGGGAGATCGCCGAGCTCTGTCGAATCGCCCGGCCCCAAGTGGGCGTGATTACGAATGTAAGCCAGGTCCACCTGGAGAGAGCCGGCAGCCTGGAGGCCATCATCGCCGGCAAAGCGGAGCTCGTGGAAAGCCTGCCGCCGGCGCCGGAAGGGGTGGCCATTCTCAACGACGACGAGGCCCATGTGCGCGCCATGGCCGGTCGGACGTCCGCCCGAGTCATGACGTACGGATTGACCGAGCAGGCCGATCTGTGGGCGAGTGAAGTGGAGGGTCTGGGTCTGGACGGCGTGCGTTTCGTAATGCATTACCAGGGCGAGTCGATCCACTTGCGGGTTCCCCTGCTGGGGCGACATTCGGTCCACACCGCCCTGCGCGCGGCCGCCGTGGGATTGGCGGAGGGTTTGACCTGGCAGGAAATCGCCGGCGGACTTCAGAACCCGCAAGCGCAGCTCCGCCTCGTGGCGGCTTGGGGACCGCAGGGGGCGCTGCTTTTGGACGATACCTACAACGCCGCGCCGGAGTCCGTCATCGCGGCCCTGAATCTCCTCTCCGAGCTCGAAGGCCGGAAGATCGCCGTATTGGGAGACATGCTCGAATTGGGTGAGTTCGAAGAACGCGGCCACCGCCTGGTCGGGGCCCGAGCGGCGGAAGTGGCCGATGAGCTGGTCACGCTGGGCGACCGGGCCCGCTGGATCGCGGACGAAGCGATGCGCGCCGGAATGGCCGGGGAGACCGTCACGATGCTCCCGGACACGCAGGCGGCCGTGGAACATCTGCGGGGTCGCATCCGGGCATCGGATGTGGTCTTGGTCAAAGGCTCGCGCGGGATGCACATGGATCAGATCGTGGCCGCCCTGGAACGAAGCGAGTGACTCAAGAAGCCACAGCCCTCTCGCTGGGAGGCTTGACCTTCCTCTTAACGGTCATTTGGGGCGGGCCGCTCATCCGCGTGCTGCGCACGTTGCGGATCGGAAAGCAGATTCGGATCGTCGGGCCCGAGCGGCATATCACCAAACTCGGCACGCCCACGATGGGAGGCTGGCTGTTCGTGATCCCGGTGCTGCTCATCACCGGCGTGCTGAACTTGGTGTCGATCCTTTCCGACGTGAACATCCTGGGCAACTCGATCCTGCTTCCGCTGGTGGTGATGCTGCTCTTCGCGGGCCTGGGCGCGTGGGACGACCAGCTCGGCCTGCGGCGCGAGCGAAGCGGCGAAGGGATGCGGGCGCGGTGGAAGTTCCTGATCCAGACCGTGATCGCCCTGGCCGCGGCCCTGGTCCTGCGCTTCGGGCTGCAGGCACCGAGCCTGATCCTGCCGAACTATCCGGACGTCATCGAGCTTGGGTTGTGGTATGTGCCGATCGCGACGTTCGTGATCGTGGCTTCGTGCAATGCGGTGAACATGACCGATGGGCTGGACGGTCTGGCGGGGTTGATCGCGGCCACCGCCTTCGCCGCCTACGGGACGATCGCGCTGCTGCAGGGACAGGTGTTCCTGGTGCGCTTCTGCTTCACCGTGGTCGGAGCGTTGTTCGCCTTCCTTTGGTACAACGCGCACCCCGCCGAGCTCTTTATGGGGGACACCGGCTCCCTCTCGCTCGGAGCCGTACTGGCGGTGGTAGCCCTGATGACCGGGCAGTGGGCGCTCTTGCCCGTCATCGCCATCATCCCGGTGAGCGCAGTGGCGAGCGTGATCTTGCAGGTCGCGTACTTCAAGTGGACGAAGGGCCGGCGGCTTTTTAAGATGGCGCCGATCCAGCACCACTTCGAACTGGTGGGATGGAGCGAAACCCAGGTGGTCCAGCGGTTCTGGCTGGTCGGCTTGTTGGCGGGAATGATCGGCGTGGCGCTGGCCCTGATCTAGGCGCGCGAGAGGAGCGGAGGCGGGATGGAGATCGGGATGCTGTGGTTCGACGACGGGCCCGGAACGGTGAAGGAGAAGGTGGCGCGCGCGGCCGAATTCTACGCGGCCAAGTACGGCCAGAAGGCCACCGTATGCATGCTGCACCCAGACACCCTGGGGAAAATCGAAGGCCGGGTGGCAGGAGTGGAGTTGCTCGCGGAACGGGCGATCCTGCCGCACCACTTTTGGATCGGCGTGGAGGAATCGACATCGGGGTCGGACGCCGGCGAGGGCCGGGACGGCAAAAACAAGAAGGCTCGCCCGCGTGCAGGCAAGACGCCCAAGCGCGGTGCGAGGAAGTCGTCCGCCCAGGCGGGAGCCGGGGCCAAGTCCGAGCTCCGCGTCGCGGCATGAGCCTGTGGCAGGAGACATTTCGTACCGGGGCAGGCGCGTCATCGTGGTGGGCCTGGCCCGACAGGGAAAAGCCGCAGCCCGCTATCTGGCGGAGCGCGGAGCGAAGGTGACCGTGAGCGACCGCAAAGCGGCCGACCAGCTGTCGGCGGAAATCGCCGAGCTGGACGGGCTGGACATCGAATTCATCTTCGGCGGCCATCCGCCCGAGCTGCTCGTGGGCGCGGACCTGCTGTGCCTTTCCGGCGGTGTCCCCGCCGGTCTGCCGCTGGCACAGCAGGCGCGCCGCCGCGGGATCGAGCTGACGAACGACGCGCAGCTGTTCCTCGAGGCGGCGCCCGCGCCCTCGATCGGCATCACCGGTTCGGCGGGAAAGACGACCACTACCGCGCTGGTCGGACGGATGGCCGCCGCGGCGCTTGCGTCGACGGGCCGGCACGCGTGGGTGGCCGGCAACATCGGGCGCTCGCCACTGGCCGACATCGACGCGATGTCGCCAGAGGACTGGATCGTTCTTGAACTGTCGTCGTTCCAGCTCGAATTGATGACGGCCAGCCCGCACGTGGCGGTGATCTTGAATGTGACGCCGAACCACCTGGACCGCCACGGAACCATGGATGCGTACCGCGAGGCGAAGGCCCGGATTCTCGAGTTCCAGGGCCCGCAGGACATCGCTGTCCTCGGCCGCGAAGACGCCGGCGTCTGGAGCCTGCGCGACCGAGTGCGAGGCCGGATGGTTTCCTTCGGCACGACCCGGCCCGTCGGAGGCGAGGGAACGTTTGTGAAGGAAAGCGCAATCTGGTGGGTGGGCCGGGAGGGGGAAACGCTGCTTCTTGAAATCGGGACGATCGAGCTGCGCGGCGCCCACAACCTGTCCAACGTCCTGGCAGCGAGTGCCATCGCTGTGGCCTCGGGATTCCCGCCCGAGGCCATCCGCGCCGGCGTGCGCGACTACCGGGGAGAACCCCACCGCCTGGAGTGGGTCCGGAGCTTCGGGGGTGCCGATTGGTACGACGACTCGATCGCCACCGCACCGGAACGCGCCTTGGCCGCGCTGCGTTCCTTCGATGAACCTCTGATCCTTCTGGCGGGCGGCCGGGATAAGGATCTCCCTTGGAGCGATTTCGCCCAGATCGTGATTCGCCGGGTCGACCATGTCGTTCTATTCGGCGAGGGCGGCCCGTTGATCGAACTCGCCCTGCGGTCGGCGATGCAGGGCTCGACCGATGTGCGCCTCGAGACCCTCGACCGCGTCGCCGGCCTGGATGAAGCTGTCGAGGCGGCCGCCCGCCGCGCCGCGCCGGGCGATGTCGTCCTGCTCTCCCCCGGAGGGACGTCCTTCGACGAATTTCCGGACTTCGCCGCGCGCGGCGATCGATTCCAAGAGCGAGTCAAGCGCCTGTGACCACCGCCGCCTCCGTTCGCTCGGAGTCGAGTCCCACACGCCTCGAGGCGCGGATTTCCCGCGGCCTGCGCGCCCTGGGCTTCGACCCATGGCTGCTGGTCCTGGTGGTGGTCATGATCTCGTTTGGGCTG
Source organism: Anaerolineales bacterium (assembly GCA_040899905.1). GTDB lineage: Bacteria > Chloroflexota > Anaerolineae > Anaerolineales > E44-bin32 > JBBDZX01. Next base: position 616,214 of record JBBDZX010000005.1, on the reverse strand, counting down.
GTGATGGTGTACTCGGCGTCGTGGGATGTGTCGTGGCGGATCACCCAAGACCCGAACGCCCTCTTCCGCCGTCAACTCGCCAACCTGGGCATTGGCCTGATCGCCATGTTCGTCGCCGCGCGCATGCCTCTCGGATGGCTGCGCCGCCTGGCGCTTCCGATCATGCTCTTCAGCATGTTCGCGTTGCTCGCCGTCCTGGTACTCAACGTCGGCGGAGGCCCGCGCCGCGCATTTCTCGGTGGTTCCATCCAGCCCTCGGAAATGGCGAAGCTGGCCGTCATCCTGTATCTGGCGGTGTGGATGGAATCCAAAGGCGAGCGGCTTTCGGAATGGGGCTACGGATTCCTGCCCCTGATGACCTTGATCGGGATCTCGGGCGGACTCATTCTGCTCCAGCCGGACCTGAGCGCCGTCCTGACGCTGGCGGTGGTCGCCCTGACGATGTTTTACCTGGCGGGGGCGCGGCTTTCACAGTCGGTCCTCATCACCTCCGGCAGCACCGTCGTCGGCTACTTGCTCGTACGGCTTACCAATACCGGCCGCGAGCGGTGGGCGGACTACCTGGCCGGTCTGGTCGATATCGAGCGCGCCTCCTACCACGTGCAGCATTCCCTTCAGGCGTTCTACACGGGAGGGCTCCTTGGGCGAGGGCTCGGGGCGAGCCGGGAAAAATTCGGCCTGCTCCCGGCGCCGCATACCGACAGCATCTTCTCGGTCATCGGTGAGGAGCTCGGGCTGTTGGGCGCGCTGCTGGTCGTGGCCCTGTTCGTCCTGCTTCTCTGGCGAGGGTTCAAGATTGCCGCGCAGGCGGACGATCGCTTGGCGATGCTGATCGCGAGCGGCGTCACGTTTTGGATTTGCCTGGAAGCGATGATCAACATGTCGGTTCTATTGGGACTCCTCCCCTTCGCCGGCAACGCGCTGCCGCTGTTCTCCTACGGCGGCTCGAGTCTGGTCACGACCCTGGCGGGGGTGGGATTCCTTCTTAACGTTTCGCGGCGGATGCCGCTCGACTTCGGCAGCGAGAGCCATGTTTCGACTATTGGTATCGGCTGGGGGCACCGGCGGAGGCGTGTATCCCGCCTTGGCCGTCGTGCGCGCCCTCGCCGGGAGAGCTGACGTGACTTGGGTTGGCGGCCGCGGCGGGATGGAAGCCGGTCTGGTCACGCGCGCCGCGATCCCCTTCGAGGAGATCCCCGCCGCGGGAGTCCATGGCGTGGGTTGGGCGGCCCTGCCTGGGAATCTGATTCGGTTGGTCCGTGGGTATTTCGCTGCCCGGCGCGTCCTGCGGCGGCACCGCCCGCAGGCGATTCTGTTCACGGGGGGCTACGTCGGCGTCCCGGTGGCTCTCGCCGCCCGAAACGTTCCCAAGTTGGCTTTCGTGCCCGACCTCGAGCCCGGCCTGGCTCTGCGGTCTATCGGCCGGGTTGCGGATGTGATCGCCCTCACCGCCGATGAGACGCAGGCGTTCTTTCCCTCGGCTCGTCGCACGGTCGTCACCGGATATCCGGTCCGACCGGACCTCCAGCCGGTGGAGCGCGGCGAGGCGCGGGCCCGCTTGAACTTGCACCCGCGCGACGAGGTCCTTCTGGTGATGGGCGGAAGCCGGGGCGCCCGGGCCATTAATGAGGCCCTGTGGGCCTGCCTGGAGAAGGTGCTTCAGTTTGCGGAGGTGGTCCATCTCACCGGTGAGCTGGATTTCCCGAGGGTGGAGGCGATACGACAAAAACTTCCGCCGCGCGCGGCCGAGCGCTACCACGCGTTCGCCTATCTGCATGCGACGGAGATTTCCTGGGCGCTCTCGGCGGCGAATCTCGCGCTCTCTCGAGCCGGGGCCTCGATCCTGGGCGAGTACCCGCTGTTCGGTCTGCCGGCGGTCCTCATCCCGTACCCGCACACCTGGCGATACCAGTACCGAAACGCCATGTACCTGGTGAACCACGGCGCGGCCCTGGTCCTCCGAGAACGGGACCTGCCGGAGCGCTTGTCGGAGACGGCACTCGAGCTCCTAAATGACCGGCCGCGCCTGAGCCGGATGGCGGAGAAGGCACGTGCGCTGTATGTCCCGGGGGCCGCGCAAGCAATCGCGAGCGAGCTCGAGAACCTGGCCCGGACATGGTCAGCCTGATCGTTCTCTTCGGGCTGTTGGTGGTGATCTTTGGAATCATCGGTGCCATGCGGGGTTGGGCGAAGGAACTGTTGGTCACGAGCGCGCTGGTTCTGGGGCTGTTCCTGAACGCGATTCTGGAGACCTACATCACACCGTATCGCTCCGCCCTATTCCTCCAACCGGGGGGCACGCAGATGCTGGTCCGGGCCGGCTTCCTCCTTCTGCTGACCTTCTTCGGCTACCAGACGCCGAACCTGCGCGCCCTTCAGCCGAAGGTCGCCCGGGAAAGGGTCGAAGAAATCTTGCTGGGCCTGGTGCTGGGCCTTCTCAACGGGTACTTGCTGGTGGGATCGCTCTGGTCTTACTTGCACGAGGCCGGCTATCCGACGGAGCTGATTCTCCGGCCTCAGGAGGGCAGCGACCTGGCGGCCCAGATCAGCAGTTTGGTGCCGTTCTTGCCGCCCGAGCTGTTGCCGATCCCGCAAGTGTACTTTGCGGTCGGAGTGGTCTTCGTCTTCATCATCATTGTTTTCGTATGACGCGGCGGGTGCATCTGGTGGGAATCGGTGGCGCAGGCATGTCCGGGATCGCACGAATTCTCCACGAAAGGGGCGACGTCGTCACGGGCTCAGACCAGGCCGTTTCGCCGTTCTCCGATTCGCTGGCGGATCTGGGCGTGAAGGTGTGGATCGGACACTCGCCGCAGCATAGTGCAGGTGCCGACGTGGTCGTCGCCTCGTCTGCCGTACCCGATGCCCACGTCGAAGTGATGGCGGCCCGGGCGGCGGGAATCCCGGTGCTGCGGCGAGATGCCTTTCTGCCGGAGCTGGCGGCCGGGTCGAAGCTGGTGGCGGTCGCCGGCACGCACGGCAAGACGACGACCACGGGTTGGATCGCATGGATTCTGCGGCGCGCGGGGCGGGATCCGTCCTTCCTGGCAGGCGGGATCCTGCCGGACCTGGGGTCCAACGCCGGCGCCGGTCGGGGACAGGTTTTCGTCCTGGAGGCCGATGAGTATGACCGGACGTTCCTTGGTCTGCATCCGGCGGTCGCCTTGGTGAGCAATGTCGAGTTCGACCATCCGGATTGCTATCCGACGACCGAGGAATTCCGGGCCGCCTTCTCTCAATTCGCCGACCAGGTGACCGAACTCCTGGTCGCGTGCGCGGATGACCCGGGGGCCTCGGCCCTTCGGCCGGCACGCGCCGATCGACTGACGTACGGTTTGGGCTCGGATGCCGAGTGGAGGGCCGAAGAGCTGCGCTCGAACTCCGCAGGCGGCATGGACTTCCTGGCTTCGAGGGCGGGGGAGCTGGTGGGCTTGATGCGCACGCGGCTCCCGGGGGACCACAACGTCGTCAATGCGTTGGGCGCGCTCGCCGTGGTCGACCACCTCGGTGTCTCCCTGGCGGACGCGCGCCAGGCTCTGGCGGAATTCCACGGCGCGGCGCGTCGATTCGAGGTCGTTGGAGAAGCGGGCGGAGTGGTGGTGATCGATGACTACGCCCACCATCCGAGCGAGATCCGGGCCACGCTTTCCGGGGCGCGGCGGCGCTACCCGGAGGCCCAGATCTGGGCGGTCTTTCAGCCGCACACATTTTCTCGAACGCGCGCGTTTCTGGATCAGTGGCCGGCGGCCCTGGGGCAGGCCGATCATGTGGTGGTCACCGCCATCTATGCCGCCCGCGAGCCGAACGACCCAGATCTGGATGGGTCGGCGATCGTGGAACGAATGATGCACCCGGACGCCCGCTACATCCCCGACCTGGGTGATGCGGCGGCGGCGGTTCTGTCGCGAGTGGGCCCCGGCTCGGTAGTCCTGACGATGAGCGCGGGGGACGGCAACCAGGTGGGGGTGCTTGTGCTCGATGGATTGGCCAGGAGGGGTCCAGGAGGTGGGGTATGAACAACGCGTTGCAGCTGTTCGAGACGGATCGTCGCATGGAGCTCAAACTTCGTCTCGCCGCCCGACGGGCGGCGGAGCTCGAGGGAAGTCCTTCCATCCCCCAGCGGTTCGAGGGGCGGATTCTGGAGGAGCTCTTGGAAGTCCCCGAGCGCGAGCTGATACGGCTGATCGAGCGCGTGCGGAAACTGTGACCCATGGTGGAGCCGCCGGTCGCAAAATCGATACCGTCCGGCGAGAGTTCGCCGGCCGACTTCGGGAAGAGGTGCCTTTGTCGCGGCACACGTCATGCCGGATCGGCGGTCCGGCCGACTACTTGCTCGTGGTCCGATCCAGTCATGAGCTGGCCGATGCCGCGCGGCGCTTGTGGGAACTCGACATCCCGTTCCGAATCCTCGGTGGAGGATCCAACGTGCTCATTTCCGACCGAGGGGTACGCGGCGTGGTCATCCTGAACCAGGGGAAGCAAATCCGCTTTCGAGAGACCGAGGCCGGCCCCCGGGGATGGGCTGAATCGGGAGCCTCGCTCGGAACCTTCTCCCGGCTGGCCGCCGAACGCGGATGGGCTGGGATGGAGTGGGCCGTGAGCGTACCGGGAACAGTAGGTGGGGCACTGGTAGGCAATGCCGGTGCCCATGGCGGAGATGTAGCGGGAGCCCTGGACGTGGCGGAGATCTTGCACCGTGACGGGCGTTTGGAGTCGGTGCCGGCTGAAAAGCTGGAGTTCGGATACCGCCAGTCCTGGATCAAGAGGCAGCCGGGTGGGGCGGTCGTGCTTTCCGCCTCCTTTCGGCTGACGCCTTCGACGCCCGAGCAGGTCCGGGCACGCGTCGCCGAGATTGTGACCCAACGCCAGCGGACCCAGCCGCCGGGAGCGAGCCTGGGATCGATGTTTCGAAATCCGCCGGGAGATTTCGCCGGACGCCTGATTGAGGATGCAGGGCTGATGGGGGTTCAACGTGGAGCGGCCCAGATCAGCACCCAACACGCGAATTTCTTCCTCAATCGAGGCGGGGCGACGGCCGAGGATGTTTGGGAGCTCATCCAAGAGGCGCGGCGCCAGGTACAGGCCAAGTCCGGAGTGGAGCTGGAGCTGGAAATCGAAAGGCTGGGGGAATGGGAGACGGACGGGAGTGAAGCGAAGTGAATCCCAAAGCGCCTCGCGGCCTGGGCCGCCGGTTGCGCGTCGGAGTCGTATTCGGCGGCCGGTCCGGCGAGCACGAGATCTCGCTCCGCTCGGCCCGTTCGGTGCTGGCGCACCTCGACGTCGATCGTTACGACGTCACGCCGATCGGGATCTCGAAGGATGGTGAGTGGTACGCCGGCCCATTGGCATTGGAAGCCCTCGAGCGCGGGTCGACCGAGGGCCTGACTCCGGTGGTCCTGCCCGCTTCGCCAAGGCAGGCCGCGCTGTATTCCTGGCAGCCCGGCTCGCCTCAGGAAATGGTCGGCGCGCTGGACGTGATCTTCCCGGTCCTGCACGGGACGTTCGGCGAGGATGGGACGGTGCAAGGCCTGCTCGAATTGGCGCACCTGCCTTACGTGGGCGCGGGCGTCCTGGCTTCTTCGGTGGCGATGGACAAGGCGTTGTTCAAAGACTTGATGCGGGCGCATGACATCCCGGTGGTGGAGTCGACGGTGATCCTGGCTTCGGAGTTGGCGGACGGAATGGAAGGCGCCTTGGAGCGGGCCGAGTCGGTCGGCGCGTACCCCTTGTTCACCAAGCCATCCAACCTTGGATCTTCGGTCGGCATCACCAAGTGCCGCGGACGATCCGACCTGGTGGAGGGTCTGATGGATGCGGCCCGCTACGACCGCCGCGTGGTCGTCGAGCGCGGGCTCGTGGCCCGCGAGATCGAAGTCAGCGTCTTGGGGAACGACCAGCCCGAGGCCTCCGTTGCCGGGGAGGTCGTGCCTTCGGACGAGTTCTATTCCTACCGTGCGAAGTATCTCGATGACACCAGCCGGCTTCTGATTCCGGCTCCTATCGAGGCCGGCACGGCCGATCGGGCTCGTGACCTCGCCCGCCGGGCGTTTCGCGCGATCGATGGAAGTGGAATGGCCCGCGTGGACTTCCTGCTCGAGACGGAGTCGGACGACTTGTACCTGAGCGAGATCAATACCATCCCCGGTTTCACCAGCATCAGCATGTATCCGAAGCTTTGGGAAGCGGGCGGGATGTCGTACGCGTCCTTGATGGATCGGCTGATCGAGCTGGCGATGGAGCGGCACATGCAGAAGTCGGACCTTGTGCGCACGTATGAGGCGGCGGGGTGACGGTCGCGGAGAGGGCTCTCGGACTGGCGGTCTCCCGCTCCGAGCGCGTACGCGAGCGACGGGCTCGCGGCAGCTCCGGGATTCTGAGCGCCAGACGCACCCCCGAGGCCGCCGAGCCTATGCGCGCCACGCGGCCACATCGGCGGAACCTGCGTCGACGCTACGACCTGGTCCTGCCGATGGAAACCCGGACGGTCGTTCGCCTGCCCTCCGTACCGATTCTGCATTTCGGTACCCGAGTGCTTTCGGCGGTGATGTTGGCCGCCACCGCGTTGGCGATCTCGAAGCTCGTGACGTCGGCGACGTTCGCTGTCGGCGACGTGGAGGTCGCGGGAGCCCGCATGTTGAGCGCCAATCAGGTGCGGTCGATCGCCCGCGCCGGCCAGAGGTCGGTCTTCTGGATCGACCCGGCGACGGTCGCGGAACGATTGCGAGCACTGCCTGAAGTCGCTTCGGCCCGCGTGCGGATCACGTGGCCCAACCGTGTCCTCGTTGAGATTGAGGAGCGGCATCCGCTCGTCGCCTGGAATGACGGGGGCCGGACCTGGTGGATCAGCCCGGAGGGGATTGCCTTCCTCGAGCATGGGTCGTGGCCCGGACTGGTCAAGGTCGAAGCCGATCAGCCCGTGCTGCGGATTGGGGTCGATCCGCTGGCGCCGGTAATGGATCCGGAGCTGCTGTGGGCTGCGGCGGCCTTGAGCGCCCAGGTCCCCGAGGTGGATGTCCTGCGCTATCAGCCCCAACACGGACTTGGTTTTCTCGATCCCGCGGGATGGATGGCCTACTTCGGAAAGGGCGGTGACATGGTCACCAAAATGCAGCTCTACCGAACGATAGCCGCCCATCTCGCCTCCAAGAACTTCCGCCCAACGATCGTCAGCGTCGAGGATCCGTCGGCGCCCTATTACTCCACCGAAAAGGAGTCGCCGTGAACCCGATGCTCGGACCGGACGACACCGTTTTGGTCGGCCTGGACATCGGGACAAGCAAGGTGTGCGCGCTCGTTGCCCACCTGGATGAGGACCGCCGGGTCCGCATCATTGGCGCGGGGGTGGTCCCCTCCCTGGGGATGCGCAAGGGCGGCGTCGTGAACATGGACGCGCTGGCCAAAGCGATCGAAGGCGCGAAGGACAAGGCCGAGAGGACCTCGGGGTACGAAATCACCTCGGCCTTGGTCAGCCTTTCAGGAGCGCAGATCGCATCCCAGAACAGCAAGGGTATGTCCGGGGTCGCCGGCCGCACCATCGGCCCCGACGACTCGGGCCGAGCCATCGAAGCGGCGCGTTCCATTGCCATCCCGTACAACCGGCAAGTCGTGCACGTGATTCCGCGCGGCTACATCGTGGATGGGCAGGACGGGATCAAATCCGCCATCGGCATGCACGGGTACCGGCTGGAGGTGGAGGCCCACATCGTGACCGCCAGCGCCACCGCGTTGCGCAACTTGGAGAAACCGCTCGAGGCAGCGGGGGTGGCCGTCGATGGTTGGGTCCTTTCCTCGCTCGCCGCCGGGGAAGTGGTCTTGACGGAGACCGAGCGCGAGATGGGGGCCGTGGTGTGCGATGTCGGGGCGGGCACGACCGATCTGGCGATCTATATCGAGGGCGCGGTCTGGCATACGGCCGTGATCCCGGTGGGCGGGGATCATGTGACCAGTGACATTGCGCAGGGTTTGCACCTGCCGCAAGAGACGGCGGAGACGGTCAAGAAGCGGCATGGACATGCTCGCTTGGGTCCCTTGGGCGAAGCGGGCACGGGCGGGCCCTCCGAAGGGGAGGCGTTCGCAGTCCGGCCGTTCGGTCAGGAGCGCTCGGTGCAGATCGACCGGCGAGAGCTGGCCGGAATCATCGAGCCGCGGGTCGAGGAACTTTTCAGCCTGGTTCGCCAGGAGATCAAGCGCTCCGGGTACGACGGCTTGATGCCGGCGGGGATGATCCTCACGGGAGGGTCGAGCCAATTGACCGGAATCCGCGAAGCGGCGGCCGATGTCTTGCGGCTCCCTGTGCGGCTCGCCTCGCCGATGGATCTGCGCGGACTGGTCGATCAGCTCCACTCCCCGGCCTACTCCGCAAGTCTGGGGTTGCTCCACTGGGCGCGTTTGCAGGAGGAACAAATGGCGCTGGAGGGCCCCGGGGCGGGGCGTTTCGTCCTGCCTCGTTTGGACTGGTCTTCGGCTGCAGCGTGGCTGCGGAGGTTATTGCCAGGATGAGCGAGGTCAAAGTGTCGAAGGGTGCAAGGGTCAAGTGGCAAGGGATGCGGACATGGAGTCTGGCTCGCGCCGCCGTGCCTGCCGCTGCGGGAACCGCCGTATTGAGCACCTTGACCCCTCGGCCCCTTGACGCTCCGTGGGTGCATCGGGCGGGAGAGGAGACCCATTCCAAGCAGCCGACGTCGAACGAAGACTCCGGATTCTCGGGTCAGGGATCAGGCGAGGGCGGCCGGGACGGATTACGACGTCCCGCTCCCTGGTCCCTGGCCCAAGGCTCCGGAGCATTCCGCTCCCCGCTCCCGGCCGCCAGCTCCCGGCCAAGAAAAGATTCGGAGGGCTGAGTGGAGGTTGGAATGAACGGCGACGAAACTACGAAGGAGTCGGTGGCGGGAAGCTGGAAGCCGGAAGAGCGTACCGATGCAATCCATCATCGCGAGGAAAGCAGGAAGAGGAGGAAACACATGACCACCAGCATGCGCACGGAGTCCTTTGCCCGGATCAAAGTGGTCGGGGTGGGGGGCGGCGGCTGCAATGCCGTCAATCGAATGATCGAGGAGAGCCTGGCAGGGATTGAGTTCCTGGCGGTCAACACGGACGCCCAGGCCCTGCTGCTTTCCAACGCCACCACCCGGGTTCGGATCGGCGACAAGCTGACCCGAGGCCTGGGCGCGGGCGGCAACCCGGAGGTGGGGCAGAAGGCGGCGGAGGAATCCTCGCAGGATCTTTACGAGGTCCTCAAGGGCACCGACATGGTGTTCATCGCGGCCGGAATCGGCGGCGGGACCGGAACCGGCGCCGCACCGATCGTCGCCCAGATCGCTAAGGAGATCGGGGCCCTGACGATCGGCGTCGTGACGCGCCCCTTCACCTTCGAGGGCGCCAAGCGGGCGCAAGCGGCCGAGACCGGGATCGGGAGCTTGAAGGAGCACGTCGATACGCTGATCGTGATCCCGAACGACCGGCTGCTTCAAATTGCTGACAAGCGGGCCAGCCTGCAGACGGCCTTCCGCCTGGCCGATGATGTACTCCGCCAGGGGATCCAGGGAATCAGCGAGCTGATCACCGTGCCCGGCCTGATCAATCTCGACTTCGCCGACGTGCGGACAATCATGTCCGAGGGCGGGGCGGCTTTGATGGCCGTGGGCCACGGCAAGGGCGAAGACCGCGCCCGTCAGGCAGCCGAGGAGGCCATTTCTTCCAGCCTGCTCGACATCACCATCGACGGCGCCCGGGGGATCCTGTTCAACGTGACCGGCGGGCCGGAGCTCAGCCTGTTCGAGGTGAACCAGGCGGCCGCGATCATCAAGGAGACCGCCCATCCTGACGTCAACCTGATCTTCGGTGCGGTCATCGACCCGAACATGGGCGAAGAGCTGCGCATCACGGTCATCGCGACCGGCTTCGAACGCTCGGGCACGGTCCGCCCCGCGCCGCGGCGAGCCCGCAGCCGGACCGAGGAACAGCGCTCCGTGTCGCAGAAACCGATGCCGGCGCCGGAAGAGTTCCAACCGCGCGCCTTCGACGTTAACGATCTCGATATCCCGGCCTTTTTGCGCCGGCGCTAAGGACGTGAGGTGACCCGGCAGGGTCTCCGTCTTCGACGCGTACCCCGCGGATTCTCCGCGGATGCGGTCCCTCCGCGTGGCGGGGGGTCCGAAGGTTTCGCCATCCCTCTCGCGAGACGGGCGCCGGCCTCCTCCTCCCGGCGCCCGTCTCGCGTTTTGGCGCCACTCGCAATCGGCCGAACCGCCTCCCTGGCCTCCACGCCAAGAGGCGTTTCCGGCGGGCCCGGAACAACCACAAATCGCCCACCGCGCAAGGGGGGCCATGCCGACCCACATCCGACGGCCCGGGATCCCCTGCGCGGGGGTCTTGCGCGGCCGCGCGCGGATGCTACAATCTTGGCTCCTCCAGCCCTACCTATTGGGGAGTCCATCGACGGTGCCGGACAGGTGGCGCCGAACAAGCGTTCCGCACCGGGATCGAGACATGCGCTGTCCATATTGCAGCAGTCAGAATACGCGCGTGATCGACACCTCGCACGATTCGCGCGGAGGGGTCCGCCGGCGCCGCGTGTGCGAGAGCTGCAAGAACCGCTTCAGCACCTACGAAAGGACCGTCCTGGCGACGCCCCTCCTGGTCAAGCAGGACGGGACCCGGGAAGAGTTTGACCGGGAGAAGCTCGCCCGCGGAATCCGCATCGCGTGCGCCAAGAGGCCGGTGCCGGCGGCGGATGTAGACCGCATCGTGGGCGAGATCGAATCCACGCTCCAAGCGATGGGCAAGGCCGAAGTGTCTTCGCGCGTGGTTGGAGACATGGTGATCGGCGGCCTCAAAGAACTCGACCAAGTGGCGTACATCCGCTACGCCACGGTGTACCTCGGCCTGGAAGACCTGCGAGCCATCCGGGACGAGATCGACCGCCTACTCGAAGCCTAAAACCGAACCTCGTCCGTGCCACCGCCCGGTCCCGGATCGATCGAGGGACGGGGCGGGGAGCCGGGATCGCATTCTAATGGGAGGGCGCTATGTTGGAGACCGCTAAGGCCCGTGCCGACGTTCAGGCAGGACGTGCCCCCATGCGACCTCCGATTCCGGACGGCGCACGCGAGGTAGATCTTGCCGACAACGCCCGAACGGTCCTTAGCAAGCGCTATCTCCGGCGGGGTCCGGACGGCCAGCCCAGCGAGACCGTCGAGGGGATGTTCTGGCGCGTCGCGTACCATATCGCGGAAGTGGAACGGGAGTGGGCTGGCGACGTCCTCGGGAACGCGGCTCGCTTCTACGAGCTGCTCACCACCAAACGATTCTTCCCGAATTCGCCCACCTTCACCGGAGCCGGGACCCCGCTGGGCCAGCTGGCCGCCTGCTTTGTCCTACCCATCCACGATGACATGGGCCGGGAGTCCGCCGGCATTTTCCAGACCCTGAGGGACGCGGCTCTCATCCAACAAACGGGTGGCGGAAATGGCTTCGCGTTCAGCCGGCTCCGTCACAAGGGCGCCTTGGTGGCCACCTCCGCCGGACGGGCGACGGGCCCGGTCGGCTTCTTGCGGGTCTACGACAAAGCCTTTGGAGAGATCGCCCAGGGCGGGACGCGGCGCGGGGCCAACATGGCGGTGCTCCGGGTGGATCATCCCGACGTGCGCGAGTTCATCACCTGCAAGACCGACGAAAACCAGATCACCAATTTCAACATCTCCGTCGGCGTGACGGACGAATTCATGCAGGCGGTGCGCAACGATACGACCTTCGATCTCAAGGCGCCCACCACGGGCGAAGTCGTCGAGACGGTCCGGGCGAGAGAAATCTTCGACCTCATTGTCGAATACGCGCATCACAATGGCGAACCCGGGATGCTTTTCCTGGATGCCGCCAACCGCAACAACCCCGTTCCGCATCTGTACGAGCTCGAGGCCACGAATCCTTGCGGCGAGCAGTGGCTCGGCCCGTATGAAAATTGTTGCCTTGGATCGATCAACCTCGCCCAGCATTTCGGGCCGGGCGGTACGGTCGATTGGGAAACCTTGCGCGAGAGCATCGTCCTCTCCACCCGATTCCTGGACGACGTGGTCACCGCCAACCGGTATGTCCCCGCCGTGCCACAGCTGCGGGAGGCCGCCTACAACGCGCGCCGCATCGGGCTGGGGATCATGGGTCTGGCCGATTTGATGTATCACGCAGGCGTGCGCTACGGCTCCGACGAGGCGCAGGAGTTCGCCGCGCAAGTGATGGAGTTCGTCCGCTTCCACTGCATGCGGACCAGCATCGACCTGGCGCGCGAGCGCGGCCCCTTCCTGGCGATCACAGGATCCCTTTACGATCCAGCGGATCTCCGCTGGTCTCCGCCCGCGCCCATCCGGCCCTACCGGCGGGACTACGGCCGTCCCTCCGTGGCGTGGGACGAGATTGTCGACGGCATCCGGCAGCACGGCATCCGGAATGCGGCCCAGACCACGGTGGCTCCGACCGGTACGATCGCCACGGTCGCCGGCTGTGAAGGCTACGGGTGCGAGCCCGTCTTCGCGCTGGCCTACTACCGGCATGTTGACGACATGGGACAGGATCTGCGTTTGACCTATGCCAGCCCGCTGTTCGAACAGGCGCTGATCGAGGCCGGCTTGGATGATGCCGCGAGACAGAGGATCGTGGACGAGGTGATGGAACGAGGATCGTGCCAGGGGATCGAAGAGCTTCCTCAAGACTTGCGGCACACCTTCGTCGTCTCTCAGGATATCAGCGCCGAGGAGCATGTCTGGATGCAGGCTGCGCTCCAGGCCTTTGTCGACAACAGCATGTCGAAGACCTGCAATTTTCCCGAGATGGCCCGTGAGAGCGATGTGGCGCAGGCCTATCTTTTGGCCTGGGAGCTCGGCTGCCGCGGGTTGACGGTCTACGTCACGGGATCCCGGCAGCGTGTCGTATTGGAGACGAAGGAGACGGCAGGCCGAAAGCTCCCAGAACCCAGCCTCCAGCTACCAGCCAGTTCTGACGAGGGCCTTTCAGCAGACGCCCCAATTGACCCATTGACCCCTCGACCCATGGACGAGACCGGTCAAATGGCTATTTGGGACGAGGCCAAGAAGCCGCGGCCGACGATGCTGCAGGGCTCGACCTTCCAGATCGACACCCCGTTGGGCAAGGCGTTCGTGACTGTGAACGAGAACGGCGGGCGACAGCCGTTCGAGGTCTTCATCACCACGGCCAAGGCCGGCTCCGAGACGGCGGCGGTGTCGGAGGCCATCGGGCGGCTGATCTCCTATGTCCTGCGCGTCGCCTCGCCCGTGCCGGCGCGGGAGCGGATGGCCGAAGTCGTGCGGCAGTTGGCGGGCATCGGCGGCGGGCGTCCGATGGGATTTGGCCCAAACCGCGTCCTCTCGCTGCCGGACGGCTTGGCGCGCGCGTTGGGCGAGTACCTGGGCTCGACGCCGGAGTTCCCGGGGGTCGGACTTGTCGAGGAGACCCCGATCCCGATCCAGCTTCCGATGAGAGTGGGCGACCTGTGTCCCGATTGTGGATCCGCGGCGCTGGTCAATGAGGAAGGCTGCCGGAAGTGCCACAACTGCGGGTATTCGGAGTGCTGAGGGGAGTCCCCGGACGCCAGTCCCGCCAGCTCGTCGAGTGTCGGCTGACGCCTAACCGTTGTTAGGCGCATTGGTCATAACCATCCCTGGCAGCTCCCGAAGGCCCTTCAAAAAGGTCCAACAATGAATTCTTCTATTTCGTACTTTGGAATTGGGTGCTTCCATTTCTCCATTGCCAAGGATACCCCTTCTGGGATATACGGTGAGCAGTACCTCACATATCTTCGAACGGCCCTGGAGAAGGCCCCCAACACGAGCAACCTCAAGATTCTCGCTGGTGACGAGTTCCTCAAGGAAGAATTCGCGCCGCGGTCCAAGTTCCGATCGATCAGGGAGAGCCCTCGTTTCTTTCCACCAGCCTCATCGGACCTTGAGGTTGTGTTCGACCTCTTCATTCCCGAACGGCTACAACTGGAACTCCACCCCCATTTCCACCAGGCCCCTGACTGCGGAGAGCGCATGCGTGTGCGCATTCTCTACAATTACTACCTCCCCTTTGTGGCTGTTCAACCCCTCGAACCAAGAGAAGGATGTAGTCCGTCCGACCTAGTAGCTGTGACCCGAGAATTCCTAGAGAAGCACTTCGATGAAGATCCCGAAAGCCCCCTAGCTTTCGACTACCTAGGCCCATCGCCCTTCCATGCTGATTTCGTGCTTCGACCCCGAGAAGACGCCGAGCAACGTTCTTCTGACGCTGACTTTGACTTTCACCGACTCTCGCGTCGAGGCTACGATCTCGTCACCATTCTGTTCGACCCATCCAGGTTCGGCAGCTCGGACGAGGCCCTTGAGGAGTTACTCCACCACCTAGATGATGACTTCGGCCTGTATTATTTCGCACAGCATCTCCGCCAGCGCCAGATGCTGGAGTGGAGCGACATTGCCGATTCGGTGACCACCCTTGTTCAACTTACAAAGGCCTCCGGGTTGCGAGCCATCTGGAACAACCTTTTTAGAATCGGTCGGGTCATACAGGAGCTTGTCGTCGGTCTCACTGACTTTGAGAGCAGCGCACTCCTTGCTGAGTACCAGCTGCAGAGGGGGCTGCAAGACCTGTCTAAGGGTCGAGCTAGATCCATCTTGCGGAGATTCGTTGACGAGGCGATTAGGGATCAGCCGAAGTTCCCCATCTCGCCAGTCCGCGAGCTTACTTCTCTGCTCGAACAGCGCCGCTCCAAGACCGGTGAGAACGCCCTTCTTCTCTTGTCTGCCGTCCTGGGCGGCGCCGTTGGCTCTATCATCACGCTTCTAATCTCCGCGAGATAGGCTCCATCCAATGCGCCTAACAACTCGCTGGAGCCGACCCAGACCGCGAGCGAAAAACTGTCACTAGACCTACCTTTGAGTCGGCCGTAGAGTGGATGTGGGTGAGCCGAGTACGTCCGGGCGGTAGCGGAGCGAGGCCTGAGCCTGTCGAAGGACGAGCGAAGCATCCCGCGATGATGATGTGCTTAATCACGGGGTGTGGTCGGCGGGGCTCAGCTCGAGGCCGTTAGGCGGCTTGCATCTCCCCATCAAGGGGGTTCTGTGCAACTCGACTGGCAACAGCTGCTCGCCACCGTGCTTTCAAACGCAGTTCTTCTTGCAGCGGTCGGATTCCTCGGGAAGAGGATCCTTCAAAGGTGGATTGACCGCAACCTTGAGGGATACAAATCCAAGCTCAAGAGGGCCGAGATCGAGCACGAAACCAAGTTCGCCCTCCTCCACGAGAAGCAGGCTGCGGTCATTGCCGAGCTCTATCGACTGCTCATTCAGATGCTCAGGAGTGTCAACCGTTCAGCACAAGGCGTCCACCAGTACGTCGATGACCAAGTCGCAACGCCGAGGGATATACGCCAGGCTCAGTCGGTGCAGTACCTGCGGGACTCCTACGCACACTTCCGAGCCTACGACGAGTTTCTCGAGGCAAATCGGATCTACCTCAGTGATGAGCTAATTGCGAAGACGACCGAGCTCAGGAAGCAGCTTATCTCCGTCTTCGACGACTTAGAGCTCTCACACATGCCGACTCCGCCTGGGCACGGTGGCCTGCCTCCCTCCATCAAGGCCATTTGGGATGCCCAGAAGAAGCTACGGCTGCTCGTCCAACCAGTTCGGGGAGAAATAGAGTTAGAGTTCCGCAGGATACTTGGTGTCATAGACCAGGCCGCTTCGGCGTAGAACGATGCCGAACGCACGCCGCCTAGCAACTCTATGGAGCCAGCGCCCTAAGAGCCGGCGCCCAAAGTCCGGGACCCCTCCCGCTTGCGAAAATGGCGACTCGAATGCACATTGATGTTGCTGTAGAGTGGGCACGGGCGAGCCGATTACGGTCGGGCGGTAGCGGAGCACCCCGCGATGATGATTGACTTGATGATAGGGCGGAGCCGGCGGGGCTCAGCTCGAGGCCGTTAGGCTGCAGCAGATAAGATCCCCATCAGGCATGAACGTCTTCCTCGACACCAACGTTTTTCTCTCCTTCTACCAGCTCACAAGCGATGACCTAGAAGAGCTCAAGAAGCTCGCTGTCTTGGCTCGACAGGGTAAGATCCGCCTCCTGATTCCCACACAAGTCGTAGAAGAGTTTCGGAGAAACCGAGAGGCCGCCATTGCTGAGGCGCTGAGGCGCCTGAGAGAACAAAGGCGATCCCTGCATCTCCCTCAGCTGGCACGCCAATATCCCGAGTTCGCCGAGCTAGCCAAGACTCAGAAGCTCCTGCTTAGGACACTTGACCAACTCATCGACCGCATCGAACGCGACGCCCTGGCCAAGACGCTTGAAGCAGACTCCATTATTGAAGAGCTCTTCGCAGTTGGGGAGACCATCCCCATAACTGCCAAGGATGTCCGAAGAGCCGATCTGCGAGTCGGAACCGGCAGCCCGCCAGGTAAGAAGGGCTCATTGGGCGACGCGCTAAACTGGGAGGCCCTCCTCCGGCACGTTCGTCGCGGCCAGGAGCTTCACTTTGTCTCGGACGACGGAGACTTCTATTCCCCGTTGGCTGCCTCCTACCTCCATGAGTACCTTCGCCACGAGTGGAAGGAGACCAATGGCTCGGAGATCCACCCCTACACTCGGCTTTCAAGTTTCTTCGCCCAGCACTTTCCCGACATCAGGCTAGCCAGTGAACTCGAAAAGGACCTCCTTATCAGAGAGCTCGCCGAGGCCCCCACGTTCTCCCATGTGCATAGGGCCATTAGCGGCCTGTCCCGCTACACAAGGTTTACGAGGGAACAGGTTAACGGCATTGTCGCCGCCGCTATTACCAACAACCAAGTCTATTGGATCGCGCAAGATCCGGATGTTCGCGACTTCCTCCAGAATCTCGTTCATGGGCGAGAGGACATCATCGAACCCGTCAATATCCCGAAGATCCGTTTTCTTCTTGATGAGATCGAGCCTTTTGCCGAAATTCCCTCCTGAAGGAAGGCCCCGTGCTGCAGCCTAACAACTCGCTGGAGCCCCTTCGACTACGGCCCTTTCGGGGCTTCGCTCAGGGCAAGCTGAAGACATCCGGACCGCGTGCGAAAGTGGCAACTGGAATGCCGATTGAAGGTGCTGTAGAGTGGGAGGGTGAGCCGAGTTGGTCCGGGCGGCTCAGCTCGAGGCCGTTAGGCGCACATGGAGGCTCATGAGCCGTGGGACGAATATTCATTCTTGGCGCTGGCTTCTCCAAGCCAGCGGGATACCCCCTCGGTCCCGAGCTGATCACCTTGCTTCTTGCCGAAGCGAAGCGCCGCACCCTCTACCAGAACATCATTGAGCCCGACATCGAGTCATACCTCTACTACCTTGAGGCTGCCAAAGCCAAGAAGATCTCCGAGCAACAAATCGATTTTGAAGACTTCATTTCATTCCTCGACTACGAGCATTTCCTAGGACTGAGGGGCTCAGACACATGGTCTATCGAAGGAAATCGCGGCCAGATCGCGATCAGGAACCTGATTGCCTACGTGCTTCACAAGGTCCAGCCGAGCCCTGCATCCCTCCCCCTCTACCATCGCTTCGCCCAGAACCTACGCCCAGACGACTTCATTTTCACGTTCAACTACGATAACCTCCTCGAGGGAATCCTCCATCAAGAAGGTATCCATTACCGTCTCTTCCCCGACAGGTTCACTTCCATCCAGGCATACTCCGCAACACCTGACATGGAAACGGAAGAGGTCGTGCTTCTCAAGGTACACGGTTCCATCGACTGGTTTGACATCAGTACATTCGCCCATCACGAGGACGATGCAAGGCGCCACCCGCTCTATACAAGGCCACGCCACGTCGTCTTCGAAGACCCTGGCATTCTCCTGCCAGAGAAGATCGTATCTAGTCTCTACTGGCCCGACAGCCCTCTTCAGAACATATACAGGATCAAGGACCTCGATAGCTACTTTCGCAGCGCCACCTTCGTCATGGAAGCCCCCCTAATCGTCGCACCCTCATTCAGCAAGGTCATCCACCTGAACCCTCTCAAGGAGTTCTGGGACGGCTTCCGCAAAGTTGGCGCGTACAACTCAGGAGTGGCCGTCATCGGATTCTCCATGCCCTCGCATGATGACTACGTCTTGCAGCCAATATTCCACTTGATCACCAATTTCCAGCGAGTGAAAGACCTACCCACTGGCCTCACTAAGAGCCGCCTCAAGATGGTCGATCTCCGGCAAGATGTACACTCCATCGCCGAGTACAAGTCCCGCTACCCGTTCGTTGAATGGGAAGAAACCGATACCTACTTCGATGGCTTCGACCAGAACGCGGTAGATCTCCTGTTTGAGTGAATGAATGGCGGCTGTGCGCCTAAAACTCGCTGGAGCCGACCCGGACCGCGGGCGAAAATGGTCACTTGGTCTTCCCTTGAAGGTGCCGTAGAGTAGGGCACGTCAGCTGAGTTCGTCCGGGCGGTCGAAGATCCTGGTGCCCTTCCAGGGCTCCATCTCGAGGCCGTTAGGGGCCGCACCTGTAGCCAGCCAAAGGCCGAAAGGGGCTTCACATGAAGATTCCACTGTATCTACTTGGCGGCCTGGCAGTGATCGTGGGGTACGCGTATTCCGTCGTCCTTGGAGGAGCGGTCGTCAAGGCCACTCTTGATCGGTTCTACATTGGCTACGAGCAAGGCCGCACCGTCGAAAACTGGCGAGCCGGGGTCGTCGGCTTTGTCGAACGCACCCTTTACACTACGGCTTTCCTCATGGCCATTCCAGAGTTCATCGCAGTCTGGCTCGCCCTGAAAGTCGCTGGACAGTGGGAGAGGTGGAAGCAGGATTGGTCCTCAAAGGGACGATCCACAGAACTCAAGGCAAAGAAGGACACATCGCGCGCAATGTACTCAGGATACCTCCTAGGCAACGCACTTTCCTTGACGTTCGGCGCCACCGGCGCCGTCATGATCAAGATGGCCCTCTCTGGCCGCTGGGGCCCTGCTATGTTCCTGGGCCTTGTCGTCTTGGCCGCCATTGGATTGCTCTTCCTTCACATAGCAAGTCACACGCGAAAACCAAAAGCCCAACAACCCAAGCCTCCGACAACCACGACGCGCACGCGCACCCGACGGAAACGCGGCGCCTAACAACTCGATGGAGCCTCGCCCCGAAGCCTTGCGCCCAAACCCCGGGACCCCGACCGCTCCCGAACCTGCGAGTCGAGTGCCCACTAATGTTGCCGTCGGGTGGGGAGGCGTCAGCTAGGTGCGCTCGGGGAGCTCAGCCTGCACCCGGCATTAGCGGGTGTCGGATGCCGCTGCCCACCATGGATACAACCATACCCGTTCCGGAGGAACCCTCTTTTCTCGACATCAGCAGATACCCTTCCTACCTATCCTTAGTGTTCCAAGTGATTCAATCTATCTCGGGGAAGGAGTCACTCGACCCTCGCTGGCCAGATTGCCAGGAGTTGGCGGCGAAGCTCTTCTTTCATGTCTCTACAATCTACTGGCTCAGACAAGGCACACGCGCTCCACTTCCAGGGACCAACGTCGAGGCATCATTCTTCGACCTAACGTCGGTCTCCGTCTTAACGAGAGCATGCTTGGACACATTCCTCACCCTTTACCACGTGTTTTTCAGCCCCGAAACAGAGGACGATTTCGAGTTCCGCTATTCTCTCTGGAGGCTCGCCGGGGAGGTTGTCCGTGAAGGCCTACCTCCCTCAGACCCTTCTTTGCGGCCGTCGTACGACTTTGCTCAGCGGGATATTGCCAATTTACGGCGTCGCCTCGAGGCGACTTCTCGTTTCAAAACGTTGACGACAAAGAAACAACGCAGCGCAATGCGCGGACACAGATCCGTCAATTGGCCAAAGACCGCCGAAGAAGCGGGCTTTGGGAAACAGATGATCCACCAGATCAGGGCTTTCTACTCCGGCCATGTGCACGCGGATGGGTTGAGCGCCTCACAAGTCATCCAAGCCGAAACACGTGATGCCCAGATAGAGCATGTTGAGATCGACATGACAATGGTGATGGTCGTCCTTGCCAAGTTTGTGTGCCTCTATGCGGGCAAGTTTCCAGAGGCAAAAGCTGCATGTGAGCGGAACGGCGGGACATATCAGCATGCCGTCTCCCTGGCGCGGGCAGCTAGTAGGATGGCATGAAGCCACCGCGAAAGAACCCGCCAGGGCCGCGCCAAGAGAGCTGGCACGCGAAGCCTCGAGAGTGATGGCGTGCCACTGAGTACCCACCGACCTGACCGCGTCCCGCCTCCCCTCACCCGCCTTCAGATCCTCGCCTTCCGGCGCCGCGTCGGCGCGCTCGACGAGCGGCTCCCGCCCGGGGCGCGCTCGCTGCGGCAGGCGGCCTGGGGCGGCCTGCAGGACAGCGTGCCCCGCGCCGCGCTGCTGTCCATCCACGCTCGCGTCCAGGGGACAAAGCCATCCACCTGGGAGCATCCATCGCTGGTCCAGCTCTGGGGGCCACGGTTCAGCACGTACGTCCTCGCGGCGCGCGATCTGGCGGTCTTCTCACTCGGCAGGCTGCCGAACGACGCCGGGGCCACGCGCGGCCAGGATATGGCCGCCCGTTTGCACGCCTTCCTTCGCGGAAGGAGGATGTCCTACAGCCAGGCCGGCCACGCCCTCGGCGTGAATCCGAACATGCTCCGCTACGCCGCGCCGACCGGGACGGTCCTCATCCGCTGGGATGGGGCCAGGGCGCCGACCATATGGACCGTTCCGCCCCCCAAGATCGACGCGCACGAAGCCCGCCTCGAGCTCGCCCGCCGCTACCTGCACATCTTCGGCCCGGGTACGGCCGAATCCTTCGCCCTTTGGGCGGGGATCAAACCACGTAGGGCCATCGCCGCGTTCGAGGCGCTCGCAAAGTCGCTCACGCCGGTCCACACGCCCATCGGCGACCGGTGGATCCTCTCCCGCGACGAGCCGGCCTTCCGCGCCCGCGCCGGGCCCGCCGCGCCGGCGCGCCTCCTCCCGAGCGGAGACGCGTATACGCTCCTCCAGGGAGCCGATCGCCAGCTCATTGTCCCCGAGGCCAAGCATCGGAACGCGTTGTGGACGCCTCGTGTCTGGCCGGGGGCGGTCCTCGTCGAAGGGGAGATCGTCGGGACGTGGCGGCGCAACAATGAGGTCGTTACCATTCAGCCCTGGCGCCGCCTCACCCGCGCGCAGCGCGAGGCGGTCGAGGCGGAAGCGGAGTCCCTGCCCCTGCCAGGTATCGACGGGCTGATCGTCGTCCGCTGGGATGGGTGAGGCCCCTCCGTGACGTCGTCCGAGCCTTTCAGGTGCTCGGTTTCGTCATAGTCCGTGAAGGCAATCACATCTCGATGGAGAGGGCCAACCCCGATGGCTCCCGCACTAACCTCACCTTCCCCCAACCACCGGACCCCTTAAGTCCGCTACACTTCGCACGATCCTCAGACACGCCTCCATCGAGTAAGGCCGAGCCGCCCAGGCATGCGGCTTGGACTCGGCCTCTGACGAGTGTGCTCGAGGCCGTCTGCATACCCCTTGGCGCATGGACGAAGGCAGATGAACAGAGCGCAAGCCGTCAAGCTCGTCCAGTTCAACGCATGGGCGAACCGGCGCATATTCCGGAAGGCCGCCAGGCTCCCTCTGCGCATCCTTCGGGGAAAGACCAGCCTCAGCTATCCCTCCCCCCTGGCCACCCTCGTCCACATTCTCGACGTGCAGTGGTACTGGAGGGAAGCCGCCCAGTCCGGGAGACTACCGTCGGCCACCCTCCGGCCCTCGGACTTCCCTCGCCTGCAATCCCTTCGGCGCCGATGGGACGAGGAAGATGACCTCTTCCTCGAATTCGTGCGCAGCCGGACCGATCGGCAGCTCCTGGCCCCGGTCACCTACTCCTGGCCCCAGGCTCGCCCGCGAAAGAGGCCTCTCTGGCACCTCCTCATGCACGTGGTCAACCACGGGACTCAGCACAGAAGCGAGCTGGCCCTCTTCCTGACATCCAGGCAACTCTCTCCGGGGAACATGGACTTCCTCGACTTCATCAGGTCGAGAGCAGGAGCGGCCGACTGACCTCTTCGTCCGCTGCGCTACCATAATGGGGGGACGCCTGAGCAGCGGGGCGGAACCACATGCTAGGTAGGAGGTACCCATGGGAAAGGTATTCGTCAACATCGGGCTGAGCCTGGATGGTTACATGGCCCCCGAGGGGATGACGCTCGAGCACTGGGATCAGCCGGAGTTCAAAGATTGGGCCGCCAAGTGGGAGGCCATGATGGGCTGGCTGACCGGCCTGCAGTATTTCCGCGCCAACCTCAAGCTCGGCCCGGGAGGCGAGACCGGGCCGGTCAACGACATGCTCCAGCGCACGAACGAGCGCATCGGCGCCAACATCATGGGCAAGCGCATGTTCGAGGGCGGCGAGAAGGGTTGGCCCGAGGAGGCACCTTTCCACACGCCGGTGTTCGTCCTGACCCATACCCAGCGCGAACCCTGGCCCCGGCCCGGCGGGACAACGTTCTACTTCGTCAACGACGGTCGCGGGCCCGCTGACTTCAAGATCTCCCAGGGAAGCCAAGACAAAACTATCGTCGAGTTCAAACTCGCATCAAACAGTCAGCTCCGCCGGAATCTTCAGCGTCAGGCTGAGATCTATAAGAACGCCAGCGACGCAAAGAACGCGATCAAGGCAATCACATATTTCTCCCAGGGCGAGCTTGACCGCGTCACAGACATCCTGAAGGACCTGGGAGTGCTCGGCCATCCCGACATCGTACTCATCGACGCCCGCTCGGACAATAAGCCATCAGCCTCCAAGGCATGAGGTGCCAGAGCGAAGCTGTCGACCAACTCGATGGAGCCGTGCCGCGTCGGCTAAGTTATGAAGGCGCCTTGATTTGCGAAGGGGGAACCGAGCAAGAGCCGGCCGAGTGCGTTCGGGCATTGAGCTGACCAGGACCCGCCTCCCCCTCACGCGCTCGCAGATCCTCGCCTTCCGTCGCCGCGTCGGCGCGCTCGAGGAGCGGCTCGCGCCCGGAAGCCGCTCGCTGCGGCAGGCGGCCTGGGCCGGCCTGCAGGACAGCGTGCCCCGCGCCGCGCTGCTGTCCATCCACGCTCGCGTCCAGGGGACAAAGCCATCCACCTGGGAGCATCCATCGCTGGTCCAGCTCTGGGGGCCACGGTTCAGCACGTACGTCCTCGCGGCGCGCGATCTGGCGGTCTTCTCACTCGGCAGGCTGCCGAACGACGCCGGGGCCACGCGCGGCCAGGATATGGCCGCCCGTTTGCACGCCTTCCTTCGCGGAAGGAGGATGTCCTACAGCCAGGCCGGCCACGCCCTCGGCGTGAATCCGAACATGCTCCGCTACGCCGCGCCGACCGGGACGGTCCTCATCCGCTGGGACGGGGCCAGGGCGCCGACGATCTGGACCGTGCCGGCTCCCAAGGTCGAGGCTCACGAAGCCCGCCTCGAGCTCGCCCGCCGCTACCTGCACGTCTTCGGCCCCGCCACGCCCGAGGCCTTCGCCCACTGGGCGGGGATCCAGCCGCGGCGCGGCGTCGCGGCCTTCGAGGCACTCGCCCGCTCTCTGACCCCGGTCCGCACGCCCATCGGCGACCGGTGGATCCTCTCCCGGGACGAGCCTGGGTTCCGCGCCCGTGCCGGGCTGGCCGCGCCGGCGCGCCTCCTCCCGAGCGGCGACGCGTACACTCTTCTCCAGGGAGCCGATCGCCACCTCATGGTCCCCGAGGCCAAGCATCGGAACGCGTTGTGGACGCCTCGCGTCTGGCCGGGGGCAGTTCTCGTCGAAGGGGAGATCGTCGGCACGTGGCGGCGCGCCAACGAGGTCGTTACCATGCAGCCCTGGCGCCGCCTCACGCGCGCGGCGCGCGAGGCGGTGGAGGCGGAAGCGGTTTCGATGCCCCTGCCAGGCGTCGAGCGGATCGTCGTTCGATGGGACACGTAATGGGTTTTGCTTCGGGTCGACAGGGCGTCTTGCCGTTCCGCAAGGCGGGCCAGCGGTTCCTGGCCGACTGACCTCTTCGTCCGCTGCGTTACTATATGGGGCCGTGAGCGGGCTTGCGTACCTCGCGGGCCGCAACAACCGGCACGCAGAGATCGCGACCGTCTAAGATGGCGATAAGCGCATGATGGCTTGGTTGCCATGCAGCGCGAGAATGGATCTGACGCTCGCAGGTCCGTGCAGCGGCCGGGCGGGTGGGCGGCTGGCCGCCAGTGGGGCGCCTCGCGCCGTTGAGGCGCTGGCGCCCAGCCCGGACGAGTGCTCAGGCCGTCACCTGCCGTTAATCTTCTTTCCGTGAGAGGGAGGCCCTATGCCAGTTTATCTTTCCAAGTTCAGCTACACGCCGGAGACGTGGGCCAGGCTCATCGGCAACCCGGAGGACCGCCGAAAGGCAGCCCAGACGTACGTCGAGTCCGTCGGGGGGAAACTCCACGGGTTCTGGTATGCCTTCGGCACCCACGACGGCTACACACTTTGGGAAGCCCCGGACAACGTCTCGATGGCGGCGGTCTCCATCGCCCTTGCCGCCGGGGGTGCTATCAAATCTCTTGACACGACGGTCCTGCTCACCGTCGAGGAGACGATCAGCGCCCTGAACAAGGCGGGCAAGGTGAAGTACAAGCCGCCCGGCGCCTAGCGCGGCGCAGAGCCTTCAAGACCTTCGGGTCCCTCCCGGGAACCGGCTGGAGAAGTTGCGAGGGGATCGGCGAGGCTAGCACAGCGTTCGAATCAACGAACGCTGGCGGATCTGCTTCCTGTGGCGGGAAGGGGACGCGCACGAGGTTGAGGTCTTGGATTACCACGGGTAGGAAGTGGGAATGGCTGCGAAGAAACTCTCCCCGGTCCATCCGGGGGAGATCCTGCTAAAGGAGTTCCTGGAGCCGATGGGCCTGGCGCAGTATCGGGTGGCCAAGGGTGTCAGCGTCTCGCCCCGTCGTATCAACGAAATCGTCCACGGGGAAAGGGCGATCACCGCCGATGCCGCCCTGCGTCTCTCGGGCTACTTCGGAACATCTGAGCGTTTCTGGCTCAATCTGCAGGCCCATTACGATCTGCAGGTCGAGGAGGGTCGTTTGGGACGTCGGCTGGAGCGGGAAGCCGTGGTGATGTCCCGCGCCCCATGAGCGGGCAGCGAAGCTCAGAGCTAGCCACGATGAGCCGTTCGATCCCCTTCACCGCGCTCGCCACGGTCGGTTGTTTGGTCGGCGGCGTGGCGGCCGGCTTCGTGCTCGGAAGCCTCGTACACGGGCTCCCGTTTCATGCCCCGGAGAGTACGATCGTTTTCCTATCGACCATCCCCGCCCTCGCCGGGGTCTTCGGTGGCGGCGCGCTGTGGGGAATCGTCCTGGCGCGGATTCATGGACTGCCTGACCGCAGGCGCGCGGCCGCGGCCGGGAGCCTGGGCTTCGGACTCGCCATCTTCGCCGCGGTGCTTCTGCTCAGCGTCCTCGAAAGGGCCTTCGTCGAGGAGGGTCGGCTGCCCGGCACGCTCATCCACGTCGTGTTCACGTTGCTGTTCGTGCCTGCAACCTTCCTCGTGGCCAGTGTCGGAACGGCTGCCATCTTGCGGGCGGGCGGTTCCCCGGCCCGCTGGTTCAGGTCGGCGCTGGGGCCGGTCTCGCGGCTTCGGTTGCATTCCTGGTCGTGGACCTGGCACTCGATGCTCTGGGCTGGAGAGTCGGAGCCCCAGACGCCGCCGAACGCGCCACCATGCTCACGGTCGCGTTGGTCAGTTCTGCGGCCGCGGCGCTAGCTGCCGGGGCCTTCCTCGGCCGGATCTTTTCCAAGGCTTCCACGCCAGCCACTTGACATGGCCATCAAGCCGCACCGTCGGCCTAAGACACCGGGTGTCTTCAAGACACCCGGTGTCTAGTCAATCGTTCAAGGCCCCGCCAGAATCCCGAGCGCGGAGACTTCCGTGGTGAGAGGCCCGGTGTAATAATCGATGTCGCTGACCACGATGCCGTGGCCGGTGGCGCCAGGTTGGATGCTGATGTTCTCCAGGAAGCTCACCACCGCATCCCCGAACGTGACGACTCCAACGTAACGGCCGCCTGCATCGCGGGCGAGCACGCGCATCGGGATGCTTTCCAGCACGGCATCGCTAGTGTTGGTCAAGGTCATCTCGGCCGCCTGGTCGCCCCCGCCAAAAAGCGAGGAGAACTCACCGATGGTCACCTCGACCTCAAGGGTATAGGCGAGCCCCTCGGCGACCTGCAGCGGGGCAGTCAGCTCCAGCGATTCCCAATTCTGCCTTGGCAGGCCGCTGCTCCAGAAACATACGCACACCGAGAGGGCGGCGGTTTCACCGGGCAGCATCCAGGAGCCTTCCCAGATATACAAGAACGGGTTTTCATTCGAAAACACAACCTCCCCCTCCGAATTCACGAATCTCAACTCCACGGCATTCTGATCGATGCGGACAGGGAAGTCGTTCGGATTGCGAATCAGCGCCTCCACGTGCGTGTCCGTATTCGAAGGATCGGCCAGGTTGGCGTAAGGCCATTCGGACCATTCGACGATGGCGAGATCGAGGATGGCCGGGGTGGGTGTAATGGAAGGTTCCGGGGGCGCGGTCTGTGTGGGCACCGCCGTTTCCGTGGCCACCGTCGTTTCCACGGCAGGCGCGGTTGGAGACTCGGTGGCCGTGGGCGCGGGCGAGCTGCAGGCGGATGCCGTCAGGACGACTATGGCGAACCATCTGTCTACGCGGATTGTTGGAGTCATATCCATCCCTGGCGCGTGGGACTGCAACCGGTAGGAGCCCGCTTTTCCATTCTATGAAAAGTGGGCGATTATGCGCCGGAGAGAACCGTCCTGGCCCTGGGGTCGATCCCCGGGCGGGGCAGGCAGGTCAGGGAGGGTTGCATGGGAAAGGCATTCGTCAACATCGGGCTGAGCCTGGATGGTTACATGGCCCCCGAGGGGATGACGCTCGAGCACTGGGATCAGCCGGAGTTCAAAGATTGGGCCGCCAAGTGGGAGGCCATGATGGGCTGGCTGACCGGCCTGCAGTATTTCCGCGCCAACCTCAAGCTCGGCCCGGGAGGCGAGACCGGGCCGGTCAACGACATGCTCCAGCGCACGAACGAGCGCATCGGCGCCAACATCATGGGCAAGCGCATGTTCGAGGGCGGCGAGAAGGGTTGGCCCGAGGAGGCACCTTTCCACACGCCGGTGTTCGTCCTGACGCATACCCAGCGCGCACCCTGGCCCCGGCCCGGCGGGACAACGTTTTACTTCGTGAACGACGGCCCCGAGTCGGCGCTGGAGCAGGCGCGGGCTGCGGCTGGCGAGCGCGATGTCCGGATCGCGGGCGGAGCCAACGTGATCCAGCAGTACCTCAACGCGGGCGCCATCGACGAACTGGAGATCGCCCTCGCCCCGGTCCTCTTCGCCGGCGGGCGCCGTCTCTTCGAGAACATCCGGGGCGGCGTCCCCGCCTACAAGATCGAGCAGGTACTGGACACGCCCCTGGCCACACACCTGAAGTACACTCGGGCCTGATCGCCGGGTCGATCGCCATTCGCGAGAACCACGGCTGCGGCTGTGGGGAGGGTTGAACCGATGGCGAAACGAAAACCGCCTCCCCCGAAGCCAGGGGTGCGTTCCTCGATTGGCTCCAAGGTTGCTTTCGGAGTCGCCATCGGCGCAGGGATTGGCGCTGCGGTGGGTGCGGCCACCGGCGAAATGGGGGTCTGGGTGGGGATCGGCGTGGGCCTCGGCGCGGCCATTGGATTTGCCTTCGGGACCGGATCGACCACAAACAAGAAATAGGTTGCCGAGTCGGTGGCGGCTCGGCAAGCCCCTGGAGACCGCAACCGGAGTGCGCAGCTCCACCATAATGTGCCTCCGGACGGCGACCGGGGACGGGCCGAGTCAGGCGATCAGGCCCGCATTCCATACCCATCGTTAAGCCACTAGCGTAGGAGGCCCATCATGCCCGGCGTGATCGATCCTGAGACCATGGCCGTGGGCGGCGTGCCGACACTTTGGTGGCCGGTCCAGATCGAATTGACAGAAGCCGAGCGGCTCGAAGAAATCGAACGCCAGACCTTGGCCGGCCTGCTCTGGGCGGCCCCCGTCCCGGAAGCGGTCCTGCGTCTCCTTCTCGGAGAGACCGATGTCGTGCGAGCCATTGACCCTCCCGGAGGATTTGACCCCGAAGCACAGGGGGAATGGGACCCGGAGAGGGCGACCTTCGTTTTCCGCCGGCCGCTCCACCTGGAGGCCGATCGAGAGGAAGACTCCAGCCGCGTGTTGGAGTACGCCCTCGAGGGTGCGGGCCATTGGCGCATGGTCATTTCAGCGGAACAGTTTTCGGTGTCTCGAATCTGAATCGCTGCCCGACGTAGGAGGCCGCAATGCGACGGACTTATCTGAGCCTTTACTACCTGATCGGGTATCTGGTTCCGGCCGGCCTGGCCCTATTTGTGGCACCCACGTTCACGTTAAAACTCCTGCTTTCGAACGGATTGTACGGAGAAGTCATGCCGCGGTTGCTGGGCCTCGTTCTCCTTGCCCTCGGGATCGTGGTCGTTCAAATCGTCCGGCTCCAGGTGGAACGTCTCTATAGTGCGACCTTGATCGCCCGCTCGGTAATCCTCGCCGGTTTGCTGATCATCTACCCGTCCTCGGGCGACCCGCTTTTCCTAAGTCTTCTCCTGATCGTCGGATTGGGTTTCGTCTTGACCGGCGCCAGCTACTTGCTGGACCGGCGAGAACGGAGATCCTAGACTCCCCTTGAGCCTGACGCTACTCGGAAGTTTGGTCGCCCTCGCCGGCGCGGTGGCCTGGGGAGCCGGCGACTTCACCGGCGGCCAGGCCACCCGCGATCGAGGCCCATTTCAAGTCCTGCTGATCGCGTCTGCAACTGGCTGTGCGTTGATGGTGTGTGCCCTGGCCTTGCTGGGAGAGCCGCTACCCGACCCGCGCTCGGCGATGTGGAGCGCCGCGGCCGGGATTTCCGGAGCGCTGGGGATCGCGGCGCTCTATCGGGGCCTGGCAACCGGCACGGCGGCTGAAGTTGCGCCAACGGCGGCGGTCATCGGGGCCGCGTTCCCGGTCCTGCTCGGGACCGTCCTCCACGGTTCCCCTGAAGTGGAGAAGTGGATTGGAATCGCCGGCGGTCTCGCGGGAATCTGGATGGTCGCGGGAGGCAGGGCTGCCTCGGGTGGCTCCCGACTGGGCCTTGCCATCGCGGCGGGACTCGGGTTCGGTGGATTCTTCGTCCTCATCGCTCAGGCCGGGGAGGGTCGGGTTTTCGGGCCGCTGGTGATCTCGAAAGCCGTGTCGATCCTGCTGGCGGGCGCGATCGTGCTCACCGGCAGGCGGCGAGGCGCTGTGGCGGCGGGACCGGGATTAGCGATCTTGGCCGGTGCATTGGATGCCGCCGGGAATGTGTTTTACCTGGCGGCGACGCAGTGGATGCGCTTCGAGATCGCCGCCGTCCTGGCCTCCATGTCCCCGGCGGTGGTGGTTCTGTTGGCCGCGTTCATCTCGCGCCAGTCGGTCGAGCCGCGCCAGCGTGCCGGCATCGCCTTCTGCCTCCTGGGGATCGCGTTCTTGCTCGTCTGAGACGCCCCTCGAGGCCGCGGGCAAGCTAATCCGACACGACGGACCCGGGGCGCGCTAGAATACGTGGCGTGCTGCCCGAATGCAGGGGCGGCGGAAATCTTGAACCGGCCCCAGTGCCGGTCCCTATCCAGGAGAGAAGCTGTTGCGGATCGCCCTCACCCGACAGGTAAGCCCCAGCATCGTCCACTGTGAGCTGACCTACCTGGAACGCGAGCCCATCGACGTGGAACTCGCGGTTCGCCAGCACGACGAGTACGAAGAACTGCTGCGAACGCTGGGATGCCAGGTCCAACGGCTGCGCCCCGAGCCGGACCTACCCGACTCGGTTTTTGTCGAGGATGTGGCCGTGGTGCTGGACTCGCGGGCCGTGATCACGCGACCCGGGGCCGCCTCGCGCTCCACCGAAACCCGGACGGCCGAGGACGCCCTCCGGCCTCACCGGGCCCTATCGCACATCGAGGCGCCGGGGACGATGGACGGCGGCGATGTCCTGACTCTGGGAAAACGAATCTACGTGGGTCTCTCACATCGGACGAATGCCGCCGCGGTGGAACAACTCGGCAGGGTCCTCAAGGAGGACGGTTTTTCCGTGGTCGGCGTCCCCCTGGACAAGTGTCTGCATCTCAAGACCGGGGTCACACTCGTGGCCGAGGCGACTCTCTTGCTCAATCCGGAATGGGTCGACGGCGCCACCTTCCCGGGGATGAAGATTCTGGAGGTCGACCCCGGCGAGCCTTTCGCCTGCAACGGCCTCCTGGTTCAGGAGGCGGTGATCTTCCCGCGTGAGTTCCCCCGGACTGCGGCCCGGCTCGAGAGCGAGGGCATTCGGGTCATCCCGGTGGGTTTCTCCGAACTGGCCAAAGCCGAAGCCGGGGTGACCTGCTGCAGCGTGATCTTCGAGGCTTGAGGCGCCGGCGTGGGGCGTCTCCCGCGAATGGTCGAGTATGAGCATCGGAGCGAGCCGCTTCTCTCGCGGCCCGCGTTCCTTCATCGAATGGCCGGACATGGGATGCTTTCGTTGGGCGTGGTGGGGGTATCCCTTGCCTTGGGTGTCGCGGGGTACCACTATTTGGAGGGCCTCCCCTGGCTCGATGCCCTTCTCAACGCCTCCATGATCCTGGGAGGGGAGGGGCCGGTGGATCGGCTGCACACCGTGGCTGGCAAGGTATTCGCTTCGGGTTACGCCATCTTCTCGGGAGTGATCTTCCTCGTGGCCGTCAGCTTCCTCATCGCTCCAATGGCGCACAGACTCCTCCACCGGCTGCATCTGGATCAGGAGGCGGAGCGGGACGTCGGCACCAAGGCCGGATGACCCACCTTTCCACCAGCAATCCTTAATCCGATGCTCCCGGTGCCAGAACTCATCACCGAACGGCTGTCGATCCGGCCCTTCCAGGCCGATGACTTTCCGATGATCCATCAGATCTTGGACCAGGAACTGGCCGAGGCCTCCATAGGGGCCGACTCGGCCGACTCTCAAGCGCGGCGCGAGTGGCTGACGTGGAGCATCATGAACTATGAGCAGCTCCGCAGGCTTCGCCAGCCTCCCTACGGCGATCGCGCCATTCAACTCCTCAGCACAGGCCAGGTGATTGGGGCGTGCGGATGGGTCCCTTGCCTGGGGGAGTTCTCGCAGATCCCCGGCCTCGCTCCCGCGAGCGAAACGGACCTGCCGGGATTCAACACGACGGAGATGGGTATCTTCTACGCGATCTCCACCAGATACCAAAGGCAAGGCTACGCGAGCGAGGCGGCCGCCGCTCTCGTAGCGTACAGCTTTGGAACCCTGCGTGTCCGTAGGGTGATCGCCACGACGGACTACGACAACGCGGGTTCGATGGGTGTGATGCGGCGGATCGGGATGACCCTGGGATCGAACCCCACCCCAACCCCGCCCTGGCTTCAGGTGGTAGGTCACGTGGAGCACCCCGAATCCCGAGCGGACCGCGCCCATGATTTGTGACGAATTTCACATGTCATCGGATCCGGCAGAGAAGTGAAGAAAAACGTGCGCGGTCGGGAGCCCCAGTCGGGGGCCGTAGTGGTCTCTGGTGTCCGGTTGCCTCAACCTCGTGCGACGTGGATCCCGATCCTCACCGCGGCCGCCTCGTTTGTAATCTCCATCTACACTTTTTTCGTGACCTCCCGGCCCCCGGACGTGGAAGTGATCTCCCCGCGTCAAATCCGGGTCGCACAGGGTGGGGAGGGTGGCGCGTGGGTCTATGCCCAGCCCGTCCTCGTCGCCTCCGGGCGCGGAGAACGGGCCGAAGTGGTCCTGGACATTCGCATGCATGTCGAGCCCCTTGCGACCGCCGGAGGCGTGGATTTCCGTTGGGACGAGGTCGGGACATGGCAATACGATCCTGTGAGTCAGGAGCTCGGTTGGACCTTCCTCTCGGACCCGTCGCCGCTCCTCTTCACTGCCCAAACGGCCCAGGCTCCTGTCCTCCTGTTCATCGGGCCGCCGGATTGGCAATTCGAAGGCGGCACATACCGGATCGTGATCGAAGTCGATCGTGCTGTGGATCCACAACCCGCGCGGGCGACTCTTCAAATCACTCTTTCCGATCCCCAAGTCCGGGTCCTGGATGAGTCGGGGGGCCGCCGTTTCCTTACGATCATGGCCGATGGTTAGGGCGGGCCGGACATGACGGGGAGACACCTGGATCTGCCCGCGACACTGGAAAGGTTGGTTGGCTTCGTCGGGTCGGAGGTCGCACGGGGGGGCTTTTCGAGCGTCGTCGTCGGACTTTCGGGCGGGGTGGACTCGGCGCTTGCGACGTCGATCGCCGCGCGGGCGCTCGGGCCCAGTCACGTCCACCCGCTTCTCATGCCCTTTCAAGAGTGGCACACCGCCGCCAGCGAGCGGGCGTGGGAGCTCACCCGGGCGCTGGCAATCCCAACCGAGAACGTGAAGGTCATCGACATCACCCCGATGGTCCATGCGTTTGTCGACGCGCTCGGCTTGGGGACTCCTCCGCCGTCGGGGCCCGGCGCGGCAGCCGTCGCCTTGCGGACCGGGAACATCATGGCCCGAGTCCGGATGATTGCGCTATTCGACCACGCCCGACGCGAGGGAGCCCTCGTGCTGGGAACCGAGAATCGTACGGAGCACTACCTGGGTTACTACACTCGCTTCGGGGATGAGGCCAGCGACCTCGAACCGCTACGAGGACTGTGGAAGGGGGAGGTCCAGCTGCTGGCCAGATTGGCGGGGGTCCCCGACAGCATTCTGGATACGGCCCCAACGGCCGGGCTGTGGGAAGGCCAAACGGACGAGGGCGAATTCGGATTCACCTATGAACAGGCCGACGCGATCCTGCACGCTCAGATCGATCGAGGCTGGGGCGAGGCCGAGCTCGCCGCGACGGGGGTTCCGTTGGAGGTCGCGCAGCGTGTGGCAAAATGGGTGGAGTCAATGGCGTACAAGACGCGCCTGCCCGTCCTCGGGCCGGAGCCGGTTATCCGAACAGGGAGGAAACCTTGACCTCGAAATCGGCTGCCTCACTCGAAAAGGCCACCTTCGCCGGCGGTTGTTTTTGGTGCCTCGAACCGCTCTTTGCGGAGCTAGAAGGCGTTGACGACGTCGTGGTGGGCTACACGGGAGGCCAGGTCCAAGACCCGACCTATCAGCAGGTCTGTTCGGGTCGAACCGGGCACGCCGAGGCTATCCAGGTTACATTCGATCCAGGTCGAATCGCCTACCGAGATCTCGTCCAGGTCTTCTTCTCCCTTCACGACCCCACGACGAGGGATCGGCAGGGGGCAGACGTCGGCTCACAGTACCGGTCCGCCGTCTTCACACATTCGCCGGATCAGGTGGCGATCGCCCAAGAGGTGGTCCAAGCGATGACGGATCAGCATGTGTGGTCGGGGCCCGTGGTGACGCAAATTGAGCCGGTCCGGACCTTCTTCCCCGCCGAGGAGTACCACCAGGAGTATTACGAAAAGAACCCGGGAGCAGGGTATTGCCAGGTCGTGGTTGCTCCCAAGCTGTCCAAGTTTCGCCAGCACTTCGCCGCGAAGCTCAAATCGACGACCCCGTAGACACCCGGTGTCGAAGACACCAGACACCCGGTGTCGTAGAGACACCTTAGACACCCGGTGTCTCGAAGACACCGGGTGTCTGGGGTGTGACTGGGTGTCTCGAGCGTGACTCGATGAACTCCAATCCAGATTACGAATACCGCGGGCTATTGGCGGAGACGTGGGACCTCTTCCGAGGCGACACTTCGCAATGGGAGGACCGCGCGTTTTACCTGGAATTGATTTCGGAATATGGCCAGCCGGTTCTGGATGTGGGCTGTGGCACGGGGCGGTTGCTATTGGACTACCTTCAGGCTGGGATTGATATCGACGGTGTGGACGTGTCCCCGGAGATGATCGCCCTGTGCAGGGCCAAAGCCGCGGGGCTCGGCCTTTCGCCGACGATCCACCAGGGCACGATGGAGGGCCTCGCGCTCCCACGCAAGTACCGGATGATCTTGGTGCCATCGAGCTCGTTCCAACTATTGACGGATCCTGCCGATGCCAGGACGGCCATCCACAAGCTCTACGAGCATCTTCAGCCGGGAGGGGCTCTGGTGATGCCCTTCATGATCCTTTGGAAGCCCGGCGATCCGGTGGAAACGGATTGGGCTCCGACGGGAGAAAAGGTTCGGGCCGAGGACGGCGCCGTGGTACGGCGTTGGTCAAGGGCTCGCTACGAGCCCGAAGCCAGGCTCGAGCATACGGAGGATCGGTATGAGGTCCAGCGTGAGGGGTCGACCGTGGCCCGGGAGGATCATATGCGTTCCCCCGCAACGCGCTGGTACACGCAGGAGGAAGGCTTACTTTTGTATCGGGAAGCCGGATTTCGCGAGGTCAAGGCCTATCGGGAATTCCATTTGGAGCCTGCCCAGCCGGAGGACATGATCTTTACCCTATTGGGGGTTCACCCTGCCTGACGGTCATTGGGGCACGCTCGCGGCTTGCCGAGCCGTCCGCGGCACGCTAGAGTCCTGCACGCTCACGATCGAGACGGACCATGGCCCAACGCGAAATTGAAATCATCCTCGCCCGCCAACTTTCGAATTACCTCGCGCTGCCGGTCTTCCTTGTGAATCCGGATGGGAACCTGATCTTCTACAACGAGCCCGCCGAACGGATTCTGGGGAAGAGCTTTGAGGACACGGGGGAGATGCCGGCGGCGGAATGGTCCACGCTTTTTCAGCCGGTCGATCTCTCCGGAAATCCCCTGGCAGCAGAACAACTTCCATTGATGCAGGCGCTCACCCTCCGCCAACCCGCCCACGACAGATTCTGGATTCACGGCCTGGACGGGATGCGGCGAAAGATTGAAGTCACCGCTTTCCCTTTGATCGGAATGGCGGGGCGCTTCCTCGGAGCTATGGCATTTTTCTGGGAGACGCCGTCATGAGGGTGCGCCTGTGGGGCACGCGCGGATCCCTGCCCACGCCCGGGCCTGAGACCATGCGCTATGGCGGGAACACGTCCTGCGTCGAGGTCCGGGGGACCGAGGGGACGCTCCTCATCCTGGATGCGGGGACGGGGATCCGGCGCCTGGCGTCGGTGGTGCCGCCCGGGATGCGCCGCATCGATCTGCTGCTCACCCACCTGCACATGGATCATATTCAGGGACTGGGTTTTTTCGCGCCCCTGTGGGATCCCGAGGTCGAAGTTCGTATCTGGGGTCCGGCCAGCACGACCATCAGCTTGCGAGGTCGCCTGGCCCGGTATCTTTCTCCGCCCCTCTTTCCCGTCCGATTGCGAGATCTCGCTCAGGCCGTCGAGTTACATGAGGTCCCGGCCGGAGAAATCGAAATCGGGGAGTTCCGTGTCCGCGCCGAGTTGGTGTGCCACCCCGATCCTACGGTGGGGTTCCGCGTCCAGGAAGGGGCCCATGTCGTGACGTATCTGCCCGATCATGAACCTGCCCTCGGGGCTCAGTCCTTTCCCGAAGCGCCCTCCTGGACCTCCGGTTCGGCGCTGTCCGAGGGGGCGGACATCCTGATTCACGATGCGTAATACAGTGACGCGGAATACGTCGAACGCTTCGGATGGGGCCACAGCACTCTGGGCCAGGCGATCCAATTCGCCGAGCAGGCGGGCGTGGGCAAATTGGTGCCTTTTCATCACGATCCTTCGCACGAGGATTCCCAATTAGATCGGATCCTGGCTGAGACGATGGATCGCCTTCAGCCGGCCGTGCAGGTCGAGCCGGGGCTGGAAGGGTCGCAATTCGAGGTGGGAGCGTCCGTCTGATCCGGTCCAGAGGAGGCACAACATGATCGTGCTGCAATGGCTAGTCGGGGGAGCGCTGCTCTTCCTCGGAAGGAAGCTGTACTGGTTCTTCGTCGGCGCGGTTGGGTTCATCGTCGGATTAACGCTGGCAGCTCAATGGCTTCAAGGGAGGTCCGAACTCGTGATCCTGCTGGTGGGAATCCTGATCGGAGTGGTTGGGGCCGTGTTGGCGATGTTCCTGCAGCGGGTCGCGCTGACCCTGGCCGGGTTTCTGGCCGGCGGGTATGTGGCCTTGGGATTGACGGGGTTGGCCGGGGGAGAAGCCCTGCGCGTGACCCTCTTGCCTTTTCTCCTGGGCGGCGCGGTTGGCGCGCTCCTCATCCTATTTCTCTTTGACTGGGCTCTGATCCTCCTCTCCTCTTTGACGGGTTCGTCGGTGATTGTCCAAAGCCTGGATCTGGGCCCGACCCTTCAGGTGCTTCTATTCTTGGTCTTATTGGCGGTCGGGATCGCCTCCCAGGCCAGCCTGATGCGTCGCCAAGCCGCCTCGCCGCCCTCGAGTCCAACTCCGGCCGCGTGAATTCGCCCTCGCGCCTTGAAGGTCTCGCCCGCGAGTCCCTCGCCGGCGAGGCCCTTGTAGAAATCGAGCGCGTCCCAAGCGCCTGGCACCGTTCGCGGGCTACTCGAAGCCTGGTCCCCCACCTCAATCGGCTCCAATTGTCCCGGGCCTCGGCCCTCGCCTTGCGCGCTCAAGCTCCGGAATGGCGGGCGGCCTCATTGGCCGCGGTCGCTCGCCAGTCTGAAGGACCTGAGCGCGCATCCGTTCTGGCGGGTGCTCTCGCCGCGGCGCGCGACGTCACCGACCTGCCTCGACGGCTCTGGCTTCTGCTCCTGGCGAGTGCGGCGATGACCTCCGAGGAGTTGGAAGCCCTGTCGGGGGAGGTGATGGCGGGACTACGAGGCCTTCGAGACTCTTCCGAACTGGCCACGCTTCTCCCCGACGTGCCGGACCCATGGCTCGAGCAGGCAGCTCAACTTGCCGCGCAAGTAGAGCCGTCGTGGATCCGGGCTGAGACGTGGGCGTCCCTGGCCGAACGCATGAGCGCCGACCGTCGGGACGAGTGGGGCGAAAAGGCCGTCGAAGCTGCGCGGGGGGTCACGGAACCGGCCGAAAGGGCCCGCTGCCTTGCCGCCGTCGTAGGAATTGCACAGCCGTCCGAGAAAGGAAACCTCACTCAGGCGAGCCTCGATGCAGCCAAGCGCATGCACGACGAGGGCACGCTGTCCGTGACGTTGAATACTCTAGCCGGTACGTTGTCCGCCGTGCAGGAGCCTGCGGCGTGGTCCCTGGCCAGTTCGATGGCGCGCCAGGAGCTGCGCGTCCCGGTGCTGGCGCGGCTGGCTTCGCGTTGGCGCGGCGCCGATCGGGAGGACCGTGTTCATGAGGCGGCCGAAGCGTGGGGCGACACGGCCGACGAGTGGGCCATGTCCTCGGCGATCGTGCGTGTCTGGGATCAGCTCCAGGCACGGGGCAGGGAGGCGGCGATTACGCGTGCTCGGTCGATCCACGATCCGTGGGCGCGTGCGGATCTACTGGGTTTCGTCTCCGCGCACGATTCGACGGCG
Source organism: Anaerolineales bacterium (assembly GCA_040899905.1). Classification (GTDB taxonomy): domain Bacteria; phylum Chloroflexota; class Anaerolineae; order Anaerolineales; family E44-bin32; genus JBBDZX01. The sequence goes on along the minus strand of JBBDZX010000005.1, from coordinate 578,775 downwards.
GCCGGCCCGTCGATCTTGCAGGAGGCGCTGGCGGCGGCGCGCGCCGGCCCGTCCGCCTGGTCGCGGAGCCGAGCGTTGACCGCCATTCTGGATCACGATGACATGTGAGGTCAGCCGAGCCCGACAAGCTCGGAGCTCGCCTGCCACATGCGGGCGGCATCCGTCTCGTCATAGGATCGGGGCGAGGACGGTACGGCCCGCTTGTCGATGAAGAACTTCCCGCTCACCCCCTCCACTTCTGGGGAGGCTGCCAGGTACACAGGGGTCTCCGCGCCCGCGGCTGGAGGCTTGCCCCACGCGCAATACGCAACGCTCAGGAACGGGCGGATCCAACGATTCTGCTTGCCCAGATTGGTGGCCACGAACCCCGGAGTCAGCGTGTTGGCCGTCACACCCCGGCCCGCGATGCGACGAGCGAGCTCGTAGGTGAACCAGACGTTGCCCAGTTTGGAGTTCGCGTAGGCCCTCAAGGGGCTGTAGCCGCGTCGCAATTGCAGGTCGCCGAATTCGATCCGGGCCGACCAGTGGGAGTTCGAGGCGACGTTGACCACACGTGAGGGAGCCGATTCGGCCAGAAGATCAAGCAGCAAATTGGAGAGCAGAAAATAGCTCAAATGGTTCAACGCGAACGTGCTCTCGAGACCGTCCGCGGTCTCCCTGCGTCGAAGAAAGATTCCGGCGGCATCGTTCACCAGGACGTCGAGGCGCGAGACACGTGCCTTCACGTCCTGGGCAAGTCGCCGAACTTCGTCCGGCCGCGAGAGGTCGGCGAGGAGGATGTGCAGCGGGTCCCGCCCGGCGGTGGATTGCATCCAGCGGGCGGCGGCCTCGGCTCGATCTCGTCGGCGGGCCACCAGGATCACGTCCGCGCCGCGGCGCGCCAGGCCCAGAGCGGTGTGCAGGCCGACACCCGACGTCGCTCCGGTCACCAGGCAGATTTTCCCGTTCATGGTCGCGAGCGAGGCAGGCATGCGGAGTTCCGGGCGAACGGCCGATGGTGCCATAATACCAGCCGGCAGCGGATGATCGAATGAGCCGGCGGCTTGTCCTCGTAGCGGGAAATATCGGAGTCGGCAAAAGCTCGCTGACGGAGCTCCTCGGGCCGCGCCTCGGGTGGGAGACCGCCTTCGAGTCGGTGATCGATAATCCGTACCTGGCCGACTTCTATGGGGACATGCGGAGTTGGGCGTTCCATCTACAGATCTTTTTCCTTGGCCATCGAGCCGCTCAACACCTTGAATTGGCCCGCTCGGAGCGCTCGGCGATCGTGGACCGCTCGATCTATGAAGACGCGGAGATCTTCGCCTCGGCGGCGCTGCGCCTGGGGACCGTGACGGAACGAGATCACGCCACCTACCGGACGGTGTACGAACTCGTCGTCCGGCAGCTTCCTCCGCCGGACCTGCTGCTCTACCTTCGAGCCCCGGTCCCGGTCTTGCTCGAACGCATCCGCGCCCGCGGAAGAGAAATGGAGAAGGGGATTACGCACGAATACCTGGAGCTGCTCGACGGCTTGTACGAGACGTGGGTCAAGACCTTTGACCTCTCGCCGGTCCTCACGATCCCCGCTGCCGATCTGGACTTTGTGCACCGCCCGCGCCACCTCGACATCGTCGTGGATCGAATCCAGAATGTCCTGGCCGGGAAAGAGGAGGTCGAGTTTCCGGGACGATAGAAAGGACGGATCGCCACGCTCCCCGCAGTTTCCCCGCCGTCCACGGCGGGGCATGTTTTACAGCCTGTTTACATCCAGAACACGCTCTCGTACCCTCGGGTACCTACGCTGGGGCCATCACGATTCATCGGAGGTGGTACCCATGTGGAAGTTCTTGGTACGTGGAGTTGGGATCGCGGGGACGGTCCTGGCGCTGGCCCTCCCCGCCGCGGTCTCGGCCGCGGAGGGTGATCCTGGGGCAGGCAGGTTTCGGGCCGCCGGCGAAGTGACCGGGGTCGATCCGGCCGCCAGCACCTTCACCCTGCACACGCGCGCCGGCGAGGATCTCGTCATCACGGTCACGGACGAAACCCGGTTTGTAAGCCGCCAGGGAGAGATCGATGGCTTGGAGGACCTCGAAGCGGGGATGAAAGCCTTTGTCCGCGGGGAGGTCACGGCGGATGGTGCTCACATCGCGAAAACGGTCGGCGTCGGGAATCCGGGGGACCGGCCGGACCATGCCCGCTATGCCGGAGCCGTTACCTCGGTGGGTGACCGCTCGTTCTCGATCCAACCGCGCGAGGGCGGCGAGGTCACGTTCCTGGTGGATGAGAACACGGAGTTCCACAGCCGGGACGGATCGGTGAACGGCCTCGAGGATCTGAGGATCGGCATGCATGTCGGTGTGGGCGCTGCAGCTCAGGATGACGGCAGCCTGCTGGCCCTCAATGTCTTGGCCGCCCATCGTCCTGACCGGCCTCGGCCGGATGTGGATGTACGCGGGGCGGGTCGGATCGTGGACCTGGGGGACCGCGAGTTGACAATCGAGACTCGGGACGGCCGGCGCTTGACGTTCGCGGTGACCGAAGACACGGTCTTCAAGTCCCGCAACGGCCAGGTCAGCTCGTTCGGGGATCTTGAAATGGGGATGGGTGTGGCTGTCGGCGGAAAGAAATCGGCCGATGGGCAGCTCACGGCGGTATGGGTGCTCGCTGGATCGGATCGACCGGAACGCGACGCATGGCCCGACCGCCCGACACGGGAGCCTCAACGGACGCCCGAGGCCGAGCCGACCCCCACGCCGGACGGGAATCGGGACGACTGATCTTCGGTGGTCAATGGGTATGGACGAACCGCCCGCCCTTATCCGGCGGGCGGTTCGTTGTTTAGCTGCTTCTCGGACCGTAGATCGCGAGCTCGCTTCGGACCAGCTGGAAGACCTCGTCCAGCATGGCCGCCGTGAGCCGCCCGGTCTGCGTGTTCTGCCGGCTTGGGTGATACGTGGCGATGACGGCCCACCGCCCCAACTCGATTCTCCCCATGTGCCGGAACTTGGGCCGGGGTTTCGGCATGGCGAGGCCATAACCACCGGCCGCGCCCAGAAAACCATCCCATGCGACTGCGCCTAGGCAAACGATGATCTGCAGTCGAGAAAGCACGGCCAGGTGCTCGATGAGATAGGGGCGGCACCGACGGATTTCAAGCGGGGTAGGTCGGTTGCCGGGGGGCGCACAATGCGCCGCGGCAGCGATATACAGGTCGCGCAAGGCCAGTCCGTCGTTAACTCTCGTGGAGGCGTTCTGATTGGCAAACCCGGCTCGATGTAGAGCGGGGATTAAGAACTCCGCCGACCCGTCTCCGGTGAACATCCTGCCCGTGCGATTCGAGCCGTGCGCCCCCGGCGCCAATCCGACCAGGAGGACCCGGGCCTGAGGATCTCCGTTTCCAGGGACAGGGCGGCCCCAATACTCCTCTCCGAGATAAGCCCGGCGCTTGACCCGGGCGATGCGCTCTCGGTGGGCCACCAGCCTTGGGCAGTGCCGGCACTGCGTGATCGCGGCATTCAGCAAGGCAAGCTGTTCATCCGGTCGGAGAGGCTGGCCTGGCACGTCACACTGGGGGAGCGGACCGGACCCGCGCCCAGGCTCGCTGGAGGACCTTGGCGTCCTTTTCCATGAGAGGACTTTCGCACAAGATTCGGCCGACTGCGCCGCTGTCGCGAAGCGCGCGCAGCAAGTCTCGATAGCGGAGCTTCGACTTCGCGAAGGCGAGGTGATGCTTTTCTCCCTTCGGCCCATAGGCGATCCCCGAAAGGTGGATGTGCATTCTTCGCAGGCCCGCGTCGCCGAGCGTCGTGGCGCACAGGTCGATCATCCTGCGCCATTCGTCGTACGAATTCGCGGAGCCGTCTCCCGGCCGGGCATGCAAGTGGGCAAAGTCCAGGCAGGGCAGAACCCCCGGGACCTCCGCCGCCATGACGAGGGTGTCCTCCAGCGAGCCCAACATTGCACTCTTACCCATCGTCTCCGGGCGAAGGATTACGGGATTCCCTGAACGACGGATTTCCTCCAGGCAGGCTGCCAAGCGCGGCACCGCGACGCGCAGGACTTGCTCCGCCGGCGCGCCGAAATAGGATCCCGGATGAAAGACGATGTCGCTGGCCCCGGCCAGGTTTCCGTAGTGGGCCGCGTCCATGAGCCGTTTCCTGGATTTGGGCCACTCGTCCTGACCAGCGTTCAGATTGATAAAGTACGGCGCGTGGACAGAGAGGGCGATGTGATGAGTCTCCGCGGCGATCCGGATCTCAAGGCACTTCGCCTCGCTCACGCGCACGGACCGGACCCAGGCGAGCTCCAGCGCGCCGAGCCGGAGGCGCGCCATTTGCGCGATTCCGCCGACGGTACCGCCGGGTTTCTTCGGGGTCGAGATGGGGGAGCCGACCGTCCCAAAGGCAAACCCATCCTGGGTCATGGGCCTGGCAGCGCCAGGGCTGGCCGACGTCACGCGCGGGCCTCGAGGTCAGCCTGCGGAGAGTCGGCGTCGCTCTCCAGCAGTACCCGGCGGAGAACTTTCCCGACAAAGGACTTGGGAAGCTCGGACACAAACTCCACCGTCCAGGGCACGGCATACGCCTTCAGCCGGCCGCGGCAGAGCCGGATCAATTCCTGCTCCGTCACCGACTCGCCCTGGCGCAAGACCACGTAAGCCTTGACTCGTTGTAGCGGCCACCGACGACGGGCAATCCCCACGACGGCGGCCTCTCGGACCTTGGGATGCTCGTGGAGAATCTCTTCGACGTCCCGCGGATAGACCTGATAGCGTCCGGCCAGGATCATTTCCTTCTTGCGGGCGAGAATGTGGAAGAAACCGTCGGGATCCATGCGCGCCAGGTCTCCGGTCAGAAGCCAGCCCCCGCGGCGGAGCGCAGCCCGTGTTTCGCGTTCTCGATTCCAATAGCCCATCATGACCTGAGGTCCGCGCACGGCGAGTTCCCCGACTTTTCCTGGCCGGAGATCCCTCCCGGTCGTGAAGTCCACGATCTTCGCATCCGTGCTCGGGAGGGGAAGGCCGATCGATCCCGGACGACGGGTGCCGTGGAGAGGGTTCGCGTGAGTCACGGGGCTCGCTTCGGTGAGTCCATAGCCTTCCACCAACCGGCCCCGGGTCAACCGCTCAAATGCCTCCTGGACCTCGACCGGTAACGGAGCTGCGCCGGAGATGCAAGCCCGGATCGAATCGATTCGATAGCGGCGAATCCCCGGATCGTCATTCAACGCCGTGTACATCGTGGGAACCCCGGGGAAGAGGGTGGGGCGGTGCCTGCGGATCGCCCGTAAGACCTGGGGCGTCACAAAGTTGGAGAGGATCACCATGGTCCCGGCCAGGGAGATGGGGACGCTCATCGCAGTCGTGAGCCCATAAATGTGGGAGAACGGCAGCACGGAAAGCACGACTTCCTCGCCCTCTCGCAAGTCCGGGATCCACTGCCGAACCTGGAGGGTGTTGGCCACGAGATTCCGGTGCGACAACATCACTCCCCGTGGGACGTCGGTCGTGCCGCCTGTGTACTGGAGGACGGATAGCGACTCGGGGTCCCGCTGGATGTCCGGGGCCCGGGCCGGCTGGCTGGCAAGGAGCGGCCGGAGCATGTGGAATCCGCTTGGGACCGGATTCGGCGGCGCGTCGCCCTCCCTTCTGGCGCGTCCGATTCGGAATGCGAGGCCCTTCGCCCATGGAAGGTAGTCGCCCACACCGGTCAGCACGACGTGGCGCAAGCCGGCCCTGTGCATCGCCTGCTGCGCAGCATCGTGGAAGCGCGTGAGGGTGACGAGGACTTCCGCTCCGGAATCCCGCACCTGGCGGAGAAGCTCTTCGGGCTCGGAAAGCGGCGTGGCGAATACGGCGACGGCGCCGGCGCGAAGAGTTCCGTAGAAACACACGACCGCCTGCGGCAGATTCGGAAGGAGCAGCATCACGCGATCGCCCGGGAGGACTCCCAGATGTTGCAAGGCTTGGCCAAACCGGTTGGCCTCACGGTCGAGGTCGCGGTAGCTCATCGCCCCGTCCTCAAACACGAGCGCGGCGCGACCGGGATGGCGGGCGGCAGAGACCTCAAGAAAATGATCCAACCGGATGGGCGGGACGGTCACACTGGGCAAGACGCCCGAGTCGTAGTGGACCCGCCACGGGTACGGTCCGGCCTCTGGCCGTCGCGCCGCCGGTCGTCGGTCGCCGGTGCCATCCAGGAAGCGCTCGATGGCGCGATTGACTGCCTCGTGGCGTTCGAGCATGACCATGTGGCCGGACGCGCCCACATTCACGTCGGTGCAACCGGCGATCCTTCGAGAGACTTCCTCCATATATTGTCGGCCGAACACGCGATCCCGGTGGCCGCGGATCACCAAGGTAGGGACATGGATCTTTGTAAGTTTTTCCCACCCTTTCCAGGGTCCCAGGGCGTCCCGGTAGATCCGGCGGAGCACCGCGGGTCGCGCGCCCAGCCCTTTGCGGATCCATGGGTAGACCGTGTTCAAGATGGGCAAGGGGATCGCCAGGGCGACGCGGTACGGGAGAGCCAAGGGGTATTCACCGGAGGCCGCGATCAAGATGAGACGGTCCACGCCTCGAGGATGGCGAAGCGCGTATTCCACCGCCACAGCAGCCCCGAAGGAGTGCCCGACCAGGATGAGCGGACGCCTCACCGAAAGGGCTTTGAGGGCGTGCTCCACATCTCCCACCAGGGCCGGCATATCGTAGCGGCCGTCCGGAGCGCTGGAAGCTCCATGGCCCCGCAGGTCGAGAGCGATGACACGATCGCGAGCGGAGAACTTTTCGAGTTGGTAGGCCCACTGGCGGGCGCTACCTCCGAACCCATGCAGGAAGACCATGGTTCGACGGGGCCGCTCCGCCCCACGCTCGAGGACCGAGACCGTGATAGGCGGGGCGGAGGGCAGCCGGACCGGGCGCCGAAACAGTTCAGGGTCGAGGGACATTCCGATTCCGGCCAACGCCGGAGGATGCGGAGGAGACTATTCCTCGCGGCGCAGCGAACCCGTCTTGGGGGTGGGTTCGCGGGGCAAGGAGACGAAGAACGTGCTCCCCTCGCCCTCCGTGCTCTTGACCCAGATCTTGCCTCCGTGCTGTTCGACGACGGTCTTGGCCAGGGCCAACCCGAGTCCGGTGCCCTCAATCGGGTTGTTGGGGTCGCGCACGGTCATCCGGCCCCGAAAGAGGTGCTCGAAGATGCGCGGGATTTCGTCTTCGGGAATCCCCGGGCCGTTGTCGGCTACCGTGAAGAGGACTCGTTCGTCATCGGCCTCCACACTGACCCGAATGGCCCCGCCCACGTCCGAGAACTTCATCGCGTTGCTCAGAAGGTTGCTGACGACGGAGTTCAAACGGCTCGGATCCCCCATGATCAAGAGGGCATCTTTCGGCGGGTCGTAATCGATGGTCTGGCTACGGGACTCGGCGAGAGGCCGGAGGTCCTCAATGGAGCGGCGCACCAGATCGTTCACCTGGCAAGGTTCAAAGGTCACGTTGGCAGTGGATTCCACCCGGATGGTCTCCAGCAGGCCGGTGATGAGATTGGTCATGCTGTCCGTGGCCCGCTGCATCATGCTCAGGGCCTTGCGTTGTTGATCGCTGAGGGGAGCGTCCAGCAGGAGGTCGGCGCCGAGGCGGATGGCGTTCAGCGGGTTCTTGAGGTCGTGGGCCGCCGTCCCGAGGAGCTGTGAGCGCATGTTGTCGATTTGCTTGAGGGCGGTGATGTCCTGCATCACCGCGACCCGGCCGACATCGGGTACGTCGCTGATGGTGGCGTAGAGAACCCGTTCGGTCGGCGTGGTCACTTCCAGGCTGGTGGGGAAGGTGACGTCTTCGCCCATCAGAATCTCGGCGAGCGGATGCCCCACAAAGATCTCCGAGGCGGGACGTCCGGCCGCGAGATCGGAGTTGATACGGAAGACCTGGGAGGCGGCCTTGTTCACCAGAATGATGCGGCCGGCCCGGTCGGTGAGGACCACCGCGTCCGCCGTCTCGAGCAGCGTCGCCTCCAGCCGGCTGCGCTCCTCGGCGATCCGGCGGAAGAGGTTGGCGTTGTCGAGCGCGATCGCGGCCCAGGAGGCGACCGAGGCGAGCATTTGCTGGTCGACCTCGGTGAAGGCGCCCGTCGGGTGGTTGATCGCCTCGATCACGCCCAGGGTTTCGCCGCGTGTCTCGAGCGGGACGCACAGGACGGAGGAGGTGAGCAGACCCGTCTGACCATCGATCCCACTGTGATAGAGCGGATTCGAACGGACGTCGTTCACGATGAGCGGTCGTCGATTGCGTGTGACCCATCCGGCAATCCCTTCCTCGAGCCGGATAGCCACATCCCGGATCCGCATCTGGGCCCCGCCGCTGGCCTTCAACACGAGCTTCTCGCCCGGTTCATCCAAGAGGAAAAGGACGCAGGCCTCCGCCCGGAGGAGCCGCTGCGTGTGGTGCATCGCGTTTTCCAACGCGACCTCGAGGTCGAGCGTGGAGGTCATCTCGCGGCCGATCTCGCCCAACACCTGAAGTTGATTGGCGCGGGCCTCCGCCGTCTCGACATGGATGGCGTCCTGCAGGCCCACCGCGCCGATGTTGATGATCGCTTGGGCCAGCTCGGTCTCGGCTTCGTTAATCTGGTGCCCGCGCTGTTGATAGAGCATGCGCACCAACCCTTGGGCGCGGCTGCCTGTGGCCAAGGGGAACACCGCCGCCGCCGCCATGCCCTCGGCTTCCAGATGGGCGAGATCCTTCGTCGACCCCACCGGAGGCTGGAGACTGATCGTCATGGGTCTCAGGGTCTGCACGACTTGAAGGTGGACCGGGTAGTCCGGCATGGGATCGTGGCCGACCTCGATCATCTGTTGTTGGACCGACCGTCCCAACTGCTGGCGGAAGCGGGTGACCTTGCCGCCGCTCTCTTCGAAGACTTTGATCTCGACGAAGTCGGCCGAGGTCGCCTTCAAGAGGTGGGCCGCGGTCTGGCGCACAGCCTCCTCGCGGTCGCGAGTCCCCGGGATGGCGTGGCTGGCCTGGTACAGAAGGGTGAGTTTGTGAAAAAGATAACTTTGGCTCGCTGTTTGGCGAGCGAACGCCAGCACATCCGCGGCGCGGCTGGCGACCACTTCGAGAGTGAGCAAGTCCTGTTCGTCAAAGGAGCGTGATCCATCCGAGCCGACAAAGAAAAGCCCGACCATCTGGCCGCCCGTAATGCAAGGCGCGCACGCGACCGATCCAGGAGCGAGGGGCAATCCCAAACTGCCCCGACGGTCGTCTCGTGCGGCTGCCCGCCGCTCACTGAGAACGGTTCGGAGCAATGGATGATCGCCGGAAGACGAAATCCGGCCGAGATCTCCCACCGGCACGCCTTGAGAGAATCTCGGGCTGAAGGTCGCCTCGGTTTCACTGTATTCATACAAGGCAGATCGGGTGACGTGAAGCAGATCGGTCGCCAGCCCCAGCAACGCGTTCAGTGCGAGCGCTGGGTTCTGGAGGTCGACCGAGGAAGTGGCCGCCCGATACAGGCTGGAATTCTGGACCGCAGGTGCAGAGGGCATGTTTTGTGCCTGAAAGAATGAATCTTCCGGGGCCACGTCGGATTATGTCATAGACCCACGTCGCCTGCAATCCGTACGCACGGACTGCCCGGCTTGAATCTTCCCTACAACTGCCTTACGGACCGCCCTGGCTCAAGAGCCGGTCAAAACCCAATTGAAGCCAAAGCGGAGGTCCGAGGATCATGCATCCGACGGCGGCGGCGGTCAGTGCGGCGATGAGGACGGCTGCCGCACCAATGTCCTTCCCCGCCCGGGCAAGGGGGTGGGCTCCGGGGCTGGCCAAATCCACGACCGCCTCGAGGGCGGTGTTCAAGAACTCGGCCAGCCATACCAGCCCAATGGCTAGCAGTAGGGCCGCCCAGTCATGGGTATTGAGTCGCAGCCAAAGGCCGACGCCGATGACCACGATGCTGACCGCGGCGTGAATCCATGCGTTGCGCTGGGTGCGCAAGACGAGCGCAAGACCGCGTGACGCGTGGCGTAAAGAGTCGAGCCGTGAGACGGAGCGCGGCATCGGGGCTAGGGAGCGAGGGGGTCCGCGCCCAGTCGGATCCCGAGCCGCTCCATTGCCCGCGCGTGGAGAGCCCCCATGCGACGCCGTTGGAGGGGGCGGGCATGGTCATAACCCAGCAGGTGTAGCACCCCATGGACCGCAAGCAGAGAGAGTTCCGACCGTACCGGGTGGCCCCGCGAGGCCGCCTGGCGCCGAGCGCGAGGCACTGAGATGACGACATCGCCGAGATACCTTGCGGCCCGAGGAGGCGCCTCCGCCGGGAAAGAGAGCACGTCTGTCGCTCGATCGAGCGAAGCGAAGCGGCGGTTCAGCCGGCGCAGAGTTCGATCGTCCGTCAGGACGACGGTGACCTGGGCGGGCGGGGATTTGGCCGCCGCGAGGGCGGCCCGTCCAGCGGATGCGACCGCCCGGCGCCATCGGGCGTATCGCTCGGGCGCATGAACCGAAACGCGGTGGCTCATCCCTTTTCGATGGGCAAAGGCGCGGCCGAAGCGGCGGCCACCGGGGGCTCGGGCACGTCCATCGGCGAGGGGTATTTCAGCCGAGGGTGGTACAGCCCGCGCAATGTGGCAACGAAGGATCGTCGAATGGTCTCCAAGTCGCGCAACGTGAGCTCGGTCTGATCGAGCTGGCCCTTCGCCAGCCGGTCGTCGATCACCCAGTGAACGACTTGATCGATCGCGTCTTCGTCGGTCGGCATTTCCGCCCGAGCCTTGGCCTCGACGCCGTCGGCCAGCATGAGAAGCGCCGTCTCCCGCGAGCGCGGCCGCGGGCCGGGGTAGGTGTAGTCCCGGCGGTCGACCCGCTCCGAAGAACCGCCTGCGGACTCGACCGCGGCTTGATACTGGAAGCTCACATCCATCGTGCCGTGATGTTCTGGAATAAAGGCTCTCACCTGTCCAGGGAGGCGGTGCTTGCGTGCCAGCTCCAGCCCATCCGGGACGTGGGACAGGATCACGCTTGCGCTGGTGGCAGGGTCCAGCTGCTCATGCACGTTCTGCCCCGCCACTTGATTCTCGATGAAGAATTGAGGCCGAAGGGCCTTGCCGGAGTCATGGTAGAGCGCACCCACCCGGGTCAGGAGAGGGTTCGCCCCGATGGACCGGGCCGCCTGCTCAGCAAGATTGGCTACCTGGAGACTGTGCTGATAGGTCCCAGGGGCGTTGCGCAAGATGAACTGAAGGAGCGGATGGTCGGGCCGGGACAGTTCAATCAATTGCAAGCTGGTCGGAATCCCAAGGAAGTTCCCGACGAGAAGCAGCAGAACGAAACACAGGCTGGCGGAGAAGAGCCCGGACACGGTCGCGGCCAAAAGGAGAAACCCTTTCCCGATCACATCCATTGCCGGGTCGGGCAAGCGAAAGACGACCAGCACGGCCACACCGGCAAGATCCGCCGCCAACCCGGCCCAGAAAAAGACGCTCAATCTTTCCGCTCGGCCAATGACCAAAGAGCCGACGGCGCCCGCCAGCATGAAGTAGAGCGCGAGTTCCAGTCCCCGGCCCCCGAGGAACCCCGCCAGAGCGCCCAATGCCAGAGCGGAGGCAACGCCCATGCCCGGGCCGAGGAGCACACCCAGGAGCATCGGCAGCGTGGCGGCAGGAAACACATAGGGAAGGACGGCGTGCCCCGGAATCATCAGCTGCATCGCCAGGGCCACGCCCACAAACCCGGCTACCACGACCCAGCCCAGGGCACCCTTCTGGAATGCCTCGGCGTGGGCGCGGGAGACGTAGAGGGTTAGGGCGCAGGCGAGAAGGGTCGTGAAAAGTCCTCGCACCGCGATTTCGGAAACCGGCAGGGCGGGGTCCAGCACGCCGAAGGCGCGCAACGCTTCGATGTGAAGCGGCGTCACAATCTCGCCTCGGCTGACCACGGTCTCGCCTGCGGCGTAGGACTTGACCACCGGGGCGACGGCCCGGCGGGCCGACTCGCGCGCCGCCTCCGTCGCGACCTCGTTGTACCGGGAATTTGGTGTCAAGTACGCGCGAGCGAGGAAAACGACGATTTCCGCCTGGGAATCCGGAAGCGAGATGCTGACCAGCGTGGGCAGCGACCTCTGGGCGTTCTCCAAGCTCCCTTCCCGGATTTCCCTCCGCATCACTTGCTCGAGCACCGACTCGGCTTCTTGACTCACGGCCTCCCAGCGAGAGGCGGAGAGCCCCAGAATCCTCTCAGCGATCTCCGCCGAGGGCTGGGCCTCGGTCAGCCCAAGAAGGGCTTGCAGCTTCTGATTCTGGGTCATCGAGGTGTCGGAACGCGAATCCTCGATGGATGCCAATGTCTGGCGCAGGGCCTCGACTTGAGTCCGCGCCACCCCGGTGTCCGGCGTATCGAAGACATGGGCGACCGAGTCGGCCGCCTGCTGCCGGGCATGCTCGGTGAGGACCTCACTCGTGTAGGAAACGGTGTAAGGAGCCTGGACATCCTGGGAAGCGACGGCGTCGGCCTGCAGGCCTGGGATTCCGGTTCCGCCCTCCACCGGCAAGGAAAGGGCGGCCAGGGTACCGAGAATGCCGACGGCAAAAAGCAGACCGGCGCGGGCCGCCTTCCAGGAAACCTGGAGTCGCTCCCCGAGCCGGGGGCGAGTCCCGGGTAGGTCTTCCATGGGCTGGGTTTCAGGCCTGGGCAAGCAGGGAGCGGACGAGCTCGTTCACGTCCTTGCCATCGGCGCGGCCTTGGACATGGGGCATCACGGCCTTCATGACCTTGCCCATGTCCTGGGGCCCGGAGGCGCCTGTCTCCTCGATCGCTTTCTGCACCAGGGTCTGCAGATCGGCCTGCGAGAGGCGCTGGGGAAGGAATGAGTTGAGGACATCAATCTCGGCCTGGGATGCGGCGATGATGTCGTCCCGATGAGCCCGTTCCGCGTCGGTGATCGACTCCCGCCTGGTTTTGATCTCCTTTTGAAGGATCGCAATCAGGGTGGCCTCGTCCACATGCCCGCGCTTTTCCACTTCCGCCAGCTTGACGGCCGAAAGGACCATCCGGAGAGTTCGCTTCCGGACGTCGTCGCCCGCTTTCATGGCGGTTCTGAGATCGGCCTCCAAGACTTCCTTCGAGGGCATACCGCGATTATACCGTGGCCCTCCGTACCGCCTCATGAGGAGCGCATAGCCACCTCGTGTCTGCCCGGGAGCGCGGACCAGGTCGGGTTCAGTCCACAGATGGTCAAGGTATAGTTTCAGCCGACCTAAGGGGTATCGATCGGCATGCGGGTTCTGGCTCTCATCCGAAACCACCTTCGCTCCACTCCGGTCGTACTGCTCGCCCTGACTCTGGCCGCCTACGGACCGTTGATCCCCTGGCTTGGGTTCTATTGGGACGACTGGCCCAAAGCGTGGTTTCTGCACCGACTGGGGCCCTTCGGATTCGACCAGGTCTACGCGCTGGACCGGCCGGTCCTCGGGTGGGTGTATCTCCTCACGACGCCTTGGATCGGGGAAAGTCCTCTTGCCTGGCAGGCGTTCGGCCTATTCTGCCGGTGGCTGAGTGCGTTGGCGATGGGTTGGATGATGGCTCAGGTCCTTCCCGGACGGGCGCGGACGGCGGCGATCGCGGGCATGACATTCCTCGTCTACCCCGGATTCGGCCAGCAGTTCATCTCCCTCATTTACAGCCACTACTTCCTTCTCCTGGCTGCCCACTTGGCCTCTTTAGGATGGATGATCTGGCTCGTGCGCCGGGGAGAGGATTCGATTCGGCGCCACGCCGGACCTTTGGTCCTGGCTGCGCTCAGTCTCTTCTCCGTGGAATATTTTCTGGGGATCGAGCTAATCCGTCCCTTGATCCTGCTCTTTCCCCTCCTTGGAAGCGGATCCGGTCTACGTCGCTGGGCGAAGGTGGGCGCGCCGTACCTCGTGCTTATGGTTGGCTTCCTGGTCTGGCGAGTCAGTGTGGTGTCTTTTCCCACCTACGAGCCCACGTTGCTGCAGGAGTTCACCTTGGGAAGTGCCGGCTCCGTGAGCGGGTTGGTCGAGACCGTAGCCTCGGACATGGGTGAGGCAGGCTTGGGAGCTTGGGGTCACGCGCTGACCCTTCCGGACCTCTCCAAACTGGGAGGATTTTCGACCCTCGGCTGGGGAGCCGTGGGCCTGACCGCACTGGCGTTGGCCGTCATTCATGTGCGATCCGTCGAGGCTCCGATATTGAGTCGCGGTCGAAGGAATCCCGTTGGCTGGCTCCTGATCGCAGGAGGCGGGCTGTCCCTGGCCGTGTCTGGCTGGCCCTTCTGGGTTACCGAATTGCCGATGGGGCTTCAGTTTCCCTGGGATCGGCTGACGCTGCCGATGATGATGGGGTCCGCTCTGGTAGTGACCGGATTGGTGGAAGTGCTCCCCGGCGGGATCTGGCCCAAGCTCTTGCTCACGGGCATTCTCGTGGGCGGGGGGGCGGCCCACCAATTCGAGAACGCCACTTCGTATCGACGAGACTGGGCTCAGCAGCGCGAATTCCTATGGCAGCTCGCGTGGCGGGCACCGTCCATCGAACCAGGCACCGCGGTCCTGACCAACGACATCCCACTCCTCTACGAGTCCGACAACTCCCTGACCGCTCCGCTGAACTGGATGTACGCGCCCGACTCCCACACGGCGGAGATGGAGTACGTCCTGTACTTCGTGTCGGTCCGCTTCGGCCGCGGCTTGCCCGGAGTGGAGCGCGGGCTTCCGATTCAACAATCGTATCGTGCGGCTCGGTTCGAGGGTTCCACCTCCCAAGTCCTTGTCCTCTTCTACGATCCTCCGGGGTGCGTCCGCTTTCTGGATCTCGTGCAAGATGACTCCATGCACAACCTGCCCGCACCGCTTTCGCGGTGGGTCCCTCTTTCGGACCTTTCCCTCATCCGGTCGGACGGGTCATCTGGGGCCCGGCCGCCGTCGCCGGTGGGGGGTGAGGAACCACCCCATGGATGGTGCTACTTCTTCGAACAAGCCGACTTGGCCCGTCAAAACCGCGATTGGGAGCGCGTGGTCGAGCTCGGAGAACAGGCTCGGGCATTGGGAGATCGCCCCAAGGACGCTGCGGAGAGGATTCCGTTCATTGAAGGGTACGCCCATCTCGGCCGGTGGGATCGGGCCCAGGGGCTAAGCCAGGATTCGATCGAGCAAGAGGGGGCAGTTCGCCCCATGATTTGCAATGCTTGGCGTCGGATCGCCGCCGAGGGACCGCCCTCCGAGGCAGATCGCATTCAGGCGATCGTCGCAGAGTTGGGGTGCGGGTGAGCAGGCCGGAAATGCCCTGCGTCTTCAGGGCTGCGTGACAGCGAAATTGTCGAAGCCGATGTCGGCACCGCCTTGCCCATAGGTGCCCGCCAAGAGACCGACATCGCCCTCCATCCACTCCGCGGCCTGGGCCTGAGATACCAGGAAGCTGTTTACATACAGATCGAGCTTGTACCCAACACACTCTGCACGGAGGAAGTTCGTGGCCACTCCCTGGATCACGGCCGGAGAGGGCAGAAGGGAGTCATTGCTGAGCAGTTTGCGCCGGCCGTCTTTGTAGGCCCCGACACCCACATATCCATCGCTGGAAATCAGGAAGAAGTAGAAGTTGCGCGGATCCTGATAGCGGCATAAGACCCCGAACACATTGTCGTCGGGCCCCCCAAGTTTGGAGGCCTCCACCTCGATGCGAACATCCTGGAATCGCAACCGGGGATTAGCCCACGCGTCCGTCTGAGGGGCCGCCACGGTGATCCGATACTGACCGGATACGTACTCGGCAGAGTAGGTGCTGTCCTGATACTGGTCCCACCCGCTGGAATTGAGAGAAAAGTCATCTTGGAATAGGACATCGCCTGGCTGTACGGGGAGTTGGAAGTACGCGCACGCGAGGATGGACACGGCGCACGCCGCGAGAAGGATGGACCGGCGAGGCCCATGGGCCCGCGAGGGGAGGCGCACCCGCGAGATTGTAGCATGTCGATCGGCGGGGCCCGGTATTCGGGCGGAATCGAACGAGGTCAGGGGAAACCCAAAGCGCGTCGGGCCAGCGCGCCGAAGGGTCCACCGGGATCGAGGTCCATCGCCGTCCGCCATTCGAGGGCGGCGGCGTCCGAATTGCCCTGGGCATGGAAGACAAGGCCGAGGTGATAGTGGGTGGACGCGCGGGCGGGATCCAGAGAAAGCGCGAGGCGCAGCAGACGGTCGGCCAGGTCTGTCTCCCCGAGCAAGGCGTGACCGTACCCGAGCGCATCCCAACCGGCGGCCAGGCTGGGATCCAAGTGCACGGCCTGGCGCGCCGCGGGTATCCCCAATGTGTCAATCTCGATTTCCCGTTGGAGGGAGTGCTGGGCGAGGAGAAGCCAGAATGACGGGTCCAGCGGAGCCCGTTCTACGGCCGCGCGGAACGCCATTTCCGCCGCCTCGAGATCCCCCATCGCCGCGTAGACCTCGCCCAGCTGGGCCATCACGGCGGGATCGCGGTCGTCCAACATCGCGACCTTCTCGAATTCCATCCTGGCGGCGGCGAGGTTGCCCACGCCTTGCCAGTGGCGTCCAAGAAACGCGTGAACGATAGGAGAGAGGGGCGAGAGACGCAGGGCGACTTGAAGCTCCGGGCCTCCGTCCGCTCCGAGCTGATCCCGCGCCAGCCCCAAATAGGCGTGGGCCGAGGCGAAATCGGGGCTTGCTTCTACGGCGAGCTCCAACGCGCGCTCCGCGAGCCGCCATCGGCCCTGGCGCGCTAGGGCAAGCCCGATCCGAGCTTGGAGATCCGCCTGCCCAGCGCCGCGGGAAGTCTGCAGCTCGGCGAGCACGGCCTCGGCGGAGGGATCGCCTCCAGCGCCGGCGATGGCGGCGTGTAGGTACGGCGGTGCGGCCTCGGGATCCTCGACCGCGAGAAACAGTCCGAGATCGAGCTGTGCCTCAGGATCGTCAAGGTGCGACTCGGCGCGAGCGTCCAATGCCGAACCAGCGGTCTCCCAATCACCTCGGGCCATGGCAAGTTCGGCGAGGCTGCGTAGGGAGGGTGAGTCCAGTTCGCAGGATTTCCACGCGTCGAACGGGACTTCGGCTGTGAGGGTGTCATCGCCGCCGATAAGCGCGGCGACCAGGAGGACACACTGGATGTCCGCCACGGATGCGCCCATCTGGAGAGCCTGGCCGGCATGTGCGAGCGCGGAAGCAGAGTCGCCCGAGCGAAGCGCGGCCTGGGCCGCGATGAGCTCGAGGCCTGCCCCCAGGGTCGGCTCTAGCTCGATGGCCCGCTCCATCTCGATCAGGGCTGCAGTGGCACTCCCCGATTGCCACGCCATCCGCGCCGCCCGGACGATCTCGTTGAGCTGCCTCGGCGCGGGGGTGGGCGACAACGCCCACAGCACGGCCGCCAAGCCGAGCCAGAATGGCCATCGATCCTTGAGCGCGCCCATCCGGAAACCGAATCCCATGGGACACGATTCTAGCCGACGGCCCCGGCTCGGCGCGCTACCTGCTCGAATCCGAAGGGAGCACGCCCGGATCGGGTCCGAGGGCCGATGCCGCGATCGTGAAGGCTATAATTGTGCGTGATTTCACGGGAGCGCGGATGGATCTCCATCTCACGCCGGAACACGAAATGGTGCGCAAGATGGTGCGCGATTTCGCCGAAAAAGAGGTCGCGCCGATCATCCAGGAGTGGGACCGCAAAGGTGAAATGGCCCCCCACATCCTGCCGCGCATGGCGGAGCTCGGGATCCTGGGAATTTGTCTCCCCGTGCGATACGGCGGACAAGGTTTCGACTACCTCTCCCTTGGGCTTGCCTGCGAGGAACTGGAGGTTGTCGACACGACGCTCCGGGTGATCATGTCCGTCCACATGGGTCTGAATTCTCTGGGCCTGCTCCAATGGGGGAGTGAGGAGCAGAAGATCCGCTTCCTGGTCCCTCAGGCCCGCGGCGAGAAGGTGGCTGCGTTCGGGCTGACCGAGTCCGGGGCAGGCTCGGATGTGGCGGCCATGGCCTCCACGGCGCGGCGGGCAGGTGACGACTACGTCCTGAATGGCGAGAAGATATGGATTTCCCTGGCGACGAAGGCCCACCATGTGCTCTGGTTCGCCAAAACCGACCCGGTTGCGACCGACCCTCATGATGGGATCTCCGCGTTTGTCGTGGAGACGGCCCTCCCGGGCGTCTCCTGCGGCGACTTGCACGGCAAGCTGGGCGTGCGGGCAGGATCCACAGGCTGGGTGAGTTGTCAGGATGTCCGGGTGCCTTCGTCCCATCGGCTGGGTGAAGAGGGTGAAGGATTTCGGATTGCGATGTCGTGCCTGGACAACGGCCGATACACCGTCGCGTCCGGGGCCACCGGCTTGATCCGCGCATCGTTAGAAGCCAGTCTGCGCTATGCCCAGGAGCGGCGCACGTTCGGCCGACCCATCGCCGGGCACCAGCTCGTGCAACAGAAGATCGCCCGTATGGTCCAATCCTACGAGGCGGCGCGCCTCCTCTATTGGCAGGCGGGGTGGCTGAAGAACATCGGCCGGCGCAACACCCGCGAGACTTCGATGGCCAAATGGTTCGCCACGGACGCTTCGGTCGAGGCGGCACTTGAGGCAATTCAGATTCACGGCGCCTATGGTTACAGCGACGAGTATCCCGTGGAGCGATACTTGCGCAATGCCAAGGGGGCCGTGATCTACGAAGGCACAAGCGAGATCCATACACTCATGCAGGCGGGGTACGCGCTCGGTACGCGGACGGACGCGGCCCTGCGCCTCGAACTTCCGGCTTACGACGCCGCCGCCTGGCAGGCGGCGGCCGCCTGATCCGTCGCCGGCCCTGTCCGTCATCCAGATCCTCAGGAGGTAGTGTGTGAACGTGGTGGTGTGCGTTAAACAGACGCCGGACACGGCCGCATCCCTGTCCGTCAAGGACGGCAGAGCGAGCTGGGGCGATGCCCCGCTCGTGCTGAATCCGTGGGACGAATATGCGGTCGAGCAGGCACTCCGCACCAAGGAGACCCATGGCGGAAAGGTGACGGCTCTCAGCATGGGGCCCACCGAAGCCCGGGAGGCCCTCAAGCAGTCTCTAGCCATGGGATGCGATGAGGCCGTGCTGGTGACCGACCCGGCGCTGGCCGAAGCCGACTCGCTGGTGACCTCCGCCGCCTTAGCGGCCGCCCTGCGTAAGATCGGCGACGTCGATATCGCCTTCTTCGGGAAGCAAGCCGTGGACACGGACACGGGCGTGACGGCGGCCCAGGTGGCGCGACGTCTGGGCTGGCCCTCTTTGACCCTGACCGCGGCCATTCCGGCGCTCGATCCCTCCCAACGGTCGATCACGGTCGAACGGATGATGGAGGAGTCGCGGCAGACCGTGCGCGCGGGCCTGCCCGCGGTCGTGAGTGTCGTGAAGGAGATCAACGAGCCCCGTTATCCATCCTTCATGGGAATTCGCCGGGCCTCCAAAGCCGAGATCCCGGTCTGGTCCGCCGCCGATATCGGTCTCACGCCTGTTCCGGCCGCAGTCCTGAGCTGGCCGGAGATGATCGCCCCGCCGAAGGTCGAGGTTTCCTGCGAATTCATAGAAGGGGCCACTCCGCAGGAGATCGCTGCCCAACTCGTCTCGAAACTCTTCGAGGCCAAGGTCATCTGATGGCGGAAAAGGTTCTGGTCTACCTCGACCACTTTGAGGGTGTGGCACCTCCTGCAACGTGGGAGACCCTGGGCGCGGCCAAAGGATTGGCGGCCGACCGCCAATCCGGGGTAGCGGCGGTCGCGGTCGGAAGCGGCCTCGACCATCTGGCCGCACAGGCCATCCAGCACGGCGCGGACCACGTCTTCCTGGTCGATTCGCCATCCCTCAAGGACTTCCGCCCCGAAGCCTACGCCGACATCGTCACCCAACAGCTGCGGGATCAGGCCGTCGAGGTCTGGATCCTGCCGACCACCAGTCGGACGCGGGAACTCGCCGCGATGGTGGCCGTCGACTTCGAGACCGGAGTCACGCCGGATGTCATTGCGTGGGAATCGGTGGATGGGGTGGTCGTCGCCACCAGGCCGATCTACGCCGGGAAACTTCACACCCGTGAGGTGAATCGAAAACGGACGCCGCAAATCCTCACCGTTCGGAGCCGGGCCTTCCCAATCCCGGAACCCGAGGCGGGCCGCACGGGCGAGGTCACGAAGCTCGCGATCACGCCGGGGCACGCGGTGACGGAAGTCCTTGGTTACAAGCCCTCGGAGGCAGGCGTGAGTCTCTCGGATGCCTCGATCATCGTATCGGGGGGGCGGGGCGTCTCGAACAACCCGAATCTTTCACCGCCGGCCGAAATCACAGATCCAAAGCAGCAAGAGATCTGGCGCGCGCAGCAAGGATTTGCTCTCGTCCGGGCGCTGGCCTCGGTTCTGGGCGCGGCCGTCGGCGCGAGCCGGGCGGCAGTGGATGCAGGATATATCCCCTACGCGAATCAGGTGGGTCAAACGGGGAAGGTCGTCTCGCCGGACCTATATATCGCGTGTGGGATCAGCGGGGCGATTCAGCATCAGGCCGGGATGCGGACGTCGAAAGCGATCGTGGCCATCAATCGCGACCGCGATGCTCCGATTTTCAAACTCGCCCGATTCGGCGTGGTGGGAGATCTCTACGATATCCTGCCCGCGCTGACCACGGAGTTTGCGACGAGGCTCGGGAAGATGTAGCGCACCCTTAAGGATGCCCGGTCGTCCCTTGCGTCTTAATCCGGTTGGCTCCCCAGCATCACTTCCAGCGCCGCCCGGGCTCGGCGCTGCTGACCCAGCGACCAGCCGGCCCCCTCCGCCATCACCTGGAGATGCGCACGCACACCGGCCAGCTCGGCGGGCGGGAGTTGCTCGACCGCCTTTCGAACACGCGCCTGCTCGCCGGAGAGAATCTCCGCCCAGAACTCATCGGGCTCGATCACGGCGGGAGGTGTCATCTACAAACCTCACCCCGGCCCTCACCTAAAGGGAGAGGGAGTTGTGCCTATCCTATCGCCGACCATGAGCTGCCAGCACCCCCTGCCCCTTCAGCGGAAGGGGGTAGGGGGTTAGGTCAAACGCACGCGATTCTACGTCCTGCCATCCTTGGCCGAAGAATGAGCTGACGGTCCAGCTCTGCTAGAATCGCACGGTCCCTCGTGGGAAATCGGATTGCCCCCTCTCGGCGCGTTCACGTTCGTCCTCCATAGCCACTTGCCCTACGCTCGCCAGGCCGGCCGCTGGCCCCACGGCGAGGAATGGCTGCATGAAGCTGCGGCCGAGACCTACGCGCCGCTGATCCGGGCTCTCGAGGGACTGGCGGAACGCTCGGTGCCCGTGCGCTTGACGCTGAGCTTGACTCCGATCCTATTGGAACAACTTGCGGATGCGGACGTCCAGCGCAACTTCCACGCCTACCTGGACGAAAAGATCGCCGCGGCCTCGTCGGACGTAGCCCGTTTCGAAGCCGCGGGCGACCCGCACTTCGCACATCTGGCGAGCTTCTACGCGGATCGCTACCGGCGTGTGCGCGAGGACTTCCTGGAGCGCTGGGCCTCGAATCTGGTCCCCGCGTTCCGACGCCTGGAGGAACGCGGCGTCCTCGAGGTCATCACCTGCGCGGCGACGCACGGATACCTCCCCTTGTTGGACCGCGACGAGTCCATCCAACTTCATTTACGCACCGCGATGGCGGCGCACCGCCGTCACATGGGCCGAGCTCCGAAAGCGATTTGGCTCCCGGAGTGCGCCTATCGGCCCGCCTATGTCGCCGAGGATGGCCGTGTCAGGCCGGGGATGGAGTCCTTCCTTGCCGCCCACGGGCTGCGCCTCTTCTTTGCCGAAACGCACATGATTGAAGGCGGAAGGCCGGTCGGGGTCGCGGCCGGAGAAGCCATGGGTCCCTACGGCGACGTGATTCGGAGATATGTGGTGCCGTTCTCGGAGACCCGGCCCGCTCGACCCGCCACGAGCCTCCGCCCTTACTTCGTCAACGAGAGCGAGGTCGCCGTGGCCGGCCGGGAGAACCGGGCCGGACTTCAGGTTTGGAGCTCAGATTGGGGGTATCCGGGGGATTTCGATTATCGGGAGTTTCACAAGAAGGACGGGATCTCCGGGATGCAGTACTGGCGCATCACCGGATCGCGAGTCGACCTGGCGGGCAAGGACCCCTACCATCCAGACTGGGCTCATGCGAAGGTCCAAGCCCATGCCGATCACTTCGCCGGCCTGGTCGCCGGCGTGCTGGCCCAGTTTCATGCCGAGCGAGACGAATTCGGGCTCGTGTGCGCGAATTACGATACCGAGCTGTTCGGCCACTGGTGGTTCGAAGGCGTCGACTGGCTTCGGGGCGTGCTTGAAAGGCTGGCCGCGTCCGAAACGGTCGAGCTCACGACCGCCAGCTCCTACCTGGAAGCCCATCCTCCGGATACAGCCTTGCAGTTGCCCGAAGGGTCGTGGGGCGCGGGCGGCGCCCATTTTGTGTGGGACAACGCGGACACACATTGGGTCTGGCCGATTGTCCACGACTCCGAACGGCGGATGACTCAAGCCGCATCTCGCTTCCCCAATGCCTCCGGCGAGACAGAGCGGGCGCTGAACATGGCGGCGCGCGAGCTGCTCCTGCTCCAATCCTCCGATTGGCCGTTCTTGATCACGACCGGCCAGGCGCGCGAGTACGCCGTCGAGAGATTCCGGGGCCACGTCGATCGGTTTCACCAACTCTTGGACGCAGCCGAGGCTGGAGGCGACTCCGGCCTTGTAGATCGAATCTGGGAGCGCGACAAGGTCTTCCCCGACATCGACTACCGATGGTTCGCCGCCTAAAGGTGCTGTTTCTCACCGCCGAAGCCGCCCCGTGGGTGCAAGTCGGCGGTTTAGGCGAGATGGCGGGCAGCCTGGCCCAATCCCTCGCATCTCGGTCGCTTGAGCTCCGCCTGGCGGTTCCTCTCTACCCGTGGCTGTCGCTGGCAGATCAGGATCCCGGCCCGCGAATCGAATTTGACGTGCCCGGACTCGGCCGCCCAGCCGCAGGTGGGATGGTCTCCGCGCGTCACGGCCGGGCTCAGATATGGTGGATGGATGGGGATCCGATCCGGACCGCGCGCAGCGTGTATGCCGACCCCGCGGACGACGCCCCACGGTTCCTGTTCTTCGTTCGAGCCGCCCTCGAGGCATGTCGCGCCGTGGGCTGGAAGCCCGACATCCTTCATTTCCATGACTGGCACACGGCCCCCGGAGCGGTGCCGATCTTGAGGATGCGGGAGGCCGATTCTTTCTGGTCTGGTGTGCGAACCCTGGTCACGATTCACAACCTGCCTTATCTCGGGGTGGGGGGCGAGTCGGCCGTGCGGGCGTTAGGGTGGGCGCGGGACGCGGACTCGCGTCTTCCGGACTGGGCCCGTGCCCTGCCGCTTCCCGTAGGTCTTTCCGCCGCGGATGGTCTATCCACCGTCAGCCCGACCTACGCCCGGGAGATCCAAACGCCGGAGTTCGGGGCCGGGCTGAGCGAGTTCCTGCTGCAGCGCTCCGGCGATCTCACCGGAATCCTGAACGGGATCGATACGCGCCGATGGGATCCGGCCTCGGACCCGGCTCTGGTGGCACGGTACTCCGTGGAGGACTTGGGTCCGCGGCGCGCGAACAAGGCCGCCCTGCGGCAAGAGCTGGGGTTGCTGGATACGAAGACGACGCTTCTGCTGGGCATGGTCACGCGGTTGGACCCGCAGAAAGGGGTCGATCTGGTATTGCGGGCGCTGGAGGCACTCCGCGAGGAGCCGTGGGAACTGGTGCTGTTAGGCAGCGGAGCGCCGGATCTCGAAGCGCTCGCGCAGGCGTTTCGTGCGCGCCATCCTGATCGGGTGGCACTCAAGATCGGTTTCGACTCCGGGCTCTCCCGGCGCATCTATTCCTCCGCCGATATTCTGCTCGTGCCCTCCCGTTACGAGCCGTGCGGTGTAGCTCAGATGATCGCCATGCGCTATGGCGCTTTGCCGTTGGTGCGGGCGACCGGCGGCCTGAAGGACACGGTCCGCGACGCGGAGGAGCGCGGAGGGACCGGCTTCGTTTTTGGCCCGGCGGAGCCGGACGCGCTCGCCGCGTGTGTGCTGCGTGCCATCCGGGCGTTCGGGAATCGCAGACGTTGGCGCGCGATGCAGCTGCGGGCCATGGCGCAGGATTTCTCCTGGGCAAGGTCGGCCGCCGAGTACCTTGCCCTGTACCGGTCGCTCCACACCTCCCCCTCGGTCGCGTAGTCGGATGGAGCGCCGTGGCGGGATCCTGCTGCATCCGACTTCGCTTCCGGGTCCGGGTGGAATCGGGGATCTCGGCGCCCCGGCTCACCGCTGGATCGACTGGCTTGCATCTTCCGGTTGCCGCCGGTGGCAGGTGCTGCCGCTCGGCCCCACGGGCTACGGCGACTCGCCGTATCAAAGCCCGTCCTCGCACGCGGGAAATCCGCTGCTCATCAGCCTGGAGGCACTTCTCGACGACGGCATGCTGAAAGAAGCGGACCTGGCGGGTCGGCCTGCATTTCCGAATGGGCGGGTCGACTATGCCTCGGTCATCGATTACAAGGATGGGCTCCTTACGCGGGCGAGTGAACGGTTCACGCGGGGGGAAGTGCCCCGATGGGAGGAGGAGTACCAAGGCTACATCCGGGCCGAAGCGGGATGGCTCGATGATTACGCGTTGTTCGCAGCCATGAAGCGTCGCCACCAGGGCGCTGCGTGGACGAATTGGGAACCCGCGCTCGCGCGCCGGCAGGCCGCGGCCCTTCGGCGCGCTGAGCGAGAGGCCGAGGCGGATATCCAGACCGAAAAGGTCCGTCAGTTCATCTTTGAACGCCAATGGGCGCGCCTGCGAAAGGTCTGCGCCGCGAAGGGAGTCGCGATCGTCGGCGACCTTCCCATCTTCGTCGCGCACGACAGCGTCGATGTCTGGGTCCATCCGGAGCTGTTCTTCCTTGATTCCGAGGGGAGCCCGACCGTCGTGGCAGGTGTCCCGCCCGACTTTTTCACGCCCGAAGGCCAACGGTGGGGAAACCCCCTCTATCGCTGGTCGGTAATGCGGAAGGATGGATTCGCGTGGTGGATCGATCGGCTGCGCGCCACATTACGACGAGTGGACGAGGTCCGGCTGGACCATTTCCTCGGTTTCCACGCCTACTGGGAGATCCAGGCCGATGCACCGACGGCCGTCGTGGGCCGATGGGTTCCCGGCCCCAGCGCGGAGCTGCTCGAGGCGATCCGATCGGCCGTCGGGTCCCTGCCCATCATCGCCGAGGACCTTGGGGTCGTTACGCGCGGGGTCATCGAACTGAGAGATCGGTTCGAGCTTCCCGGCATGAAGATCCTGCAATTTGCCTTCACCGGGGGTGCGGACAATGAATTCTTGCCCCACCATTACCCAAGGCGCTGCGTCGTGTATACCGGCACGCACGACAACGACACATCGGTGGGCTGGTATGAGAACGCCCCGGAGGTCGAGCGCGATGCCTGCCGGCGATACCTTGGGGTGGACGGTCACGACATCGCCTGGGACCTGATTCGCTCAGCGTGGGCGTCGGCGGCGGACCTGGCGATGGCGCCCCTTCAGGATGTTCTTTCCCTGGGCAGCGAAAGCCGCATGAATCTCCCTGGACGGCCGGACGGCAACTGGACCTGGCGTTTTCTCCCGGATCAGCTGACCGAGGAACTCGCCGCACGCCTTGAGGATCTCAATTCGCACTGTGGCAGGATCTAGCTCAAGCCCTCCGGCCTTCGTCCAGGGTCGCGACGTGGAGCGGACTCACGACCGGGGATGAAGTGGAGGGAAGGCACGCGTCTGGCAAATCCACCGGGTACAATGCTGGGCCATGCACATCGCGATCCTGAGCGACACGCACGACAACATCTGGAAGCTGGGCCAAGCAATGCCGAACTTGTCTCAAGCCGAGGCCGTGATCCACTGCGGTGACCTGGTGGCTCCCTTCGTGATGCAACAGATCGGCGAAGGGATTCCAGAGGGCCCGATCCACATCGTCTGGGGCAACAATGATGGCGACACGTTTCGCCTGACGCAGGTGGCGGCGCGATTTCCGCGCATTACCTTGCACGGAGAATCGGCCCGCCTCAACCTGGGCGGAATCAGGATCGGCGTGACCCACTATCCGGAGATCGCGCGAGACCTGGCGGCCGGCGGCAACTTCGGCCTCGTGGCCTACGGTCATGACCACCGGGCACACGAGGAATGGATCGGAGACTGTCTGCTGCTGAACCCTGGAGAGGTCATGGGAATGAAGGGGCGCAGCAGTCTGGCGGTGGTGGACACCTCGGACCGCTCGGTTCGCTGGGTGGAACTACCGTAAAACGCAACGCTCCGCCCGACGGCGGAGCGTTGCCGAACCGGAGCGCCCCTGCGGCGACTCGAACGCCGGCATCTGCCTCCGGAGGGCAGCGCTCTATCCACTGAGCTACAGGGGCATCCAGTGTGAATTCTATCGCATGCGAATCCCGCATTCAACCCCGTCGGCCGGATGGGCCGACCTCCAGGAGGATTGAATGAAGGTCGGATTGGGACGAGCCCTGGTCGCACTCGGCGTCCTGGCCTGGTTTCCGTATTTCGGGCTGAAGTGGTTCACCGAGGTGGATCCCCCCATGGCGCCCTTTCTCGCGCTCCATTTGATCGGTGTGATCGGCGGCGGCTGGCTCACCGGCGGCGGCTGGATCCGCCGCCTCCTGCGAAAGGACTGACGGGTGGCCCGCAGCTCGTCGAAATCGGCGCGTAAGGGCTCCCGTTTCCCATGCCCAAATTCCCTGCATCGTCCCCCAAGCTGAGGAAAGCCTTTGAGGCGGCTGTGTTGGATCTGCCGCCACAGCAGGTGCGCGTCGTTTTCGGCTATCCGTGTCTCTTCGTGAACGGTTACATGACGGTGGGGCTCTTCGGCGATGACCTGTTCCTCCGCCTCGCTGAGGGGGACCAGACGACCCTTCTGAAGCAGGTGGGAAAACCCTTTTCCGTGATGCCCGGCAAGGCGATGGCAGGATACACCGTCGCCCCCTAGTCCTTGTGGTCGTCCCCCGCGAAGCTCCGCCCTTGGGTCCAGCGCGCAATTGCCCAGGCTCGATCGCTGCCTCCCAAGGCCAAGAAAACCACCCCGAAGAAGCGGCGCTAGAGGTATCGAACGCCGCCGATTGACGGCGGTCGCAGGTTCATGCTAAGATTTCCCTACCGACCGGTCGGTAGGTAGCATGGCCCGGGAAGATATCCTCCTCGCCGCGGCGCAGGTATTTCGGCGCAAAGGTTTCCACGGGGCATCCATGCAGGACATTGCCGACGCGGTCGGCCTGCAGAAGGCCAGCCTCTACCATCACGTCCATAGCAAGCAAGAGATCCTGCTCGCCCTGCTCGATCGCGCCCTCGACCTTCTGATCACCGACCTCGAGCCGATCGCCGGGGAAGACTCCCCCGGCGGAGACAAGCTTCGCCGCGCAGTCCGGTCCTATATGGCGCGCCTTACGCAAGAGCCGGACCTCGCCGCCGTCCTCCTTCTGGAATACCGCAACCTTGAGCCGGAACTTCGGCGCCGCCACATGCCGCGGCGCGATCGATTCGAGTCCCTTTGGCGCGACATCCTGAGCCGCGGATCCGAACGGGGTGAATTCCGTCCGGTCGATGCCGCGATCGCCGGGGCGGCGCTGCTCGGTGTGCAGAATTGGTCCATCACCTGGTATCGGCGCAACGGGCGCCTTTCCCCGGATGAGCTGGCGGATCAGTTCTCGGATCTCGTCTTGCGCGGCCTAGAACCGCGGGCGAGGCCCACGCGATGACCGCCTCCGTCGAGGCTTACCCGGGACCTCATGGAGCGCGGATCTACCGCCTGCCGATGGAAGTGTTCCCCGGGCTTATGGCATTCGCCCACCTGGTCTGCGCCGAAGGATTCATCGCCCTGGTCGATTGCGGTTCCGGTTTCGGCGAAAGCAATGCCATGCTCGAGGCCGGGATGCGGGCGATTCGGGGCGAGCACGGCGAGCGGGTCGGTTGGCCCGACCTCACGCACATCCTGATCACGCACGGCCACATCGACCACTTTGGAGGCCTTCCCTTCGTCCGCGAAAAGACCGGCGCCCAGGTCGGAATCCACGAGCTCGACGTCCGTGTCCTGACGGATTATGAGGAGCGCCTGACCGGGGTGGACCGGAGACTGGCGGAGTTCCTCGGCGAGTCGGGGCTGACCGAAGAGGATCAGCTGGAATTGCTCCAGCTCTACCGCTTGAACAAGAAACTCTTCGCCTCCGTCCCGGTTGACTTCACCTTCGTGGCGGCGGGGATGCGCGTCGGACCCATGCTGGTACACCACGTTCCGGGCCACTGTCCGGGGCACGTTGCGCTTCAGCTCGGTGACATCCTTCTCGCGGGAGACCACGTCCTCATGGGCGTCAGTCCGCATCTCGCCCCTGAGCGCCTTTCGTTACACACCGGCCTCGGGCACTACCTCGAATCCCTCTCCAAGACTCGCGACCTAGCGCCGTCGATCCGGCTCTCCCTGGGCGGGCACGGCCCCGCCATTCACGACCTGGCCGGCCGGATTGATGCCATCGAACAGCTCCATGTGTCCCGCCTGGGGAGGATCCTGGACTTCGCCTCATCGCCGAGGACGCTTTCCGATATTTCTAAGGAACTCTTCCCACACGCCTCCGGATACCACGGCCTCCTGGCCGTCGAGGAGGCGGGGGCGCATGTTGAATTCCTGGCGCAGCGTGGCTACTTGCGAACCGAG
Source organism: Anaerolineales bacterium (assembly GCA_040899905.1). GTDB lineage: Bacteria > Chloroflexota > Anaerolineae > Anaerolineales > E44-bin32 > JBBDZX01. The sequence goes on along the minus strand of JBBDZX010000005.1, from coordinate 550,066 downwards.
TGGCGGGGACCTCGAGGCAGTCCCGGGCCGCGCTACTCCCGCAAGGATCGAACTACCCTGCGCCTGCCCGAGCTGGAGGAGTGGACCCGCTTGTCCCGTGTCCGTTCCGGGGTGAACGGCTGAGGCGCCCATGCCGTCCTTCGAGCCAAGTTCCGAACAAAAGATGCTGATCGAGGCCGCGTCCCGGCTCGCCGAGGAAGTTTTTCGGCCTGGCGCTGCGGAGGCTGAGAGTAACGGCACGCTCGCCCCCTCCACCATCGAGAAGGGGTGGTCGCTGGGATTGCTGGCGACCGGCCTTCCGCTGGAGGTGGGGGGATTGGGCGAGCGGTCAGCGCTGAGCGGAGTGCTGGCGGTCGAGGAGCTGGCTCGGGGCGATCTGAGCGCCGCCCTGGCGACTCTGGCGCCTTCGGCGTTCGCGCTCCCGATCGTTATGGCAGGCACACCAGACCAACGCAGGAAGTACCTGCCGCGGTTTGCCGGCGCGAACTGGCCCGCCAGTACGGCGGCTGTGATCGAACCGACCTACAACTTCGACTTCGCTTTCCCTGAGGTCCGCGCGCATCGGGAAGCAGCGGAGTTCGTGCTGACCGGTGTCAAAGGCTGGGTCCCCTTCGCCGACCGGGCGCAGGACTTGCTCGTTTACGCCTCGGAGGGGGACCGTGTGCAGGCTTTCATCGTCCCCCGGTCGGCGCCTGGGGTCATGGTTCAGGACCGCGAAAAGCTGATGGGATTAGACGCGATCCCGTTGTACCGGGTCACGTTTCGTGACGTCCGCCTCGAGGCGGCGGCGCGCCTGGGAGGGGAGGCCGGGATCGAGCACGAGCCGATCCTGGCCGCGGCGCGCGTGGCGACCTCGGCCCTGGGCCTCGGCCTCGCCCGGGCCGCGTACGAATACGCGTTGCGGTACGCCCAAGACCGGCGTGCTTTCGGGGCGCCGATCGGCCAGAAACAAGCCGTTGCCTTCATGCTGGCGGAAATGGCCACCGAGATCGAGGCCATACGCCTGCTCGTCTGGGAAGCGGCTTGGCGCATCGATCGCGGAGAGGCCGCCGGGCGCGCCGCGCACCTGGCTCACCTGGGTGCCGCGGACATGGCCATGATGGTGGCGGACCGGGCGGTCCAGGTCCTGGGGGGCCACGGCTATGTTCGCGACCATCCGGTCGAGCGGTGGCTGCGAGAAGCGCGCTCCTTGTCCTCCCTGACCGGCATCGCGATGGTCTGACTTCGGAGCTACCCATGATCGACTTTGCCATCCCCCCATCCATCGAGGCACAAACAGCCGCCCTGCGGGGCGTGGCCATGAGCGTCATGCGGCCGATTTCGCGGCACATGGATGAACACGAGCACGAGATCCCCTGGGAATACATGCGCTTCATGCATCAGGCGATGCGAGCCACGGGAAGCGGGTCGATGGCGGGGCAAACGCCGCGGACAGGAGCCCGGCTAGGGTTTCAGACTCTGGCCTTCTCCATCGAGATGCTCTCGTGGGGTGACGCGGGGCTGTATTTGTGCACGCCCGGCGGGGGACTTGGAGCGGCCGCGGTGGAGGCCACGGGCACTCCCGAGCAGTGTGAACGGTTCCTGGCGCGGTTCCGGGGCGAAGCACCCGTTCTGGCGTGCATGGCCATGACCGAGGCACATTGCGGCAGCGACACGGCGGCCATCCGCACGCGGGCGGTCCGGGATGGAGATAGTTGGATCCTCAACGGAGAGAAGATTTTCGTCACGGCGGGTCACAAGTCCTTGGTCGACACGCAGGGGTTCGTCGTGGTTTGGGCGACGATTGATCCGGAAGCCGGTAGGGCGGGGATGCGGCCGTTCATTGTGGAAGCGGGCACAGCCGGGTTGAGCGTGACCAAACTCGAAAAGAAGATGGGCATCCGCGTCAGCGACACCGCGGCGCTGGTCCTCCAGGATTGCCGGATACCGATGGAGAACCTGTTGGGCGATCCAGAAGTCCGAAGGGAAGGCGGGAAGGGTTTCCGCGGCGCGATGGCCACCTTCGACGCCACCCGGCCGCTCGTTTCCGCCTCGGCCCTCGGCGTCGCGCGGGCTGCTCTCGAGCTCGTTCGCGAGAGGCTTGAGTTCGAAGGGGTAGTGCTCCGGGAGGGGCTGCCCCGCGGCCGGATGACGAACCTCGAGCGGGAGGTCACGGACATGGAGATCCTGCTCCATTCCGCCTGGCTCTTGGTGTTGAAAGCCGCCTGGCTGGCGGACGAGGGAAAGCCAAACACCCTCGAGGCCTCGATGGCGAAAATCCGGGCCGGGGAAGTGGTCACACGGATCACCCAGAAGTCGGTGGAGCTGCTGGGGCCACTCGGCTATTCTCGCGAACTTCTGTTGGAGAAGTGGATGAGGGACGCCAAGATCAACGACATCTTCGAGGGGACCGGCCAGATCAACCGTTTGATTGTGGCACGGCGCATCCTCGGGTATTCCAGCTCCGAGCTTAGATGAACGACAGGCCGCCGATCCAGAACTGCGTCGTGCTCGGATCCGGGACGATGGGGGCTTCCATTGCCGCCCATTTGGCCAATGCCGGCCTGGGCGTCCTTCTTCTGGACGTGCTGCCATCCGCCTTGACCGCTGCCGAGGCCGGCGCGGGCAAATCCCTGGCCGATGAGGCCGTCCGCGATCGGATCGCCCGAGAAGGTCTTGTTAGGGCGCAGACGTCCCGGCCCGCCAGCTTCTTCTCTCGAGTGGCGTCGTCGCGTGTCCGTGTCGGCAATCTGGCCGATGATCTGGATCAGGCCGGCCGTGCGGACTGGGTGATCGAGGCTGTCGTCGAGGACTTGGCCATCAAGCAGGATCTCTTTCGGCGCCTGGAACGAAACCTCGCAGCCGAGACCGTGGTGAGCACGAATACCTCCGGGCTGCCCATCGCAGCGATCGCGGAGGGGATGTCGGAGTCGTTCCGCCGACGGTTCCTCGGCACACACTTCTTCAACCCACCGCGCTACCTGCCTCTTCTCGAAACGATTCCCCTCCCGGACACAGAGCCCGAGGTCGTGGCGCAGGTCGAGGCGATGGCCGCGCACAGGTTGGGCAAAACTGTCGTCCGGGCGAAAGACACGCCCAATTTCATCGCCAACCGGCTCGGGTCGGTCGCGGGAGCCTTCGTCCTGGACTACGCCCTGCGGAACGGCTATTCCGTCGAAGAGGTCGATGCTTTGACGGGACCCTTAATCGGTCGGCCGAAGACGGCTACCTTCCGCTTGTTCGATTGGGTCGGTCTGGATGTGGCCTCCGCGGTGCGCGGTCATCTCGCCCAGGCTCTTCCCCAGGACGAGTCCACCTCCTATCTTCAATCCGAGCCTGCTGATCGGCTCGTGGCGGCGATGGCCGAGCGCGGTTGGTTGGGGAACAAGTCGGGAGCCGGGTTCTATCGCCGAGTTGTGAAGGACGGCGTGGAGGCGTATTGGCCCCTCGATTTGGAGACCTTGGAGCATCGACCGCCTCGCAAGCCCGAGATGGAGGGCCTCTCCCGCGTTCAGGATGTCCCCGAGGCGTTGGAGCGGGTTCGCTTACTGCTCGACGCCCACGATCGGGGAGGAGAACTGGTGCGCGCCGTGCTGTTCCATGGACTGGCCTACGCTTCGCGTCGGATCCCGGAGATTGCCGACACGCCCCAGCCGATTGACCTGGCGGTTCGCGCGGGATTTGCCCACGAGCGTGGCCCGTTTGAGCTGTGGGATCGCCTCGGCGTGGCGGAGGCCGCCGAGCGGATGGCGGCCGCCGGGTCGCCTGCGGCGGATTGGGTCACGGAAATGCTGGATCGCGGCCAGCCCTCGTTCTACGAGGGCGGAATACAAGTCATCCATCCAGCCAGCGCGAGCTATCAGCGCCTCCCCGAACGGCCACTCGAGATTTCTCTCGCCGCACGCCGCAGCGAAGGACGCGAGATTGAGGCCAACGAGGGCGCATCCTTGATCGACCTCGGCGACGATGTGGCGGTGTTGCAGATTCGCTCAAAGGGAAACTCTCTTGACGAGGACGTCTTGACCATGCTCGACGTAGCCCTCGCCAGGACCGAGAGTGAGTTCGCCGGCTTGATCGTCACGGGGCAGGGCGAGGACTTCAGTTTGGGAGCGAATCTCTTCCTGTTGGCGGCGGCGGCGCAAAGCTCGCAATGGGATTCGATTGACAGCGGAATCCGAGCCCTCCAGGGATTGGGCTTGCGCTTGCGCTCCTTTCCCAGGCCCGTCGTGATGGCGTTGGCGGGTCGCGTCTTGGGAGGGGGAGCCGAGCTGGCGATGGCCGGCTCGCGTGTCGTCGCGGCCGCGGAGACGTACGTCGGGTTGGTGGAAACCGCGGCCGGACTGATCCCGGCTGGGGGAGGGTGTAAGGAGTTACTTCGCCGGATCGTCAATCCATCGATGCAAACCGAGCATGCGGGAGCGCTGGCCTTCGTCCAGCGAGTATTTGAGACGATCGGCCAGTCGCGCGTGGGAACCTCGGCCGAAGAGTCCAGGATACTGGGTTACGTGGGACCGGCGGATCGGATCGTCATGAACCGACAGCACACCCTCGCCGAGGCCAAACGTGAGGTCTTGCATATGGCCACCGGATTCCGGCCCGCCGGGGAGGAAAGGGTCTACGCTGCAGGACGAGATGTCCTGGCGGCGCTTCGCGTGGGGGTTTTCATGGCCCACGAGGCCGCCGAATTAACCGATTACGAGGTCGTCATCGGAAACAAGCTGGCGGAGGTCTTGACGGGCGGCGACCTCAGCCGCCCGACCTGGGTGAGCGAAAGCTACTTCCTGGAACGCGAGCGCGAGGCCTTCCTGTCGCTTTGCGGCGAAGAGAAGACACAACAGAGGATGTGGCACTTGCTTCAGCACAAGAAACCGCTCAGGAACTAGCTTCCAGCACCCAGCACCGAGCTGCCAGTGGATGGAGCCCATTGAAAACTGGGAACTGGAAACAGGAAACTGGAAGCTGCCAAGAGAGAGGAGCCTGACATGGAACGGGATGCAGTAATCGTGGCCGCGGTTCGGACGGCGGTCGGAAAAGCCAAGCGCGGCGCGCTGGCCACGGTCCGGCCCGAAGATATGGCGGCCGCCGTGGTGCGGGAGGTCGTGTCCCGAGCCGCTCCGCTGGCGCCCGACCAGATCGATGATGTCATCCTGGGGTGTGCCATGCCGGAGGCCGAGCAGGGCCTGAATCTCGCTCGGGTGGCTGCCCTGCGCGCGGGTCTTCCGGTGAGCGTGCCGGCGCGGACGGTCAACCGATTCTGCTCCTCGGGATTGCAGACCATCGCCGACGCGGCCTGCGCGATCCGGGCCGGAATGGCGGAGGTCGTGATCGCGGGGGGAGTGGAATCGATGAGCATGGTCCCGATGATCGGGAACAAGTTCGCTCCGGCACCGTTCTTCGGGGTGAGCCGTCCCGGGGTCTATATGAGCATGGGCCTCACCGCCGAGCGCGTGGCGGCGGAGTATCACGTGGGTAGGGAGGATCAGGATGCCTTTGCCCTCACGAGCCATCGCCGGGCGATCGCCGCGCAAGAGCATCAGGCTTTCCGGGAGGAAATCTATCCTCTCGAGGTCGAATGGGTGGAAGCCGAAGGCGATGCGATGCGAACGCGCCAGGTGCGCTTCGAAATGGACGAGGGTCCCCGGCGAGACACCACGCCCGAGGCGCTCGCCCGCCTCGAACCTGCCTTCCGCCGCGGTGGGACGGTCACCGCAGGGAATTCATCCCAGATGTCCGATGGGGCGTCGGCGGTTCTGCTGATGGAGGCGGGACGGGCGGCGGACTTAGGCCTTACCCCGCGGGCTCGATTCGTAAGTTACGCCGTGGCGGGTGTCACGCCGGAGCTGATGGGCGTCGGACCTGTCGAGGCGGTGCCCAAGGCGCTCGCAAGAGCCGGCCTGCGCCTGTCGGACATCGACCTGATCGAGCTCAACGAGGCTTTTGCGGCGCAGGCGCTAGCGGTCATCCGCGCATTAGAAATGGATCCCGAGTTGGTGAATGTACATGGCGGCGCGATCGCCCTGGGCCATCCGTTGGGATGCACCGGGGCCAAACTTACGACGCAGTTGGTGCACGCGATGCCGGCGCGCAAGGCCCGCTTTGGAATGGTGACGATGTGCGTGGGAGGCGGGATGGGCGCGGCGGGGATATTCGAGAATCTCAATTGAGTGGGAGCGTGGAGGAGTGGGATGGCTGACGACGTGACGATCGGGGTGGTAATGGAGAGGATGCCTGCGGTGTTCCTGCCCGAGAAGGCCAAGGATATCGACAGTCTGATTCACTATCACTTCACGGGGGAGGGGGGCGGCGACTGGACGATGACCATCGCAGGCGGAACTTGCCAGGTCTCCCCGGGGTCCGCAGGGGAGCCGAAGCTCACGATCACAGCTACCGCGACCGACTACATTGACATTGCTTTGGGCAAGGTCGATCCGATCTCGGCTTTCGCGGCGGGCAAAGTGAAGCTCCAGGGCGACCTAGCCCTGGCGATGAAACTCACGGGATTCTTCCGCAGGAGCTGAATCCTCTCTCCGTAACTGGCGAGGCGACGACACCCGGTGACTTCGGCACCGGGTGTCGTCCATTGTGTAAGGTAAAATCCTTTCTCCGCCCCCATCGTCTAGTGGCCCAGGACGTGGCCCTCTCAAGGCCAAAACCGGGGTTCGAATCCCCGTGGGGGCACTCCTTGGGGGAGCCGAGCCATGGAAAGGAGCGCGTGGGCGCTCCTTCTTCATTATGGGATGGCACCGCGATTGCAGGGAGGCAAGCCAAGCCACTGGAGCCTTCGTGGTTCCCGGAACGAACACCCGTTCTATGATGGAAAGACCCTTGTCAGAAGCTGGGTCGCCCGTTATCCATGACCTACTCTGTAAGCCATATGTAGGCCTGGGAGGGCCCCTCCTAGGCTATCGTTGAGGCAGGAAGCGCGGGCCGTTGGCTGCCATCAGGCGGCCAGGCAGCCCGCAATTGGTGCTTGAGGCCGATGGGACTGACACACGTTCGTAGACTGATTTCACAAATCTCGCAGGCCGTGGTGGTGCTCGCCCTCCTCGCCGCGCCCGTCCGCGCCTGGGCGCAAGGGAACTCAGGAGTGATCCTGAGCCTGACCGGGACGTCGGGCGATCCGATCACGATCAGCGCCACGATGCGGGCCGACACCAGCATCCAGACCTCCAACCTCCTCTACAAGCTCTACTCCCCGAGCGGCGCCCTGCTCTCCACACGCAAGGTGGATGCGCCTCGAGGCCTGAATGCCGGAGACACCTTCGGCGACTCCTGGGATTACTCCAACCCGCCCGAGACGGGGAACTACCGGGTCACGCTTTGCTGGAGCACCGGCAACGCGGAGAACTGCGACATTGCCGGCGCCGAGACCGGCTTCTACTCCGTCCCGACCATGGGCTGGATTTTTGGGTTGGCATCCATGGGGTTGCTGGGTGTCTTCCTGCATCGACGTCGAGCGGCCTTCATACAGGTGGCGCGATGACCCCCACCACCTTGGCCCTTGGACTTGGAGTGTATGTGGCCGGTTTGATCGTTCTTCGAAGGACGCGGACAGGCTTGCTGGCCTACCTTTGGGGAGCCTTTGGCCTGGCGGCGCTACTCATTCTCAGCTCCCAGATGGGGAATTGGAACGGACCGGTCGGCGCGGTCCAAGCCTCCACACTCTCCTTCCTGGCCAACACCGTCGGTTTCCCGCTCCGCATCATCGATTCGGTTAACCTAGTGGTGCCGGATCCCACTGGTTGGTCGATCATGGCCATCGGGATCGAGTGCTCGACCGTGATCGAAGCGGCCGTCTTCGGCGGACTTATGCTCTTCTACCCACGCTTTTCCGCGAGTGAGCGCCTCCTTCGGCTCGGAGTGGGACTTGGGGCAACGTTTCTGATCAACTTGGCCCGCTTGTCAGTGATCATCGCCATGGTCACGATCCTAGGCAAGCCCGCTGTTCCCCTGGCGCATGCGGTCGTGGGACGTCTGGTCTTCTTTGTGGGAATCGTCTTCGTCTATTGGCGAATGATGACGATGCCGACCCTGCGCATCGTGCGGCGCGATCTCGAAGTCTCAGGCCGGGCCGCGCTATGACTTCCGATCCACTTGGTTTCCTCCTTTTCTGGGGTGTGTGGATCCTTATCCCGCTTGCCGTCGATGTGGCCAAGAGCCTGGGCGACGCGTGGACGGTGTGGCGCTATCGCCGCTTTGCCAAGCCTTACCCACCGCTGCCCCATCGCAATCTGCCGAAGATCTCGGTCCTGATCCCCGCCTTCAACGAGCAGCTCGAGATCGACCGCTGCATCACGAGCCTGAAGGCCCAGACGTACCCGCACCACCTGATCGAGATCATTGTCATCAACGACGGGTCCACGGATCGCACGGAAGAGGTTGTCAACGGCCACATCAACGGCAGCCCGCATTGGAATGGCCACATCCGCCTGCACAACCGTGTCATCTCCGCCCGCGAGTTCGGCGGTGTGATGACCCTGGTGCCGGGCGGGCACAAGGGCAAGCCGGCGGCGGTCAACCTCGGCCTGGCGCGTTGCCGCGGCGAGCTAGTCTTCACCATCGATTCCGATGTCATCTTGGAGCCGGAAGCGATCGAACAAGCCGTCGCCGCATTCCAACTCGATCCCAACCTGGCGGCGGCCACGGCCCACCTCATCGTGGACCCGAACCTGCTGGTCGTGGCCGACTCCCAGGGCCACATCGAGTTGGATCATGAGGACGTGCCGATCCTGAAGCGGCTCACGCTAAGCGAGAAGTTCCTGGCCGCGTGCCAGTCGTTCGAATACATCGAAGCCTTCCGGATCGGCCGGCACGCAGAGGCGATTCGTGGAGAGCTGTTCACGCTTTCCGGAGCCTGCGCCATCTTCCGTCGCAGCGTCTTGCTTGAGATGAAGGGCTATCGCGGCCGGACCGTCTCCGAAGACACGGACGCCACGCTCTCCCTGCAGCGGTCCTCGGACAAGGTCGGCTATCTGCCGCAAGTCCGAGTCCACCTCGCGCCCACGATCTCCTGGCACACCCTGTTTTCTCAACGAGTCCGCTGGCAGCGTGGGGAGTTGGAAGTCCTGGCGGTGAACGCGGACTTGCTCGGGCGCGGGTCTCATTTTTGGCGGTGGACGATGCCGCGCCGGCTACAGAACGACCATGCTCTGGCGCTCCTCCGCCTTGTCTGGGCATTCTTGCTGCCCCTCTTTCCATTTCTTGGATACGACCTGCGCGTGATCACGCAGGCGGCCGCCCTGATGTACGCGCTCTACGTCGCAACCGACGCGCTGCTGCTGGCCGTCGCCTGGCCCATCTGTGCACCCAGCGAGCGTCGGCTCTTGCGCGTGTCCGCCCTGTACTTGCCGTGGCTTCCTCTGTACCGTATGATTGTTTTTCTCTTCCGACTGAGCGGCATCCTGCGGACGCTGAGCGAAAAACCTCAATGGACGACATCGGCGGACTGGGTGGAGCGAGTGCGAATCCCAGGGACGCGGCGCCTGACGAGCTGGCTGGGCTCCCTGCTGAAGGCCTGGGCCGACTAAAGGCGCGGCGAATTCTCCTGACTCATCTAGGGCCGGCGCTGCTTGTGGCGCTGGCCCTAGCGGTTTTGGGGGCCGGCTTGTGGTCCGGCGGGCCCGCGCCCGCCGGGCACGACTCGTGGGGGCATCTGTATCGCTCGGAGTACCTCGCCCAGGCGATCCGCGACCACGGGTGGTCGGCGTATTTCAGGACCGCATGGCTGCCCGACTGGTATATGGGCGATCCCTTCCGCACCTACTACCCGCCTCTCGCCGTCGACCTCCTCGGGCCGCTCGTGGTGGGGGTCGGGGATCCCTTTCTCGCCGTCCGGCTTTTCAACTCGATCCTTCTGCTTGCCGTCGCCGGGGTGACCTATCTCTGTCTTCTTTCGTTCTTGCCGGCGTGGCAGGCGGGCCTGGGGACAACGCTGTCTCTGATCGCGCCCTTCCAGGTCCGGACCATCTTCCAAGAGGGGAACTTCAATCGCTCCCTGAGTCTTCTGGCCCTACCCCTCATCGCAGCCCTGACGGAGAAGCTTCTCTCGGCCAAGGGCCGTCGTGGGCCAGCCGCAGCAGCCTTGGCCGTGTGTTGGTGCTTCGCCATCCTGTCCCATCCCCAGCAAGCGCTGATCTATGGAATTGGCTTTGGCGTCTACATCCTCGGCCGTCTCTTCTTCGATCCAGACCTGCCTCTCAAGCGCGCGGGTGGATGGGTCCTTGCCATCACGGCAGGTGCCCTCCTCAGCGCCGCCTGGACCCTGCCTGCCTATAGCCAGGGCGAGATTCCCAACATCCCCTATCAGCCGGCCGAAATGTCCGAGATCTATTCCTTGCGCCTGAGTGCCGTGCTCCCGGCGTTGGATATGACTCAAGGGCAAGTCCTGTTAGGGACGGGGACACTTATTCTTGGTTTGTTGGCCGCCGCGGCGCGGCCAGAGCCTCGCCGCTCCGCCTACATCGTGGCAGGTCTCCTGGCGCTCTGGCTCTCGTTTGGGAGCAAGGGGGTCCTTTACACACTCCTGCCGCTCAACCAGCAGCTACTCCCAGAGCGCTTCATTAACTTCGCCGCGTTTGCGTTCGCCGTGGCCGCTTGTGGTCTTTTGCCGTTGGGGCGGAGCGCGCGCTGGGTCAGGGCATTCGTCGTCGGGGGATTGGTGCTTGTGGATTTCCTCCCGAGCGTGGGCGCCACCCGGGGTAAGGACATTCCCACGTCCATGGTTGCCATGCGAGATTCGCTTGCCCCCTATTCGAACCAGGTGGGGAGGACGGCGCTCTTCACGTATCCGGAGCCGGGATCGGCCAACGTGTACTATGCCGGCAAAGCCACAGATCAGATCTTTGGTTGGGCTCTTCAGAACACTCCCCACCATCTCGCGATTCGGCGGGTCCTCGGCGCCCCCAAGTGGGGCCCTGACTACATTCAGCACTTGCTCTCCCTATGGAATGTCCGCTGGGCCGTTGTCGGCGGGCCGTCGGTGGACGCAGATCCAGTTCGGAGCGTGTTGCGGGAAGCCGGATTCCAAGAGGTGGCTGCCGGAGAATTCCAGACTTGGGTCCGAGGTTCGGATCCGGGCCCGGTGCAGGCCCTCCCCGAGAACCGAATGCTGGTTCTGGGAGACCGGCTTCCGCCATTCCTCGCCGTCTATCCTTTTGCGGAGGAGTCGCCCTCGCTGACGCTGGGCGACGTTCCCGAACTGGACCTCACGCCTTATCCCGCCCTCGCTTTGTACCGTTTTGAGTCCACCCAGGCGGGGATTGATGGCCAAACGGAACGCCTGACCCGCTACCTCAACCAGGGCGGGCGAGTGATCTTGGATCTCAGCGGCATGGAGGACTTGGTCGGGCGCACGCTGGAGTTCGTAGGCGTGGATGTCTTGCGCATCTCCTTCGCGGAGCCGATCCCTGTGCGATGGGCGTCCGGCCTGGAAGGTCTCCCGCAGGCGCTCCATATCGCCGACATTTCGCCGGAGGGCTGGTCCGGCGCGGCCTATGACGGGCTGGATGAGGTGCTGGCCGAAGTGCAGTATCAGGGGACGTGGTGGCCCATTCTTGGGTACAAGCGTGTGGGCGCAGGGCAGGTCTGGTTTGTCGGTGCGAATCTCCTGTACTACGCGCAACTCTCCGGAAACACAGAGCTCGGCGAGCGAATCCGGGACCTGACCCTCGAGGGCGTGGATGTGTATCGCCAGCTCGATTTCCCCGCGCTACCGATAGTCGATTGGCAGGCCTCGGGGACGGGATTGAGTTTCACCGTCGAGGGCGGGGCGGAGCCGCACCATGCCGTCGTCTCCTACACGTACTCTCCGCGCTGGCGGGCCACCTTGGATGGGGAACCCTGGCTCATCGGCGAGTACGAACATCTGATGACCCTGGAAATCCCTCCAGGACCTCACGAGGTGGTCATCTCCTATTCCGCGTACGGCACCATCTGGCCCAACCTGGGTCTTGCCCTCACCCTTCTGGCGATCGCGGGCGTGCTCGGAGGAGTGTGGTTGGAGGCCCGGCGCTACATCCCGATGTCCGCACGCCCTCCGTCGTCGACGACGGCCGCAGCCCCGGAGTATGCACCGTGCGCCAACTGCGGTTTCCGGTTGGCGGAGGTCGGGCCCCCTTCGCCGATCACGTACCCGTTTCAAGTCGTCCACTGCCCGATCTGCGGCATGCGGATGGATGACGAAGGTTTCCAGGCCGGGGAGAGCCTGGATGAAGATGGCCGCCAACGCGCCCTCGCGGCGTGGCTGCGCAGAAATGACTACGACCCGGAGATCGTCCACACCAAGTGGGGATTCGCGGCGAAGGAGTTCTTCACCCCGGTTCCCTTGCCTCCGCCACCGGAGCCTAGACGCGGGGAGTTGAGCAGCGGTGGCGAGTAGGATCCTCATCGCGGATGACACCCCGACCGTCCTGGATTTCCTGGAGATCGTGTTTGCGCGCCAGGGATTTGAGGTGATCAAAGCGGGGTACGGCGAGCAAGCCGTCGAGCGGGCGGTGGAGACTATCCCCGACCTCGTCCTGCTTGACGTGATGATGCCTGGGATTGACGGCCTCGAAGTGTGCCGGCGGCTGAGGGGCGATCCTCGAACGGCACGTCTGCCGATCTTGCTCTACTCCGCGGTCGTCGGGGAGGAGATCCGCGCCCAAGCCCTCGCGGCCGGCGCGGATGAATTCCTTGGGAAGACCCTTCAGCACGCCGAGTTGGTTTCCCGAGTGCGGGACTGGATGGCGGGGCGTTCCACTCCAGGCGGAGTAGGCAGCCCGGCGCTCGTGGAAGTTGGGCTCGACCTTGTCCATACGCTTGAAGCGGAACTGGTGTGGATTCTGGGTGCACGCCAGACGGATGTGCAGCACCTGGCGATCGCGTGCGAACGAGGCGAGCAGTCCGCAGTCCGGTTCGTCCAGGATGTCGGCGTCGGGCCCTTCCCGCTCGAAGAAGGTTCGTTCTGGGGGGCATTCTTCCAAGTTGGGGACCTTCGACTCAATGTCTCACCGGAGGAGTTGGAGCGGGCGCCTGGAGGCCTAGCGATTGCGCGGGCCATTCGACCCTTCGGGGCACAAGGGTTCAGCCTCCTACCCCTTTCGGCCCCGGGTGGTGAGCGCGGCGTCCTCGCTTACACGCCACCGCCCACCATCGCCCAAGGTCGCCGGGCGGCTTATTCTCTGGCCGTGGCGGCCCGCTACGCGGCGGCCGCCCTGAGCCTTTGGGGGGACTTGCCGCGGCAGGCGGCCTTGCCGATAGGGCGTTCCACCATGGTCCTCCCGCCCGGCCGATCCGCGAGTGCCGCGGCCCCGGGCCAAAAGGCGGATTGACCCGGAAAGGCTCGGGTCCACCCCTTCGCCCAGCAGTCACATGTCTACCGCCCAACTCCGCGACCCGCGTCGATCGACGGCTTCCCTCTCGCTGGAGAGCGTGCTCATAGCTTCCCTTCTTGCGGTCGCGGCTTTCCTGATTGAAGCAGGCGCGGCTGAAGTGGTCCTGGCACGGCACACGGCGTGTGTGGCAGCTTCGCGGTCGATGCGGTTGGGCCAGCTGAGCCCGCCGGGGTGCCTGAGTGCGGAGGAATTGGCAACCGTCACGGCGATAGGGCGGGGCCCCGTCGGCGTGTTTGGCCCCGACCTCACGCCTGCGGTCGCATGGTTGGCGGGCATTCCCGTTCACGGGTTGCTCGGGGCCCTATCGCGCTTGTTCGGAGGTCGGTGGTGGCCCGTAGTGCTCCTGGGCCTTCAGGCGATCCTGACCGCCGTCCTGGCCGCGGTCGGTTTCCTGCGAATGTTTATCGCCTGAGCTCGCCTGGCCGGCGGAGAAAGATCAGGAGAAACGCAAAGAGCCGCCCTTTCAGGCGGCTCTTCGGTGCGCTGCGGCAGTCCTCAGTGCGAGAGGAGGAGGGATGCCGCAGCGCGTCGACGACTACAAGTACTCATAGGGCATCACCTCCTCAATCAAAGGATGGCGATCGGAGGGGCGCCGTCTCCAGCGCCAAGGCGGAGTATGGCACAACTCGTCTGGGGAGTCAATCACAGGATGAGCATGGCGTCGCCGAAGGAATAGAAGCGATAGCCCGCTTCTAGCGCCGCCTGGTAGGCAGCCAGAATCCGCTCCCGGCCGGCGAAGGCCGAGACGAGCATCAATAGCGTCGATCGCGGCAGGTGGAAGTTCGTGATGAGCCCGTCCAGGGCGCGGAACCGGTAGCCGGGCAAGATGAAGAGCCGGGTTGGACCCTCGAAGGGTCCCACCTCTCCGTGCGCTTCTGCCGCGCTCTCCAGGGCGCGAACACACGTGGTCCCCACGGCGATGACGCGCCCGCCTTTCTCCCGCGTGGCCCGGATGGCCTCCACGGCCTCATCGCTAACCTGGCACCATTCCGAGTGGATCGTGTGCTGTTCGGGATCGCCCGCCTCGACCGGGGCGAACGTGTCGAGTCCAATATGGAGGGTGATCTCCGTGAGCGCGACCCCCGCCTGATTGAGACGTGCCATGAGATGAGGGGTGAAATGCAGGCCCGCGGTCGGGGCGGCGACGGACCCGTCGACGCGCCCGTACACGGTCTGATATCGCCGCGGGTCGATCACTTGGGAGTGGATGTATGGCGGCAGCGGAGCTTCCCCGACTTCATGGAGACGGGGTGTAATCGGCCGATCGAAAACGACCGTCCGGCGAGGCCCGCCAAGGTCTTCGATCACGTCCGCCCAAGAGTCATCACGGAGTTGGAGACGGGTCCCAGGCACAATCCGACGGCCGCCGACCAGCGCCTCCCAGGTTCGAGGTCCCGTGCGCCGGACCAAAAGGATCTCGGCTTTGCCTCCACCGTTGGATTTGACCGCGTGCACGCGGGCTGGCAGGACCCGTGTGACGTTGAGGACCAGGAGGTCCCCCTGGCGAAGCAAGTCCGGCAGATCGTGAAACTGACGATGAGCGAGCGCCCCGGCTTCGCGGTCCAGGACCAGCAGGCGGGAGGAGTCGCGGGGTTCGGCCGGCTGCTGGGCGATCCGGTCGGCCGGCAGGTCGTACGTGAAGTCGGACGTGCGCACGGATTACCGGCCGCGGCCGCGCAACACCAGATTCAGGAGGAGGGTGAGGGCAAGACTCAGTAGGATGGAGGTCGCCAGCGGAATGAAACAGGTCATGCCGCCGGCCTCAAACCGGATATCCCCGGGAAGACGGCCGAGAGGCAACCCTAGCCGGCCGGCGAGCCAGAGCACGCCGCCCAGGGTGGTGATTCCCAGGCCCAGGATGAGGACCCACTTGCCAACGCTATTCAGCTCGTCCACGTGGAGGCGGGATTAGATTTCTGGAAGACGGGGTTGAGGCGTGTCCGAAGGGGCGGTCAGCCCGAGATGCGCATAGGCCCGCGGCGTGGCGACACGTCCTTGGGGAGTGCGATCGATGAACCCAAGTTGAAGCAGATAGGGTTCCACCACGTCCATGATGGTGTCCGGTTCCTCGCTGGTGGAAGCGGCGATTGTCTGCAGCCCGACCGGCCCGCCGCCGAATTTCTCGATGATCGCGCGCAGTACGCGCCGATCGGATTCGTCCAGACCGAGCTCGTCCACCTGGAGAAGCGCCAGCGCTTCCGCGGCGACCGGGCGTGTGATCCGGCCGCGGCCGCGCACCTGGGCGAAATCGCGAACCCGCCGAAGCAATCGCAGGGCCACCCGGGGCGTGCCACGGGCGCGGCATGCGACCTCGCGGATGCCCTCTTCATCGATGCCGTCTCCCAGCACCTGGGCTCCGCGGCGGACGATCGCCTCCATCGCAGCGTCGTCGTAGAAATCCAAGTGGTGCGTGACGCCGAAACGCCCCCGAAGGGGGGAGCTGAGCAGGGCCGGGCGCGTCGTGGCTCCCACAATGGTGAAACGCGGCAGCTTGAGGCGAATGGATCGGGCACTCGGGCCCTTTCCGATGATGATGTCGAGGGCGAAGTCCTCCATCGCCGGGTACAGAATCTCCTCGACGGGCCGACCGAGCCGGTGAATCTCGTCAATAAAGAGGACATCCCGCGGCTGAAGGTTGGTTAGGATCGCGGCCAAATCTCCGGCGCGCTCGACCGCAGGGCCGGAGGTCACCTTGAGATTGACCCCCATCTCATGGGCCAGGATGTGCGCCAGGGTGGTCTTGCCCAGCCCGGGAGGGCCGTAGAACAGTACGTGGTCGAGGGCTTCGCCGCGGGCGCGCGCCGCCTCAATCAGAATGGCGAGGTTCTCGCGGACCCGATCTTGGCCGATCAGTTCGGCGAGGCGCTGAGGGCGCAAGGAAGGCTCCGGAGAGTCCTCCCGATGCGGCTCTGCGGCAACGACGCGCGCCGTGGCTTCGGCCATGGAGGGATTATACAAGAGTGAACCGTGGCCAGTCCCAGTGGCCAGTGACCCGTGACCAGTGGCCAGTGGCCAGAGACCAGCAATCAGTGACCAGTGACCAGTGACCAGTGACCAGTGACCAGTGACCGTGAGATGTGGGTATCGGCGGGAAAGTGGTGCAGGGTGAAAGGGCCGCGTGAGAGATGACAGTGGGTGGGAGGGGCACTGGAAACTGGAAGCTGGCGGCTGGAAACTGGCAGCTGGAAACTGGCAGCTGTTCGTCGCGGTTTGACGGATGTCCTCGATTTCACTATACTGACCGGGCCTGCGACGCCCGGAGCCAAGGCCAACAACTCCGGCCGGTTTCGACACCGGGCGCACGGCGTCCGAATCCCTCCCTACGCCCACTCTCCCCGCAGTTCTAACTCACCGCCACCGGCGTCATGGGTGGCTGCGCCGTGATCGGGTTGGGCTTGCGCGCGGTCCAGGACGCCTTGAACAAGAAGGCCGACTCCATTCAGCATGAGTTCGTCTCGCTCAGCCAGACTCTCGATGACATCGGTCGTCAGATTGTGGAGGTGCGCGGCGGCGACACGGCGGCGCTGCGGGCCGAGCAGGCTTCAGCCAGGGATCGACAGGAAAAACTGGCCGAGGAGGTCAATCTCTGGCGCCAGCGTGGGAGAGACGTCACGCTGCAGCGGGGCCAGACTGCCCTTCGGGCCTACCTCGAGGAGCTGGCCACGCTGGACGAGCCTGAGATCCAAGCAGCGGCCAAGCACGCCCAGTTCCTACTCGATGCCCCGGAGGAAGAGTTGGCTAGGCTCGCCGATACGGCCGATCGGTCCAGGGAGACGACCCCGGCTGGGCGTCTCCTGGCTCGGGCGCGGAGCGCTTATGATCTCGGTATCGACGATCCCGTGGCACGCAAGCGCGGAGCCGTCGAGTTTGCCAACCGTCAAGGCATGGCCCAGGACGACCGTGCCCTGGCCGAAATCGAGGCCGGGATCCAGGACGAAGACCCCCGCGTACGCGATATCGCGATCCTGACCGCGATCCAGATTCACCGTTTCCGCGCCACGCGCGTGGCCGATCTGGAGCTCTCGCATGCCTCGGTGAAACGTCTGGCGGCGATGGACCACGCCGAGGTCGTTCCCATCCTGATCGAGATCCTGGAGAAACCCAGGACCGGATTCGTGGAGCAGGGCGGCGTTAGTGTCGAGAGTGACAACGGCGCGTCTCGCATGCTGGCCCTGCTGCGATTGGTCGAGTGGCATACCGCCGACGCGCAAAAAACCTTCCGCGCCCTGCAGTTTGATCAAGATCCGAAGATCGTCCAGGCGGCGGCGCATGCCCTCGAGCTCTTCCCGAATCCGTGGAAGGGGCCGCTGCCTCCCAAGGCCGCCTAGATCGGCCCGCGCGCCGAGATTGACCTGATATTGTCCTCTGCTACAATTCGGAGGCAACCGAAAGGACGACCTCAGGGTGAGTAGGCCGCGGCCGGTTTGTCAGAGAAGGGCCGCCGACGGGTGAGAGCGCCCGCTGCCGACGTGGCCGAAGGTCGCCTGGGTCGATCGCCGCAGAACGCCTCGGAAGCCAGGGGCAAGTAGATCGGCGCGGTCGGGGCCCGTTACACCCCAAGCCTCGCGTGAGCGAGACAAGAGAGCGTCCCTACCCCTCCGTGGAGGGCGGGGCGAAACGAGGTGGTACCGCGGAGGCTTCGCCTTCGTCCTCGAGGACGGGGGCTCTTTTTTTTGGGGCGGGGAATTCCAGTCCATCCTGCCAAACGATAGGGGACATTGCTGGCGAGGAAGTGGCCAATCGCCAGTGGCGATCGACCGAGTTTGAGTCAAGGAATTCCCTATTTGCTGGACTGACCACCGGCCACCGACCACTGACCACTCACCAGAGGAGCCATCATGGCGCAAGTGAGCCTTCCGAAGGCCTACGACTTCCGATCGGTCGAAGAGCGTCTGTACACGTGGTGGGAGGAGCGGGGCTACTTCCGACCTCGCCCGGTCCAGGGTGCTCGGCCCTTCGTGATCTCGATGCCGCCTCCGAACGTCACCGGCGAGCTCCACCTGGGGCACGCCATGTTCGTGGCTGTCGAAGATCTGATGATCCGCTATCACCGGATGCTCGGCGAGCCGACGTTGTGGGTGCCGGGCACCGACCACGCGGGGATTGCGACGCAGCTTCAGGTCGAAAAAGAAATCCTGCGCACCGAAGAGGTGACCCGGGAGGAGATGGGCCGGGAGAAGTTCGTCGGGCGTGTTTGGCAATGGAAGGAGAGGTACGGAGGGATCATCACCCAACAGCTCCGCCGCCTGGGGGCGTCGTGCGACTGGGGGAGGGAACGGTTCACCCTTGAACCTGCGCTTTCGCGGGCTGTGCGGGAGGCGTTCGTCCGCCTGTATGAGAAGGGCCTCGTCTATCGAGGGACCTACCTGATCAACTGGTCCCCCGGCTTGAAAACGGCCGTCAGCGACCTCGAGGTGGAGTATCACGAGGAGCAGGTGACCCTCTACACCTTTAGATATCGCCTGCAGGGCTCCTCGGAGTTCATCCCCGTCGCAACTACACGACCGGAAACGATCCTGGGCGACACGGCCGTGGCGATCCATCCCGAGGATGACCGCTACCGCAAGTACATCGGCCTCACGGTGCTGGTCCCGATGCAGGATCGGCCGATCCCGGTAATCGCCGACTCCTACGTGGACCGGGAATTCGGGACCGGCGCCCTCAAGATCACCCCGGGCCATGACCCTGCGGATTATGAGATCGCCAAGCGGCACGGACTTCCGATCCTCAGCGTTCTCAACCCCGATGCGACGATGAATGAGGTCGCGGGACCCTATGCGGGCCTGGATCGGTACGCCTGCCGTGAGAAACTTTGGGCGGACATGCAAGCCGCCGGGCTGACGATCAAGTCAGAACCTTACCTCGCTCAGATCCCCCGCAGCCAACGCGGCGGCGAAGTGATCGAGCCCCTCATTTCCACGCAGTGGTTCGTGAAGATAGGGCCTCTCGCCGAACCGGCCCTGGAGGCAGTTCGCTCGGGAGGGGTCCGCCTTGTCCCGGAACGCTTTGCGAAGATTTACTTCAACTGGCTGGAGAACATTCGGGACTGGTGCATCTCCCGCCAGCTATGGTGGGGGCACCGGATTCCGGCCTGGCATTGCGCCGAGTGTCATGAGATTACGGTGGCGCGGCAGGACCCCGACCGGTGCGCGCATTGCGGTTCGACTCGGATCGAGCAGGACCCCGATGTTCTCGACACGTGGTTCTCTTCCGGCCTTTGGCCCTTTTCGACGCTGGGATGGCCGGACGAAACACCCGACTACCGCACCTTCTACCCGACTTCGGTCTTAGAGACCGGCCCGGACATCCTGTTTTTCTGGGTTGCGCGCATGATCATGTTGGGGCTCGAGTTCACGGGGCAGGCGCCCTTCCACACGGTGTACTTGCACGGGACGGTTCGCGACACTCTCGGGCGCCGCATGAGCAAGACCCTGGGAAACGGGATCGACCCCCTCTGGATCCTTGACGGTGCGGCGGCGGAACAACTTCCTGAATACGCGCGTAAGCAATACCCGGAGGGCTTGCCCGCCATGGGGACAGACGCCTTGCGTTTCACCTTGCTCACGGCGTCGAGCCCGGGAAAGGACCTCAATCTCAACCTCGAGGCCGTGGAGGCAAACCGCAACTTTGCCAACAAGCTATGGAATGTGGGTCGGTTGGTCTTGCTTGCGCTCGAGAAGACCGGGCGGGCGCCCGAGGAGGCTCTTCCTCCTACCCTGGCCGATGCCTGGATCCAGGCTCGCCGTCGAAGGTTGGTGAACGAGGTCCATCGCCTCTTCGACAGCTTCCAATTTGGCGAGGCGGGTCGGCAGATCCACGAGTTCCTATGGAGCGAGATGGCCGACTGGTATCTCGAGGTCGCCAAGCGGCAGCTCGACGAAAGCCCCGCGCGATCCTGGCAAACCACTCGGACCCTGGTCGCGATGTTGGACACCGTCCTTCGGCTGCTGCATCCTTTCGCCCCGTTTGTCACCGAAGAGTTGTGGGGCCATCTGAAAGCCGCCTCTCAAGCTTTGGGCGGAGCGTTTGCGCCCCCGTCGGGCTGGGAGGAGGCTCTTATCGTCGCCCGTTGGCCCGAGCAGGCCGTGCCCGACGTTTCGGATGGACGTGTCGAGGCGGACTTCGAACGGATTCAGCAGGTCGTGAGCGCAATTCGGAATGCCCGATCCGAGCATGGCGTGGAGCCGAAGCGCAGGATCGCCGCAATCCTGCGCGCGGGGTCCGCGGGGGCGCTCCTGCGCGATCAGGCGTCAGTCCTCAGTGCCCTGGCGGGTCTCGATCCCGCGAACGTCGAGTTCGCCGACTCGAGTTCACCGGCGCCAGGCGATGCCATCCCGTTGGTGACCGGTGGCATCGAAGTCTACTTGCCCTTGGCGGGACTACGGGATCTTGCGCAGGAGCGTTCGCGGCTCTCCCGAGAGATGGAGGAAACGCAGGAGCAAGTTCGGCGCCTGGAAGACTTGCTCAACAGCCCGTTTGCGGAGCGGGCGCCGGCCCAGATCGTGGAAAAAGAAAGAGTCAAGCTTCAGGCGCTTCTCGGTGATCAAGCCAAGCTCAAGGCGCAACTCGAATCGCTCGATTAATCGATGGTGTGTGACCTCACGATTCTTGGCATGATATACTCGCGTCTTCAGCCTCCCCATGCGACGAACCGGACCCGACCTCCTGCGATGGATTTCAATCGGTCTACTCCTCGGCGCTCTGGCGCTCACGTTTTTTGAGCTGATCGCCTATAGCCGTCAGTGGGCGCGCTTGCCGCAGGGACTCTCGATCGCCGGGGTCCCGGTGGGCGGGCTTGACCATGACCTCGCCATGGAGCGTTTGCTCCAGACCTACTCCGATCCCATTGAACTCAACTACCTCGACACCGTGATCCTTCTCAATCCGGCGAGTGTCGGCTTTCGTCTGGACAACGAGGCGATGTTGGCCGCGGCCGAATTCGAAAGGACCAGCACCGATTTCTGGGCCGGGTTCTGGGACTACATGTGGAATCGCCCCGGCGTGACCGCGTCGATCCCGATTCGAGCCGAATTCTCCGACACCCAGCTGGACGGAGTGCTGCGGGATATCGCGGCTCGCTATGATGAGCCCCCGCTCCCGGTCCAACCGGTCCCGGGCACACCCAATTTCGCACCGGGGGAGCCGGGGCGCGTGCTGGATATTGGGCGCGCCTCCCAGCTCGTCGGCGAAGTCCTCCATCAGCCGACGGCCCGTCGGGTCAACCTTCCTGTGGTCGAGGGCGAGCCGCCACGGCCCACTCTGGCTACCCTTCAGACCCTGGTGGAGCAAAACGTCGATCTGGCGGGATTCGATGGGTTGGTGGACTTTTTCCTGACCGACCTTCAAACCGGCGAAGATCTGCACTTCGTTTATTTCCGTGGAAACGAGATCGCCAACGACCCCGACATCTCATTCACGGCTGCCTCGATCATCAAGATCGGGATCCTGACAGCCTATTTGCGCTATTACGATGCGCCGTTCGATCCGGAGGCGGAACGCTGGTTGGGGCAGATGATCACTCTTTCCGGGAACGATCCGGCCGACTGGCTCATGGAGAGGATCAACTTCGAATTCGGACCGCTCGCCGTGACCGACACCCTGCACGACCTCGGCCTGACCAGCAGCTTCATCGTTGGATACTTCCACCCGCCGCCTGTCCTCCTCTCTGGATCGGTCCCGCGAACACCGGGCAATCAACGCGCCGACATCAACACGCGTCCCGATATCTTCAACCAGACCACACCGAGCGAAATGGGCTCGCTTCTAACCGACATCTATCTTTGCCAGAAGGGTGGGGGGGCTCTCGTGGCGGTCTTTCCCACCGAGATCCAGCCCGAGGAGTGCAGGCTGATGCTCGATCTCCTCGCCCAGAACAACATCGGCCTTTTGCTCGAGGCCGGCGTGCCGGATGGGACCCGCGTGGCGCATAAGCACGGCTGGACCGAATCACCGCTCACGTCGCTCGGGGACGCTGGCGTAATCTACACTCCCGGCGGGGATTTCGTCCTGTCGATGTTCTTTTGGAACGACCGCGAAATGGTCTGGGAGCCGACCTCGCAGCTCTTTTCCATCGTGACACGCGCCGTGTACAACTATTTCAACCCGCCGGTCTCCGCCGCCACCGGTGGATGACCCGGCCCCTCGGAGACGCGTGCCCGACTCGTTGCGTCTCACCACGGTTCTGGCGGCCACTCCGGAGCAGGTCTATCGGGCGTGGTTGAGCAGTTCCGAGCACAGTGCATTCACCGGGAGCAGATCCGAAGTGGAGGCGCGGGTGGGCGGCGCGCATACGGCCTGGGACGGCTACATCGTGGGACGTGTGCTCGAGCTGGAGACCGATCGGAGGATCGTAATGGCCTGGAGGACGACGGAGTTTCCTCCGGGCGCTCCGGACTCGCGTGTGGACATCCTTCTCATGCCCGAGATGGGGGGGACACGGGTCACCCTCGTGCATACGGGGATCCCGAGTGGCGATGGGGTGAAGTACGACGAGGGTTGGAAGGAGAACTACTTCGAGCCGATGGCGGGTTACTTCCGGGCGAATGCGAAGGCGCCCCGCCGAAGGACGTCGAAGGCGGCGCGAAAACCGGCCCCCAAGTCGCCGAAACGGAAGGCGGCCCCCCACAAGCGCTAAAACCTCACTCCGCTGCCGCGGGGACAGCCCGTGCCTTCTGGGTGATCAGCGCTTGAATCAGTTCCCTGCAAAAGTCGGGGATGTCGTCGACAATCCGGCCCCAGACCAGATTCCCGTCCTGAAACGCAGGCTGATCCACCCACGTCGCTCCGGCGTTGACCAGGTCATCCTTGATCCCCAGGGACCCGGTCGCTTTTCTGCCCGCGACGATGCCCGCCGATATCCCCACCAGTCCTGCGTGACAAATCATTCCAATCACTTTGCCTTCGCGGTGCATCTGGCCAACGAGGCTCTTTGCCCACTGGTACCTGCGAAGCCGGTCCGGAGCCCATCCGCCGGGGATCACCAGAGCTTCGAAGTCTGCGCTGTGCACTTCCGACCCAGCGAGGTCGGCCGACGCAGTCAATCCCCCGGACTTGCCTCGGAGCCTGCGTCCGACCTCGGCCCCCAACAGGGACACGCCCGCGCCTTCCTCGCGCAGGCGCATCACGACCACCCATAGTTCGAGGTCCTCGAAGCCCTCCTCGACCATCACCGCGACTCGCATGCCTTGCAGGTTCATTCTGCCTCCCGTCATCGTCGCCTGGGCTTGAAGGCAGGCGATCTGTAAGCCGCTTGTAGAGTCCGCCTCCGGCCATCGGGATTAGTCTGGATGTGGAGTCAATCCCTTGATGGCCGCCCCCGCCGATCGCATCAGCGTGCTCTCTGAGATCCAATGGACGAAGCTGGTCCGCCTGCTCGTCTTCCTCTTCGTTTTGGCTCTGGTCACATTTGTCCTGGCCGCGGCCTTGTTCCACGCGAAGGCGCAGCGAGATGCCATGCTTGCAGTGGAGGCCGGCTTATCCGACTGGGTCGTGGGCTGGAAGCTCCTCCTCTAGTCCGGCGGACCCAGGAAACCTAGGACCGGTCGTCTCGCCCCCAAACTGATGTCCTGTTCAGTCCAGGATCGCGCCGCATGCGGGACACGTGGCCGTTCCCACTGCGGAGACGGTCCCGCATCGGGCGCAGGCCACGGGCTGATTCGGCCCCAGCGGCGCGCCGCACGCAAGACAACGTGGCTCCCCAACCGGGTTGGCGGTCGAGCAGTAGCTGCAACTTACGCGGCGCAGTCGCTCGGAGATCAGGTGCGAAGCACCGCGGGAGGCGGCTGTCCGATCGAGGGTTTCCCAAACGGCAGACGAGAGCTGGATCGATGCGAGGTCTTGGGCCAGGTCATCGAGCCGAGCCAGGAGCGAGAGCGGATTCCGGATGGCCAACCACGCGGTGGTGCCAAGGCTGGCGGCGACACCTAACCAAGCTTGCGTCCCGAGGCGCACGTGGACACCATCCTCCACCCGCACGAGGTCCACGGACAAGGCCGTCGGCCCGCCCGAGACGGGAATCTCCGAGCTCGCCACTTGCACGACGCGATGGCCTGAAGTCCCGAAGGTCTGTGCGCGCAAGCCACCGTGGTCGAATTCTGCCAATAGGGCGTCGGCGAAGATGTCCGGATCTACGGGACCATGAAACGTTCGCTGCTGCATGCCAGGAGTCCGAAGGGGCCTCGACCGGCGTAGTATAATCCGGGCTCGCAGATCGTTATGCAATTTCATCCGGAGGATGGCCGCGTATGAGGCGTGCTTGGGGGTGGGCGATTCTCTTGGGTCTGACCGCTTGGGCTTCCAGCGCGGCCGCGGTGCCGCTATCCCCGATGGAACCACCCGCCCAGCAACCGACGGTCACCGGGACTCCACAGGGACCGACCATCGTCGTCCCGGACGAGGTCAACGTCCGCGTCGGGCCGGGCACCGACTACGAACAGGTGGGCGTCCTAATCGCCGGTTCCGTTGCGCCGGCCATCGGCCGCTCCCCGGGTGGA
Source organism: Anaerolineales bacterium (assembly GCA_040899905.1). Taxonomy (GTDB): domain Bacteria; phylum Chloroflexota; class Anaerolineae; order Anaerolineales; family E44-bin32; genus JBBDZX01. The sequence goes on along the minus strand of JBBDZX010000005.1, from coordinate 525,222 downwards.
GACTGGGTTCAGATTGTGTATGCGGGAGTGCCAGGAAACGTGGCCTGGGTGTATGCGGCGTTCGTCGCCATTCAGCCCGACGGCGCTTACCTGCCAATCGTGGAGCCGCCGCCTACGTCCACACCCCGCGTTACCCCGACCATCGATCCAACTCTGGCGGCCCAGTTCGTGAACCTGGGTGTCGGGGCGACCCGTCTGCCGACTTTCACTCCCGCTCCGCCCCACGTGGCTCCAACCCTGCCCCCGAATCAGGAGACTACGGGAGGCGGGTTTCCGCCGATTGTGGCCACGCTTGGGTTGTTGGTCGTGGGGGTGTTCGGGGGCGTGATTTCGGTCTTACGGGGTCGCTGAGGCCTCAAAGCGGTTGTCGGCCTGAGACCCCCGCGTCCAGTTCGTGCCAGAACTGGATGTGATCCTCACCATTCCGCCAGCACAAGAAAACAAGTCGGCCCTCGCGCGGCGACGGGAAATCGATCAATCCCGTGTTGACGTCCTTCACCTGGACTCCATGAGCCTGGATGGTCTCGATGGCCCGGCGAATCTCCTCGAGGGCCCCGAGGATCTCGGACGCCTTTCGGCTTCCGCCGTTGCCTCCCGCTTTCTCCATCAGGGGTTCGAGGGAGGGGCGCAGACTTAGGATCCGATCGCGTGCCTCGACCATCCGCTCCACGACCGGGCGGAGCGTATCGAGTAGCGTCTCGGCCTCTTCCAGGGTGAAGACTTTCGCAAAGGGTTCCATCGATGGGAACAAAATGCAGGTCGCGTCGCGACCTGCATTTGAATCACCTCGCCGTGATCGACCTTAGTGGCAGCCGCAGCTGTCTGCACCCGCCTCGGTCCCGGCGGCCGCGCCGGCGGTCCGGAAGGAGTGGCCGCAGCCGCAGGATGCCACCGCTTGCGGGTTCTCGATGCGGAACCCGCCGCCCATGAGGTCTTCGACGTAGTCAATCTTGATCCCGTTCAGGTATTGCAGGGATAGGGGGTCGATCACGACCTGGACCCCATCGAAGGTGAATTGCCGGTCGGTCTCCTGGGGTTTGCCTTCCAGGGCCATCCCATACTGCATGCCGGAGCATCCGCCCCCGGAGACGAAAACGCGCAGGGCGTGCCCGACCAGGTTCCGTTCCTCGATCAGCTTCCGGACGCGGCCCAAGGCGGCCGGCGTCACGTGAACCTGCTGTTCCTCAACCTGTGTTTCTTCTACGAGCGTCAGATCCATGGCAGTCATATCGGTTCCCTGTGCGTATGGACCGTCCGTTCTAGGTGGATCGAGTTTATCAGGGATCGCCGGGGGTGTCAAATCTGCCCCTGGCGGCCTCCACGGGGGGTGGAATCGGGCGGTTCTTGACCCCATTTCCGGCGGCGGGGTATAATCCACCCCAGGCCGTTCCGTTTTTCACAAACGGGGCATTCCTCCCTGGAGGCCACCCAACCTATGCCCGACGAGCTGACAGACTCCTCCCTCGCCATCCCCGAGGAGCTGCGAGGCCAGGTCGCGGTTACCACCCTGGACAAGCTCTACAACTGGGGCCGACGCTCCTCGGTCTGGCCGATGATGTTTGGCCTGGCCTGCTGCGCGATCGAAATGATCGCCACGGCGGCGAGCCGGTACGACCAGGCCCGCTTTGGGATGGAGGTCGTCCGGCCAAGTCCCCGCCAGTGCGACCTGATGATCGTGTCGGGGACCGTGACCAAGAAAATGATCCCGCAGATCGTCCGCCTCTACAACCAGATGCCGGAGCCCAAGTATGTCCTTTCGATGGGCGCCTGCGCCTCGGGGGGTGGGCCCTTCAAGGAAGGCTACAACGTGGTCGATGGGGTGGACAAATTCATCCCCGTGGACGTCTATGTCCCGGGCTGCCCGCCTACCCCGCAGGCCCTCCTGAATGGGCTCATGAAGCTTCAAGAGAAGATCGATTCACAATCTATCGGGTCAGTCCGTTGGTACGACCCGAAGGTATCGGAAATGGTGCCCATGCCCGTGCTCGGGCCCGACCTGATTGACCCTCGGGACCTGCCGAAGATCGAGTCCCTTCGGGCGGCGGCCGCCGCTGCGCCGATCGTCCAGGCTGCGGCTCCGACCGGGATCACCCCTGCGACATGACCGAGACCGCCGCCCCGGCCGTCGTCGACACGCTTGAAGAACGCTTCCCCGGCGTGGTTCGCAGGGACGTGCGGGCCGGGTTTTCCGGGTATGTGGTCGACGCGGGCCACCTGCGAGAACTCGCCCTCCACCTTCGGGATGACCTCGGGTACTCCTATCTAACATCTCTGACCGGCGTCGACTACCTCCCCGACTCTAAGATGGAGGTGGTCTATCACGCCTGCTCGATGACCGGGGGCGCGCCACTGGTCTTCAAGACCCAGGTCCCACGGGACTCAGCTGTTGTGCCATCCCTGGTCTCCGTCTTCCCCGGCGCCGACTTTCAGGAGCGCGAAGCATGGGACCTGCTCGGGATCCGATTCGCGGGCCATCCCAACCTGCGCCGGATCTTGATGTGGGAAGGTTTCGAGGGACACCCACTGCGCAAGGACTACCGCGAGCCCTTTTTCGAAGAGGAAGCCAAGCCCTATAAGAACCGTTGGCCGGAAGGACACGTCTACCGGATCGAGGACAAGACCCCGTTCTTCAAGAACGTCCAGTATCCACCGGACTTCACCCCCGAGGGGTGGGCTCCGGCGGGGGACGCGGGCCTGTACGCCGGACTTGGCGAGCTCCCCGCTTCCCCAGAAGAGATGGGACAAACCCTTCGGACCGACCAGATGGTGGTCAACCTCGGGCCCCAGCACCCCTCCACGCACGGCGTGTTCCGGATGGTCATCACGCTGGAGGGGGAGACCATTGTCGACTTGCAGCCCGTCATGGGATACCTGCATCGCAATCACGAGAAGATCGGTGAGCGCAACACCTTCTTGATGAACATGCCTTACACGGATCGCCTGGACTACATCTGCTCCATGCACAACAACTTCGGCTACGCCGTGGCCGTCGAAAAGCTCATGGGGATCCGGCCCCCGGAAAGGGCGGAGTACATCCGGGTCATGATGGCGGAACTCACCCGGATCGTGAGCCACCTCTGGTCGATCGGATTCCTGCTGAACGACCTGGGCGCTTACTTCACCCCGGCCCTGTACGCGATCAACGAGCGCGAGCTGATCCTCGATGTATTCGAGGCCACAGCCGGTTCGCGCATGATGTGCAACTACTTCCGCTTCGGCGGCGTCGCGCGAGATCTGCCCCCCGGAGCCCTCGAACGCGTGAAGGAACTTGTCCTCGAGCGGCTGCCGCGCAGTATTGATGAAATGGACCGCTACCTGACCGGGAACGACATCGTGCGCGCCCGCTGCGTAGGTGTCGGTGTCCTGCCACCGGACAAGGCCGTAGCTTTTTCGGCCGCCGGACCCGTCTTGCGGGCATCCGGGGTCCCTTATGACCTGCGCAGGGCCGACCCGTACTCGATCTACGACCGACTGGATTTTGACGTCGTGACGCGACCCAATGGCGACGTGTACGACCGCTACCTCGTCCGCGTGGAGGAGCTCCGGCAAAGCCTGCGTATTCTCCAGCAAGTGGTCCGCGACATTCCGGAAGGGGAGATCCAGACTGGCAAAGCACAGTATCAAGTCCGGGTCCCTGCGGGCGAGGCGTACGGGCGGGTCGAGAATCCAAAAGGCGAGTTGGGCTTCTATCTCGTTTCGAACGGCAAGCCAAACCCCTGGCGCTACCACATTCGCGCTCCTTCCTTCATCAACTTGACCGCGATGGCGGAAATGTGCCGCGGCCACAAGGTGGCGGATGTGGTCGCGATTCTGGGGTCGATCGACATCGTTCTCGGCGAGACGGACCGCTAGGGTCCGGACCAGGGAGGACCATGTACGGAATCGGATTGCTCCGGGGCCTGGCCGTGACCCTCAAGCACTTTGTGGGGACCTACCTGGACGACCTGCGCTGGTTTGGAAAACGCTATTACAACCCCAAGGCGTTGGCGGTCCGGCAGAGTGCCAAGGCCCGTGGAGTCTTTACGGTGCAGTATCCCGAGGAGCGACTCCCGATTCCGGAGGAGTTCCGCTTCATCCCATTCCTCCTATATGAGGAAGGCGAGGGCGGGGCCAAGATCGACCGGTGCACCTCGTGCGGAATTTGCGCCAAGGTCTGCCCTCCCCAGTGCATCTGGATCCAGCGCTCCAACGATCCAGTCACGGGTCGGCCGGTGCCAGAGCCGGTCGAGTTCTACATCGACGTAGACATTTGCATGAACTGCGGATTGTGTGCGGAATACTGCCCGTTCGATGCGATCAAGATGGACCATGATTTCGAGCTGGCCACATTCGATCGCTTCAGCGAGCATATCTTCAACAAGGAAAAGCTTTCGAAACCTGTTTCGTATTACGCCTCGATTCGTCCTCGGAATTACGAGCGCGAAGAGGCCGCGAGCGCCGCGAAGGAAGCCGCCAAGGCGGCTCGCTCCAGCGAGTCCGGAGCGGCCAAAGCCGCCGAGGCCCAGGCGTAGCGGGCTCGCCCTATGCGGCCGACCGGAGGCTGGACGTACCAGAGTGACACGGAGATCCTGTTCCCGATGCGCGTCGCGCCGGGGCTGGGTGACCTGCGCGGCAAGGGCTGGCAGGACGTGGTGGATCGCGCGTGCCACGCCGTGGACGGATCGCCCGATCAGCTCGCGTTCAGTCTGCTGTTGATTCGCTTGAGTGGATGCCTGACCTGCCACACCGATTCGTACCGGGGGATGCGCGGCTGTACGGCATGCGCTTCCACCGTGATCCGGCGCTATCGAGGCGATGACTCGGAGCTCCTCGCTCTCTTTCAGCGCGCCCTCGAAGACGTATCGGTGTATCTCGATCAGTCCGAAGCTGCGGCGGCGGGTTAGGCGAGAGCGAGCCCGTGGAGCCGCGGCATGTCCCCTGACGCCCCGCCGCTTTCCTCGGAGGCGGTCCAAGCCGCTTTACGCAATCTGCGCATCCCTGGCCTCCCGCAAGACCCGGTCACGCTTGGGCTGGTGAGCTCGATCGCGATCGACGGAGGTCGGGTTCGCCTGGATCTGAACCTAACGGGCCCCGCCCGCGCCATTCGCCCTTCCCTGGAATCCCACGCACGCAATGCCCTTCGTTCCCTGCAGGGCGTCACCGCAATCGAATTTACCGCCGGCGACGGTGCACCACCTCCGGGCCAACGTCTTGGCGCAGCCATCGCCATTGGCTCGGGCAAAGGCGGCGTTGGGAAATCGACCGTGGCGGTCAATATCGCCGTCGCCCTCGCCCAGGCCGGGTCGCGGGTCGGGCTGCTGGACGCAGACATCTATGGCCCCAACATTCCCACCATGATGGGAATCGCGCGTTTGCCACCCCCGGTGGGCGAAGTCCTCCGGCCCGGAGAGGCCTACGGCGTCAAGGTCATGTCCATCGGATTCCTGGTCCCTCCCGAACGGGCGCTTATTTGGCGCGGGCCGATGCTTCACAAGGCCATTCGCCAGTTCGTGGGCGAGGTCGAGTGGGGTGAGTTGGACTTTCTGATCGTCGATCTGCCTCCGGGGACGGGGGATGCCCAGCTCAGCCTGGCGCAATCCGTGGCCCTCGCCGGCGGCGTCATCGTCACCCTGCCTCAGAAGGTCTCTGTGGAAGATGCTCGGCGAGCCTTGCAGATGTTCCGGACGATGGAGGTCCCCGTGTTGGGCGTGGTCGAGAACATGAGCTATCTCACACTCCCGGATGGGAATCGTTTGGATGTCTTCGGCCAGGGAGGCGGTGAGTCGCTTGCGCGCGAGGCGGAGGTCGACTATCTGGGCGGTATCCCCCTCGACCCGGATGTACGGGCGGCCGGCGATGGGGGGATCCCGGTGGTCGTCTCGCATCCGGATTCGGCCGCTGCACGCGCCCTTTCGGGTATCGCCCGCGCCGTCGCCGAGCGCGCCGTGAGGTCTCCAGGTGGGGGGGACGTCCAGATTGAGATGAACGATTGACCCCGACCGGGTGGCGCGGCCGAGGGCATGCACTATTCTTAGCGTCTGAGCCGGCGCGGGTTGCGCTGGACACCTCACAGGATTGAACATGACCGATCGCGTTCGTACCCACCGGTTTGCCGGCGTTCGTTTTCAGGAAGGCGCCAAGGTCTACTTTTTCTCGATGGGCGCGCTGCCGGATGTCAACGTCGGCGACTACGTCATCGTTTCCACGAACCGCGGCCGCGAAATGGGGCGGGTCACTCACTTCCCGGACGACCCCGGTGTGCGATCGGAGGAGGGGTCGAAGCCCATCGAACGGGCGGCGACACCGACCGAGATCGTCGAAGCGAGGATGTGGCAGCGCCGCGAGCTTGAGGCGATGATCGAGTGCCGCGCCAAGGCGGCGGAGATCGGCCTCAAGGGCGTAGTGAAGATCGTCCGTGCCGAGTATGCCTACGATGGATCGCGGCTCGTATTCTTGTACAGCACGGACGGCGACGAAAAGGTGGACCTGGGGGAGCTCCGCAAGGCGATGCAGGCGATGTATCCCGCCTCGAGGGTGGACGCGCGTCAAATCGGCCCGCGGGATGTGGCCAAGATCCTCGGGGGGATGGGGGCCTGCGGGTTGGAGGAGCGATGTTGTTCCATGTTCCTCAGCGAATTCAGCCCGATCTCGATCAAGATGGCCAAGGCCCAGGGGATCTCCCTCAATCCACAGGAGATCACGGGTATGTGCGGCCGGCTCCGCTGTTGCCTGGTGTACGAATACGAGCAGTATGTAGAGGCCCGCAAGACCCTGCCCAAGAAGAACAAGCGCGTCGTGACTCCGATGGGGGAAGGCAAGGTGTTGGAGGTCTTTCCGCTGAAGCAAGCGGTCCTCGTCGAATTGGGCGAGGGCAAACGGGCGGAATTCCTCAAGCACGAACTCCAGCCCTTCGATGAGCTCAAGGCCCTGCAGACCAAGGCCCAGGGACCCTGCGATCGACATGAGAACGGCGGATGCGACTGCGGGAAGGCTCCGCGGCAGGGGGAATGACGGATCCATCCCCGGAGAAGATCCTGGTCGTGCTGGCGCACCCGGACGATCCTGAGTTCTTCTGTGGTGGTTCCGTCGCGCGATGGACATCCGGCGGTGCCCACGTCACCTATTGCCTGCTGACGAGTGGGGATAAGGGATCGGACGAACCGGCCACGGATCCGGATGCGCTTGCCCGGACGCGGGAAGTCGAACAGCGCAACGCGGCGGCCATCCTGGGAGTGAGCGAGGTCTTGTTCCTTCGCCGCCCGGATGGGACCTTGCAACCGGATCTGGACCTGCGGAAGGATATCGTTCGCGTGATCCGGAAGGTGAAACCCGACCGGGTTGTCACCTCCGGGATTGAAGTCTTCTCCGACCACAGCCTTAACCATCCCGATCACCGCGCCGCGGGCCAGGCCACGCTGGATGCGATCTACCCGGCCTCGGGCTCGGGGATGTACTTTCCCGAACTTCTGTACGAGGAAGGTCTGGCGCCTCACAAGGTCAACGAGGTTTACGTCGCACTCGCGAAGGATTCGAACCTCACGATCGACGTCACCGAATTCCTCCCCAAGAAGATCGCCGCGCTGCTTGAACACAAGTCCCAGATCCGAGAGCCGGAAAAACTGAACGAACGAATGCAGGAGTGGATGCGCGATCCTCAAAGCCCGCCCGAGTTGCCCAGATACATCGAACAATTCGCGCGGGTCTCCCTGACCTGATCCTGCTCCGCGACAGGAGTGCATGACCACTCCCCAAGAGGTCTTCCGGCGTATTCGGGGTGAGGGCTGGCTGGTCCTGGCAGGAGGGGCGCCCCAGCTGGGGCGCCCCTATCCGCACCTGGCGGAACACCTGCTTAGGTACACCGACCTGTCACAGCCATGCCGGATTCTTGTTTCGGGAGCCTCCACCCGGGATCAGGACCAGTTCCTCGAAGATGTCGATGTCCTACTTGACTCGAACGTCCGGGTGGAGGCGGTGAAGACGATTGCCCCGGGGCCGGACCTGGGAAGTGGGCTCCTTGCGCTGCTCGGTGGGGATTCAGGGAGCTGGCTCGCGGCGATCGAAAGCAAGAATCTGGATGGGAGCTTGTTGGATACCTTGACGGAGGGTGGGGTCGTTCTGGCGGCGCCCGAGGCAAGTGAGTGCTTTGGGTCATGGGTGTTCCCTTCCGTCAGCGGAGAGGCGAGTCCGGGTTTAGGGTGGCTTCCCGGTGCCGCCGTGATCCCGGGCCCAATCGACCCGGTCAACGACGAAAGGGTCAGGCGGTTGCTCGACGATCACGAGAAGGTGTACGCCCTGGGGCTCCCCACTTCGGCCATCCTGGCATTGGGTCCGGGTGGGCAGGTGGAGGCCTGGGGCGAGGCACCACCCCGCGTGACCTTGGGGAAAGGGTGGGCGTGAAATGAAACCCGGCAATGGTCACTCACCGATTCTCACGTTCACCCGGCCCCCGGAGCGAGTCGTGAGCCTCGTGCCCTCGATGACGGGGAGCCTGTATGACTTGGGAGCCGGGGATGTCCTGGCAGGAATCACCGATTACTGCCTGCCGCCGACTACGGCCGGTCCGGTTGCGCGCGTCGGCGGTACGAAATCGCCTCGAGTGGAGGACATCCTCAAGCTCGAACCGGAATTGGTCATGGCCAATCAAGAAGAGAACACCGTCGAGACCGTCGAGACCCTGGAGGCGGCGGGCGTCAAGGTTTGGGTGACGTTCCCGCGCTCGGTGGAAAACTCGCTGTCCGTATTGTGGACTCTGGTCCGTCTCTTTCACTTGCAAACCGCGGCACCAAGGGTCAAGACGATGGAGGTCACGCTGGAGTGGACGGCGCGCGCTTCCGCGATGAGGCCGGCTGCCCGGGTTTTCTGCCCGATCTGGAAAGGGGAGAAGCAAGGCGAAGACACCTGGTGGATGACATTCAATAGCGAGACGTATGCGCACGACGTCCTGCGTGTTTGCGGCGGGATGAATGTATTTGGATCCCGGTCGAGGCGCTACCCTCTCGGGGCGGATCTGGGGGAGATTCCCGCGAAGGGTGCGCTCGATCGGGACGTGCGCTATCCGCGCCTACCCGCCTCCGAGATACGCGAGGCAGATCCGGAAGTCATTCTGCTTCCGAATGAGCCCTTCGCGTTTGACGAGGCGGACCGGCAGCAGATCCGGCAGGAGTTCAGCACCACCTCGGCCGTGATTCACGACCGGGTGCATCTGATTGACGGGAGCCTTGTGACTTGGCACGGAACTCGGCTGGCTCGGGCCCTGGTCGAGCTGCCACCCCTGCTCGAAGCCGTGCCGACAGGATGAGATAGCCCTCCGTCTTCAGTCCTCAGTCCTCAGGCCCCAGGCCCGAGCCTCGGATCCTAGGAGGGAGTTCATCTCGTCTGGAGACTGACGGCTGATGGCTGATGACTCGGGCACTTGACGTTGACCTGGGGGCCGCCTAGAATCCAAGCTCTTCTCGGAGGTACGCCATGCTCGCAGGCTTGAAGACGCTGGCCCGCCATAGCGTTACGTTCGCTGTCGTCGGGGCGTTCGTCGGGGTCCTGCTGGGGGCCGTCACGGACCACTATCTGGAAATGGTGGGCGGGATGACCCTGATTGGAGCGGCGTTCGGAGTGACCATCGGCTATGGTTTCTTGCCTGAGAAGTGAAGTTCGGAGTGACTCGCGCAGGCTCCGCCGGGCCATACCCCGGCGGTTTTGTTTCCCGTCCCGGCCCACGGCTCGGGTTGCTAATTGTTGAGGCCCTACTTAGACTTCGCGATGGTCTACCCCAGCCAACCTTAGCGATCTCGCATGTTTCAGGCTCATCGACCCAAGCGTGCCGGATCTCGAGCCCTGGTGGATGGTCTCGGGTCGTTCCTTCCCCCTGGTCGAGTCCTCCAAACCCTTGCGGTCTGCACCGGAATCGCCGCCTGCGGGTCTTCGATACCGGCGGCGGACGGGAGGGTGATGGTGTTTGCCGCCACTTCCTTGACGGCGCCATTTGAAGCCGGAGAGGCCGCCTTCCGTGAGGTCTTCCCGTCGCTGGATCTCGAATTCCAATTCGCGGGTTCGCAGCAGCTTCGGGCTCACCTTGAGGAAGGCGCGCAGGCGGATGTCTTCGCCTTAGCGGATGAGGTGCAAATGCGGGCGGCGGTGGACAGCGAACTGGTCCAATCGGACCGGGTCCGCAGGTTGGCCTCGAATCAACTGGTGGTGGTCTTGGCGGAGGGAAACCCAGCGGGGATTCAGACGATTGTGGATCTGGCCCGACCTGGCCTCAAGCTGGCCCTAGCGGACCCGTCCGTCCCCATCGGCAACTACACAGCGGAGTTCCTAAACGCGTACGCCGAGGGAAACGGGTTAGGCGCGGAGTTTGCACAAGGCGTCTGGTCCAATGCGGTTTCCCTGGAGCAGAATGTGGGCGGCGTGGGCACGAAGGTCGTGAGTGGGGAGGTGGATGCGGGAGTGGTCTACCGGACCGACGCGATTTCCGGGGTCGCGGCCGGGCTTGCCTACCTGGATGCTCCACCAGAGTATTCGCCACCCATCGTCTATGTGATAGCGCGCCTCCGTCAAGCATTCAACCCGTCGGGAGCGGATGCGTTCGTACAATGGATCCTGGGCGAGGAGGGGCAGGCCGTGCTGGTCGAGTACGGTTTCCTGCCTCCAACGGATGCGTGACTCCCTAGGTTCGAAGCCGGGCATCTCCCCCAAGGGAAGATCGCTGCGCTCCCGCTGGGTCCTCGGCCTGCTCGCCGCGCCCCTGATCGTCTTTCTGCTCCTCCCGGAAGCGGGGTTGATTGCGCGGTTGGATTCGGGCGCCCTGACGCGGGCGCTGGCCGACGACACCCTTCACAAAGCGGTCCTTCTGAGCCTGGGGACTACGTTTGCCACATTGACCGCCGCGATCGTTGCGGGGACCCCGCTCAGCTATGCGCTGGCCCACAACAAGTCTGGCGTGTGGCGGTGGATCGACCTGCTGGTGGATCTCCCGACGGTCTTGCCGCCGGCTGTGGCGGGGCTCGGGCTTCTCTTCGCGTTTGGCAGACGAGGTTTTCTCGGAGGAGCGCTTTCGAGTTGGGGGATCGAGATCGCGTTCACACCGATCGCGGTCGTGATGGCTCAATCGTTCGTGGCCATCCCCTACTTCCTTCGAACCGCGGCGATCGGGCTGGCGGCGGTCGATCCTGAACTGGAATTGGCCGCCTCCTTGGACGGGGCCTCCGGCCGGCAGGTCTTCTGGCACATCTCGCTGCCCCTGTCCTGGAAAGCCTTCGCAGGAGGTGCGGCGCTGTGTTGGGCGAGGGCCATGGGGGAATTCGGCGCCACCATCGTCTTCGCCGGCAATTTCCCTGGACGGACCCAAACCATGCCGCTGGCCGTTTACCTCGGCCTGGAACGGGATCTGGATGTCGCCACCGCCCTGGGGGTCCTGCTGTTGGTGCTCTCGTTTGTAATTCTGTTTCTTCTGCGCTCCGTACTTCGGGAACGCGCATAGCCCGATCGTGTGCCTCCGCGGGCGTCCGCGAGTCGCCTTCCATTTTGAATCGTCTATCTCGTCTTTGACTCCACGCCATGGTGCTAGAATCGCATTTCAGGAGCCCCTATGAGTTTCGAAACCAAGCGTACCCTCCGGGCGACAACGGGCGAGCGGGTACGCATGACGAGCCTGTCGTCGTGCGCCGGTTGCGCTTCGAAGCTGAGTGCAGCTTCGTTGGAGGAGGTCCTGCGCCCAGTCCAGGAACTCTTCCCGGCCGGTGGAACGCCGGATCTCCTCGTCGGGCTGGACTCCCCGGACGACGCTGCGGTGTGGCGTCTGGACGACTCGCGCCTGCTGGTGGTGACGACCGATTTCTTCACGCCGGTCGTCGACGATCCATTTGATTACGGTTCGATCGCGGCCGCCAATGCACTTTCAGATCTGTTCGCGATGGGTGCCATCCCCTTCCTGGCCCTGAACATCGCCGCGCTCCCGGAGGACCTCCCGCCGGAGGTCGTGCGCGAGATCCTGCGCGGCGGCGCGCTCAAGGCGCGCGAGGCGGGCGCCATCATCGCCGGGGGTCATACGGTCAAGGATCGAGAGCCCAAGTATGGGCTGGTCGCGTTGGGGATGGCGGAAGAGGATCGGCTCATGACCAAGGGCGCCGCGCAGGCCGGGGATATCCTGTTCCTCACAAAGCCTCTCGGGACGGGGGTCACCACCACGGCCTTGAAAAACGGGAAAGCGGAAGCCGAGGATGTCGAGCAGGTCGTCTCCTGGATGAAGGCGCTGAACGGACCGGCCGCGGCTATGGCCAGTCGCTTTGGCGTCCGCGCCGCGACCGACGTAACCGGGTACAGCCTGCTCGGTCATGCCTCCGAAATCGCGGCTGCCTCCCGAGTGGCAGTTCGGATGTTCGCGGGCGCGGTGCCGTTCTATCGCGGCGCGCAGAAGTATGCCCGGATGGGCCAATTCCCCGGTGGCAGCCGAGACAACGCCACCTACTACGCGCCCCGAGTCCGATTCGATGCCGACCTCCCCGAGCTGGCGCAGCGCCTCCTCTTCGATGCCCAGACATCGGGCGGCCTGATCTTGTGCCTGCCGCCCGAGCGCGCAAGCGAGTTTGTCGCAGGGGCCGCGATCGGCGATGTCCCCGCCTGGCCGATCGGCGTCGTGATCGATGGGGGCGGGGTCGAGGTCCATCGCGGGTCCATGCCAGGGTGGGGGCGTGTGGGAGCTGCGCAAACGGCTGAGGCCGTGTTTCTGGAGTGAGGCGTCCGTGCGCGAGGACCGGTTTAAACTGCGCCGTCGAGGGACGCGCGTGCGCCGCGAAGGACTTCGTGAGCCAGGAGAGTTAGTTTATGCCTAAGGTGACCATCATCGGCGCCGGCCAGACCGGCGCGACCACGGCCCATTGGCTCGCCGAGCGTGAGCTTGCAGATCTGGTCCTCGTGGACATCGTCGAAGGACTGCCGCAGGGCAAGGCGCTCGACCTCTTGGAGGCCCTGCCGATCGTTGGATCCGATGTCCAGGTCACGGGGAGCAATGACTATGGCGCGACCGCAGGATCGGATCTGATCGTTCTCACCGCCGGCCTGCCGCGGAAACCCGGGATGAGCCGCGATGAACTCTTGCAAGCGAACTCCCGGATCGTCCGCGCCGCGGTCGAAGGCACCCTGCCGGGATCCCCGGAAGCGATTTACATCGTCCTGACCAACCCGCTGGACGCGATGGCCTATCTTGCGATGAAGGTGGGCCATCTTCCTCGCGCAAGGGTCATCGGGCAGGCCGGGATCCTGGACTCGGCACGCATGCGCGCGTTTGTGGCTCAGGAGACCGGTGTGAGCGTCCAGAATATCCACTGCTATGTACTGGGCGGTCACGGAGACGACATGGTGCCCCTCACCCGCCACTCCAATGTGGCGGGGATGCCCCTGGTCGATCGCATCCCCGCAGACCGGTTGCAGGCGATTGTCGACCGCACCCGCAAGGGCGGGGGAGAGATCGTCGGCCTGCTGAAGACCGGAAGCGCGTTCTACGCGCCGGCGGCGGCCCTGGCCCAAATGGTCGAGGCCATCCTGCTTGATCGGCACCTCGTGGTCCCGGCGGCTGCCTACCTCGAGGGCGAGTACGGCTTGTCCGGGATCTTCTTCGGCGTTCCGGTCCAGCTCGGCCGAGGCGGTATGGAGGCGATCCTCGAATACGATCTGAACTCGGAAGAGCGGGCGGCCCTGGATGCGTCCGCCGGTCGTGTCCGCGAGCTCATCGAAGCGTTGGGAGTCTAGACCGCTCCCATGACCGGTCCATTCATCTCTCGCGGTTTTGTGGGCCGGCGCCGACCCTCAGCCCAGGCGGACAGGATTCCCCCCGGACAACACATGGTGCAGGACTTCCCCGTCCTTTCTGCCGGCCCGACACCGCGTGTACGCCTCGAGAAGTGGACCTTCCGTTTGGAAGGGTTGCTCGGCAAGCCCGTGCAGTGGACCTGGGAGGAGTTTGGCACTCTGCCCAGCCAGGAGTTCGAGGTCGACATCCACTGCGTCACGAAATGGACCAAACTGAACACCCACTGGAGAGGCGTGAGCCTTGAGACGCTCTTCGATGGGGCGGAGCTCGATCCGAGGACTTCCTACCTCACGGCGTTTAGCGACGGCGGCTACACCACCAACCTTCCGATCGCGGATGTGCGCTCGGGCCAGTCCTTTGTCGCGACGGAATACGAGGGCGACCCCCTTCCACCCGAGCACGGCGGTCCGGCACGATTGGTGGTCCCGGCCCTGTATTTCTGGAAGAGCGCGAAATGGATCCGAGGGCTTCGCTTGATGGAAAAAGACAAGTCCGGATTCTGGGAGTCGGCCGGATACCACAACCACGGGGACCCGTGGCGGGAAGAACGGTATGCCGGAGACTAGCCCTCGCGGGATCCGCGCGCCAGGGAGCCGCCCACGTGTGGCGCCATGAGCCTTGCCCTAGAGTGGCAGATCGCGACCGTCTCCTCGATTCGCCCCGAGACCGCAAAAGTGAAATCTTTCACACTCCGGCTGCCGAATTGGAAAGCGCATCGCTCGGGACAGCACTACGACATCCGGTTGACGGCCGCCGATGGGTATCAGGCGCAGCGCAGTTACTCCATCGCTTCGGAGCCCGAACGGATCGGGGAAGTCGACCTCACCGTCGAGCGGATCGAGGATGGGGAGGTGTCATCCTATCTTCACGACGTCGTGGTCCCCGGAGACCAGGTCGAAGTGCGAGGTCCTATTGGGGGTTACTTTGTTTGGGAGCAGCCGATGGGAGGACCGCTCCTGCTGATCGCGGGTGGTTCCGGGGTGGTGCCGCTCATGGCCATGGTTCGCCACCGTGCTTCGACTGCCGCGCACATTCCGACACGCCTGTTGTACAGCTCCCGCGCGCCGGAGGATGTGATCTATCGCGAGGAGCTGGATCTCCGCGCCGGCGAGCAATCCGGCTTCGGCGTGGACTATACGTTCACCCGATCGCAGCCGCCCCGATGGACCGGCTACGCTCGCAGGATCGACGCGGAGATGCTCCAGGAAGTGGCACAGCCGCTCGGCGCGCGTCCCTGGGTCTTTCTTTGTGGGCCCACGCTCCTGGTTGAGTCGGCGGCCTCGTTGCTCGTGGAGATCGGTGTCGCGGCGGATCGGATCCGGACGGAGCGTTTCGGACCCACCGGGGGCAAAGCATGAAAGGCAGGCGGATGGAAGAGGACATGCAGAGCGACCCATCCCAAGAGCTGACCTTGGACGGGAACGCGGTCGCTGGCCTTCTGCACGAGGTGTTTGGCTCGGAAATGACAGTCGCTCCGGCCGAATGTCACAACTGCGGGAAGGTCAGCCAGCTCGGAGAAACTCACGCCTACACCCATGCGCCAGGGGTCATCCTGCGCTGCCCAGGTTGCCAGGAGGTCTTATTGCGCATTGTGCGCACACCGGCCGGAATGCACCTCGACGCCCGTGGCATCGCTTTTCTTCGCCTCGGGCCGCCAGAATCCGTGTGAGGGAAGTCCGGGCGCCCTTCGATCGGGCGGAGAAGGGGACCCAGGAGGTCAGCATGCCCCATAAGAAGATTCCCATGGGCAGGGACAAGAACATCGCCTTGGTGGCCCACGACCATATGAAGCGAGATCTGGTGGAGTGGGCCAAGTTCAACCGGGATCTGCTCGCCCACCATCGGGTGTACGCGACCGGCACGACCGGAGCCGTCCTCGAGAAGGTCCTAGGCATTCCAATTCAAAAACTGCAGAGCGGTCCTTTGGGGGGAGATCAGCAGATCGGCGCGAAAATCGCAGAAGGCGAGATTGACTTCCTCATTTTCTTCTGGGATCCACTTGAGCCGCAGCCGCATGACCCCGATGTCAAGGCGCTGCTCCGCATGGCCGTGGTTTGGAATACCCCGACGGCGTGCAACCGGGCGTCGGCTGACTTCATGATTTCCTCGCCTCTGATGGATAGCGACTACGACCGCTTGATCCCGGACTATGAGCCTTATCGCAAGCGGGATCTGGTGGATTCCGGGCCTAAATCCTCCGCCTGACCTTGGCCTCGTTCACCCGGTGCCCGTGACCATTCGTCCATTGCGCACACGGACGCCCGCGTTTAGATTTGGGGTATGCGCAAGCAGCTCCTCGTGACCGTGCCCATCGGCCTCCTGCTGGCGGTCGACATTTACGTTCGGGGGATTGTGCCGGTCTTGTTCAAGGCTCCAGAGGCTACCCAGGCGATCGCCCCGACCGCGACCGTCACCCATACTCCACTCCCGATCCCTAGCGAGACAGAGACCGCGACGGCCACCCCCTCGGCGACGAGCTCGCCGGTCGGACCGCCCACGTCCTCGCCCACGGTCACCCACACGCCATCGATCACGCCCACGGCCCCCCCTCCGGAAGGGCATGTGCGCGTTCAATCGAATTGCCGCTATGGGCCCGGCGCCGCGTATCTCTACGAATGGGGGCTCTACCCTGGCGACCGGGTGACCATCCTTGGGCGAAACGATCTCGGGACGTGGGTCTATATTCATCCTTGGTATTTTGTCGACAAGTGTTGGGTTGCCACGGCCCTGTTGGATGTCGATGGCGATGTCTTCAGCGTCCCCCCGTATTACGGCATCCTGCCGCTGTCCGATCTGTACCAACCTCCCCGTGGGGCTTCCGCGGTCCGGCAGGGGGACCAGGTCACGATCAGCTGGAGCGAAGTATGGATGACGGTCGATGACTACCGGGGATATTTGATCGAAGCCTGGCTGTGCCGGGATCGTCAGATCGTCTTTACGCCCGTAGCCATTGACGGGACGATCGTCAGGGTCACCGATGAGGGTGGCTGTCAAGAGCCGTCGAGCGCCCGGTTGTACACAGCCGAGAAGCACGGATACACGGCCTGGGTCCGCGTACCTTGGCCGGCCTTCCCAACCCCGACGCCGACACCGGCGGAGACGGTTTCGCCCTGATTGGGGCTCAGCGCAGCATGCGGCTGGCCTGGGATTACCCCAAAGCCCCGGCGCGCTTGGCGGATGTGTTCAAGGGAGGATCAAATTGGTGAAATTGCGCACCGGCGATCCCTGGATGCGAGCGGCGGATTATTCACGCACGCTCAAAGGTCTGACCGTGAACCTCCTTGTGCGGGATATCGAACGCGCCTTCCCGTTTCAGCTTCACGTGCTCGGGGCGGCCCTGGTCTATTCGGACCCGGACTTTGCGGTCCTCCGGGCCGCCGATGCGGAGTGGATGCTCCACGCCGACCACACGTATGAGGGACATCCTCTGAGCGACACGCTGAAGGACGCCGAGCGCAGGGGGGCCGGGATGGAAATCCGGCTTCACGGACGCGATCCGGATGAGGCCGTGTCCGCCGCCAGGCGTCTGGGTCACGAGGTGATGCTCGAGGCCAGGGACAAAGGGCACGGCGTGAGGGAGGCCTTCCTCGTCGACCCGGATGGCTATGTTTGGGTGCCCGACATCATCTTGCCACCCGAGCGATTGCCGAAGCCCGCTCCCGCCAAGGCCGCGAAGGCATGAACCTCGCGGTTCGGCAGAGGGTCCTTTTCCTCTGCATTCACAACAGTGCCCGATCCCAGATGGCGGAAGGGTGGCTTCGTTCCTTGGGCGGAGCGGCCTTCGAGGCGGCGAGCGCCGGCACGGACCCCATGCCGATCCGGCCGGAAGTGATCGAGGTCATGCGCGAGGTCGGGCTGGACCTCGCGGGTTACAAATCCAAAGCGATCGCGGACATGAGTGGGCAGTCATTCGACGTGGCGGTCACGGTCTGCGACGAAGCGTCCGAGGCATGTCCCGTGTTCACGCGCGCCAAGCGAACCCTTCACTGGTCCATCCAGGATCCCGCCGTGCGATCCCGTGGGCTCGAGGGTTTTCGGGAGGCACGGGACGAGATCCGCGGCAGGATCGAGGCCGAACTCCTTGATCCTTAGCGCGGGCGCAGCGATGCGGTCTGCGTTCTAGGTCTAGGGGGTGGGCGTCGAGGCCGGCGCGGCGCCGGACCACGTGAAATCGCGACGCACACTGATCGCGCCGGCGGACTGGTAGATGGGTTGGCCGATCACGCTGGTCCCGGTCTGCCGGACCGTGGTCACCCACCAACGCATGATGTGGGGCGCGGTCGAGGACGGGCGGAACGACGCCGGCACGATGAACTTCGTGTCCTTGACCTCGCCCACCACCGTCCGCCGCCCCGTGCCATCCGTCACATCCAGCACGGTCACCTGATAGAACTCGTTGTCGCGCAGTTGTCCCACGGCGGCCCACTGAAGGGAAATCGTGTCCTGCGAGAGATCGAAGCCCGCGCCGTCTGCCGGCAGGAGCAGGTTCGGAGCGGGGTAGGGCGGAGGGAGAGTCGGGGTGGGCGTCGGGCCCGGAGTTGGGTTCCGAGCGCACAGCGGGATGATCAAGACTTGCCCGGAGAAGACGGTCTCGCCGGTCAATCCGTTGTAGCTCTGGATCGCTTGCATCGAGACGTTGTAGTTGGTGGCGATCCCGAAGAGGGTATCGAGGTCTTGGACGGTGTAGGTGATCTTTTCGCAAGCCGCCTCGGTTGCGTCCGCCGAAGACAGGGTGGACGAAGGCAGGGGGGTCACGGTGGGAGTCGGCTGCGGCAGCAAGAGTCTCTGGCCGATCGATAGCAGACAATCCACCCCGAGGTTATTCTCTCGCAAGATTGATTGGATGGAGATCTCGAATCGCAAAGCGAGTCCCAGGCATGTGTCCCCGGCTACGATCGTGTACTCGATGGGCGGGAGCGGCGTGGGGGAGGACACCGGTGTCTCCGTGGGGGAGGGAGCCGGGGTGAGGGACTGGGTCGGGGTCAGGCTTACGGTCGGCGTCGGTTGGCGAGGGACGCCGAGTCCGGTGAAGCGGACCGCGGCGTACGTCGCGCCGGCTCCGACCAACACGAATCCGGCCAGCAGTCCGGCCGCCATCGGCATGGAAAGGGTGAGCTGGGAACGGCGTGACGCGTCCGCGGGGGCGGCGGAACCGCGCCGCAAGTCCGCGCCACAGACGACGCAGCGCGTGGCGGCCTCGCCAACGCGGGATCCACACGTCGGGCACAGGCGTCGCTGGGTGGCAGGTGAGGCGGGGGCGTCGCTCATCGAATTAAGCTCCGGCCAGAGCCGGAGCCCTCGGAGTATACCAGCCGCCGAAGCCCGTTTGCTGGTGGCGGCTTCACTTTCGTGAGGGGGGCGAGCGTCGGTCGACCTGCGCCGAGATTCAAGCGGCGGCGATTCGGACCTTCGACAGGGTCGGGCTCATGTCCGCCATCAAGCTCCAAGGGCCATTGAGGGATTCGACTGTCGCGGCCGCCGCCCCTTGCTCCTTGATGCGCGCCTCCGTACTCGCGGCGCGCGCTGGTCCCTTTGGGCAAGTTCAACCTCCGGCTAGCCCTAATTCAGCGGCAATGCCCCGCATCGACTCGATGACGTTCCCCACATGGGTCCACAGCTCCACGCCCAAGTCGGCCGCCCCGTGTTCGATATCGGAGCGATCGACGTTGGCCGCGAACCGGCTGTCCGACCACTTCTTACGCACGGAACGCACCTCGAGGTCGGCAAGGGAGTGAGAGGGCCGGACGAGGGCCACCGCCGTGATCAAACCCGTGATTTCGTCACACGCGTACAGGGCCTTCTGCATCGGCGACCGGCGCGGGATACCGGTGTGGTCCGCGTGGCTCAGGATGCACTCGATCACCTCTTCCGTGACGCCGCGGGCGCGGAGGATCGGTGCCCCTTCTTGCGGATGCGCCTCGAGCGTCGGGTGAATCTCCCAGTCGAAATCATGAAGCAGGCCCGCCAGGGCCCAGACGGACGGGTCACCGCCGAACCGCGGGGCGTAGTCGTGCAGGGCTGCCTCGACGGCGAGCATGTGGTGCACGAGGTTGACATTCTGGACGTGCTCCCGGACGAGGGCCAGGGCAGTCTCACGCTCCATACGGATCGCCTCCGGCCATGGCTGAGCCACCTGCGCCGGTCGTGAAGCGCAGCCAAAGGGATTCCCAAAGAGCCACAAAACACGCCGGAATCTCTCGCAACTCCCAGATCCGCTGCGAGCGAAGACTGTACGGGCGGAGATCCGCCGCGGCTCCGACGGCGTCGATCCCGAGGGCATCGCAAAGCGTGAGTGCTCGGGGCAAGTGATAGCGTTGGGAGACCAACGTGGCAGCCCGGACGCCGAAAAGATCCCGCGCGCGAAGACAGGTCTCCAGGGTGCGCGTCCCACCACGATCCAGGTCGATCGCGCTGTCCGGAACGCCCAGGCCCAGCGCCAACTCACGCATCGCGGCGGGTTCGTCATAGGTCGGCCCGCGCGTGCTCCCGCTGAGGAGGAGCCGGCTGACCAGGCCCATCCGATACAGGTCCGCTGCGGCCTGGACTCGGTCAGCCAGAACCGGGCTGGGGGCTCCCGATCGGACCAGCCCTGCCCCAAAGACGATCGCCGTCGGACGGGCAGGTGCCTCGGAGAGCTCATGGATGCTACCGCCATAGCGGAGCACGAGGAACCAGCGTGGCAAGATCAGGGCTGCCAGCGGGAGGGCAAGGCTCAGAGCCAGGGTTCTAAGGCGAGGCATCGGGCCCGATTCTACCCGGAGGTCGAAACGTGCCTGAGTAGGTTCGTACTCCGGATAGGCCGGCGTCCCGTTGACCCATCCCGCACTTGGGGGTATTATCGGAATGAAAGGATTGATCGAATGAATGGGCGGGGTCAGGCTCTAGCCCACACATCTCGAAGAGGGAGTCATGTGAGCGTGGAACTCGGTTCGGATGTCCTCGACTACCTGGCTGCCCTCCCAAACGGCTCGGGAGGAAGGCTGCCTCCGATCCAGGACTTGGCCGAGGAATTGGCCATTTCCCCGGGCAAGTTGCGAGAGCAGCTCGAGGTCGCCCGGGCGATGGGCTTTGTTGAGGTCCGGCCGCGGACCGGCATTCGCACCCTCCCCTTTTCCTTCTCGCCGGCGGTCCGTGCCAGCCTTCGCTTCGCATTGGCACGGGATCGAAAACATTTCGAGACTTTCGGCTCGCTTCGGCAGCATGTGGAGGCCTCTTTCTGGGAAGAGGCGGTACAGCTTCTGACGCAAGAGGACAAAGCCCACTTGCAAGAGCTCATCTCCCGCGCCTGGGCCAAGCTGCGCGGGACCCCCATCGAAATCCCCCATGCCGAGCACCGAGACCTTCACTTGACGATCTATTCCAGACTGGAAAACCCGTTCGTGCGCGGCGTGCTCGAAGCCTACTGGGACGCCTACGAGGCGGTCGGCCTCAACGTGTATGCCGACTATGAATACCTGACCGAGGTGTGGACCTATCACGAGCGAATGGTCGAAGCGATTGTCCACGGAGAGTATGCGACGGGCCACGAAGCGTTGGTGCAGCACACCGCACTTCTCCAAGAGCGGCCGCCGGCCGGCAACGGGCGGCTCGATTCGAAGACTCCAACGAAGGCCGGGAGGTAAGGCCCATGTCCGAGCCTATCCGAGTCCAACCCGCCCCCGAGCCCGCGCCCGCCATCGAACCGATCGTGAACGACTTCTCGATGGTCGTGGCGACCGTGAACGGCTCCGGGAGCCAGACTTCGAACTCGGCCATCATCCGGGCCCTGTTCCGGATGGGCATTCCCGTCAGCGGCAAAAACCTCTTTCCGTCCAACATCCAGGGACTGCCCACGTGGTTCACGATCCGCACCAGTGCCGAGGGGTATGTCGCTCGCCGCGAAGGCGTGGAGATTCTGGTTTCGATGAACCCCGCTACGTATCCTCAGGATTTGGCCAGCCTTCCCTCCGGAGGCGTGTGTTTCTACCCTGACGATTATGCGAATCCGCCCGCACGCGGCGACATCATCTCGTATCCAATGCCGGTCCAAGCGCTGCTCAGGGAACAGGCTCCGCCCAAGGAGCTGCGGGACTACATCGCCAACATGGTGTACGTCGGCGTGGTGTGTCAGACCCTGGGAATTGACTTGACGGAGATCCGTGGCGCGCTCGAGACGCATTTTCAGGGGAAGGCCAAGCCGGTCGAAACGAATATGAAAATGGTCCAGGCCGCGGCCGATTGGGCGGCCGAGAATCTGAACAAGCACGATCCCTACATCGTCCGACGCGATCAAAAGACGGAGGGCCTGATCTTGATGGATGGCAACACGGCCGCCGCCATGGGCGCGATTTATGGCGGCGTGAATTTCGCCGCCTGGTACCCGATCACCCCGGCCTCCAGCTTGGCCGAGGCGTTGGAGGCCTACCTCCCGGAATTGAGGAAGGACCCGGACTCGGGGAAGGCGACGTACGCGGTCGTTCAGGCCGAAGACGAGATCGCCGCCATCGGGATGGCGGTGGGCGCCGGCTGGTCTGGGGCCCGGGCGATGACCTCGACCTCGGGACCGGGGATCTCGCTTATGGCCGAGTTCGCCGGTCTGGCCTTCTTCGCCGAGGTCCCGGTGGTGATTTGGGACATCCAGCGCATGGGGCCCAGCACCGGCCTGCCCACGCGGACGAGTCAAGGCGACCTCCTGTTCGTCCGCTTTCTCGGCCACGGCGACACCAAACACGTCATCCTACTGCCGGGAAGTGTGGCCGAGTGCTTCGAATTCGGCTGGCGGGCGTTCGACCTGGCGGAGAGGCTGCAGACCCCCGTCTTCGTCCTGAGCGATCTTGATCTCGGAATGAACTTGTGGATGTCACCCCCCTTCGACTATCCGGACGTGGATATGGACCGGGGCAAAGTGCTGCGCGAGGCGGATCTGCAAAACCTGCGCGAGTTCGCCCGCTACCGGGACGTCGACGGAGATGGTATCCCCCAACGTACCCTGCCCGGGACCGAACACCCTCTGGCCGCCTATATGACCCGCGGCACGGGACACAACGAGCGCGCGGTCTACAGTGAGGCGCCCGCGGATTGGCAGGCGAACATGGAGCGTGTCTGGCGGAAGGTCGAAACTGCCCGCCGCTATGTGCCACGTCCGATCCTCGACATGATGGACGGGGCGAAGGTGGGGCTGATTTCCTTCGGCTCGACGGAACCCGCCATCCGTGAGGCGCGCCAAAGGCTGGCGGACGATGGAGAGCCGACCGATTGGCTGCGCCTGCGCGCCGTGCCCTTCACCGAGGAGGTCGAGACCTTCGTCCGCCATCACGACCGCACCTACGTGGTGGAAATGAACACGGACGGCCAGATGCAGCAGCTGATCCAGCTCGAGGTTCCGGAAGTGGCCGGGCGAGTCCGGTCCATCCGCAACAACGACGGCTTGCCGCTCACCGCCCGCTGGATCGTCGATCGGTACATGGCCAAGGAAGGAGAGGCAAATGGACGCCACGCTTGAGGCTCCGCCGGCCCGATCGGGAAGCGTCAACGCCATCGGGCTGCAGAAGACCGATTACCGCGGCGGTGCGACCACCTTGTGCCAAGGCTGCGGCCACAACTCCATCTCGGCCCAAGTGATCGCGGCCGCCTTCGAGATGTCGCTGCCGCCCGAGCGGATCGTCAAATTGTCCGGGATCGGCTGCTCCAGCAAGAGCCCGGCCTACTTCCTGAACCGAGCGCATGGGTTCAACACGCTGCACGGACGCATGCCGTCCGTCGCCACAGGAGCGGTCCTCGCCAATCCAACGCTGAAGGCGCTGGGCGTCAGCGGAGACGGCGACACGGCGAACATTGGTCTGGGCCAATTCATCCACCTGGTCCGCCGCAACGTCCCGATCGTGTACATTGTGGAGAACAACGGGGTCTACGGACTGACCAAGGGCCAGTTTTCGGCCACGGCCGACCGCGGACAAGTCCAGAAGAAACAGGGCGCCAACCCATTTATGGCCCTGGACATCTGCGCGGTGGCCCTGACCGCGAACTGCGGATTCATCGCCCGGTCCTTTGCCGGCGACCCGCGGCAGGTGAAGGAACTGATCAAAGCCGCCCTGGCCCACAACGGGACGGCGGTATTGGACATCATCAGCCCGTGCGTCACGTTCAACAACCGGGACGAGTCGACCAAGAGCTACGCGTGGGGGAAGGAGCACGAAATCCCCTTGCACGATGTCACCCTGGTCCCGGTCAAGGAAGAGATCCACGTGGACTATGAGCCGGGACAGGTGATCGAAGTCGCCCTGCATGACGGTTCCACACTCGTCCTGAAGAAGCTCGACCGTGACTACGACCCGACCGACCGGCTCCAGGCGGTGCATCTACTCGAAGAGGTGCGGTCCAAGCCAGAGTTGGCGACCGGATTGCTGTATTACAACGCCGGCCTGACCCCGCTTCCGGAAACGCTCCACCTCGTCGACACGCCCCTCGCTCACTTGCCGCAAGCCATGCTTCGGCCGGCACCCGAGACGCTCGAAACGATCCTGGCCGAGTACCGCTGAACGACGGCGAGGGCTCGGCATGACTGGCTGCGGGGCGCGACTGGCGCGGCTGCTCGCTCTCGGGCTGGCGAGCTTGTTCGTGATCCTGATGCCGATCGGCATCCTCCTGCATGCGCTGGGTTCGGTCCTCTTCTCCGCGGACCGAATGGCCTCGGTCCTCACCGAGAACCTGGTGGCCTCCGGGCGCTTGCAGCAATTGGTCGTCGAGGCGATGCTCGTGCAAGGTGGCGGCGCACTGGCCGGATTCCAGGGAGGCGAAGGCGGCGCCCCCAGCGAGGAGTCGGGTCAGGGGGCGGAGTTCCTCTCCTATCTGAATGAAAGCGAGCGGGCCCGAATCGTCGCCATCCTCCTCAATCCCGAGTGGACGACGTCATGGATCGAATCCGCCGTGTCCAGCTTTTATGAATGGATTGACTCCGAGGATCCCGCTCCCCGCCTGCAATTGGATCTGGCACCCCTGCGCGAGCAGCTGACCCGCGGAGGCCTGGACGAGATCATCGGGCTGCTCGTGGGATCTTGGCCGGCGTGTACGAGCGACCAGCTGACGGAAATGGAAAGGGCTCCCGCGGAAGGGGAGGAGACCCCCTACCTGATTTGTGATCCCCCGCAGCCTACTCGGTCCGTCGTCATGGCGTACATGGACTCAGAGTTCCGGAAGCAGCTGGAAGCTCTACCCCCCAACGGAATCGGTGGGGCGCCGGGGACCGATGCAGCCGCGGATCCGCAAGCGGGTCAGATGAAAGTCCCGCTGAGAGCTCTACGGGCGTTGACATCGTGGGGTTGGCTCGCGCCCGCGGCCCTACTCGGATTGATCATCGCACTGGCGGTCCGGTCCTGGAGGGGCCTGGGCGCGTGGTGGGGCGTTCCCCTGCTCCTGGCCGGCCTTCTAACTGCGCTCGTACTTGTCGTCGGCGACCGCCAAGCCTCGGGACTCCTTCAGCGGGCGCTGGCCCGGATGGAGGCGCCGGCGGCCTTGGTAGAGTTGGCGGGTGCCCTGGCCGACTCGTTGCGCACCCAAGTGAGCGGAATAGGTCTCTTCGAAGCCGGTGTCGCGGGATTCGGCGGCGTGGCGATGGTCGTGCTCTCTGCGGTCCTCCCACGCCCGCTTGCAGGGACCGCCACGGGGGGCGCGATGCCCTCGTCGGGACCCAAGAAGGTCGATCGCGTTAGGGGCAGGAACGATCCCAAGGGCGAGGAGTCCGATGCCGACAAACCTTCGGGAATATTTGGCTGAGTTTGAGCCACTCGTGACATATTTCACAATCCGGTCCCCGCGCAGTACAGACCCCTTGAAACTCCTCCGGGCCTAGAGTCAGCGAATGGAAGAGGCCCTGCTGTCCGACTTCGTCGCATGCTAGGCAGTGAAGTAGGCGCGGTGACGCCATGAACCGGACCCGCTGGGGCGGAGCCGTTGACCGAGTTGCTCGTTCGCAGCCGCCTGGCGCGTTCCATAGTGCGGTTTCCGGCGGTTGTGGCCTGGGCCGGCATCTTGGTTACCAGCCTTGTCCTTCTCGGCTGGGTGCTGAGGATCCAAGCGCTGCAAGGCTTGGTACCCGGCCTACCCACCATGAAACCGAACACCGCCATTGGTCTCATGTTGGCTTCGGCTTCCTTGGGTCTCTCGATTCGGTCCTCGTCGGGGCCCAGGCGTATTCCTGCCCGTCTCTTGGCTGTGAGCCTGATCCTTCTTGCGGGTGTGACATTGGCCGAGCACGGACTGGCGTGGAATCCGGGCATCGATTCAGCTTTTCTTCGGCTCATCGGACAGAGCGTGGCCACCGAGCTCAGCGTTCGCATGTCGGTGTCCACCGGGGTGGGGCTGACGCTCCTGGGCTTTTCCCTGCTTACTTTCCCAAGCGGTTTCTCCCGGACCACCGCTGCCCTGGCGGGGTGCTTGAACCTCCTTTCCTTGCTAGGATACCTGTACGGCCTGGGCTCGTTGATCGCCGTGATTCCGTTTTCGAGCGGTTCGCTGATTACGGCCGCGACGATGTTCCTGTTGTCCGGCGCGTTGCTGGTCGCCACTGACCCGGCGGGATTGGCGGATGTGATCGCGGGGCCCACCGCCGGTGGCGTGATGGCCCGACGTCTTCTCCCCGCCGCCCTGGTCGTTCCGATCGTGCTGGGCGGAATCGTCCATATGGGAGAACAGGCTGGTCTCTATGACGTTACCTTCCGGCTGGCCCTGAATGCGGTCGGGAACGTGGCCACGTTCGTCGTGTTGGTGCTTGTCCAGAGCCGGCGCCTGTTCGTGATCGATCTGGAGCGGGTCAGGGCGCACGAAGAGGTGCGGCGTCTCAACCTTGGATTGGAAGATCAGGTGGAGAAGAAGACGGCGGAGCTGCGGCGGTCGCTGGAGGAGATGGAGGCATTCTCGTACACGGTCTCACATGACCTCCGATCTCCCCTGCGCACTCTTCACGGGTTTTCGCGGATTCTGTTGGACGAACACGCCGGCGCGATCCCGTCCGAGGCCCGGGGCTACCTCGTCCGGCTGAACACCGGAGCGGCCCAGATGGGTGTCCTGATCGACGACCTGCTGAACTTTTTCCGCATGGGGCGTCAAGGGCTTCACGACCGTGACATCGACACGAACCAGCTCGTGGATGACGTCGTGGATAATCTTCGCCAGGAGAACCCCGACCGCAGCCTCGAGTTTGAGGTGGCCGACCTTCCGGCTTGCCGCGGCGATCCGGTGATGCTTCGGTCGGTCTGGACGAATCTTCTGGCCAATGCCGTGAAATTCACGCGTCCCCAAGTGGCAGCCAGGATCGAGGTCGGGGCACGGAGCGAGGCCGGGAAGACCATCTACTTTGTGCGGGACAACGGTGTGGGATTCTCCATGGAGTACGCCGACACACTGTTCGGCGTGTTTCACCGACTCCACCGAGCGGAGGACTTTGAGGGCACGGGCGTCGGCCTGGCCATCGTGAAGCGCGTGGTAGAACGCCATGGTGGCAAGGTGTGGGCCGAAGCTCGGGAAGGCGAGGGAGCCACGTTTTCATTCAGCCTGGGAGGCAACAATGGCGCGAATGGATAGCGAAGTCGAGATCTTGCTGGTCGAGGACAATCCGAACGATGTCGAGCTCGCCCTGCATGCCTTGCGGAAAGCGCACCTGACGAACTCAATCCACGTCGCTCGGGATGGCGCAGAGGCGATGGAATTCCTGAATGGGCCCACGGTCGCGGCCGGGGCGTTCCCCAAGGTCATCCTCCTGGATCTCAAGCTCCCTAAGGTTGACGGTCTGGAAGTCCTGCGCCGCATCAAATCGAACGATCGCACCCGATTGATCCCGGTGGTGGTGATGACCTCGTCGAAGGAGGAGAGGGACATCGTCGAATCCTACAAGTTGGGTGTGAACAGCTACATCGTCAAGCCCGTGGATTTCGAGCAGTTCTCGGAGGCGGTACGGAGCATTGGCCTGTACTGGCTCCTTTTGAATCAGCCTCGGCCGGAGTCCTAGTCCGCTTCGTCGCATGTCATCCAGCCCCCTTCGCGTTCTCCTGCTCGAGGATCAGCCGGCCGACGCCGAGTTGATCCGACACGAGCTCCGCACGGCCGGCTTCGAATTTGAGGCCGTCCGAGTGGATACGGAAGCCGCCTTCCGAGCAGCGCTGCGCCCACCGCCGGACCTCATTCTGGCGGACTACAGCCTGCCTCAATTCGACGGGTTGGCGGCCTTGCGCATGGTCCGGGCCGAAGGGCTCGACGTCCCCTTCATCATTATTTCCGGAGCCATCGGCGAGGAGGTGGCGGTTGAAAGCATGCGGCAAGGGGCGGATGACTACCTTCTCAAAGACCGCCTGGGGCGGCTCGGCCAGGCGGTGCGCGCATCCCTCGACCAAAGGAATCTGAAGGAAGAAAAGCGCGCGGCCGACCAGGCCCTGCGCGAGAGCGAAGATCGCTTCCGGCGCCTCGCAGAAAACGCCCAGGACATCATCTTCCGCTATCGCCTCACGAAGCCCGCCGGCTTTGACTATGTGAGTCCGGCGATCACGCTGGTAACCGGATATACGCCGGATGAACATTACGCGGACCCTTCGCTGGGGCTGCACTATGTATACCCGGACGACCGTTCCCTGCTACAGGCCCTCAATCGTGGGGAGCTTCTCGGGGACAAGCCTACAGAATTGCGATGGATTCGTAAGGACGGGACGCTGATCTGGACCGAGCACCGTGTGGTGGCGGTCCGAGACGATTCCGGTGACATCGTCGCCGTGGAGGGGATCGCCCGCGACATCACCGACCGGAAGAAGTCCGATGCGCGTCTCCGCCTTTCAGATGACATCCTCCAGCGCGTCGCCTCGCTGGTCGTGGTCGCGGACGGCAAGGGCCTAGTCACCTACATAAGCCCCTCGGTGAAGGCCATCCTCGGATACGAACCTGCCGAGGTACTCGGGGAGCGCTGGTGGCAGGTGGGCCGTCAGGAACCGGTCGGCCGGGCGGAGGAGCAGGCGCGCGTCGCGGCGGCGGCGCGCGGCGAACTGCCCGTGGTCGAGGAGCCCTACGAACGGGCTCTCACGACCAAGCAAGGCGAGACCCGATGGATTGAGTGGCGCGACACGAAGGGGGCGGGTGATTTCGTCGTCGGCGTGGGCCACGATGTCACCGCACGAAAGCTAGCCGAGGCCGAGCACAGCCGCCTCCTGGAAGAGACGCGCCAGCGCGCCGCCCGGCTTTCCGCGTTGAACGCCGTCGTGCATGCCGCGACCGCGTTCACATCTGATCCTAGGACCCTACTGGGCGATGCCCTCGAACGGACGATGGAGGCCCTCGGCCTCGAGATGGGATCAATTTGGACGGAGGGAGGCCCCTCCATGGCCTCGGGAATGGATCTTGGCGTCGTCGCCGAGTTAAGCCAGGCTGCCCGGTCGGCCGGCCTGACCGTGACGGAACCCGTGCCCACCGAAGACTGGGGATCGGTGCCTGGCGATCGTCCGGAGGCCGCCCTCGTACCGCTGATGAATCGGCATGGGATACACGCCTCGCTCGCCTTGCCGCTCCGCGTGGGAGATCGATTGGTAGGCAGCATGTCGCTGCATACGGCTACGCGTCGAGTCTGGAGCAGCGAGGACGTAGATCTTGCCGAGGCGATCGGTCGGGAGCTGGCTGCCGCATTCGAGCGTGTGCGGCTCTTCGAGGCGCTGGGGCACCGCGTGGCCGAGCTCGATGCCGTGGCTAAAGTATCCGCGGCGCTTCGTTCGGCGGGTACACGGGCGGAGATCCTGCCGATCATCTTATCCCATGTGCAGAGCCTCCTGCACGTCGAAGGCGCCGCCTTCGACTTCTACTATCCCGAAACCCAGGAGACCGTGATTGAGTTGGCCAGTGGCGCGTGGGCGGCCGAAACTGGGAGCCGCTTTACCCTCGGCACTGGCGGGAGCGGCCATGTGATGGCAACGGGCCAGCCCTATGTTCAAGTCGATGCTCGGAACGACCCCTCGATGGAGTGGTTGGAGCACCTGGCGAAGCTTCAAGCCGTCGTTGCCGTACCCTTGATCGCACAAGGCCAGACCCTGGGGGCGCTCTGGGTAGGGAGGCCAGCGGGAGGGTTGGCCTCCCCGGGAGAGGTTCTTGCGGAAGGAGATCTCCGGCTTCTGACATCGATCGCCGACATTGCCTCCAGCGCAATCCGGCGGACGGCGTTGCACGAACAAACCGAGCAGAGGCTGCGCCGTCTGGCGGCTCTGCGGTCCGTCGACCTGGCGATCACGGGAAGCCTCGATGTCCGCCTGACTCTTCAGATTCTCCTCGACCAACTGGCGACTCAACTTGGCGTGGACGCGGCAGCCATTCTGACCTTCAACCCGCACACCCAGGTCCTTGAATACGCGGCCGGGAGAGGCTTCCGCGGCCGGGCGGTAGAGTCAACTCGCCTTCGAATGGGAGAGAGCCTGGCGGGCCAGGCTGCCCTCGAGCGCAAGGTCATCGCGATTCCAAATCTCTCACCAGAAGACAAGGCTCAGCTCATACGGCTCAAGGGCGAGGGCTTTGCGGCGTTCTATGCCGTCCCACTGGTCGCCAAGGGTCATGTCAATGGGGTCCTCGAAGTGTTCCACCGCACACCTGTGACCCCCGAAAAAGAATGGGTCGATTTCTTGGAAGCCCTGGCGGGCCAGGCTGCGATCGCCATCGACAACGCGACCCTGTTCACGAATCTTGAGCGCTCCAACCGGGAGCTCGTGCTGGCGTATGACACGACCCTGGAAGGCTGGTCCCGGGCCCTGGATCTTCGCGACAAGGAGACGGAGGGTCACACGCAGCGGGTCGCGGAGATGACAGCTCGCCTGGCGCGGGCCCTCGGGGTGAACGAAGCCGATCTCGTTCACATTCGCCGTGGCGCCTTGCTCCACGACATTGGCAAGATGGGGATTCCGGATCACATTCTTCACAAGCCCGGTCCGCTGACCGAAGAGGAATGGGTGATCATGCGCCAGCACCCCGGCCTGGCGCACGACATGTTGCGGCCCATCGTTTACCTCCGGCCGGCGTTGGACATCCCGTACTCCCACCATGAGAAGTGGGACGGGACCGGGTACCCGCAAGGATTGAAGGCCGAGCAGATTCCGCTCGCCGCCCGCATCTTTGCCGTGGCCGATGTGTGGGACGCCTTGCGTTCGGATCGGCCCTACCGGAAGGGGTGGCCGGCTGAAAAGGTGCTGGAACACATTCGCGCCGAGGCGGGGACGCACTTTGATCCCCGCGTGGTCCAGGTCTTTCTGGTGTTGCCGCAGGAATAACAGGGGCCCGAGACGGCTCAGCCTCCCGCTGCCCCCGGGTCAGGCCATGAGCCGTGCGAGGATGGCCTTCTGCGCGTGGAGCCGATTCTCGGCCTGATCGAATAGTACCGAGCGAGGTCCATCGGCGACCTCATCGGTGATCTCCTGCCCTCGATGCGCCGGTAAGCAGTGCATGACGATGACCTTGGGATCAGCCACCCGCACCAAAGACGCGTTGACCTGATAAGGCGGGAACACCTTCGCCCGGCGCTCTGCCTCCTCCTCTTGACCCATGGACGTCCAGGTATCCGTGTAGATCACGTGGGTTCCCCGTACGGCGGCATGGGGGTCCGGAATGAGGTCGACGAATTCCCGGTCCCCCGCGAGCCCCCGGGCGCGGGCCACCACGGCTTCCGGCAGAGCGTAGCCAGGTGGCGAGGCGATGGTGAAATCCATCCCAAGCAGAGCGCAGCCAAATGCGAGCGAGGTGGCGACGTTGTTCCCGTCGCCGAGGTAGGTCAGGCGCACGCCTTCCGTCCGTCCCAGGTGCTCGCGTATGGTCAACAGATCCGCCAGGCCCTGGCAGGGATGACTGAAGTCGCTCAACCCGTTGATCACCGGCACGGTCGCGTGACGGGCGAGCTCAACGACGTCATCATGGGCGAAGACCCGGGCCATGATTCCCTGGACATATCTCGAAAGGACGCGGCTGACGTCCGCGATGGACTCGCGTTGGCCCAGGCCGATCTCATTTGGGGAAAGGTAGAGCGCGTCGCCCCCAAGATGACGCATGGCCATGTCGAACGAAACCCGGGTGCGCAGGCTGGGCTTTTGGAAGACCATCGCCAGGACTTTGCCTCGGAGAAGGGGCGCATTCCCTCCGGAGCGCCACTCGTCCTTCAGTTGCATGGCAAGCTCGAGCAGGTCGACCAGATCCGTGCGAGAAATGTCCGCCAGCGAGAGGAAATGTTTCATCCAGACACACCGCATGCGGGAGCGCGGAGTATAGCATGGCCTCAAAGCCTCAAGCGCCACGCCTCAAGCGCCAAGCCTCAACCCACAAGCTCCAAGCCACAAGCTCCAAGCCACAAGCCCCAAGCCTCAAGCCCCAGCGCCGAAGGGTCGGGGCTGGAATGACATGGAGGGAGGGCACCAGGAGGCGGGCGGCTGGAAGCTGGGAGCTGGGAACTGGGAACTGAAAACTGAAAACTGGGAACTGGGAACTGGGAACTGGGAACTGGAAGCTCTCAGTCCGTGGGCGGCTCGTGCCGGTCGGATCGAGGGGCGGGGGCGGAAAGAACGGGGGGCCGGATCCACGAAAGCCAACCGCGCCTCACCCCGGTTCGAACGGAGTCTACCGTGGACTCCGGCAGGAGAAGGACGGCACCCAGGAGGATCGCGCCGGCCCATTGAAGAGGACTCAAACTCTCGTGCAGGAGGATCAGGGAGAGAAAAACCGCCACCACGAGTTGGAGCAGGCCGAGTAGCGACGCCTGCATGCCACCAATGGATTGAATACCGGCAAAAAGAGTCAACCTGGATAAGAACGTAACCGCGGCCAAACCCGCGACGGGAAGCAAGGACGCCTGCGGGGCGGGGGGCACTCCGACCACCAGCAGCTGGACCGGCACGACGACCGCCGTCATGGCGATCAGAGTGTAGAGAGTGACCGTCGGCGCCGGAACATCGTAAAGGACGCGTTGATTAATGGGAATGTGAAGCCCGTACAGGGCCCCGGCGCCCAGCATGAGCAGGACGCCGGTCGTATCGAGCGGCCGCGGAGTAGTCTGAGTCAGGAGCAGGACAGCCACCAGCCCAAGGGCCAGCTTGCCCACCGTCGATCGGCTCGGACGTTGACCGTCGAGATACAGGACCAGCGCGACAAAGACCGGATGCAGGGAGAACAGGATCTGCCCAAGGCCCGCATCGATTCGTGCCAAAGCGGAATAGTAGAGCAGGGAGCCGGCCCCGTTCAATCCGCCGGCAATGAGGCACCCGACCAATCCGACCGGATAGATGGCCAGGGCCCGCCGACGAAAGAGGAGCACTCCAGCCGCCAGCAGACCCGCCGCGACCAAGGTCCTGGCCGATACCACGGCCAGCGGAGAAAGGCCCGCCTGAATGGCCTGCTTTCCCAGGATCGGGGTCAGGCCCAGCAAGGAGGCCGAAAGGACCGCGACGGAGAATCCGGTCCCATGCCGCAGCCGCGTGGAGCGGCTGCCGTTCGGTTCACTCGAGGGCGCGCCGGATCTCACGCGGGAGATCCTCCTCCTCAAGATCGCCCTTGAGGACAAGCCGAGAAATCTTCCCGTCCAGACGCCGTTTCTCCTCGGGCGTGAGCCCTTTGGCGGTCACCACGATCACAGGCGTCTGGGTCGTCGCCTCCTGTCGTTTGAGCTGGGTAAGGACGTCGAACCCGTCCATTTCCGGCATCATGAGGTCCAACAGGATCAAGTCGGGTGGGTTTCGGCGCGCCTCCGCCAGCGCCTCGGTCCCGGATTCAAAATCGCGAACGATGAAATCGCCCTGCACGCGGAGCATCCTTCTCAGGAGGAGTCGTGAGGTGGGGTCGTCGTCGATGATGAGGATTTCCCGAGTCCGGTGCGGATCCAACTGCTCCAGCGCTGCGTACACTCCCTCTTTCGGGCTTGGCACCGGAACCTCGCCGCTCAACACGACCTCTTGCTGGCGGCTTTCGCCGAGCCGCTCGCGCGCCACGGGCAGGGCATGCCCGGAGGCGTTGATCACGATCACGTCGTCCGGCTGAAAGGTCCCAGCGTGGGCGAGGCGCAGGAATCCAGCAAAGGCTGCCCCGGCCGCCGGCTCCACGGAGAGGCCCTCCATCTTGGCAACGATGCGCAAGGCTCGATAGGCGGCCTCGTCGGATACCGTTTCCATGGTCCCTCCGGTGGAGACCAGGCGATCGTGAAGGAGCGTGTACGAGCGCCCTGGGTCGCCCGTGCTGAGGGTTGAGATGTGGCTCGCTGGACTGGCGATGGGGGAGGCTTCTCGGAGACCGGCCCGCCAGGCCTCGACCATGGGCGCGCATCCGTCGGCCTGAATCAGCGCTGCCCGCGTGGTTTCTGCCACCCATCCCAGTTCCCGCAGTTCGTCGAAGCCCTTCAAGACGCCGAGCGGGCCAATTCCACCGCTGGCGGCTTGAACGTACCAGTCGGGCCCGCGCCACCGGGCGGGGGATTCGCCGGCGACCAGCCCGGAATTCTGAGGCGTAAGCGCCCCCAATTGCTCTGCGATCTCGTAGGCGATGGTCTTCATCGACTCGACGCTGGCGACGGACCGCGGGCCGCGTTCGAGCCAGATCCCATGGCGCTGAGCGAACTCTGCGGCGAGTTCCTTCGCCTGATCGTACGTACTCGTGACCTTGACCACGTGGGTTCCGTACAGAGCGACCTCGTTCATCTTGTCGGCCGGGACCAAGCTTGTGAGGAATGCCCACAGGCGGATGCCGGCTCGGGCGCAATAGGCCGAGAACGCGAGGGCGACGTTGCCGGTGGAAGCGATCACGGCCTCGCGGATTCCGTGTTGGAGAAGTGCGGCGACGGCCAGGGCGGCCTGGCGGTCCTTCATGGACCCGGTCGGGCCGCGCGTTTCGTCTTTGATGAAGACGTGCTTTAGGCCAACCATCGTTCCGAGGTTCGTCGCGGGGAGAAGCGGAGTTCCGCCCTCGCCGCGTGCGAAGCCAGCTAGCGGAGCCAGTACGGGAAGGAGTTCCCGGTAGCGCCACACATCGAAGGGGCGGCGGTGTAGGTTCTCCTTAAGGCTGCGACCGGCCGACTCGAGATCGTAGCGCGCGGTGTGCCAGCTGCTGCGGCACACCGGACACTCACTCGTGGAGGGGTGGAATGGAAAGGTCGCCCCGCAATCGAGGCACACGACCGTCACAGCGGAACTCATGGGTGGATGGGGGCCGAGGGCCCGGTCTCAGGTCGAGGCGGCGCCGGACTCGACGAGCGCGCCCGCCGGGGGCCGCAAGGGAAGGGTGAACTTGAAGGTGCTGCCCTGGCCGGCCACGCTTTCGACCCAAATTCTGCCGCCGTGCAATTCGACGAGATGGCGACAGATCGACAAACCGAGCCCGGTGCCGCCCGTCTTGCGGGTGGACGAGGAGTCCACCTGTGTGAACGGCTCGAAGAGCTTCGCTTGTGCTTGGGTGTCGATCCCGGGGCCTGTATCGGAGACGGCGACCTCAATCTCCGGGATCCCCTGCCGGTCGGTCAACCGGGCGACCACGTCGATCCGACCCCGCTCGGTGAACTTCGCGGCGTTGGACACAAGGTTCAGCAGGATCTGCCGGACCCGCATCGTGTCGGCCTGCAGCCTGGGCAAGTCCTGCGGCACGTCGACTCCGAGTTCGACCGGCTTGTCGTGGACGAGGCCGACCGCGGTGGCCATCACTCCACGGATCATCTCCGCCAGGTCGAGATCCGCTAAGGCGAGCTCCATCTTGCGAGCCTCGATCTTCGAAAGGTCGAGGATGTCGTTGATCAGGCCCAGCAGGTGGAGACCGGCGTTGTAGATGGCGCGCAAATCCTGCTCCTGAAGGTCGCTGATCGGGCCGTCGATCCCCTTCAAGATCACACGCGAAAAGCCGATGATCGAGTTCAGCGGGGTTCGGAGTTCGTGACTCATGTTCGCCAGAAACTGAGTCTTGAGCCGGTCCGCCTCACGCATTTCCACGAGGGCCTGCTGGGTGAGTGCGTGGGTGCGAGCGTCCTGGATCGCTGTGCCTAGCTGCTGGGAGATGGCCTCGACCAGAAGGCGGTCATCCTGGGACCAGGCCTCTCCGTCGGCTTCCGCCTCGAATTCCAAAGTCGCGTACAGCCCGTCTTGAGTCCGGACGGGGACCCGCAAGACACGCGCCGAAGGACCTTCCGACGTGCCCTCGATCTCGTGCGCGGTCATTCTCGCCAGTCGCGCTTCCTCCTCGTACTCGTCGTTGGCCGGCATGGGATCGACGGTCGGGGTGGCGGGCGGCGCGACGCGCTCCCGCTGGGTGGGTGCTGGTGGAGTTGCGGGCCGAATCTGTGGCGGGCGTTCCCCGTTGTCGCGGCCGACGGGAGGTGGCGAGCTTTGGGATGGCGTGGCCGCGTCGGCTGGCCGAACGCTGACGATCTGAACCACGCCTCGATGGCCCGCCGGGCCGCCGGTTGGAGACGATCGGCGAATCGAATTCAGGAGCAGAGTCAGGCCGCGGCCGTCCTGAGCTCGAGCGTCTAGCTTCAAATTTCGGACGGGCTGGGACCCAGCCAGGGCCTGGCGGAGGAGGGCGGCTGAGGCGTCCGAAAGGGCGACGCTGGCCACCTCCTTGCCGATCAATTCCTCGGCCGGATGTCCAAGGATCCGCTCCACCTCGGGACTGCACCAGGTGTAGCGGCCGGCAGCATCACTCTCCCAGATCCATCCGGATGGGCCCCGCAGCTCAGCCGCGGCCGCTCCACCCTCCGCGGTCCGAGTGGACTGCGTGGGATCCGGAAGGCCGGTGAAGAGCTGATCAAGCTGCTTGTGGAGGCGATCCGACGGTTTCTTCGGCATATTGCCTGAGTTCCTGGGCGAGCTGACGGTACTGCTGAGCGCCGCGGCTCTCGGGCGCGTACTGCGTTATCGGCTGGCCAAGGACGGGACTTTCCCGCAATCGAGTGTCCGCCTCGATCTCCGTGTCGAAAACGGCCTTGCCGAAGGCCTGGCGAATCTGATCATGAAGGCTGCGGTGGATCTTATTCCGGCGGTCGAGCATGGTCAGGAGCAACCGGTAGCGCAGGTGGGGATTTGCACGCTGCCGGATCTCGCGAATCAGGGCAAGAACGTCCCGCAGGGCATAGGCTGAGAAGTATTCACATTGCGTGGGAATGATCAAGAGCTGGGCGGCGGTCAGGGCCGTGTGGACGAGCGGGCCGAGAGCCGGTGGGCAATCGAGCAAGATGATGTCGTAGCCTGGAACGGTGTCCAGTGCCTGCTCGAGAAGGACCTCGTAGTTGTCGCGAACCGCCAGAAACCGTTCTGCCAACTGAAGCTCCTGATTGGCCGGAGCGAGGTCCAGGCCGGGCAGGGAGGTCTCTCGCGTGAGCTGGGCTAAGGGAAGCGTGCCCAGCAGCACATCGGCAATGGTGCGCTCGAGGCTAGCCGGCGTCACGCCCATCGAGAGAGTCAAGTTGGCTTGCGGATCGAGGTCGACGAGCAAGACCTCCTGGCGGTTCTCCACGAGGGCTGCGCCCAGGGAAAGGGCTGTGGTCGTCTTCGCGACGCCGCCCTTCCGGTTCGCAATGGCGATCACGAGGGTCACCGCGGCTTCCCATCCCCGTCGGGCGGGAGGTCGGAATCGGACGCCGCACCCGGCCGGAATTCCGGAGCATGTCGAATGACTCGTCCTCGTCGTGCACCGAGGGCGCCGCGCATTTCGCGCAAGGCTGTCTGAAGCATCGCCTCCGGATCGGCGCTGGCCCGGATCCGGTTCGTGATTTCCACGACGGACTGTTCTCGCTCCGCGCGATGAAGGGTCTGTTCGAACAGACGCGCGTTCTGCACCGCGACCGCCAGCTGGTCGGCGATGACCTCGAAGACCGCGATGTCGTCCACCCGGAAGGCGTGCGGGGTATCGTGGTCAATGCGGAGCAGGCCGATCACCCGCGTGCCGGCTCGAAGAGGCACGCCCAGGGCGGCGCCCACTCCCAGGCTCGCTCCGGGGATCGAAGCGAGATCGGACAGGATTTCGGTCTTGCCGATTTGCGAGACTCGGTTCAAGAGAAGGCTGGCCAGATCATCCAACTGGTGGGCGTCGACCTGGCTCACGGAGAGGGGTGCCCCACTCTCGCCGCCCACCACTTTCAGTCCGCCTTCGCCGTCCAGCAGCAGGATCGAAGCGGTGGGCAAGCCGATTCGCTCCCGGATCAGCCCGATGGCCCGCGTGAGCAACGTGTCCTCGTTCAGCACGGCGGTCGACTCACGTGCGATCTCGGCCGCCGCTTGGAGTTGCGCGGCTCTCTGCTGGACCTCTTCCATCAAGCGGACTTGCTCCAATGCGCCCGCCACTTCATCCGCCACGGCGCGAAGAATCTCCGCCTCTTCCTCCGACCACTCGCCGGGGCGAGCCGGTTCGATACTCAAGGTGCCAATCACCTCACCCCGGACCTGCAGCGCGGCCTCTAAGGAGCCCTCTGCCTCTCCCTCGCCATTGCGAGCAGGGCCAAACTGGAACTGGGTCAACGACTCCTGACGGTCCAGCGAGGCCAAGCGCTCGGACCATGCGGACGCGGTTTGCTGACGATAGAGCGCGTCCAGCTGACGCAGGCTTTGCTGGGTCTCTTCGATCAGCCTGGCATTCTCAATGGACACCGCCGCTTGACCCGCGAGAAGCTCAAGGTTTTCCGCCTCCCGTTGGAGAGCGTCCGAGGGTCCATCGCTCTCGAAGGAAAGCGCGCCGAGGGCTCGGCCGCGGCTGATGAGGGGCACCGCCAGCGTAGAAAACGATCCAGTCGAGCCCTGGGAGGCCTCAGCAGGCAGGAGGACCGTGGTCTGTTGTGCGACGGCCCGGCCGAGGGCGCCGCGGCCCACCGGGATCGATTCTCCAATATGGGGAAGGGAGGCTTGGTCCACTGCGGACGCCGAACGGATTACGACGTGATCGCCTTCTCGAAGGCCGACGCTGACGGAGCGGAATCCAAATACGCGGCGAAGCTCCTGAGGAAGGACAGCCAGCAGCTGGTCGTACCCCGCCTGCCGAGTCAGGCTCTGATACAGATCCAGCACACTCCGCCGTTGGGTTGCCAGCCGCGTCGCTTCCTCGAGCAAGCGAGCGTTCTCGATTGCCACGGCAAGCTGGTCCGCCATGGTTTGGAGGACCAGGACGTCCTCCTCCCCGAAGCCGTTCGGTTCTACGGTCTGGACATCGAGGGCGCCGATGAGCTGCTCCCCCGCTCGCAGCGGAAGGGCAAGTTCGGAACGCGTATCGGGCAGTTCGGGATTGGCGAAGTGGACTGCGTCCGATCCGACATCCAGCGCGACGCGAGGATTGCCGGTCCCGGTGACGTAACCGACCAAGCCCACTTTCCCCACCGGCAGCTTGTGTCCCCTTGCCAGCAAGCGTTTCCCCCCGGGGGAGGATGCCGCGCGGAGCACCGCGAAT
Organism: Anaerolineales bacterium; assembly: GCA_040899905.1. GTDB lineage: Bacteria > Chloroflexota > Anaerolineae > Anaerolineales > E44-bin32 > JBBDZX01. Next base: position 486,062 of record JBBDZX010000005.1, on the reverse strand, counting down.
TCGCCGGCCCCGTCGAGCAGGAACACGCCGGCGTGGTAGAAGCCGAAACGGGCCGAAATCACGTTCACAGTCTGGCTTAGCAACTGGTCGACGTTTCGGATGGCGGCCGCCTCTTTGGCCACGTCGGCCGCCGTTCGAATCTGGCGTGTCCTGTCCTCGACGCGTTTTTCCAATGTAGTGTAAAAGCCGCTCAACTCATCCGCCATGAAGTTCAACGTGGACGCCAGCCGGCCGATCTCGTCCGGGCGGGTCGACTCCACTCGATGGCCAAGGTCGCCCTGGGAAAGGCGTTCGGCGAACTGGGTCAAATCGCCCAGCGGCCGGAGGATCTGCCCGGCGGCCAGGGCGACCACAAGCGCGGTCAACGCGCTGACGCCGACCAGGACGGCCAGGATGAAGGGGGCCAACGTGTTCAATCCAGCAAAGACATCCGACTGAGGCAGCTCGACGACCACCGCCATTCCGGTCGGTTCAAGCCATTGAAATGCACTCAGGACCGGTTGGCCATCCAGAGCTTCATACTGCAACGTGGCGGCCGTGTCTGACCCACTGCGACCGAATGCCGGATGGTCCTGGCCGGCAATCACCAGCGGTGCGACCGCGTATTGGGGAAGGGTCACTTCCAAGTCCGGTTGGACCAGGAGGAACGTGCGGCCACGTTCGACGCGGTAGACGCCTCGCTCCTCCCAGAAGACTTGCATCGCGTCCATCAGGGTCGCCAGGCGAAGGCCGCCGTTGACTCCGATCAGCAATGAGTCGGCGGCCTGGGTCGAGGCGGCCCGGAAGGGGATGCTCGAAACCATGCTGAGCACGCCCGGCGAAAGCAGCGGGTCGTCGAACAGGGCTGCGGTGACCGGCGCTTCCGCCGGAATCCGAGCTTGAAGGACCGCGTCGAAGACCACGTTTTCCCAGCCCGGCTGGGTCGAGGCCAAGACCACGCCATCGCTCAACCGGACGACAAGAAGATCATTGAAAAAGATCGTACCTTCCCGAGCCTTGAGAGCCTCCAGCTCCGCTCGGGCTACCTCGCGGGCCTGCCTCGCCTCGAGGGGCGTCCCTGTGCCGGCCATGAGCTGAACCAACGGGGCCCGCAGGGAGGGCCTCTGCGAGGACAAGGTCAAGCGTTGCTCACGGGTCTGAATCCACTCCGTCAGCACACTGGTCTCGGCCTCGACGGCGGAGACGAGCTGCGCATCGACCTGCTGGCGAACAATCTCTCGAGCGCGCAAGTAGGAGGCGGCACCGGTCAGAACGACGCCCAGAAGCACAAGGGGCAGGAGGATCAGAATCAAGCGCGTGCGGATGCTCGTTCCGCGGCCTCGGGTCACCGCGGTGGGGGAGGCGGCGATCATGACTCCTCCTCCGGGTTGGATTTCCCATCCGACGCCGCGCCGTTTCCGGATCCCAATTGGACGGATGCACGTACCGCGTTCAATGCACGCCCGAGCTCGCGCGTGGTCGTCTCGAGAATGGTTCGGAAGTCCGGTGATCGCCGGACCTTGGTGGCGATCTCGTGGATCAACCGCTCGCGGCGTGCCGTGCGCTGGACTTGCTCGAGCAGGCGGGCGTTCTGAAACGCAGCCGCGACCTGGCTGGCGATCGTGGACAACAGGGCCGAGTCATCGTCGGTGAACCGCTCGGGCTGTTGAAGATCTTCGACGGCGATGACTCCGACGACGTCTTCACCCACCAACATGGGCACCCCTAGCCACGAGCGAGGAGCGGCCGAGTCAAGTCGAACGCCGATCCCCGCCGCCCGGGCTGGGATATCACTCCCGAGAAGCAAGGGGGCCTGAGAACGGACGATGTAGGAGACCAAGTCATCTCCCAGCGGGCGTGCGGGAAGGGATTTCACCTCGCCGGTCTGGGAGATGTACGGCTGGGAGAGTTGACCGGTGGCGGAGTCATAGAATGCGTAGGTCAGGTTCACCCTGCCCAATAGCTGATTGATCTGGGTGTGCACAACCTTGAGCAGGGAGTCCAAGCGGAGCATTTGCGAGACGGCCTGGCTTACACGGTTTAGGACTTCGAGCTCCGACAACCTTCGATGCTCCTCGGCGTTCTGGCGTGCGTTCTCGACCGCCAGAGCGGCCTGTCCCGCAATGGCCTCGATGAGATCGAGATCATCCTCAGCCCACGCCTCGTCGTCCGGACCCCGACGGGCTCCCAGCGAGGCTACGACTTCTCCTCGAACCACAATCGGAAACGCGGCTTCACGCCCGTCCTCTGTGACCACGCGGCGTCCGGATTGTTCGGCCGCTGTCATCGATCCCAGACTTGTGACCGCGCCCTCATCCTCTTCGCCACCTGGCGCGATCCGGATCACCTCGGGGACTTCCTGCCGGGCGAGCCGGTCCCACGACGCCCGGACTCGACCTCGGACCAATCCTTCTGCCTCTTCGAGCCGAACCCGGATGTTCTGGAGCTCCTTGGCGCTATCCATCGCCACGGCCAGTTCGCCGGCGATGGCCTCGATGGCGCGGACGTCGTCCGGCTGAAAACCCTGCGCCTCTACGCTCTGAACATCGAGAGCGCCCAGAAGGCGTTCGCCAACCTGAAGGGGGACTGCCAATTCCGCCCGGGTCTCCGGCAAGAGAGGGTTCCGGAAATAAAACGGGTCTTGCTCCACATCCAGGGCGAGGCGGGTCAGGCGATTTGCGGTTGCCCATCCTATCAGGCTTGCGCTTCCAATGGCCAGACGGTAATTGCGTTGCTGCAAGGAGCGGCCGACATCACCTGTGCTGGCAGCTAGCTCGGCCCAGGTCCCGGTTTGATCGATGAGGAAGACCGAGGCGTGGTAGAACCCGAATTGTTGCTGAATCAGCTCCACGGCTTTCTCGAGAAGCTGTTGCGGATCCATCTTTTGCGAGGCCAAGCGGGCGATCTCCGCCGTCGTCTGCAGCTGGAGCGCCTGCCGCATCAGCCCGCGCGTCCCCTCGGCGACGCGGACTTCGAGGTCGGAACGCTCGCGCTCGGTGCTCTGCAATAGCGTCTGACCTTGGCGCATCGAAATGGCAAGGCGCTCCCGGACGTACCCCAATCCCGCGACGAGCAGGCCTCCCAGGAGTACGAGGGCTCCGCCGGACGAGGTCCACGCTGCGACGGCGGCTGGATTGGGCTCAACGGCGGAAGAGAAGGAGCCCCCACGGATCGAGGCCAAGGCCACAAGGCCATAAGCAACAAGGCTGATCGCGAACGAAATCGCTCCGCCTCGGATCCCGAAAAGGACGACAGCGGTCAGCGGAAAAGCGATCAACAGGATCCGACCACTCCCCGAGAGGCCCTGCGACCAAAGAGAGCCGACCCCAAGGATCAGCGGAATGGCCAGCAGAATTCCTGCTCGAATGACGAACGGGATCCGGCGCGGAAGCATTGCGGTCGCCAAGACCAACGCGTACGCGCCGAGAATCAAGAGAATTCGCGCCGGCTGAGACTGTCGCAAAGCCTCGAGCCCTGCGGCCACAGCGCCCGGCGCACTGAACGCCAGGCTCGCCATCAGAAGCAGCGAGACGGTGCGGTCGAGCCAGTTCTCAAAGGATTCGGGGCCGTCGGCCATGCTGGGCCGAAAGGTCCGGTTCCACCAGGACGCCTGCACTCCGTCGAGCATTCGGTCCTCTGTCATGGGCCCGCCGGCCCGTTGCCCCGCCCGTCCGCCCTCGCGATCCGCACGACGATTTCGGGCGCACCGAGGGCTCGATGGAGAGATTGCGCCGTGTGTTGAAGTACCTCGGAGAGGTCTTGCTTCCCCGTGAGCTCAATCGTGATCTGGCTGATCAAGCGGGCTCGGTCTGCCGCTCGCGCCGATCGGTCAGCAAGCCTTGCGTTGAGGAGAGCGGCGCTCAATTGGTCCGCCAGAGTTTGGAGGATCTCCAGATCCTCGGGCGTGAACGCGTCCCGTTTCACACTTTGAACATCCAAGGCGCCCAGCACGCGTCCGGTGACCTGTAAGGGGAGGGCGGCTTCGGAGCGGGTGTCGGGCAGGAGCTCATTGACCATATGCAAGGGATCCTGACCGACATCCGTCGCCAGCCTCGGCCGGTTGTTCGCGGTCACCCAGCCGATCATCGACTGAGATCCGACCTCCAGCCGGTGTCCCCGCGCCTTCAACAAGGCTCCCACTTCGCCGGTCGATTCGCGCAACACTGCGTATCGGCGTTCCTCGTCGAGCAGGAAAAGAGACACGTGGTCGTACCCGAAGCGGTCCCGGATCAATTCGACGGCGCGGCTCAACAGGTCCTCGAGCGATGGGGTCGAGGTGATCGCCCGGGCGACCTCGGCCGCGGTCCGAACCTGGCGGGTCCGGTCTTCCACCTTTTGTTCGAGGGAGCCGTACAAGTCACTGAGCTCTCCGGCCATCCGATTGAAGGCCGCCGAGAGGGCGCCGACCTCGTCGTCTCGGTTCTCGGTAAGGCGAAATCGCCAATCGCCGCGCGAGATGCGGTCGGCGAACTCCACCAGTCGCGTGACGGGGCGGATCACGCGATTGCTGGTGAAGGCCACCGCGACCATGGTCAAGAGCGCCGCGGCCACAATGAGCGCCGCCGTAAAGGGCGCGAGTTGGTTCAGATCCGTGAGCACTTCACTCTGCGGCAGCTCGACGACGACCCCCATCTTCCAATCCGGGAGCCACTCGTACGCGGCGAGCATAGGGACCCCCTCTGGGTTGGTGTACTCCAGGGTCCCGGAGGGGCGGGCGGCCGCGGAGACGAAGACGGCATGATGGACCCCCGTCGTGGCGGTCGGCAGCATGGAGGCGTTGGACAACGTAAGAATGATGTCCGGCTCGAGGGCGATGAAGGTCTTGCCACGCTCGACGATCGAGAAGCCGCGCAGGGACCACACGCTCAGCATTTCGCGCATGAGCGCGCCGACCTGAAGGTCGGTGTTGATCCCGAGCAGGTACACGGAGCGGGACGTATCTTGAACGCCGCGGACCGTTGCGCTTGTGACCAGGGCCAACTCTCCCGGGCCCAAGATGGGATCGTCGAAGAGCGGAAGGGTAACGGTCGAATCAGAAGGGAGCAGACCCTGGGCCACGGAGGGCAGCGGGAGGCCTACCCAGGTGGACTCGGTGGAAGCGAGGACGACACCGTCGGAGGCGCGGGCCAAGAGAACTTGCGTGAATTGCCGCTGAGTCTCGCTGACCTCCAGGGCGGCGATGGCCGTCCTGGCCGTCTCCAAGGCCTGCCGGTAGTCCTGGCTGCTCGAGGGCCGAGCAGGAGGGCTTCGGTCGCTTGACGAAGGGCGGGATTCTGAGCCCCCAGCTCCATTCGAAGCTCTAGCGTATCGGTCCGATCCAGGAGCGGACGCAGTTTGGCTTGAGCCGTAGTGGTCAATTGGGAGGCTGCTTGTGTCTTAAGAAGCGCCCGTGACCGGAAGTAAACGGCGCCTCCAAGAATGAGCATGGGGATGAGTGCGATCGGCAAGAGGATGAGGGCCAGGCGCTGCCCCAGGCTTCGACGCGGAGAGGTCTGAAGAGTGACACTGCGGAGGGGAAGGGCCGAGCTCATTGGATTTCCCAGACGGGCTCGCCAGCGAGAAGCCTTCGGACCTGATCCGGGAAGCGATCCGGATCCAAGGGCTTACCGATGAAACCATTGAAGCCCGCCGCGCGAGCCCGATTCATCTGGTCTTCGCTGGCATAGGCTGTGACGGCTGCGACGGGGATGTTTTTCCAGGGGTCCGCGGCGCGGAGTTTCTGCAGGGCGGCGAACCCATCCTCATACGGGAGTCGGATATCCATCAGAATGAGATCCACCCGCGGCAAGGTATCGGCATACTCAACGACTTCGTAGCCCGACGTCTTCCATTCACAGTGATAGCCCGAATACCCGAGCATTCGGGCCATCAAGACAAAGTTCGAGACATTGTCTTCGACGATCAGAATGCTGGCTGGTCGTGTTTCTTCCGCCAAACCCGGGCCTCACTTAAGGTCCATTCCCTCACGGGATGGGAGCATGGACCCTTGTTGGTTGTGAAGTGGGCTGCCTTCGGACCTGAAAAAGGCCAGCCTGTACAGCTTTGGATTCCCGCAAAGCAAGGTCTGGGAACTCCTTCAGCATGCCACTCGAAAGCTCCTGCTACAAGAGGTCGCCACTCCTAATTATAGTCAAGCAAGAACCGGACCAAATTACAGTCCCGTTACACCATGAGTCTACATAAAGCCGAGCACAAACCCCCCACCGAGGACGGCTGGGAGCGGGACAAGTCCTACTGTCCGGCGCGCCACGAACCCGCTCTGTCATCCATGGGACGCGATGCTCCAGGGTGGCAAACGCCCCGCCGAGGCGGGGCGTCTCATTCCCTATGTGCCCGAGAGCGGGTGATGGGATTCGAACCCACGAATGGTAGCTTGGGAAGCTACTGCCTTACCACTTGGCGACACCCGCAAACACCGAACGAATTCGGAGTGAAGAGATCCGGATTATAGGAAGGGGCGCGGACCGTGTCAAGGAAGTCGGGTTTGGGCGGTGTTTCATCCGTGGAGGACTCTCCGGAGGGTGTCAAGAGCCAGGCTGACCGCCCATTCCGTCGCCGATCCGGGCGGGCCCCCGTACCCGCGCTGTACACGCTTTTCGGTATCCGGCGTGACGACGGCGATCTCGATGGAACGGTCCTCGCCCTGGCGGTCGAGCCCCAAGCCCAGGCCCACATGGGCCCCCGTCTCGCTCATCTGTCTGCGGACCTGGGTAGGCAGGTCGCCTGGCGCAACGATCATGTCTAGATTGACCGCCACGCCGACCGGCAGGGCGGCGGCGAGCGCCCCATCGGTCCCCCCTTCGAGGATCACCAGGCCCCACCCGTGTCGTTCGAGCTCACCCGCGACCGCGAGTTCGAGCGTCGCACCATCCGCCCCGTAGACGGCCTCCCCAAGCCTTCGGCGAAGTTCGATTTCCAGCGGAAGGATCAACTCCTGAGCTTCCCCGCGTCCTTTGCCTTTGGCGGTGATCCGAATATCCACCCGCCCCGGATGCGCCGAAACGCCGACGGTCGGGTTCGAAAGGCGTTCCAAATCGGCGATTCTTTGGTCCAGCCAGGACTCGCCTGCACCGGCCGTCCGCAAAACCCGCACTTCGATCACTTCCTGGAGCGCGAAACGCGACTGAAGAAACGGCAGAACCTCTCCTTCGAGCAAGTGCCGCATCTCGGCCGGCACGCCAGGGAGGGCGATGACAACGTGGCCTCCCGCCTCGGCCCAGAATCCAGGCGCGGTCCCAACTTTGTTTTCAAAAGCGGTCGCCCCTTGCGGGATGTGGGCCTGGCGGCGGTTGTTCTCCGTGGGCCGGCGGCGGAACCGCGCAAACCTTTCTTGGATCTGCACCCAGAGTTCCGGCTTGAATTCCAAGGGGACCCCTAGGGCGAGGGCAATGCCTTCACGCGTCGGATCGTCGACCGTGGGACCCAGACCGCCGGTCGTCAATACGACGTCCGACCGGGCCAGGGACTCACGAACGGCCTCGGCAATTCGCTCCACGTTGTCCCCCACCGTCATCGTTCGGAAGAGATCGGCGCCGATCGACCGAAACGCCCGCGCCAGGTCGGCCGTATTGGTATCGACGATCTCGCCGAGCAGCAGCTCGGTCCCGATGGTCAGGATTTCGGCCCGCACGGCACTCAAATCACGTTGGTCTCGCGGATCCAGCGCCCCTCGCCGAATCTCGCGAGATCCAGCGAGGTCACGTCGACCGTGCGCGGCCCCCCTTCGAGGAGGAATTCCGCCATGAGCTTACCGGCGATGGGGCCATGCATGAAACCGTGGCCGGAAAACCCTGCCACCACCCAAAAGCCCTCGATCGATGTCGGGCCGAAGATCGGGTGCGCGTCCGGAGTCATCTCGTACAGGCCGGCCCACCCCGAAAGGCGGCCGGCGTGTTCTAGGATCGGCATCCGCTCAGCCGCCGCCTCCATCGCGAGGAGTTCCCACTCCGGGTCTATGGACTGGTCCATCCCCGGAGGCTGATCCGGGTTCGACATGCCCGTGAGGATTCCCTCGCCTTCGCGATGGAAGTAAAGCGATCTTGTGAAATCAATCACAAACGGAAAATCGGCCGGGACCTCGGGCAACGGCGTGGTCGTAAGCATCTGGCGCCGAATCGGGAGGATCGGAATCTCGATCCCGGCCATGGCGCCGACCTCGGCCGCCCACGGGCCGGCTGCGTTCACAAGATGACGGCACTCGATCTCCCCCCGCGAAGTTCGTACCGATCGAATTCTGCCTCCATCGGAAATGACCCCGGTCACGCGCACCCCTTCGATCGCCTGAACCCCGAGCCGTCGCGCGGCTTGGAGATAGCCCAGCACCACACTGTGTGGGTCGGCCAGTCCATCCTTCGCATAGAAGGTCCCTGCCAGCGCGTCCTCGAACCGCATCAGCGGCAAACGACGCCGGACCTCGTCGCCTTCGATCCACTCGGTGTGGACGCCGAGTCGATGCTGCAGCACGAGATGGGCGCGGAAGGCTTTCACATCCGCAGGCCGGGTCAAGACAAAGAAGTATCCGCACACGCGGACTTGCGCGTCGACTCCCGTCTCCTCGACGAGTTCATTCAGCATCACCAGGCTGGCGATCGACATGCGAATGTTGACCTCGGTCGAGAACTGATGCCGTATCCCTCCGGCGCATCTCCCCGTGGCGCCACCCCCAAAATCGGAGCCGGCCTCCAGGACGACCACATCCGTCTCTCCCGCCCGGGCGAGGTGATAGGCCGTACTCATGCCCATCACGCCGCCTCCCGCGATCACGATTTCGGCGGAACGAGGGAAATCACTCATCGGCGCGGTGCCCGGGTCAAAGGGAAAGGACCGTTCCCAAGCCGGCCTCTTCCGCTCTTTCGAGCGCCAGGCTGGCCGCCGCCGCGTCCTGCACCGCGACGCCGACGGATTTGAACAGTGTGATCTCATGGGCCGATCGACGACCGGGGATCCGCCCCGCCACCAGGTCGCCAATTTCGTCCGGCATCCAGTCCTGTGGGACCGACCCCTGGCGGATCGGCTCGATCAGGTCGCCCGCCTCGGCCATCGCCGCGAGCCGGGAGTCCACGAACACGTGGGAGCGCTCGACGGTTGTGGCGTCGACTTCCTGCATCTGAGGTGTGTAGCCTCCGATGGCGTTCACATGAACGCCCGGCGTGAGGTCCCGCCCGTCGAACACGGGAGTAGCGGATGTGGTGGCTGTGCAGATGATGTCCGCCTCGCGCACCGCCAGGACGGGGTCGTCGGCCACGCGCACCTGGTCGGGAATTGTGCCCTGGCCCGCCATCGACCGGGCGAAGGACTCCGCCCGCGCCTGATCCCGTGCGATGACCCACACGCGCGCCACCGGACGGACGGTGCACACCGCCTCGAGCTGCGTGCGGGCTTGTTCGCCCGTGCCGAACAGGGTCAACACCTGGGAGTCCGACCGGGCCAGAAGGTCCGTCGCGGCACCCGATCCGGCTCCGGTGCGGATGGCCGTGAGGGAGGACCCCTCCAGAAGCGCCCTGAGTTCGCCGGTTTCCGGGTGGAGGACGATGACCAAGGCATGCAAGGTGGGGAGGCGGCGGGCCGAATTCTTAGGAAAGATGTTGACGATCTTCACGACCATCGAGCCGGTCTCGGCCACGTAGGCGGGCATGACGAACGAGGTGGCCGATTGATCGGCGATTTCGATCCGGCTTCGCAAGGGGACGTCCGCTAGGCCGAGGGAAAGCAGGCGGTACGCCTCCTTCATCGCCTCGATCGCGGCCGCCATAGGAAGCGCGGCCCGCACATCGGCCGCGCTCAGCACGCGCACGTTCATGTCTTCTCCCGCGGGGCAGGGACTTGGGTGCGAGGAGCGAGGCTATTCGATGCCGAGGTAGGCCTTCTGGACCGTCGGATCGCGGCGCAACGCGTCAGCGGTGTCGCTCAACACGATTTCTCCGGTCTGCATGACGTAGCCCCGTACCGCGACTTGAAGCGCCAGGTGGGCGTTCTGCTCCACGAGGAGGATTGTGGTCCCCTCCTTGTTGATCTGCTGGATGGTCTCGAAGATGCTCTCTACAAGGATCGGTGCCAGGCCCATCGAAGGCTCATCCATCAAGAGCAGGCGCGGCCGGGCCATCAGGGCGCGGCCGGTGGCCAACATCTGTTGTTCGCCGCCGCTGAGGGTGCCGGCGACCTGGCTGCGCCGCTCCTTCAATTTTGGGAAGAGGGTGTAGGTCCGCTCCATATCTTCTTGGATTCCCGGCCGGTCGGTCCGGTGGTAGGCGCCCATCTCAAGGTTTTCGGCCACGGTCATGCGGGCGAACACCCGGCGGCCCTCGGGGACCAGGGCGACGCCTTTGTTGACGACCTCATGCGGCTTGTAGCGGAGCAGGTCTTCCCCGTCCAAGTGGATGGAACCCGAGCGGGGGGCGAGTAGGCGGCTGATGGTCTTGAGGGTGGTGCTCTTGCCGGCGCCATTTGCGCCGATCAGGGTGACGATTTCCCCCTTTTCCACATCCAGGGAGATCCCTTTGAGGGCGTGAATGTTGCCGTAGTAGGTGTGTGCATCGCGGACTTCGAGCAAGGCCATGGCGGATTCTCGGGGCTCAGGCTGCGGCCGCCCCTCGCCCCAGGTAGGCCTCGATGACCTTGGGGTCGCTCTGGATGGCAGCCGGGACGCCCTCGGCGATCTTCACGCCGTAGTCGAGCACCGTTACGGTCTCGGAAATCCCCATGACGACTCGCATGTCATGCTCGATCAACAGGATCGTGATTTCGCGTTCGTCGCGCAGGCGCCGGATGAAACCCATCATCTCGGAGGTCTCTTGAGGATTCATACCCGCCGTGGGTTCGTCGAGGAGCAGGATTTTGGGCTGGATCGCCAGGGCACGAGCGATCTCCAGCCGCCGCTGGTCTCCATAAGCGAGATTCTTGGCGATCAGGTCCCCTTTGCCTGTGAGGCCGACGAAATCGAGTAAACCGCGAGAGGCCTCCACCGCCTCCGCCTCCTCCTGGCGAACCCGGCGGGAGCGAAGGATGGCCCCGAAAAGGCCGGTGCGGAGATGGATGTGCATCCCCACCAGGATGTTCTCAATTGCGGTCATATTGGCAAACAGGCGGATGTTCTGGTAAGTCCGGGCAATGCGATACCGCGCGATTTGATCGGGCCGGAGGCCGAGGATGGAGTGATCCTCGAAGAGGATGTCTCCCTCTTCCGGGCGATAGAAACCGGTGATGCAATTGAACAGCGTCGTCTTTCCAGCGCCGTTGGGGCCGATGACGCTGTGAATCGACCTGGGTTGGATCACCAGGTCAAGCTTCACCACCGCGGTCAAGCCCCCGAAACGCTTGGTGACCTGTCGGGTCTCGAGAATCGCCATGGTCAAACGCCCGGTTCGGCCGGCGGGCCGGTGGCATCCGCGCGAAGCTCGCGCCGATGGAACTCTTCTGGGAGCAACCCCTCCGGCCGCAAGAGCATCATCCCAATGAGGACTGCGCCATAGACGAGCAGACGATACTCGGCGAACTCGCGCAAGAGCTCGGGCAATCCGACCAGGGCGAAGGCACCTATCACGACGCCCGGGATGCTCCCCATGCCCCCCAGGATGATGAGAGACAAGATATTAAGCGAAACAAGGAGTTGGAAGCTGTGCGGGTAGATCGTCCCTACCTTGCTGGCGAAGAGCGCTCCCGCGAGACCGGAGAACGCCGCCCCTGCCGCGAAAGCCAGGAGCTTGGTGGAGACCAAGTTGAGGCCCACGGCCTGCGACACGTCCTCATCCTCGCGCATTGCCATCCAGGCCCTCCCGATGCGAGAGTCTTTGAGGCGAAAGGCGATAAAGGCCACAATGCAGCATGCGATCAGGATGACGTAGAACAGCATCTGGGGCCTGGAGAAGGCCAGGACCGCGTCGGAGCCCCCGAAGGGGCCGATTTGGATCGGAGCCACCTCGACGATACCCTGAGATCCTCCAATGTACGGTTTCAGGAAGTCCGAGAGGGCCATGATGCGCGTGATCTCGCCAAAGCCGAGAGTGACGATGGCCAGGTAGTCGCCTCGCATCCGCAGCACGGGAACGCCGAGGAGCACACCCGCCAGGATGGCGACCACGACCGCAACCGGAAGGGCTGCGAAGAAAGGCAGGGTCGGGCCCCACACGATCTGCCCGGCCTCGACCCCAATGGCGGTTGAGGTGAGCACGCCGACGGTGTAGGCCCCGATGGCAAAGAAGGCCACATACCCCAGGTCAAGAAGTCCGGCAAAGCCGACGACAATGTTCAACCCCAGTCCCATCAGGATGAACAGGCCCACCTGATTGAATACCTCGCTCATGTACTGCCCGAGGATCCAAGGACTGATCAAGACTGCTGCCGCTATCCCCACATAGGGCCCCAGCCTGGCGGCGGTCGAGAGGGGGCCGACGCGGGGGCGTAGCGCGCGGCGTCGGGCGATGGACCTGGTTGACAGGAGCACCAAAACGTACGCGGAGGAGACACCCAGCACCCCGGGGATCGATAGCCCTTTGAGGCCCCCCGAGCCGAACATCCAGCTGAAAAGACGCAGCAGTCCCAGATTGGTTACGATGACTCGGATCAGATCCTGGAGAACGCCCAAGGTGCCGATGAGCGCGACGGCGCGCAGAATCACACCCCGCTGAGCTGCAGGCATTTGTTGGATCAGGCCGCCAGCGGCCCCCAGGATCGCACCGATACCGGTCAGCACGAGGAAGGCGGTCGGACTGGGAAGGCCAAAGGAAAGGATTCCATACAGGTCCGGCGAGGCATTGATCAGAACCGCGCGCAGATCGACCTGCTCCCCCACCACCAGCAGGAGGCCTAGCGCGATCCCGGGGATGGCGCCCGCCACCGCACTGAACAGCAGCCCGCCCCCCGCAGCCTGCCGACCATGTTGGCGGGCGATCAAGAAGCCGGCCAAGACGGACGCCGCCACCAGGAACGCCTGACCGAGGGATATGATCCCGGCAATGATGTCTCGCTCGTCGAGCCTCTCGACCAAGCCGACCAGCGAGAGCAAGACGGCCGCGATCGAACAGAACCCGCCGATGCGCAGGGCAGCCACGATCGGAACAGGCGATTTCCGATCCATTGCGACCTCTCTCCCTAAGCCTTTGTCCGGCCGATCCGCTCGCCCAAGATTCCTGTAGGGCGAAAGATCAAGACCAAGACCAGCATGGTGAAGGCGATCACGTCCTTCAGCTGATACGGTGCGGGCACGTGCAGGCCATCCAGGAACAGAATCGGCCCGACTGATTCAAATATCCCCAGGAAGAGGCCGCCGATCATGGCTCCCGGGATATTGCCGATGCCGCCTAAGACCGCGGCCGTAAACGCCTTGATCCCGGGGATAAAGCCCATGAAGAATTGGACGATGCGGAACATGAGGGCGTAGAGCACGCCCGCCGCGCCGGCCAGGGCCGCTCCCAAAACGAAGGTCCGAACAATGATAGCGTCGACGTCGATGCCCATCAGGGCGGCCACGTCTTTATCTTCCGAGACGGCGCGCATCGCCTTGCCGGTGCGGGTGAATTGCACGAAGAGGTACAGCCCGAACATCAGCAGCGAGGCGGCGACGATCACGAGGACCTGGACCTTCTGGATCGTAAAATCTCCGCCCAGATTCCAGGAGCCCTCGAGAACGTCCACTTCCGGATAGGCCTTGAACTCTGAGCCGTAGAGCCCGCGGAACGTGTACTGCAGAAAGAACGAGGCCCCAATGGCGGTGATCAGGGGGACCAGTCGAGGCGCCCGCCGCAGGGGCCGATAGGCCACCCGCTCCAGGATCAAGGCGACCGTGACCGAGGTGGCGATGCTTACGGCGAACACGACCGCAAGGCCGAGGACCGGATTGGGCTGCAAGATGCCAGCCTGCTCCAATGCCGCGGCGGCGAAGTAGCCGGTAAAGGCCCCGCTCATGAAGACCTCGCTGTGGGCGAAGTTGATCATGCGCAGGATGCCGTAGACCAGGGTGTATCCGAGGGCGATCAAGGCGTAGATGCTGCCTTGGGCCAGTCCCGAGACGACAAAGTCAAACCATTGTCGGGTTGTGAACCGGCCTTCGGCGAGGGTGGAGATCGACCCCACCACCACGATGGCGGCGATAGACCCGCCGACCAGCCACATGAAGATGTCGGTGAAGCTGATCCGTTCCAAGATGCGGGCGCGCATGGAGTCCTCGGAGCGGGCGAACAAAGAGGGATGAGCCGGATCAGGCCGCAATCCGGCTCATCCCTCTTAGGTACGCTTACGACCCTCCAGTGGGAGGGCGGAGCTTAGGGCGTCCAGTAGGGCACGGAGGCCAAGAGATCCTCAGCGCCCGAGACATGAGCCGCCGTCACCTGGTACACGGCCAGAGCCGCGCCCGTGGCGCAGTCACCGTTTTCGTCGCAGGTGAGCGCGCCGGTCAGGCCTTGGAAGTTCGCGGTGGCTCCCATCGCGTCTCGCAGAGCCTGCAGGCCGACGTGCACCGTGCCGTCCGAGTCCACGACTGCCACGGACTGGAGGGCGGCAAGGATGATCTTGGCCGCGTCATACGCGTGGCCCGCGAAACCTGCGGCCGGGCCCTCACCGTAGGCCGCATTGTACGCATCCAGGAATGCCGCGTAGGCATCACCGGACACGTAGGGGCCCGACATGTACATCCCGACTGCGCAGTCGCCCGAGGCGGGTGCGAAGCCGGAGGTGAGGAGACCGTCTGCGCCCATCATGACCGTCGATTCGAGACCGGCCACTTCACACTTCTGCGCGGCCATGAAGTCGCCTTCCGGCTCGAAGATCGGGAAGTAGATGATCTCCGGCGAGTCGGCGGCGATGCTGGTCAGGACAGGCTTCATGTCCGTGTCACCAACGTTCACTGCTTCTTGGCTGGTGATCGTCCCGCCCAGCTCTACGAAGGTATTGGCGAACACTTCCTGCAGCGACTCGGCATAGGGGCTGCCATCGTGAACCGTCGCGGCCGATCGGAGACCGAGCTCATTGTAGGCGAACTCGGCCGCCACACGACCCTGGAACAGGTCGTTGTGGGCAGTCCGGAAGTACCCCGCGTGGTGATCCGGGTGATCCGGGTTCGTGAGGTCGGGATTCGTGTTCGAGGCGGAAATCATCGAACGCCCGGCCGCGGCGATCTGCGGCATGGCGGCTCGCGCCTCGCCCGAGCAGGTCGTGCCGATCACCGCGATCACTGTGGGGTCCGAAGAAACCTTCGCCCCGGCGGCCTGGCCGCCTTCGGCGTTGCAGAACGAGTCCTCCACGGTGTACTCGATCGGGTGACCTTCCCACTCGTTGTTGATCTCGGCAAAGGCCAGCCGGGCGCCGTTAGCGTTCGTAGTGCCCAGGAAGGCTGTGGCCCCCGAGATGGTTTCGATGCCGGCGATGCGGATCGGATCGCCAGGTGCGACGTCCACACATCCGAGTGCATCCTCGCAGACAAACGGCTGACCGCCGCATGCCGCCAGGAGTACGGCCGCCCCGGCTACGGTGAGCAGGGCAGCAAGATGACGTCGTAACATTTCTTCTTCCTCCTCCGGAAGTTTAGGGCCCGGGAGTTACCGGGGAAATGCTCTTCAAGGCGTTGAGAGCGGTGAATTACCGATCGTTGCGGACGGCTACCTCCTTTTCAGGGCCTGACGTGCCGCAGGCCCACGGCTAAGGTACATGGTCAGCCGATGTGGGACCTACCGAGACTCAATAGACCCTTGAAGGTAGGATTCTATAGCGAAGACGAAGCTAAGTCAACCTCGGTAGCCTCCCGCCCTTGGACTGGAGGGACCACACTCGGCAGGGGACTAGGACCCCCCCCGCTTGGCCTGTGAGGGGACCAGGGAAGACTCTCCGGCCCATCGAGATGTCCTCGGCTTGACGGCTAGAAGCTCCGGAGGCTAAGCTAGCCCTGAGTCCACCCAAAATGCGGATCGCGCTGCTGGTCGATGTGTATCTCCCGTTTGTGAGCGGGGTGACGTACGCCGTGTCCCTCCTGGCAGGGGAGCTTCGGCGTAAGGGACACGAAGTCCACATCTTCACTTCAGGGACCGCGTCCACTGGGACCGTCAGCGAGCATGTCCATCGTGTTCCCGGGATTTCGCTCGGGCGATCTGGTTACACCGTGGCCCCTTCCTTCCCACCCGACGCACAAACTAAGTTGCGGACGATGGACGTGATCCACGTCCACCACCCATTCGGCATGGGGCGGCTCGCGCTTCGCTACGCGGGCGACCGGGCCGTTCCCCTCATTTACACCCAGCACACGCGGTATGACCTTTACGCCAAGTACTACTTCCCCTGGCCCCTCTCCCGGCTGGGCCCCGGGCTCGCCCGACGCTACCTAAGGCGCTTTTGCAAGAGAATGGATGCGGTCTTGGCGCCCACAATGTCCTTGAAGTCCCTTCTCCGTGGATGGGGTATCGAACCGGAAGCCGAAATCGTGCCGAACGGAATCGACCTGGATTGGATCCGCACCGCAACCCCGGTCAGCCGAACGAGCCTTGGGCTTCCGGAGGCATCGCCCATTCTGGTTTTCGTCGGCCGGCTGGGAAGCGAGAAGAATCTTGACTTTCTTCTCCGGGCTTTCGCCCGACTCGCAACGTTGGATCGCCGTCCCCACCTGCTCCTGATCGGCGACGGCCGCGAACGCCGGAAACTTGAAGCCTTCGGGGCCGGGGCCGGCATCCGGGATCGGGTCCATTTCACCGGCTGGGTGGAGCGAAGTCAGATTCCGGCCTACCTCGCTCATGGTTTTGCTTCTGTGACGGCCTCCTTGACGGAGGTGCATCCCCTTACTCTCCTCGAAGCCTTTGGGGCCGGGCTACCGGTCGTGGCTCTACGGGCCCCGGGAGTCGAGGACATCGTGATTCATCAGGAGAACGGGCTTCTCTGCGTTCCCGATGAGGACGCGCTGGTTGGCTCTCTGCGCCAACTCCTTTCGGATCCCACCACACGTGAAAGGCTGGCCTTGGGTGCGAAGGTGTCGGCGGAGGGGTACTCGATTGAGAGGACTGCCGAGCGGACGCTGGAGGTCTACCGCCGGTGTCGCGGGGAACGGCGGACGAAAAGGGCGAGCCTGGCGGCCGCTAGATGAATCGCAAAGAGTTGGGGGACCGGGGCGAGCGAAAGGCCGAGGCATTCCTCCTGACGCTCGGCTATCAAATCTTAGAGCGGAATTGGAACGCACGCGGCGGCGAGCTGGACCTCATCGCCCTCGACGGGGAAACGATCGTCATGGTGGAGGTTAAGTTGCGCTCGCGCCGGGCGTGGGCGCCTCCCGAAGACTCGGTCACCCGCTCGAAGCAGCGGCGTCTCATCGAGACCGCGTGGGCGTACCTGGAGAAATCCGGGGGCATGGACCGGGATTGGAGAATCGACGTCGTGGCGATCGAAACCACGGCCTCAGGCGGGATTGCCCGTCTGGATCACTACCGCGATGCCGTTCGAGAGCCTTCCGAGGGTCCCCTGGGCGGTGAATGATCCGCCGCTCGTCGCCGTCGTCGGCGCGACCGGGGCGGGGAAGTCCGCCCTGGCCGTCCACCTTGCCGAGAGGTGGAATGGTGAGATTGTGTCCGCCGACTCGCGCGCCCTCTACCGAGGCATGGACATCGGGACCGCGAAAGCCGGGCCCGACTTACGCGTCCGCGTCGCACACCACCTCGTCGATGTCGCAGACCCGTTTGCGCCATGGTCGCTGGCCGAGTATCGTGCCGCGGCCACGGACGCGATCCGACGTATCCATGCCCGCGGCCGGCTTCCTTTCCTGGTCGGTGGGACCGGACAATACGTGACGGCTGTCTTGGAGGGATGGAGTCCACCGCCGCGCTCGCCTGGCCAAGGGCTGCGCGAGGCGCTGGAGAAGGAGGCCATCCAGGAAGGTGCTGCACACCTTCATCGCCGATTGGAGAGCCTGGACCCTATCTCGGCCCACAACGTCGATCCTCGAAATGTGCGCCGCGTGATTCGTCTCCTTGAGATTGCCGAGGTGACGGGCCGGGCTCCAAGCGCAGTGCGAAAGGCGGAACCCGCGCCGTATCGTATCCTTCGCCTCGGGCTTACCTTAGCGCGGCCGGAGCTGTACGCCCGGCTGGATAACAGGCTTGAAGGAATGATGTCTTCGGGGTTGATCGAGGAGGTCCGAAACTTGATGTCGCTCGGGTTGACCTCCGAGCATCCTGTGCTTTCCGCGATCGGTTACGTACAGATCGCGCAGCACCTGGAGGGGCGATATGACCTGGGGGAGGCCCTTCGAAGGATCCGGCAGGCGAACCGGCAGCTGGTTCGACGGCAAGCGAATTGGTTTAAGCCGAGCGATCCCCGGATTCAATGGTTGGACGCGGGGGAGGGGGCCGCCGAGGAGGCGTCGAGGATCATTTCGGAGTGGACGAAGGCCTTTGCGGCACTCTGACGCCCATCGGCGGGTTGAACCGGGCGGCACGCGATGGCTCGCCCTGAGCGGGAGCGAGGTCAAAATGCTTTCATCGGAGACGCCTTCTCCCGAACCGAGCGTAGTCGAAGGGCGGACCCATGGGGAGAAGCCCCGCTCCGTGTCCGCGCTTCAACTCCGCCGGGGGCAGACCCCGGCTCCCGTTCAGCGCGAGAAACGAACCCAGCGCTTCAACTCCGCCGGGGCAGACCCCGGCTCCCGTTCATCGCGAGAAACGAACTCTGCGATTCAACTCCGCCGGGGCAGACCCCGGCTCCCGTTCAGCGCGAGAAGAGACCAGGCAGCTCAGCGGACTCCGACCTGCCCGAGTAGCGCGTAGATCCCCGCGGACAAGAGGGCGGTGGCCGGCATGGTCAGGATCCACGCGGTCGCCATCTGACGCAGAACGGTCCAGCGCACCTTACCCCTTCGGTCCGCCGCGCCCACACCTGTAATCGATGAGCTGAGCACCTGGGTTGTACTGACCGGGCCACCCATCAGCGCCGCGCCAAGAACGACGGCGGCACCTGCCGCCTGGGAAGCGAATCCGTGAATGGGCCGGATCCGATAGATCCTGCCTCCCAGGGTCCGGATCAACCGCCAACCTCCGATCGATGTCCCGATCGCGATCGTTCCGGCGCTGGCCGCCACGACCCACAAAGGGATTTCGAAGCGAGCTTGCCTTGAGGCGAGGACCAGAGCCAGGGCGATGACCCCCATGCTCTTTTGAGCGTCATTCGCGCCGTGGCTTAGCGCCAGGCCGATCAGGGTGAAGATCTGCAGCCGTCGAAAGACCCCGCTGACTCGAGGGGTTGCATTGCGCACCGCCCACAATGTGAGCCGCATCACGATGAATCCCACCCCAAAACCCAGAATCGGGGCGGCGATGAGGGCGATCAGGATCACCCCCAAACCAGAAAGGAGGACGGCCTGGACTCCGGAGGCAAGTACAGCCGAACCGATGAGCCCGCCGAATAACGCATGCGACGAAGACGAAGGCAAGGCGAACAGCAAGGTGACCAGGCTCCATAGGACGGCCGCGGCCAACCCTGAGGCCAGCACCGCCAGAGTCAAAGAGTCTGTCCGCAAGAATCCGGTGCCGACCGTTGTGGCGACGGCCACGCCGAACAAGAAGGGGCCGGCCAACTCGGCCAGCGCGGCCAGCGCGAGCGCGGCTCGAGGGTGGAGCGAGCGCGAGGAGATCACGGTCGCGACCAAACTCGAACTGTCTAAGAAGCCGTTCAGGAAGTTGAAACCCAGTGCGAGTGCAAGGACGACGGGGAACATGCGGGTCTCGGGTCGAGGGAGGAAGGATATCAGACTCGGGTCGAAAGCCCGTTTCGGAATCCCGCCATCCAGGATCCCAGCGCATGCACCGCCCAGACTGTGGCGGCGATCGCGCAGCCCGGATAAAGCGCCAACCCGGGGGCGACGAACAAGTGGGCGCGCCCGGACTGCAGCATGGCACCCCATTCCGGCAACGCGGGATCGCCCCCGAACCCCAGGAATGTAAGGCTGGTGGCGGCCGCAAAAGCCCACGCAAAGTAGGTTGTGATCAATGCGGTCAGCGGCAGGCGGGCGTTGGGCAGCAGGTGCCGGACCGCGATCCAGGACGCTTCCGCCCCCAGGGCCCGAGACGCGGCCACGAACTCCCGGCTTTTCGGCGCCCTAAACGCGGTTCGTGAGACGCGCACGAAGCCGGGCACGCCCCCGAGCCCGACGGCGAGCGTGAGGGTGCCGAGGCCGGGTCCGAGAATTGCCACCAATAACAGAGCCAGAATGAGACCCGGGATGGAGAGCAAGGTGTTGGCGAGCCAGAGGATACCTCGTTCCACCCATCCTCCCAAGGAGGCCGCGACCAAACCCAATGCGCCGCCGGGGAGAGCAGTGAGGATTGTCGCCCCAAGAGACATCCCCAGGCTCAGCCTGGCTCCAAACAGGATCCGGGCCCACATGTCTCTCCCGAGCGAATCGGTGCCCAGAAGGATCTGCGAGCTTGCGGGAGATAGCGCACGGCCCACGATCGCATACGGCCCGGAGGGAGCAAGAATCGGCGCCGCAAGTCCCGCCAGGATGATGGCCGCGAGCCATCCGAGGGCCAGCCAAGGGATCGAGCGAGGTTTCACGACGGTCCCGCCCATCGCGGGTCCACCCATTGCGCCGCCAGATCTCCCGCGATTTGCGTAAGGGTGTAAAGAAGGGCGGCCAACACCACGACCCCCTGCGCCACCGCGTAATCTCCCTGGAGGATCGACCCGACGAGCAGTCGTCCGAGACCCGGCCTGGCGAAAACCGTCTCGGTGATGACGGTGCCGCCGAACAGGAATGCGGCCTCGAGCGAAACGAGGGAGATGACGGTCGCCAGGGAGGGACGCAGGGCGTGCCACAACAGGCGCGGCCCGCGCCCCAGGCCGTGGGCCCTCGCGGCCAACAGGAACGGCGCCGTCAAGTTCTCGCGCAGGCCGGCGCCGAGCGCCTTGGCCACCGCGCCGGAAGAAGCGAATCCCAACACCAGCGCCGGAGCGAGCAGCCCCCCGCCTCCGAATCCTGCTGTCGCGCCGACGCGATCAGCGAGCATGCCGACAAGCCAAAGTCCAAGGATGCCCGTGAACGCCACGGGCAGCGATAGGCTCAGCACGGCGAGAGAATCCGCGACGCGCGCGGCCCATCGATGTTTCGCCCAACCACCCCCGATCCCAAGCGTGAACCCGATCACGATGCCGATCCCCAGCGCGGCGCCCCCAAGAGCAAGGGAGTTCGGGATTTGCTCGAGCACGACCTCAGAGACGGGACGGGCCGTATAGAGGGAACGACCGAGATCGCCGCGCACCAAGCCAGCCAAGAATCGGAGGTACTGCTCGGTAAGGGGAAGGTCGAATCCGAGGGCGCGCCGCAGCGCCTCCATTTGGGCGGGGGAGACCAGGCCTTGCGCTAAGAGACCTGCTAACGGATCTCCGGCCGCTAGCCGGAGCGAGAAAAAGGTAAGGCTGACGGCCGCCCATGCGGCCGTCAACCCTTGACCCAGACGCCGGACCACGGAAATCAGGGCGCGAGGGAGAAATCGATCAGGTAGGGGAACCATCCTTGCGGGGAATAGCGTAAGCCCTGGACCCGCTGGTGGGCGACCACAAGATCCACGTAGTCTCGGATCGGCAGGACCCATGCGCCGTCCATGGCGCGACGCGAAATCTCAGAATAAGCCTCCGCTCGCACGGCTGGATCCGTGGTCGACCGGCCTCGCTCAAGCCATTCATCTACATCGGGATCGGAAAGGCCCATCCAGTTGTAAAGCCCGCCGGTTTCAAAGAACGGCGTGAGAAGGTCCGGGTCGGTGCCGAATGTGTTCCATGCAATCGCGTTATACGCCTCCTCCGCTTGCGCTTCGCGGAGCGGGCCAAAACCCGCCGCCACCTCCACGTCGACCGCGGCGCCGAGACTCTCCCACGCGATCTGAAGTAGTTGGGCTACCTCAGGATGGGATCCCCAATTCGGCACTACCAGATTCAAATGCAGTGGCGCGCCCTCGCGCATCCGGATTCTCCCCACCCAATTCCATCCGGCTTCGTCGAGGAGCGTGGCGGCAGCCAGGGGGTCGTAGGCAGGCATGGGGAGGTCTAGACTGAATCCGAGAATGTTGCGCGTCAGGATCCCTCGCGCCACAGGGGACATCCCTCCGAAAACGGTGTCGACCACCGCTTCGCGGTCCACGGCCAGGACGAGCGCCTGCCGGACCCTTGGATCATCGGTCGGGGCGAGCATGAGGTTGAAGAGAACCTGCATGGGCTGGCCGGGGATCGCCACTGGGTAGATCTGGAATTCTCCCGAGTCGACGAGCCGCCGGGCATCCTGTGGAGGAACCTCGCCCACAATGTCCACCTGCCCGCTCTCGAGGGCCAGGGCCCGCGTCGGTGGATCCTCGTAGAACCGGAACTCCACGCCCGCAAGAGCAGCCTGATCCGCGGCGACAACCGCGGGTGCCCATCCGTATCCGGAGCTCCGCGAGATCGTTAGGCGGTCGTTCGGCACATAGTCCACGAATTGGAACGGACCACTCCCAACTTGATGGAACGGATACGCCTCGGGTCCCCACTGCCGTAGAGCCGAAGGGGAGGCCATTCCCAAATAGACCTGGGACAGCGAGTCGAGAAGCGGCGCGTAGGGTTGGGAAAGGTGCAGGACGACGGTCATCGGGTCGGAGGCCACGCCGCGTTCGAAGGGCCCGAGCATGAAGACCGCCTTCTGAGAGTGGTGATCCGGATCGACCGTGTATTCCAGATTGGCAAGCACCGCGTCGGCGTCGAGCGGCGTTCCATCATGGAATGTCACGCCCCGCCGAAGATGGAATGTGTAGTCTCGCCCGTCCTCGGAGATGGACCAGTCCTCTGCCAACCCTGGCATGAACTCCCCCGTGGTGGGGTCCTGCACAACGAGGGTGTCATACACGGACGAAAGCGGGATTCCCAATTCGGCAGACGCATTCAGGTGGGGATCGATTCCCGTCGGCGACAGGGTGAGGCCATAGTGAAGGATGGCGGAGGAGCGGGGCGTCCCGGCGCAGCCGGCGATCCCAAGTGCCAATCCCGCGACTGTGCAGAGACATCGCTGCTGACGCGTCAAAGTTCGCTGGCTCGAATCATCGCACCGACCAAGCCCGCTTCATCGCCGAGGGCCGAAGGCACGATTCGCAATCCATCGAGGAAGACCGGATGCATCACCGAGCTCTCCAGGGAGTCCCGCACCGCGTCCAAGAAAAGCGGCCCAATATGGGTGACGCCGCCTCCGAGAACGATGACCTCCGGGTTGAAAATGTGGACGAGGCTGGCGAGGTGTCGCCCGATCAGATCCGCCGTTTCTCGCACGATCCGGCGAGCCAGGCCGTCGCCCGCCTGGGCTGCGCGTCCGACTTGCTCCGCGGTGAGACCCGAGTCTTCCGATATTTCCTGTTGTAGGCTCGACGGTTCCCCGGACCGAATTCGCTCCCAGGCGCGTTGGGCCAGAGCAGGACCGGAGGCCAGGGCTTCGAGATGGCCGGGTTGGCCGCATCCACACATCGGTCCCGAAGGATCGACGGTCATATGGCCCGGCTCGGCCCCGAGGCCGAGGTGGCCCGTGACCATCCGTCCCCCACTGATTACCCCGCCGCCAATCCCGGTGCTGACCGTCATATACAACATGTCCAGGGAACCCACGCCGGCACCGTGCACCCATTCCCCTAGCGCAGCCAGATTGGCATCGTTCTCGACCACGACGGGGCAATGGAATGCCTCGGCGATGTGGGCGGCCAAGGGAACGTCGACCCAGCCCGGAAGATTGGGAGCCTTGAGAATGACTCCCCGGTGAGTGTCGATCGGCCCCGGGGCTCCGATTCCAATGCGGACCCCCGCAGCGGGGTCGGGGACGACTTGGCTTATGAGGTGGGTGAGTCGGAGCAGGACGGCTTCCGGCCCGTCCTGACCTTGGGTCAGCGTTTCGGCGTGCCGGATCGGTGCGGGGTCACCGTCGGCGAAGAGGGCGGCGCGCAGTTGGGTGCCGCCCACGTCCACGCCCACGACGGTGCGCATGCGCGCAGTATAGCATAGGCGGATTCGGCGCCCACGTGACTCGGCGTAGAATCCCAAGGCGTGTCCGAGAAACTCACGCCGGTTTGGTCGCAGTACCTCGACCTCAAACGGCAACACCCTAACTCCATTCTCTTCTTCCGCCTGGGGGACTTCTACGAGACCTTCGGGGCGGACGCAGAGCTAACTGCGCGCGAGCTTGAGATTGTGCTGACCTCCCGGAATGTCGCCAAAGGGCAGCGGGTCCCGATGGCGGGCATCCCGCACCATGCGATCGAGCACTACCTCCGCCGACTGATTGAGCGGGGCCATCACGTGGCGATCTGCGAGCAGATCGGGGAAGCACCTGTACGAGGACTCTTCCCGCGTCAGGTGGTCCGTGTGGTCACACCGGGAACGCTCGTCGAACCCGGGATGCTCGCCTCCGACGCCAACAATTTTCTGGCGGCGGTGTGGTGGGATGCGGGGAACGCCGGCGTAGCGCACGCCGACATCAGTACCGGCGAGTTTCGGGCGATGGAGGTCGAAGCCGAAGACGCCGAGGATGCGGCGCGGGTGGAGCTGCAAAGGCTCGCCCCCGCTGAAGTACTGATCCCGGAGTGGGCGGCGCCGTCAGCACCGTTCCCGGGCCACTCCACCGCGGTCCCGGGCGTGGATTTCGAGGACTCCGAGGATCGATTGCGGAAACACTTTGGGGCCTCAACCCTGGCGGCGTTTGGCCTCGAGGCGCGTCCTGCCGCGCAACGGGCGGCGGGAGCGATCCTGGCCTACCTGGCTCGCACCCAACCGGCCGCTCTTCCACTCATCGTCGGAATCTCAACCTATGCCCTCGACGATTTCATGACCCTCGACGACGCCACCCGGCGCAATCTCGAACTCACAGAAACGTTACGCGCCGGCCAGGGGAAAGGATCGCTCCTGGCGGTTCTCGACGGAACGCTCACGCCCATGGGCAGGCGGCTGCTGCGCCAATGGGTGAACCAACCCCTCCTCCGGGGTGAGCCGATTCGCGCCCGGCAGGACTTGATTCAAGCGGCCCTCGAGGCTCCCTTGTGGAGGGCGGAGGTTCGCCAACGCTTGGCTCCCATCGGAGATCTGGAGCGGTTGACCAACCGCATCCACGCCGGCTCGGCGGGTCCTCGCGACCTTACACAGCTGCGCACGCTCCTGCAGGCACTGCCCGCGCTGAAGCAGGCGCTTGTGTCGGAGGCGCCGATCCAGCTGGGTGGGCTGGAGGGGCAGGTGGATGCGTGCGAAGAAATGCGCCTCGAGTTGGAGCGCGCTTTGGTGGACGAACCGCCCGGGGCGCTCTCCCAGGCGGGCCTGATTCGGCCCGGCTATTCCGATCGACTGGATGAAATTACGGCCTCGGCGCGGCAGGCGCGAGAGTGGATCGCCAGACTGGAACCGGCGGAGAGGGAGCGGACGGGCATCAAGAGCTTGCGGGTCGGATTCAACAAGGTGTTCGGTTATTACATTGAGGTCACCAAGGCCAACGTCGCCCTCGTGCCACCCGACTACATCCGGAAGCAGACGCTGGTCAACGGTGAGCGCTATATCACGCCGGCGATGAAGGAGTACGAATCCGTCGTCTTGACGAGCGAGGAACGCCAGCGGGAACTCGAGGCCGAGATCTTCGGCGAATTATGCCGCGCCGTGGGCCGGGACTCCCGGAGACTGATGGGAACGGCGCGGGCGCTTGCCGAGCTCGATGTGGTCAGCGCCCTGGCCGAAGTGGCGGCGCGCAAAGGATACGTCCGCCCGGAGGTCACGGAGGGGGAAGGGTTCGAGATCCTGGACGGGCGGCATCCGGTAGTGGAGGACTCCCTGGCGGGAACGCGCTTCGTTCCGAATGACACGGTCTTCGAGGATGGCGAACGAATCCGCGTGATCACCGGGCCGAACATGGCCGGCAAGAGCACCTACCTTCGGCAGGTGGCGTTGATCACGCTCCTGGCCCAAATCGGGAGCTTTGTCCCGGCCCGATCGGCGAGGCTGGGAATCGTCGATCGGATTTTCACGCGCATCGGGGCGCAGGACGAAATCCAGGCGGGGCGGTCGACGTTCATGGTCGAGATGGTCGAAGCGGCGCACATCCTGCACCACGCCACCCGGCGAAGCCTGCTCATCCTGGACGAGATCGGGCGTGGCACGAGCACCTACGACGGGCTGTCGCTCGCCTGGGCCGTGTTGGAATACATTCACCATCATCCCCGGCTGCGCGCCCGAACGCTATTCGCTACCCACTTTCACGAGTTGACCCGCCTCTCGGAGGTCTTACCCGGCGTGCGGAATTACAACGTGGCCGTGACCGAGGATTCCGGGAGCGTCGTATTCCTGCACAAGATCATCCCGGGTGGCGCCGACAAGTCGTATGGGATCCATGTGGCTGAGCTGGCGGGTCTCCCGCGGCCGGTCGTGAATCGGGCGCGCGAGATCTTGACCCAATTGGAAGCGGAAGGCGGCCAGGTTCGCGGGGGCTCACCAGCTCCGGTGCATCAGTTGCATCTATTCCCCGAAAAGAATCCGCTTCTCGACGAGCTGACCCACCTTGATCTGACGGAGATATCTCCCTTGGAGGCCCTCAACCTACTGTTCGAGTGGCAGCAGAAGTTTGGCAGGGATGGAGGTCGAGGGGAGGATTCATGAGCGTGAGCAACCCTCCCCGCATGTCATTCCGAGCCCCCTGGATCCCAAGGGGGCGAGGAATCGCCCGATACCTCAATGAAGGACTCGCCCAGACGACTGAGAGGTCCCTCCACGAATCGGGATGGCTTTTCTTCACGGGCGGCCGGTCTTCCGAGGCATGGCGCGGGCGATCCCTCGTCGGCCTTCGGCCTGCCTCGGGATGACAAGGTTGCTTGTTCCGATCAGAAACTGCGCGTCCCTATGGCAGGCCTATCTCTTCTCAGCCAAATCGGGGTATTCGCGGGTGACGACCTCGGCCCCCTTGAGCCCAAGCCATGCCAGCAGGTCGATGATGAGGTTCGCCTTCTGTTCGGCATCGCGGCGCGACCAGGTACGGCTCTTGATCTCGAGGAAGGCGCCCTCGAGCTTGGGCTCCGTGACCCGATCGAGATTGATGAAGAACTCCTCACGCTCATGGCGCACCAACCAACGCAGCCGGTCCTTCGTGACCGTGGTCTCGAGGCCGGGGTTGAAGTATTCCCGATAGAAGCGCAGGCTGTGGGCGGCCGGAGCGAGGTAGCGCGAGCGGGAAAGCAACACGGAGTTCGAAAACTCTCGTTCCGCGGCCGGGCCGGTCAATGTCAGGCGATATCGAACCTGGGACACATCCCCGGCATCATCCAGGAATTCGTCCTCGCGATATCGCAGCCTGCCTTGATCGTCGCCCGGAAAGGCAAAGTACGTGTCGTACTCGCGATAGTGCGCTGAACGAAGGATCTCCAGGCCGCCCCCGTTCAGCTTTTTCTCGATCGTGTCGGGATCCGATACGCGCACCTTCACCTGAACCTCGTAGCTCTCCTCTTGCTCGGCCCCGCCGATGGCGATGAGCTTCGAGAGGACCGAGGTCTCGCGCTGTACGAGGAAGGTGTCGACGCGGCGGGCGAGCTCCTGGGCCGCCTGGAGAAGGGGGTCGACGTCGATGGTCGTCAGCCGGCGGTCTCGCAGTAGCCACTTTCCATTCACCATGACGTCCGTCACGTCGGTCGACTTGGCCGAATAGACCAGTCTGGAATACACCGCCTCGGGATCCCGGTTGAAGTGGGGCTGGGCGTGGACACGGCTCAGATCCACCAGGATCAGGTCCGCCCGTTTCCCGGGCTGCAGCGAGCCGGTGATGTCCTCGAGGTGAAGGGCGCGGGCGCCTCCCCGAGTCGCCATGTGCAGAGCCTGTGCAGCGGGCAGGGCGGTCGGATCGCGGCTGACGGCTTTGGCGATGAAGGCCGCCAGGCGCATCTCCTCGAACATGTCGAGGTCATTGTTCGAGGCCGGCCCGTCGGTGCCGATGCCGACGTGCAAACCCTCGGCCAGCATGGCCGTGACCGGCGCAAACCCCGAGGCGAGCTTTAGATTGCTCGATGGATTGTGGGCCACGCCGGCGCCGGCGTTGTTCAAGGTGTGAATCTCGCCCTCGTCAATATGGACGCAGTGGGCCGCCAGCACCTTGGCTTCGAACAAGCCCTGCTTCTTGACCCAGGGGATCACCGGCATCCCGTGGGCTTCGCGCCACTGCTCGACTTCCTGAGAAGTCTCGGCCAGATGCGTATGCAAGGGCACATCGAATTCGACGGCCAGATCTGTACAGGCCCGAAGGATTTCCGGTGTGCACGTGTAGGGCGCATGCGGTGCGACGGAGGGGGTGATGAGCGGATGACCGTGCCATCGTCGGATGAAATCGCGGGCGAGCGCGAGCGAATCCTCGTAGGAGGCCGCGTCCGGCGAAGGGAACTTCAGGACGGTCTGCGAGCACACGGCGCGCATGCCGGCCTCGGACACGGCCTGGGCGACCGAGTCCTCGAAGTAGTACATGTCGGCAAAACACGTGACCCCGCCGCGGATCATCTCGGCGCATGCCAGGAGCGAGCCGAGGCGGCAGAAGTCCGGCGAGACGAACTCTCGCTCGACCGGCATCACGTATCCCATCAGCCAGACATCGAGCCGGCGGTCATCCGCCAGGCCCCGCAGCAGAGTCATCGGAACGTGGGTGTGGGCGTTGATCAGCCCCGGGAGCAGGACGCGGCCACCGCAGTCCACGGTTTCAGCTCCCGGAAACGCGGCAACCACCTCTGCGGACGGCCCGACCGCTTCAATGACATCGTCGCGGACCGCGACGGCTCCGTCCGCTAGCACGCGGGATTCATCGTCGAACGTGATCACATGCGCGTGGGTCAGGACGATCGGCGAGGTCGGCATGCGGAGGGTCGGCAGGGTGGCGACATTATAGCGCTCCCCTTCGACTGCGCTCAGGGCGCGGCCTTCGACTGCGCTCAGGGTGCGGCCCTTCGACTGTGCTCAGGGCGCGGCCCTTCGACTTCGCTCGGTGCGCGGCCCTTCGACTTCGCTCGGTGCGCGGCCTTCGACTGCGCTCAGGGCGCCGGTATAATTCGAGCTGAGACCGAAGTGCGCGCCGTCGATATCATCGTCAAGAAACGGGATGGAGGCGAGCTCTCTCGCGAAGAGATTCGTTTCTTCATCGAAGGCTTCACCCGCGGGGACATCCCGGACTATCAAGCCTCCGCCTGGGCCATGGCCGTGCTGCATCGGGGGATGACGGCGGATGAGGTGACCGAGCTCACCCTTGCGATGGCCGAGTCCGGGGAACAGCTGGACCTGAGCCGCGCCGTCGCCACCGCCGTCGATAAACATTCGACCGGAGGCGTCGGGGACAAGACCACGCTGGTGGTCGAACCCGCCGTGGCCGCCTGCGGCGTCCCGGTCGGCAAGATGTCCGGGCGAGGGCTTGGCTATAGCGGCGGGACACTCGACAAGATGGAATCGATCCGGGGCTACCGGGTTGATCTGACCACCGAGCAATTTCTTGGACAACTCACACGCATCGGCCTCGTCCTTTGCGGACCGACGGCAAATCTGGCCCCGGCGGACGGAAAGTTGTACGCCCTACGCGACGTCACCGGTACCGTACCTTCGATCCCGTTGATCGCCTCCTCGGTCATGAGTAAGAAGATCGCAGGTGGCGCACAAGCCATCGTGCTCGACGTCAAGGTCGGCACGGGCGCATTCATGCCCAACGTCGCGCAGGGGACAAAGCTGGCACGCCTGATGGTGCAGATTGCACACCGATCCGGCCGCCGGGCCGTGGCGCTGATCTCCGACATGAATCAACCTCTCGGCCGAGCGGTGGGCAACGCGCTCGAGGTGCAGGAAGCCATCGACACTCTGCACGGGAGTGGCCCGGACGACTTTCGCCGCCACTGTGTCGAAGTCGGCGCCCACATGCTCGTGCTTGCGCGAAATTTCACAAGCTTGGGCCCCGCGCGGAAGGCCATGGCCGCGGCGCTCGACAGCGGATCGGCGTTCTCGAAGTTCCGGCAGCTGGTGCAGGCGCAAGGCGGCGATCTCACCCAAATAGACGATCCGGCCCGGCTCCCGCGGGCCAACCTGATAGAAGATGTACCGGCCGCGCGCTCAGGCTACGTGCGCTGGGTCGACGCCCGGATCGTGGGCAAGGCCTCGGTCGAGATGGGCGCCGGGCGGGCGGTGAAGGGCGACTCGATCGACCCTGCCGTCGGGATTGTGGTCCACAAGAAAGTCGGGGATCGGGTCGCCAAAGGCGAGGCGCTCTTCACCCTGCACGCAAACGATCCGGCGCGCCTGGCCGCGGCGCGAACCCAGGTGGCCGAGGCATTTCGGTTTTCGCCGAAGAAGGTCAAGCCACTGCCGTTGTTCTACAAAGTGGTGCGGGGCTAAGTCCGCCGCCGGCTACCGGCTCCCAGCTCCCGGCTTCCAGCTCCCGGCTCCCAGCCCCCGGCTTCCGGTTCCAGCTCAGCGCCGTCCGCTATCCGCCGTCCGCTGACCGCTTCCAGTGGCCCGTTTCCCGTTCCCAGGTCCCTGACCCCTCCCGCTTTTGGGAGGGGCCCTCAGGTTCGCGGTGAAGACGGATGACTGATGACGGACGGCTGATGACTCTCCCAGAGCAACTCTCGCCCCCCTCATGTGTTAACCCGTTCGCAATCCCTCACCTGACGGAGGAGCTCATGCGCATCACACGCAACATCGGATTTCTCCTGCTCGGGATTTTCCTGATCCTGTACGGACTGTCCGGCCTGGGCCTGGGGCTTGGCATCATCGTCGCCCTGGTTGCCCTGGTGGCGGGGATCTTCATCCTGATCGAGAAGTAGGGCACAGTCCCTCTCAAATCGCGGGATGCGGGAGAGGCGCCCCTTCGCCAAGAGTAAGTGCCTCTAGGCACTCAGGGCAAGCCTTCGACATCGCGCCGGCCCTGAGCTTGTCGAAGGGCCGGCGCTTTGCTCACTGTGCGCCTCGTCTGATTCCAGATTCGGGCCCCTTTCTCTTACTCAGCCTCCACACTTACCCCTTATCATTCACCGGCATCGCTATGCCGGATCCAGAACGTAACCTCGCACCCCTCGAATCTCCGCCTGTCCGAGTCGTCTT
This sequence comes from Anaerolineales bacterium, assembly GCA_040899905.1. Lineage (GTDB taxonomy): Bacteria > Chloroflexota > Anaerolineae > Anaerolineales > E44-bin32 > JBBDZX01. Next base: position 455,036 of record JBBDZX010000005.1, on the reverse strand, counting down.
GATCGCGGAGGACCCCCTAGTGCGTGGCAGCCTCGCAGCGCTGATCGCGGCCGACCCTCGTTTGGTCATCGTGGGCCAGGATGTCCCGGACACCCCTGCCAAACAAATCGTGAGTGTTTATCGCCCGGAAGTAGTGCTGTGGGACTCAGGCTGGCACGGAGAGGCCGGCGAGGGGTGGGAGGAGTTGATCGAGATTGGCGCGCCGGTGGTCATCCTGGTTTCCGGCGTCGACTCCGGACGAAGTGCGTGGGCGGCCCATGCGAGCGGGGTGTTGGCTCGGGACGCGCCCGGGGAGCGAATCCGGGCCGCCCTGCTGGCCGTGGGACAAGGTCTCTCGGTCCTCGAGCCTGGCGTCCTCGGGGCGGCTGATTCCGGATTGGCCCCCCGTGTACGCAATCCCGCCGAACCGCTCACCGAGCGCGAGCTCGAGGTCCTGCGCCAGGTCGCCCTTGGCCTCTCCAACAAGGAAGTCGCCGCGCGCCTTTCGATCTCCGAATCCACGGTGAAGTTCCACGTCAATTCGATCCTCGGCAAGCTGGGCGCGCAAAGCCGAACCGAGGCTGCGATGCTCGCCGCCCGCGCGGGCCTGATCCCGCTCTAACCATCCGAACGACCGACCCCAGCCTGATCGAACGGAGGAGGGAAACCGTGCCGGCCCCGATTATCCTGAAAGTCGCGGTGGGAGGATCTCGAGCCGCATCAGGAGGGAGATATGGGAACGTTGCGGGATCTTTCAAAGGATCTGGCTGAGGCGACGGCCGCTGGGGGGGTAAGCGTGGTTCGCGTCGAAGGCCGGCGCAGGATGGCCGCCAGCGGCGTGGTCCTCTCTGGTGATGGACTGGTCGTGACAGCCCACCATGTCCTCGAAAGGGACGAGGAGATTCAGGTCGGCCTGGCCGGGGGGGCCAAATCGGCCGCCAAGGTCCTCGGGCGTGACCCGAGCACCGACCTCGCCCTGCTCAAGCTCGAGACGGGGAAGCCCAGCGCAGCGCCATGGTCGGAGGCGTCTGCGGCGCGCGTTGGCGAGATTGTGCTGGCCCTTGGCCGGCCGGGCGACGAGGTCATGGCAACGCTGGGCGTGGTGAGCGCATTAGAAGGCTCATGGCGCTCGCCGATGGGCGGATCGGTCGATCGTTACCTCCAGAGCGACGTCGTGATGTACCCGGGGTTCTCCGGAGGCGCGCTGCTGACCGCCGAGGGCAAAGTGATCGGGGTCAACACCTCGGGCCTGCTCCGCGGCGTGAGCGTCGCACTTCCGACGGAAACCGTTCGTCGCGTGGCCGAGACGCTGGCCAAGCATGGCAAGATCCGCCGCGGCTACCTGGGCGTGGGCGTGCAGGCGGTCCGCATCCCGGACGCGCAGGCAAAGAAAGTGGGACAAGAAACAGGGTTGATGGTTCTCACGCTCGAGCCGGAAAGCCCGGCCTCGAAAGCGGGCGTCCTTATCGGGGACGTGCTGCTGGCGCTGGGCGAGGACGCGTTGGCCGACCTGGACGGGCTGATGGCCGCGTTGTCCCCGGAACGCGTGAACCAGGATCTGACCGCGCGCCTGATGCGGGGCGGCGAGTCGCACACGGTCAAGGTCCGCATCGGGGAGAGGGCATGACTCCGGCCCCGTCCTCGAACGGCGCGGAATCGCTGGCGAACTCCATGGCGCAGGCCGTGACGCGCGCCCGCCGGAGTCTGGTGCGGGTCGCCAGCGGCCGTCGCGGCGCCGGGGCCGGCACCATCTGGACCGCGGACGGCTGGATCGTGACCAACGCGCACGTCGTCGGGCGCGGGCGAACCACCGTCTCCCTGCCGGGGGGCGAGGATCTGCCCGCCAAGACTGTGGCCCTCGACCGCGAGGCCGACCTGGCATTGCTCCAGGTCGAGGCGTCGGATTTGCCCGCGGCGGAGATCGGAGATTCGCGCCTCCTGCGAGCGGGCAACTGGGTGTACGCCCTAGGCCATCCCTGGGGTGTGCCGGCGGCGGCAGCCGGAGGCGTGGTGATCGGGGTGGGCCGAGGCTGGCCGCAGGTCCCGTCCCCGGAGCGCGAATGGCTCGTCGTCGATGTGGCTCTTCGTCCTGGGAACTCCGGTGGACCGCTGGTCGACGCCGACGGTCGCGTCGTGGGAATCAACACGATGATGGCTGGGTCCGAGGTGGGCGTGGCGATCCCCTCTCACGTCGCGGAGGAGTTCGTTCGCGAGGCGAGTGGCCGAACCCCAACCCCTCGCCGAGAGTCAAAGCAAGAGTTCGTATAGCTCTGAGGTTCACGACTCGTCAGGAAGGATGCCCTCGAAGTCCGGGGGCGTCTTTCCAGTCTGCCCGAGGCGGGGCCTAGGGTCGTTGAGTCTGGCCGACGAATTTCGATGCTTTTTCCGGGGTCACGTGGATCTGATTGTAATCCCCGGGAGTCTCGCGATTCAGCCAGCTATTGCGGCCGTCGAGGATCAGGCCGGGCCAGCCTGCCCGCTGACAGCCCAGGTGGATGGCCATCTCGGTCGAGTTCGGGCCGGGAATCAGATTCGTCGCGCCAATCCGTGCGGGTGTTCGACGAAAAGTCAGCTCGCAATCCAAGATTGCGACCAGGAAGATCCGTTCCTACTGGCCGAGTGCGCCGGTGAGTCAGTCCAGCAGGGCCAGATCCGCCGCCTTGCGAACGGCCTCGCCGCGCGAGCTGGAGTCTAGCTTGGTCAACAGGTTTCGAACGTGCATATCCACGGTTCGCGGGCTGAGAAAGAGTTCCTGGCCGATTTCCCGGTTCGTGCGGCCGAGCCCGATCAGCCGCACGACTTCTAATTCTCGGCGCGTTAGGCCGCCGCCTTCAAGTTGGCGGGCCGCTCGGCGACCCAGCCTTTGCTCGATATTTTCTCCGAGACCCACGAACTCGCGGGCGACACGCTCCGCCAAGGGGTGCGCACCCAGCTTGCGCGCCGTGCGATAGGCATCGATCAAACGCTCGAGCCCGACCTGCCTTTCGCCGGATGAAATCAGCGCCACCCCGGCGCGCCACTGCGTTTCCGCTCGGTCCAACGGCACCTTGACTTCCCGAAGGAATTCAAGCGCCTGAACAAACTGAAGCGCCGCCTGTTCATGCTCCCCTTCCAGCCGAGCGATCTCACCGAGCGCGCAGGCGAGCGCGGCCAAGGCTTCCTTGTTGGCCGAAGAAGCCGCGATCTGGGCCAATGCCTCGGCACAGGCCCGGACCGAGGCTCCCTCTCCCCGACCAGCCAGGAATGTCGTGCCCCAACGAAGGGGCGACACCGCGTAGTGAAGGTCTTCGGTAGACTTCCAGCGGTCGAGCACGGCTTGGCATCGATCAACCGCGGAATCGTACGCGCCGTTCAGCTCATCGACCAGTGCCAGGCCCCAGCCTGCCTCGAGCTCGATCGCAGCGTTCTCAAGCCGTTGGGCTTGCGCCACGGCCTCGACCAACAAGGGCTTCGCACGCGCGGCCCGTCCTTGGAAGGCGAGAATCAGACCCAGCTCCGCGGCGGCGACAGTCCGAGGAAGAAACAGGGTATCCGAGGCTCTCAAGACTTGGCGGCAAATCTGCCCGGCGCGCGACCAGTCGCCTGTCTTGCGCAGGACGAGCGACAAGCACACCCAGCAAACCTGGGCCCAACCGGTCACGCCGTTTTGGTTGCAGTAATCGTATCCGGATTGATAGGCCTCCCGTGCCCCGTCATAGTCCGCGGCCTGCTCGTAGATGCTGGCCAGCCTCTGAAATGCCTCCGCCGCCGATCCAACCTGGTTGTGCTCTAATGCGTGCGTCAAACCAGACCGAGCCGCGGCCAAGCCGGTCAGCGTATCACCCATCTTGCCGTGAACGGCACCTTGCAACGCCAGGCAGCGCGCAACAAGGTCCTGTCGCCCAGCCTGCCGCGCCTCCTCGAGTGCCAGAGAAACCAGGTCGAGCGCCATCTCGAAAGATCCCGTTCCGTTCAGATGAGCCGCAATCGCCAGCCTCTCCGCAGCGGCATCGCCGGGCAGCCCGCAAGCCGCGAAACCGTCGGCCGCCGACTGGCGCGAGCGGAGTGCCTTATCCCAGGCACCTTGCAGCTCGTGGGCAGCCGCCAGGCGACGTTCGAGCTCGGCCGCCCGATGCAGGTCACCTGTGTGGCGTCGAGCGTCCGCTACCTCTCTCCATGCTCGCACTGCCTCGGCGAATTCGCCACACAGCTCTGCGCATTTCCCGAGCTGCTCAAGAACGTCGAGGCGACGGCTTTCATCCTTTTCCTCCGGCCACAAGTCGAGCGCCCGCCGCGCCACCAGCAATGCGTCACGGTACGCATGCACCGCGCAATAGGCCTCGGCTGCAGCCATCAGGGCGATCCGGGCCCGGTCCAGTTCCCTGCCTGCCAGCCAGTGCTCGGCGACCAGCCCGGGCGGAGCTCCGGCCGCCTCCAGGAGTGCCGCCATGGATCGGTGGAGCGTTCGCCTCCGGACCCAGGGAATCTCGGTGTAAACGGCCTCCCGCGTGAGCGCGTGGCGAAAAACAGCACGGCCGGGAGCGTCCTCTCGGATGACCCCGAGCTGCAGCGCGGCGTCCAACCCCTCTTCTCCCCCGGCCAGCTGGGCGACCGTCTCAAGGTCAAACTCGACGCCGGCCACAGCGGCAACCTCCAAGGCTGCTCGATCCGGTGCTGGAAGCCCTTGAAGGCGGAGAAGCACGGCATCCCGCACGGTGTCGGGGATAGGCACATCTTGTTCCCCCACTAACTCGGCCCCGCTGCTACTTGGCCGCAGCCGACCACTGGCGGCAAGGCCCGCGGCCAATTCCTCGATAAAATAGGGAACACCTTCGGTGCGATCGTAGAGCGTGGCGGCCAGCCTTGGGCTCGGCTTAGTCCCGATGACCCGTGCGACCAGCTCGGCAGTACCGTTAGGGTTGAGCGGTTCAAGGACCAGCTCGCGGAGCCGCTTCCCTCGCCTCAGGTCGATCCTCATACGGCGGAGGGGATGACCACGTGGGATCTCGTCGCTTCGGTAGGCGCCGAGAATTAGGATCGGCTCAGCTTCAAGCCCGCCCACCAGGTTCGGAAGCAGTTCGAGCGTGGCATTGTCCGCCCATTGGAGGTCATCCAGAAAGACCGCCGCGGGCCCCGCCCGGGTGATGCTTTCGAACGCGCAATGAATGGCCCGCCCTAGAGTTGCGCGGTCGCTTACTTCAGCGGCCAGATTCAGCTCGGGGAGCAGAATCGCCAGGTGCCGTTCGAGGCCTCCGCAGTCCCGGAGACCCAAAGGTTGCTCCTTCAGAAAGGAATGAATCACGGCGATGACTGGCCCGAAAGCAACCGCGCCCCCTTCACTCGCGGCCCCTTGATAGACGGGCAATCCGCTTGCTGCCAATACCTCCTGCGCCAGTCGGGTCTTGCCCATTCCCACGTCGCCGGCCAGCAACAGCAGGCGCCCCCGGCCGTCGCGGGCGGCCTCGAGTGCCTTGTTGATCTCAAGCTGCTCCTGCTGCCGCCCGATCAGGCCGTGCTCTGCGCTCACGGGTTATGTCTTCTCAAAGTCGGCGGGTCTCGCCCACGCTCTGATGGCCAAGCAGAAGGGCCAGGTTCAGCTCGACCCTGAAAGTGTCGCTCGACCTTACGCTACGAGTCGATCGGCCCAACTTCGGCTCTCCTCAATGGAGCCGGGATCTCGCCCTGACGATCGCGCCGCCTGGTACTCCTTCAGCGCCGCGCGGAGCTCTGTTGCGAGAGCCACCTGGGCCTCATAGTCGTCCTTCCCGCCCCAGGTCATACTGTATGAGGCGAGGATCTCCTCTTGAGACGGAACATGATCGCGCGAGTCGGGCATCCCCCCGAGTGAAACTGCCAACAGCAGCCCCAAAACCGCGAAGATGACGATGCTTTCCATGTCGGCTCTCCTTTTTGCAGATGTCTCTGCTTGGAGATGACGATACTGCTAGTTCCAAGGTCGAACATCCGCGGGATTGCCGTATTGCGGGGGCGATCCTACCGTGTTTTTGGCAGCACCGGGCGCTGGGACGCCTTGTTACCGATGTCGGACACTGTTGGAGATCACTGGTTAGCGGGGCGAAGTGCCCAGCCTGTGAATCGACCAAGATACGGACGGCTTGTGGTTAGTCTTTGGGCAGATACTTCCAGAGCGTATCGCGAATCTCGAGATGTCCCGATGCAAGTAACAGGAGCGCCCGGCGATGTTCAACGATACCACCGTTCCGGGGGGATGGATCTGGGAGACCAGAGCCTCGAGCTCCGAATCCTCGACCGCAGGTCCAGCCTCTTCATGAACCACGTGCGGGGTGGAGTCATCGGCGGTTCGGGTTACAACTTCCAGGATGCTTGGTTGGAGACCGAGGGTAGTCTTCAGGGCAGCCGATCGATGGCGGAGCTGGCCCGCCGGGAGGGTGGATCATGTCTGGCACGTGGCTCTTCCGTTGGGTGCTCGGGTTAAGGTCTCGGCGCTATGTGCTGACCGCGGGAAAGGCCGGAGGGACGCTCCGCTGGATGCCGATCCTCCCGCTCACGAGCGTCGGGCGCCGGACGGGACGTGCGCGCACCGTGCCCCTCATGCACTTGCGAGACGGTAAGAACTCTGCCGTCACCGCCTCCAACAGGGGAATGAAGTCTCACCCCGGATGGTACTGGAACCTTACGGCCCATCCCAAGGTTGAAATTCGAGTGGGCGCCCAAACGATGGAAGTCCTGGCAGAGACGGCAGGTGCCGACGCGAATCGGCCTTTCTGGGATCGGCTGATCCTACGGGCGCCCTTCTTTGACGAGTATCAAAAAGGCCCGGCGCGGCGGATCCCGATTGTCTTGCTGAAGCCACGGACTGCAGCGGGCCGGCTCGGGGTCTGACGACCCCGTCGCAGCGGCCCGGATGCCCCAGCGCTTCCCTTCGCCGCCGGATGGCGCTCCCGTTTTGCAACCCCCCCCGAATCGCCTCCACATTCGGATCATTATTCAGACTTATCCTGTCCGGCAGCAGCGATATCCGCGAAACAGGCCCCCTACATGCTCATAGGCGGGTGAAGACTGATGACTGACGCCTGACGCCGTTTGCGACGGCGTACAATTGCCGATCGCATCCCCCACGCCCGACGGAGGCAAGCGCACCCCTCATGACGAATTCAAGCTGGCGGCTACCGCGCGCGGCGGGTCCCAAGAATCGAGGGCTGGCGCGCGCCATGCGCTACCTGGGGAGGAATCGCCGAGCCGCGATCCTGCCGTACCTCTTCCTCTTGGTGGCCGTCGTCTCCCAACTCGCCGTCCCACGCCTCGTTCGGACCGTCATCGATGCCGTGACTGACGGCGTCATCGCCCAGACCGTGCTGGAGAATCTGGAGGTGGTCCCCTCCCAGGTTATGTCGGCGGCCATCCCGCAAGTCCTCGAGTTCCTCGATCTGCCGGCGGGCTGGACGTTGGATCAACTGGTGGCCGAGATGACCACCCGTCAGGCGGGTGCGCCCAATGTCCTGGTCACGGCCGCCGTCAGCATCGTCCTCTTCGCAGTCCTGCGCGGCGTGTTCGCGTTCCTTCAAGCCTACTGGGCGGAGAAGAACTCGCAGGGGGTTGCGTTCGACTTGCGGAACGACCTGTATGCCAAGATTCAGCGCCTGTCGTTTTCCTATCACGACCGGACCAACACCGGCCAATTGATGATCCGGGCCACGGACGACGTCGAAAAGGTCCGCCTGTTCATCGGTCAGGGTCTCCTCCAGCTCGCCGGCGCCCTGATCCTCATCGTCGTGACCCTGATCATTCTCTTCACCACCAACTTCTCCCTGGCGTTGGTGGCCGTCCCGATCCTGCCGATCGCATTGGTCGTGTTCATCATCTTCGGCACGATCAGCCAACCGCTGTTCGCCAAGGTTCAAGAGCGGCTCTCAACGCTCAATACGGTGCTCCAGGAGAACCTGGCTGGAATCAAAGTGGTCAAGGCGTTCGCTCGGGAGAAACAAGAACAGGGCAAATTCGACAAGGCGGCCGACCACCTGCTGGATCAGCAGATCAAGGTCACGCGGGTTTTCGCTTTTCTCTTCCCGCTCATCTTCTTGATCGCCAACCTCGGTCAGGCGGGGACGGCCTTTTTCGGCGGCCGACTGATCATCCTGGGCTCCCTCACCTTAGGGGAGTGGCAGGAGTTCAGCCTGTATTTGATCTACCTCTTTCTGCCCATCGCCCAGTTCGGCATCATCGTGACCCAAATGGGCCAGGCTTCGGCCTCGGCGACCAGGATCTTCGAGATCCTGGACGCCAAGAGCGATGTGACCAACAAACCGGGAGCTGTGGAACTCCCGCCCGTCACCGGCCATGTCCGTTTCGAAAACGTGGGCTTCCGTTACTTTGGAAGCGGCGATCCGGTCCTTAAGAACGTCTCGTTGGAAGCCACACCCGGGCAGACGGTCGCGTTGCTCGGTGCAACGGGGTCAGGCAAGACCACGATCATCAACCTGCTGCCCCGGTTCTACGACCCGACGGAAGGGCGAATCACGATCGATGGCCACGATTTGCGCGATGTGACTCTCGAATCTCTGCGTGGGCAAATCGGAATCGTCCTTCAGGAGACCACGCTCTTCAGCGGCACCATCCGTGACAACATCGCATTCGGAAAGACCGGTGCGCCGATGAAGGAAGTCGAAGCCGCGGCGCGTGCGGCCGCCGCCCACGACTTCATCCTGTCGTTCCCGCAGGGGTACGACACGCCCGTCGGCGAGCGCGGGTCTACGCTTAGCGGCGGGCAGAAGCAGCGTCTGGCCATCGCCCGCGCCTTGCTGCTCGATCCCAAGATCCTCATCCTGGACGACTCGACGAGCAGCGTCGACGTGGCGACCGAGGGTCACATCCAAGCCGCCCTCGATGAGCTGCGCAAAGGCCGGACCAGCTTCGTGATTGCCCAGCGGCTCAATACGGTGATGAACGCGGATCAGATTCTGATCCTGGAGCAGGGGGAGATCGTGGCCCGTGGCAACCACACGGAGCTCATGGAGGATAGCCCGATCTACGCCGAGATCTACAACTCGCAGCTGGTGGCGGATGTGCCTGCCCCGGCCAAGTCGGCGGAGATGAAGGGCGGGTAGCCTCAAGCTCCATGCCTCAAGCTTCAAGCCTGGAGCTTCAAGCTCCAAGCCGCAGGGCGCAAGCATCGCGATCCGTCATTCTGAGGCCCCGGGCTGAAGGGGCCGAAGAATCTGCTTACGAGAAGGTTAGAGGAATCCAAGTGGAACGGTTGGCCCTAAGATCGGTCTGGACCTTCGGTTGGGGAACTACACCCGGCACGCGAGAAGATTCTTCGGTGCGCTCAGAATGACTTGAGGAAGGCAAGACTCTTCGCGGAGCCTGCCCTGAGCGCTGAGCCCTTCGAGTTCCCTCAGGGCAAGCTCCGTCGAAGCGTCGAAGGGCTCAGAATGACGAGCGGGGAGGGCCGAAGACTGAAAACTGGAAACTGGTAACTGGAAACCGGAACCTGAAACGGAGGACTTTAGATGTTTGGTGACTCATCCCGTCTGCGCCAGATCATGGGTGCGGAGGTCGGCAAGCCGAAGAACCTCTCCCAGACGCTGGCGCGTTTTGGGCGGTATTTCGCCGCCTCGTGGCCCGCGTTGGTCGTGGTCGCCTTCCTGATGGTTGGTTCGACGTGGGCGCAGGTCACGTCACCGGAGCTGTTGGGTCAGGCTGTCGACTGTTACCTTGCCCCGGGAGCAGCGGCGAGCTTCGCGGCCTTCCCCGGGGCGGCGACCAGCGCGGCTCCGACGCTGCCGAGCAATTGCTGGCTGCCGAGCGACAGCGTGCTTCAGGGCTGGACCCAGGTCAACCTGCGCCGGGTGATCTTCGCCGGCACGACCCCGCCGACGGCTGTCGAATTGGTGGCCTTGGGGACCGCCGACCGGATTGCTGGTTTGGGCCGGGTGATCCTGACCTTGGTCGGCCTGTTCTTGGGGGCATCGGTCCTCACCGGCTCTACGTTTTTCCTGATGACCTGGTCCGGCCAGAGGGCTCTTCGCCAGATGCGCGAGGAAGTGTTTGCCCATCTGCACCGGCTCTCCCTGGGCTACCATGCCGAACACGAAGCCGGCGATCTCATGAGCCGGATCACGAACGACGCCACGGCAATCGAGCAGGCGTTTGGCTTCGCGCTGGTGCAGGTGGTGGGCGGCGCGCTGTTGCTGGTGGGGATTACCTACTCCATGCTCTCCAAGAATGTCCCTTTCGCCCTGTTGAGCATGACGGTCCTCCCGTTCATGATCGTAGCGACCTTCTGGTTCTCCGACCAGGCACGCAAGGCGTTTCGCAAGACGCGGCTTGAAATGGGAAGTGTCAACGCCAACCTTCAGGAGAGCATCTCCGCCGTGCGGGAGGCGCAAGCCTTCAACCGAGCCGAAGAGAACATTGAGCAGTTCCGAATCACCAACGCCGCCAACCGCGACGCCAATGTGCGCGCGGTCGCCTTCACCTCCGCGCTGGCGCCCGCCCTGGAAGCCTTGGGATATGTGGGCCTGGCATTGGTCACCGGGGTGGGCGGCCTTTATCTCCTCCGTGGCGAGACGTTGTTCGGCACGGTGCTCTCACTCGGGCTGGTGATTACATTCCTGGGTTACGTGCAACGCTTCAACCAACCGATTCAGCAAGTCGCCATCCTGTGGACGAACGTACAGAGCGCGATCGCCGGCGGCGAGCGCATCTTCGGGCTGCTGGATGAGCCGCCGGCGGTGGCCGACAAACCCGGCGCCGTCGACCTGGGGGCCATCCGCGGGCGTGTGGAATTCGATCACGCTTCGGCGGCCTATAAAGTGGGCGTCCCTGTCCTGCGCGAGGTGAATTTCACCGCCGAGCCAGGCCAAACCATCGCCATCGTCGGCCCGACCGGCGCCGGGAAGACGACCATCATCAATCTCATCCCGCGTTTCTATGACGTGACAGGCGGGGCGGTGCGGATCGATGGGGTGGATGTACGCGAAGTCAAAGCCGAGAGCCTGCGACGGCAGATCGGATTGGTCCTCCAAGACACCTTCCTGTTCAGCATGGCGGTGATGGAAAACATCCGGTTCGGGCGGCCCGAAGCGACCGATGAGGAAGTGATTGCAGCCGCGAAGCTGGCGCATGCCGACAGCTTCATCGAGCGGCTGCCGGACAAGTACCAGACGGTTCTCGGCGAGCGCGGCAGCGGGCTCAGCCAGGGTCAGCGTCAACTGATCGCCATTGCGCGAGCGGCCTTGGCCAATCCCCGGATCTTGATCCTCGATGAGGCGACCTCGAGCGTGGACACCCGCACGGAGCGCCTGATTCAACAGGCGTTCGACAAGCTTATGGAAGGACGCACGTCCTTCGTCATCGCCCACCGGTTGAGCACCGTGCGCAATGCGGATACGATTCTGGTCCTGAATCAAGGCGAGATCATGGAGCGGGGCAATTTCAGCGAGCTTCTGGCGAAGAGGGGCTTCTTTTACGATTTGTACATGAGCCAGTTCCGGACCGAGGCGTCATCGCCAGGAGAGGCGGAATCGACTGCGTCGCAGGCGAAGCCGGTGCCGGCCTGATTAGGGTCTTGCCTCCCGAGGCGGCCTGCGCCCGATTTCCGGGCTTTGGCGAATACCTTTCAAATGTCTTCCGTTACGGAAGCCCAATGTAGGTCTCCCTTCTGGACTCAAACCCGTCGAAATACATCGAGCCCAACGTTCCTGAGTCGAGGCCGCCGACGATCCCCAAGCGGGCGAAGTCGACCTGCAAGCCGTAGTTCTGGACATCCAACCGCGACTCCGATTGGACCTCATTGATCCACATGGTTAGACCACCCTCAGGCGTCTCCGGCGAGAGGGAAGCCCACCAATGAAGTTCGACCGTCTGTGGATCGTCGCTGATATACCACCAGGCCGTATTCAGCCACTGGTTGTTGCTAGTGAGAAGGCCACTGCGGATCTCGTAGTTCCCCGACTTGTAACGGAGTTCGACTCGGACCACGGCCTGGGAACTTCCCTTGAGCGCCTGGAAGAGGAAGTGCGACCGGCCATCGAGCATCGTCAGCCCGTTGGGGTCGAACACGAATCGCGCCCGGTATGTCGTCTCGGCAAACGGACTCCAATCCGTGACGGACAAGGGGGCGGTGTCGACGACGACCGCCTCCATCCCTAGTTCGCCCACCAGGGCCGCCTGGCCATTGACCTGAAGGCCCCCATCGGTCTTGACCGCGGACCAGGCCGATAGGTCGCCCGACTCGAAGCCGTCGGCAAAGATTGCATCTGCGGGGGGAGGTGGCAATGGCAGGTTTATGTTGGGATCCGGCCCGATTGCCTGGCCCATAGTCGAAACGAAGGCGTCGAAGAAGTAAATGCCTCTGGTGCCTCCGTCCACGCCGCTGACCGCTCCCAGGCGGACCGCGTCCACCCGGCGCGTGTCGTTGTCGAGCTCCGTGGCGCTGGATCGGAGCACTCCGTCAACCCATAGCCGGAAGACACCATCTCCCACATCCGCGCCAGATGCGGCCCGCCAGCCGGTCTCAAGGATGTGCGGCGAGTCGCTGAGGGGTACCCACACACTAGCGAATTGACTCCCATCGTCGCGAAGGGCAATGCCGCGGACCTGGTAGTCGCCCTGGAAGGACCGAAGTTCTATTCGTAACGCGGCCGCGCCCGAGGCGTTTCTCGCCAGGAAGAGGACGTGCGAATTGCCGTTCGCCATCGAGAGGCCGTTGGGGTCGAAGTAGAACCGCGCCTGGTAGGCGGGTTCCGAGCTGGGGGTCTCGTCGACAAGGTAGATGGAACGATTGTCGTCCAGGACAGCTTGGAGACCGTAGGCGCCTCCCAGGGCGGCGAGCGCCTCTACGCTGAGATCTCCCAGGTCGGTCTGGGCGAGTGACCAGGCTGAGTGGTCTCCGGTTTCAAAGTCGTCGCTGAAGAGGGCTACCGGAGGCGCGAACTCGTCATACCCCATGTCGACATCTAGGAAGCCGTCGAGGTCTCCATCCTGAATCCGGGCTTCCCCGTCGACATCCGTCGCTGGCAAGCCCGGGGCGTTGTTGTCGCCGGCGTCGATCGGCGGCGATAGAGAGGTCAGATGGTAGTCGCCCGCCGTCGGGTCGTAGAACTGTGGATCGGCTGAAATGTTGCCGTCGGTGCCTGTTGGGTCCGCACACACACCGCCCGTGGGCGGGCCGGAGAGGCTGAAGAGGTTGTTGGCACGTAGGATGGGCGGATGGACATCGTTGAAGTCACCACAATACAGGGCCTCCTGATCCGCCGGAGAAACGACGACGTTGTTGACCAAGAGGGCTTGAGCGTCGAAGCCATCCGCAAACACCCCGCTGCCGCGGGCGGCGGTGTTCCCGTGCAGAGTGTTGTTGACCAGGAACGGTCCCCGGCGTCCGGAGGGAACAGACCAGTAGACGCCTCCGCCATCGGAGGCAGAGTTGTCAACGATCAGGTTCTGCGTAATGGCGGCGTCGCTGTGATTGATCAGGCTGAGTCCGCCTCCCTTGCCGGCTTGATTTCCTCGGATCACGTTGCCTTCGATGACCGTCGTCCCAGCGGCATTCAGGGAGATACCCCCGCCGAAGGGCCCGACGACATTGTCCTCGATGACGTTGAAGACGATCACGGTTTCGCCTGCGCCCAGCACGAGGATTCCTCCGCCGCCGGAACCTCCTGTGCACGTGGTCTGAGTGTTGCCGCGGATCACGCTACCCTCGATGTAGGGAGACCCTTGGGACACATAGATCCCAACCCCGGAGCAACCCTCATTGTCTTCGACCCGGAGCCCCGAGAGGAGCGGTGAGGCCCCTTGGATGTAGATTCCCCCGCCATTGTCGGAGGATCCGTTCCGGATGGTGAAGCCAAGGAGCACAGAATCGCGCCCCTCGCCGTTTTGGAAGGTGACAACGGGGCCGCCGAAGTCTCCATCGATCACGGTCGTGTCTGTAAGCTCGCCGGCGACGGTGATCGCCTTACCCAGGAAGTCGATTCTCTCGTGGTAGACCCCCGGAGAGACCACGACCACGTCGTAGTCGATCGCGGCATTGATCGCATCCTGGATGGTGGAGAAGTCCTGGGGGACGTAGAGGGAGATGGAAAAGCTGCGCGTCGCCGTGGGAGTCGGGCTGGAGCTAGGCGTGATGGTGTGAGTCGGCGTTGGCGTCGTGGTCGCAGTGGCCGTAGCGACGGCCGGGGTTGGCGTGGGCGTTGCGGTGGGGGCAGGCGTGAACGTCCTCGTGATGGTGGGAGTCCGCGTCGGCGTCCGCGTGCGGGTGAGAGTCACCGTCAAAGTCGGGGGCGTGCCGGAGACTGTCAAGGTGATCGTCGGCGATAGAGTGATGGTGGGAGAGGGTGTGATGGTGTGAGTGACCGTGATGGTGATGGACGGTGTCGGTGTGAGCGTGCCCGTCCCCGCGGGTGGGGATGTCGGAGTCACGGTATGAGTGGGAGTGTGCGTCCCCGTCCCTGTGGCGGTGCCGAAAGCCGGCGTCGGGGTGCGCGTCGCCGTAGGGGAGGGGGTGAGTGTCCTCGTGACCGTTCTTGTGGGCGTCGGCGTGATTGTGAGAGTCGGTGGTGTTCCAGAGACCGTTTGCGTGATCGTCGGGGACAGCGTGGTGGTGGGGCTGAGCGTGATCGTAATGGTGGGCGTGACCGTGGATGCCGGTGCGCCCTCGAATTCGTACGCGCCAATGTCGCATGGGATCCAAGGGATTCTCGAAACTCCTCTTTGATCCGTCGTCTCGCACGCGGCTTCGCCGGATCCTAATCCGGCCGGGTTGCCGGCACCGATCGCAGGGCTCCCTGGACGAAGCCCATGCGTAGCTCCGAATCCGCCGTTGTCAGCGAGCGGCTCGATGAGCGGATCGAGTTCGAAGAGATTCCCGGTGCCGTCTCCGTCGATCGTGCATGTGCCCAGGGCTCCGAACAGGTTGTACCCTCGTGAGGTGATCGTGCCCACGCAGTCGGGCAGATCGCCGTTGCCCGAGAGTATGGAATTTCCGATCCACACCACGCTGGTCGTTTCATTGTAGATGCCGCCGGTGGCGGGATCTCCTGAACCGCCGGGCTCTATCGTGTTGAGGACGACCGTTGAGTTGTTGATGGCTGCCGAGGCCCCCGTGCCGAATCCGAACCCGTTATGGATGGCAGCACCACCGCTGGTCGCAACGTTCCCGCTCAGCGTGGAGTTGCGGATGGCAAGGTTTCCGTGGTTTTCGATCCCGCCCGCGGGGCCGCCCTGCGCGTGGTTATTAGAGATCGTGCTGTTATCGATCTCCAGAGTCGTGTCATTGCGAATCGCGGCTCCGGAGTCGGTGGCGGTGTTATCCCGAATGATGGTCTCCATGAGGAACATCGTGCCCACATTCATCACCCCGGCGCCGTTGTGCCCCCGGTTTCCCTGGAAGATGCTGCGCAAGACCCAAACCGTGCCTCCCTCGTTGAGGAGGCCGGCCCCATTCGCGCCTGCACCTATGTCCGCGTTCTGGATGGTCAGCGTGTCGATGCTGAGCTGGGCACCGGGATGGACGTGGAGAGCCCGGTCGAACTGGACAGCACCGTTCGCATCCAGGATCGTGGTGGCGGCGGGGTCCCCAGACAAGGTGAGGGTGCCGCGAATATCCAAGTCGCCTGTGCGAGAGTCGTCCTCCAATGTCCCAGGAATTGTGATCAGGTAGGTCCCGGTGGGGAGGTTGATGTTTTGTCCGCCGGCAAGCGAGTTCGTCTCCATGACGGCCGCGCGCAAGGTACAGATACCCGTTGCGGTCGCGCACAGCCCGTCCCCAGGCGAGGCATCGACGGCATCCAAGGTGCTGTCGACATTGAAAACTGGGCCTTGTTGGGGTGGGAGGACTTTCCACGCTGTCACCAGCCCCAAGGCGAGCAGGGAGCCTGCGGCTGTTCGGAGGGCGCGCGGCGCAGAATGGATCATGGGATGAACCTTCCTGTTTCGGGGGCAGACGATAGCGCAAAGGGAGTGCGGCGGATCCGGCCCGGAGCGCGTGCTAGCCGATTGTGAGAATCAGAACAATCGCGGGCGGAACCGTCAATCAAGGGAAGTCTATAGCAGGTTTTGGGGGAATCAATGCCGGACGTGAACATAGCCCAGGCGATTCGGGGCGGATCAACTGTCTAGGAGCATTGGTTATGGGGTTCGACGCCCGTCAACCGGGAGAGGGATGCGTCCCGCCATTGGCTTGCCCTTCGGCGCCTGGCATTCTTCCATCATTGCCTCACGCGCCTGGTACGCGATGAAGAGTAGCCGACCCCTTCGTCCCTCAATCCGGACAGGCGGGCCTCCCGGAAAGCACCGCATGATCTCAGCTAGGTCGGCTTCCCGCTCGAGGAGAACTACGAAGAGCGGGCGCGCCGATTGCAATCGCGTCTCGGAGAGGGGCTTCCCCGGCAGAAGGTCTTGCGCCATCAGACCTGGCAGAAGGAAGAGCAACGTGTCATGGGAGCTCAGGATGAGTCGAGGGGAACTCAGGAAAACCACCTCGGATCTCGGTTCAAGGTCCCTCAAGTAGTACACTGCCTGGGTCACCCTCTCCTCGTTGTAGTCACCGAACCTCTGTTCCGCAGAGTACTTCGCGAAGTAGTACCCAGCCTCGCTGATCATGGCCACACAAAGCAGGATGGCCGCCCAGGTCGGGGCTCGGAGGCCAGGTCTGGGGCCCAGAGCGGCCGCTCGCTCCGCCAGGCGCGACAACCCGACAGCCACGATGGTCGATACGGCCGGAGCCACGAAGACGTACCGCTGCGCTGCCGGCGCGTTTGCGCTCAGTGCCACCACGGCGATCGCGCTGGCGATCCAGAGCAGCAGCAAAAGATTTCGGGCCTCTTTCCACCGCCGCATTAGGACAGCCACACCTACGACGAGCAAGGCGAATCCCAAGCCCGTAAGCAACGGCTGGCCCGCGTAGAACTCTCGCAAGGGTACCAAGCCGAAGCCGCCGATCGCGTTTAGCGCCTGCTCCCCGAGGACCCACCAAGCCGGGTCGCCAAAATTAACGGTTTGGACTTGCCACCACCAGCCGAAGAGGTTCACCCTGCTTATCGGCGCCAGGAATTCTTGGGGGTGCCGCGCATAAAACAAGATCAACGGCAAGGTCACAACGACCGCTGCCCATCCCAACAAGCCGAGGCCCTCAAGCCTTCGCCGTGCCAACCCGCGGTCCCGCGAGAGAGTCGCCAGACCCCAGACAGGAATGAGGATCAGGAAAACGCGTGTGCTAACGTAGAAGAATTGCCCCAGTCCGAGGGCGGCGCCGGCCAGGAGGTAACCCGAACGTCGACCGGATTTCACTCCGTAGGTCAACCCCGCTGCGACCAGGGCGGCAAACAGTCCATCCCAGATGTTGTTCAGGCCAAGACGACTGAAGTGAATGTGGAACGCGAACGCGCAGACAAAGGCGGCCGAGACAAGCGCGATCCGTTTCCCCCATGCAACCCTAGCGTAGAGGTAGGTGGCGGCAATCGTGAGCGCGCCGGCGAAAGCAGAGGTGATGCGAACGGCGCCAATGGAGATCCCGAGCCAGCGCAAGGGCAGGGACTGGATCGCGAAGTAGAGGGAAGGAAAGGAAAACCAACCCGTGTCAAACAGGTTGTTGTGACGCCCCTCGGCGATATCAAGGGCTTCCAATCCCACCGAAGCTTCGTTGCCGCTTATTACGAGAGGCGTTCCCTGGAGATCCCATACCCGCAGCCCAAGACCGAGCAGCACGATCGCTGCGGCAGCCGCCGCTTCCTTCGGAGGCAATCGGGGGCTCCATCCCGTTCGCTCCGCTAACAAGCCCACCATGGCCAGGGCCAAGATCCACAGGCCAACGGCGGCGAAAGGGGATTTCATGTTCGCCGCATCGCCAGCCGCCATCCAGGCTCCCAAACTGCTCAGAGGGGCGAGGACGAGCAGAGCAACTTTGGGGTTTCTCAGCCGTGCTGGAGACATGGGGGAATCAATGTCGGACGTGACGCTAGTGAGATCAGGGCATCAAAGGGGTGGCGGGGGCTGATAGGTTGGTGATCACGACGGGCTCCACAGGCTCCCCGAGCTCGAACCCAAGGATCTTCGAATAGAAATACAGTTCGGCTTCCAGGCAGCGCGCTCGGACCTTGGCCGCCCGGAATCCGTGCGATTCTCCGGCGAAGGACAGGTAGGCATGCGGCACGCCGCGCGCCTGAAGGGCGGAGATCATCGCCTCGGCCTGGGCTGGCAGGACGACTTTGTCTTCCAAGCCCTGGAAGAAAATGATCGGGTTCGAAACCCTGTCGGCGGAGTAAAGGGGCGACCGTTCTCGATACACCGCTGCGGCCTCCGGGTACGGCCCGACCAACCGATCGAGGTATCGGGACTCGAATTTGTGGGTGTCACGGGCCAGCGCCTCGAGGTCGGCGACCGCGTAGTAGGCCGCCCCGGCGCGGAAGGCGTCGTGAAACGTGAGGGCGCACAGGGTCGTGAAGCCTCCCGCGCTGCCGCCCCTGATAGCGAGGCGGCCCTCGTCGACCCGGCCCTGCCGCGCCTGGTCGCGCGCTCCATCGACACAGTCCGTCGTGTCCACGAGTCCCCACTTGCCGACAAGCCGCTCTCGGTACGGGCGTCCAAATCCCGTGCTCCCCCCGTGATTGACGTCCAGGATCGCGAACCCGCGCGAGGTCCAGTACTGATAGGAGGGTTTGAGGTCGGGAAATGCCTGGGAGGTGGGCCCACCGTGGCAGGTGACCAGAAGGGGCGGCTTCTCTCCCTCCGGAGCCCGGAAGTCCGGGTTGCGCGCCGCGTAGTAGAAGGCGTGGACTTGTTCTCCATCGCGATTGGAGAACCAAATACTCTCGGCCGCGGAAATGTGGGCATCGTCGATCGGGAACGATGCGCTCGATCGAATCTCCGTGACTTGATGAGTGCGTGTATCCACTTCGAGCAATGTATACGGCCGGGTCGGCGAAGCCGCAGTGATCCAAATGCGATCCCCGCCTGGTTCCGCGGTCAAGTCGCGCATGAAGGTTGTCCATGGGATGGGAATCGCCGACCGCTCCTGAGCGGAGGCCCCTGAGCTTGCCGAAAGGGCCGAAGTCGAAGTGCCGCCGCCCGCCTCGATCACCTCCAACGACGCTTCGCCCCTCTCGTGGACCAAACAAACGAGACGATCTCCAGACAGAAACGCGTAGTGCGATTGGCCGAAAGTCCAAGCCGGCGACCCAAACTCGGCTGCGCGTGGTGCAATTGCCGCCACCCCCGAACCGTCCACACGATAGAGATTCCACCAGCCGGTCCGGTCTGAGACGAAATGCAGGACGCCCCTCGGGCTCCACTCGGGTTGGAATATCGATTCGTCCACCCCGCCCGCGACCTGCCGGCGTTCCGCAATGGTTCTGTCCTCTTGCACCTCCGCCATCCAAAGCTCGGTGCCGTCCCAAGGCATGTTCGGATGGTCCCACTCCAACCAGGCAACACGTTTTCCATCAGGGCTGAGGCGGGGAGAAGAATAGAAGTCGCGCCCTTGGGTCATCGGGCGGGGCGGACCCGAGCCGTCGGCCGGGATCACGACCAGTCGGTTCACGACCGGGACTGCCTGGCGGTGGACTTCCTGGACGCACACAATCCAGGTCCCATCCGGGCTGAACCGCAGGTCCGCGAATCGAGTGCCGGCGTCGATGCCGGCTGCCTGCGTGATGGACCGGGCGGGCCCGTCCCCGACCTGGCGATAGAGCCGTTGGTCTTCGAGGTTCGCAAAGACGACGACATCGTTCCAGACCGCGAACGCGCCGCCACCGTACTCGTGGACCCGGCTGCGGACATTCCTGCCGCGCGGAGTCACGTCCACCGTGGAGCCGCCGGCTCTGCGAACGATCACGCCTCGCCCGCCTTCCTGGGGCCGATACTCCAACCAGTAGAGTTCGTCGCGACCCGCCTGGATTCCCCCGAAGGTCAGCGTGCCGGCGGAAACCTCACCGGCGCGAAATGGGGAGAGCCAGGATCCGTAGGGAGCGATAGTTGGCATTTCTATCTCTCTTGACCCCTCACCCTACCCTCTCCCCCTTCGGGGGAGAGGAGAGTTGTTTTCATCTTACGGGGGTTTCCCCTCCCCAATAGGGGAGGGGTGTAGGGGAGAGGTAACAGAAGACTCCTCACCCACCCTCTCCCCGACCGGGGGAGAGGAGAAACGTTTCTCCGACGAGTGTTTCCCCTCCCCGAGACGGGGAGGGGTTGGGGGTGGGGTCTCACGAACACGCCTGCGCCAGGTGTTCTTCAAATGTCCGGCTGAATACGTGACGTCCTGATCCGTCGCAGGCTGCCCGGAAAAATAGGAATTCGGTCTGCTCGGGATTCCCTACCGCGGTCAGGGAGGCGATGCCTGGATTGCTGATCGGAGAAGGGGGCAAGCCATCGAATCGGTACGTGTTGAAAGGCGAGTCGATGTCCAGATCCAGCAACGTGAGCGGAGATTTCCACCAATTCCCGTCCGGCTGCCTGCCCAAGGCATATTGAACCGTTGGATCGGACTCCAGCCGGATCCCCAGGCGGAGCCGATGGATGAATACGCCCGCGATCAAGGGGCGTTCCTCGGCCAACGTTGCCTCGCGCTCGACGATGGAAGCCAGCGTCACGGCTTCCACAAGGCCCAGGCCCTGTTCTTGAAACGAAGCCCGTAACGATACATCGACTCGTCGGACGAAGTTCTCGAGCATGGCGAGGGCCAAGTCCTGAGGTCCGGCGTCGATCGGCAAGCGGTACGTATCCGGGAAAAGGAAGCCTTCCAGGCTGGAGAGATTCTCCACCTCGGGGAGGAGGATGGACGTTATCGTTTCGGTTTGGCTCAGGAAATCGGCGGCACCAAAAGCGAAACCGGCGGAGGACACCCCGTCCGCGATTTGTTCTCGGCGCCAACCCTCTGGAACCGTAATGGTGATCTCCGGGGCGCGAGCGGATTGCAAAGCATCGGCCACCTCCGCCAGGGTCATCGTGCCTCGCAGATCGTAGGCTCCGGCTTGGACCCCGCGGTCCAAGCCTCGGTATCGCAGGTACGAGCGCAACAGCGCCGGGTTACGGACCACGGCCGCGGCGTGAAGCACCTCCACGACCTCGGAAGCGCTCTCTCCGGGCGCGACCTGCAGCTCGAATGTGGCCTCCGCCTCGCCCGCGGGCCGATCCAGCTCCGCGCCGGCGATCACCAAGTGGATGGAAAGCAGGGTGCGTTCAGGGAGAGTCAGGTCCGCCGCGGGTGGTCCAAGCCGAAAGCCGGCGATCCAATTGGCAGCCAGCGCGAGACCGGCGAGCAGCAGGATGACAGAAAAACCACCGGCGATCCATGCGCCGCACATCGCCAGCCGGCCGCGCGGCTCAGACGATCTGGGCATTCAAGTAGTCTTGGAGGAAGACCGCCGCCGCACGCGCGTCGAGCGTTCGCTCGCTTGGATCCATCGAAGCCGCTTCGACGGTGGAACCGCTCTCGTCCCAGGTCTCGACGGCGATCGGCGTCTCGGCCCGCAACGAATCCGCCAACCGCATCGCCTTGCGCGCCTGCGGTCCGGGTCTGCCGTCCTCGTCGAGAGGGAATCCGACGAGGATCAGATTCGCCCCCATTCGGCCGGCCTCCGCAACGATGGCCGCCGCATCTTTGTCACGCGATTCGTGTCGCAGAACCCGCAGAGGTCGAGCCACCGTCCGCCCCTCATCGCTGATGGCGAGGCCGATTCGGACATCGCCTGGATCCACGGCCAGCACCCGACCGCTCAATTTGCCTCCCAAATCCAGAGAATTTCGATCCGCACGGCTAGCCACGGGAGGCTGGGGAACCAGCCTGGCCGAAGGTGAAACGCGGGGGAAGAGGAAAGGTCGGCCTCGGCGAGGATCATCTGGCTTGCCTCCTCCACTCGCACGCCCGCCAGGCGCCGTCCTAATGCGAGACGATCCAGTTCCGGATACGTTTGCTGGACCGCGAGGACATGTATTTGAGGTCCCTGGCCGGGAGCTGCCTCCGGGCGGACATCGACCCGAAGCGAGCCGGGGACGGCGGCTCGCCCCACCTCAAGCTCGTCGGTCAGGATTGCGCCGACCGCCGCCTCCAGATCCGTCTGTTCATATTCAAGAGCCGACACATCTATCTCCATCGACAAGGAATGACTGTCGGCGGGGAGAGCGAGATCGGCGGAGTACTCCTCACGAACGACACGGCTGATCGTGGATGTACCCGGTGCGAGCCGTGACTCGCCGGAAAGCGAAGCCCACTGCGCCTCGGCTTGGGCGAGGAGTTCAGCCACCAGATCTCCGCGCAGCGAGCGCCGATCGGCTTCCGTGGGGGCAGCTCGCAGTTCGCTGCCTCCGCCAGTCGTCGGTGCGGGATTCGAAACCGACACAGTCAGTCCCACCGGCCCATCCACGGCGAGAATCGAGTCCGCAGGGAGGTTTCCGACCTGGCCTGGAATGGCAGACTGGATGGCGGCGGTACCACGCGAACCCTCGCCCGCCTCCAGAACGACTGGCTCCCGGGTGACGAAAAACAGGTCCTCACGACCGGGTTCTCTCACGGTTTGTCCGACGGGGATCGTTTGCACTTCACCAGTGAGATTCTCAAACACCACCTCGCCGCTGGCGAAGTGGGTGGGAACCGATACCTGTCCGGTCGTAGCCCGCCGCAGCTCGCCCGAGAGTCTTGTGGTCAGCCGGCGAGTCACGATTCCTCCCACCGAGGGAGCATTGTTCTCCGGGATCAGGTCGAATGTGATCTCGGCCGATTGTGGCTCGACGGCGGGCGAAAGGACCACGACGGCGGATGGAAGGGCGGCGACAGCGGCGCCCGCCAGGGCCAGGATCGCGGTTCCGGCCAAAACCGGTCGAAGGCTAGACGGAACCCGCCGGACGTCACGACGGGCGGGCGTGCGGGCGGCACGTGTCTCGTCGTCCAGCGGGGGTTTCGTTTCCCTCAACAAGGGGCGAGGACGCCGATCCCTTTTTCGCCAGCCCGACTCGGTGATCTGATCCGCGCTGTCGAAAATGGGGATGCCAAGCGCCGCGGCGTGATCGACGACTTCGCGGTCAGGAGTGACGACGCCCAGTTGTGCCCGCTGACGATGCGCCTGCCGAAGTAGCAGGACCAGGTCCAGCCGGCGGGTCAGGATTCTCCCACGGTCAGGCCAGACGAGAAGGACGCGCGGGGCTTTCGTCCACGCTAATTTGTCCCGGACGGAGACCTGATCGTCGTGAGCGTCGAGCTGAAGGACCTGGACTTTCAACTTACCTCACCCTTGTCGGCCCGTCATTCTGAGGCCCCTGTGCAAGTCGAAAGGGGCCGAAGAATCTTCTGGGGTCGGCTGGCAGTTTGGCGGGCGGTAGCGCTGAGATTCCCTTGGGAATCCTAGGAAGGGGTATCGGTGAACCCAACCACCTCGGGGGCAGATTCTTCGCTTGCCCCTCGCCATCGGCGAGGGAGCCCGCTCAGAATGACGGGCCAAAAAGATCCTGCCTCCCCCTTCCCGGCTTGCCCCCGGACCCCACGGGGGTAAGGGAAGGGGGTTCGGGGGGTTAGGCCTACAGCGTGCGCTCACGCGAGCTTCAACTCAATCCAACGCCGGGCTTCGGCAAGAGCCTCGTCGAGTCGGGCGGCGTCTTTGCCTCCGGCCTGCCCCAAGGTTGGGGATCCACCGCCGCCGCCGCCCATCACCACGGCCGCCGCCTCCGCAAGCTTTCCGGCGTGGAGCCCGCGATCGACCAGGTCTTGGGTCACGGCCGTTACGATCAAGGGTTTGCCATCGTCGGCGGAGCCGAGAGCGGAAACGAAACTCGGGTAGCGACCTCGAAGCTGATCCACGAGTGAGCGAAGCGCTTCGGCGGGAAGACCGGGTAGGGAGGCGATGACGCTGGGTACGCCCTTCACAGACACCGCCTCGAGGCTGTCAAGGTGGTCTTTCGCAAGATCCGTCCGCCGCGAGGTCTCGGCGTGACGGTGGTCCTTCTCTTCACGAATCAAGGCCGCCAGCCTGGCTTCGGCGTGCTCCATGTCCACACCCAGCAGGCCCAGCAACCGATCCAGCGTGCGCATCTGGTTCCGCGCCCGCTCGACGGCAGCCCGGCCCGTGACCGCTTCGATGCGGCGAATTCCAGCCGCGGCGCTGCCTTCCGAGAGGATGGTAAACGGACCGATGACGCCGGTGGAAGGCACGTGGGTGCCGCCGCACAATTCGTAAGAGAACCAGGGTTCCGCGCCAATCCGGATCGTGCGGACGGTGTCGCCATACGCTTCTCCGAAAAGGGCCATTGCCCCCTCGGCCATGGCCTGCTGCAGAGGCAAGAGGCGGACTTCCACCGGGTGGTTCGCCAGGATCGCGTCGTTGACCTGCCCTTCAATCTCATCGAGTTGATCGCGGGTCACGGCCGAAGAGTGCGTAAAGTCGAAGCGCAGGCGGTCCGGCGCCACGAGGGAGCCAGCCTGGCGAGCGTGATCGCCCAACACGGCGTGCAAGCTGGCGTGCAGCAAGTGCGTGGCGGTGTGGTTGCGCATGATGTCCCAGCGCCGGGCCTCGTCGACGGCCGCCGTCGCCCGATCCCCCACCTTCGGCGATCCGCTCGCGACGCGCCCGCGATGAACGAGCAGGCCCGCCGCCGGCCGCTCGACTGCTTCCACGGAAATCTCCCAGCCCGGTCCGGTTCCGCCGCGTACCACGCCTGTGTCGGAGACTTGACCGCCGCCTGCAAGGTAGAACGGAGTGCGAGGCAGCACGACGGCCACATCGTGGCCCGGCTCCGTTCGGTCGATCGAGTGGCTTCCGTCGAGGATCGCCAACACTTCCCCGTCGGAAGTCAGGCTCCCATAGGGATCGTGGTCCACGCCGTGCGGACCGAGAGCTCCCTTCTTCTGCAGCGAGGCTGCGATTTCCTGGTACTCCGGCCCAGCTGAGTCACCGGCGTCCGCATCGGGCCCCACGGAAGAGGTTACGCGGTGGCTCTCCATCGCATCGCGGAATCCCGCCTCCTCGACCTCGAGGCCGCGCTCCCTGGCGATATCGCGAGTGATCTCGAGCGGCAGGCCGTACGTGGCGTAGAGATCGAATGCCAACGCGCCGGGTAGAGTCTTCACGCCTTTCCGCTTGATCCCTTCGAGGATCTGGCTTGCGCGGCCGACTCCGCCCTCGACGGTCCGCTGGAATCGCTCTTCTTCATCGGAGAGCCAGCGGCCGATGGCATCCTGATTGCGCCGCAGCTCCGGGTAGGCATCCCCGTATTCCTCGACGACCACGCGCGCGACTTCCGCCAGGAAGGGGCCCCGAATGCCGAGCTGTCCTCCGAAGCGGCTGGCGCGGCGGATGATCATGCGACATACGTAGTTGCGGCCGAGATTGCCCGGAACCACGCCATCGGCGATCAAGAACGCGGCTGCTCGGGCGTGGTCGGCGATGACCTGGTAGGGGGTTAGGTCCGCGGCGCGCTCTTCGGCTGTGTGATGAGCCAATTCACGAATGCGATCCATCATGGGCAGGAAAAGGTCCGTCTTGTAATTCGAGTCGACCCCCTGCAGGACAGAGACCATTCTTTCGAATCCCATCCCGGTATCCACGTGTTTACGGGGCAGTGGGCTGAGCTGCGTGGGACCGGACCGGTTGTACTGGATGAAGACGAGGTTCCACAGCTCGACGAACCGAGCGCATTCGCCATTCACGTGGCAGACGTGCCCGGGGACCTCCCGTCGGTTGCACGCCTCCAGGCCTCGATCGAAATGGACTTCGCTGTCCGGCCCGCACGGCCCGGTGTCGGCCATTTCCCAAAAGTTTTCCACGCGACCGAAGAACAGGACGTGATCGGGCACGAAGCCGGCCTGCAGGCGCCAGATATCGGCTGCCTCGTCATCGCGCGGCACTTCGCCCTTCTCATCCTCGAAACAGGTCGCCCACATGCGGTCGCGCGGCAGGCCCCATATCTCGGTGAGGAGCTCCCAGGCCCAGGGGATGGCCTCGGCTTTGTAGTAGTCGCCAAAGGACCAATTCCCGAGCATCTCGAAGAACGTATGGTGGGTCCCGTCGCGCCCGACGTCGTCGAGGTCGTTGTGCTTGCCGGCGACGCGCAGACACTTCTGGGAATCGGCGGCACGGCGATAGGGCCGAGTTCCGGTGCCGAGGAAGATGTCCTTGAACTGGACCATCCCGGAGTTGGTGAACAGGAGAGTCGGGTCCGAGGCCGGCACGAGCGACGCGGAAGGGACGATGGTGTGGCCGCGCGCGGCGAAAAAATCCAGGAATCCCTGGCGGACTTGAGCGCTGGTGAGGGACGGGGAGGTCTTGACGCTGCGTCGTGTCATGGTGGAGAGTTCGCGCGCTCATTTTACTCTAGCGCGTAGCTCATCCTACATCCCCCACGCTGAGCTTGTCGAAAACTTGCCCTGAGCGAGTCGAAGGGCGCGGCATGGGGAGACGAAGCCTTGGGCGTCCTTCGACCCTTCGACAGGCTCAGGGCTCAGGATGCGGAGTCTCTCCTTTGCTTCGGAGGATATGGGCTTCACTCCGGCGTCTCTTCGACCCTTCGACGAGCTCAGGGGTCAGGACCCCGGGATGCTGGATTGGTTCTGCGGTCGCCCCCGGACTTCAGCGCGTTGAGCCTGTCGAAAGCTTGCCCTGAGCGAGTCGAAGGGCGCTCGAATGTGTTTCTTGCGCGGGTCAATCGCAGTCGTCTGACTCGCGGCCTCCGCAACCCGTGTGCTAAGATGGGCGGATCGGGCGATCGGGTTGCGGATGCGCTCCACCAGCCTCGACGAACAAGTCGGCCTGCTCCTGCAGGGGACCGAATACGGCGACGAGTCGTTGCGCCGGGCGATGGCGTCCGAGCTGCGCCAGCGGCTTGACGAAGCCGCCCGCGTCCCACGGCCCTTGCGCGTGTACTGTGGGTTCGACCCTCGCACCGCCGACCTTCACCTCGGCCACACCGTCCCGATGCGCAAGATGCGACAATTCCAGGAGCTCGGCCACGACGTCATGTTCGTGATCGGCCGTTTCACCTCGATGATCGGCGATCCCTCGGACCAGGACCGGCTCCGACCGCAACTTACGCCAGAGCAGGCGACGGTCAACGCCGAGAGTTACGCCGAACAAGCCTTCCGAATCTTGGACCCTGCGAGGACGCGGATCGAGTTCAATGACACCTGGCTATCCCAGATAAGCCTGGCCGAATGGACCCGCCTGTCGTCGAACTTCACGATCCAACAGTTCCTGACCCGCGAGGCCTTCCGCAAGCGTTGGGACGCCGGCGACCCGGTGTACCTGCATGAGTTCTTCTACGCCGTGATGCAGGCCTACGACGCGTACCACTTGAAGACGGATGTCCAGATCGGCGGCAGCGATCAGCTCTTCAACATTGTGACCGCCGGCCGGAAGCTGATGGAAGCACTGGGGGAGCGGCCCAATATCGGCGTCATTCTCGGCATCCTGCCGGGGACCGACGGCGTACAAAAGATGAGCAAATCGCTTGGCAACCACATTCCGTTGAACACCAGCCCGGCGGACATGTTCGGCAAGGTGATGAGCGTGCCCGATCCTGCGATGGGATCTTTCTTCCGCCTGGTGACGCGGTGGACACCGGGTGAAATCGCCGGCCTGGAGGCCGACGTGAAGGATGGGCGGCAGCACCCGCGAGATGCGAAGTTGCGATTGGCGAAGGAGATCGTGGCCATCTACTTCGGCGACGACCCGGCGGAGGCCGCCGAATCGGAGTTTCGACGCGTGTTCCAGGATCGCGGCGAGCCGGAAAACGTGGAAGAGATCGTCGTGAAGAGTGGATGGACGCTCGTCGATATCCTGGCGTCGTCGCCCTCGCTGGCCGGCTCACGCAGCGAAGCTCGTCGGCTGATCCAGCAGGGGGCCGTCCGTCGTGGAGACGAGATCCTCAAGGACCCCGCTTTTGTGATGGAATTCACAAAGCCGGTCGTGCTCCAGGTCGGACGATATCGAGCTGCCAGGCTGATCCCGCCGGGTACCTCGCCGGAGGCGTGATCGCCACGAGATTTTCTAACCCTTGACGACGGCAAGCGGGACGAGGCGCGCTACTTTACGCGCGATCCCGGCCTGCGTGACCACCTCGACGACCGAATCCACATCCTTGTAAGCCTGCGGGGCCTCTTCGGCCAGGCCGGGCAGGGAACCGGCGCGCACGTGAATCCCCCGCGTTTCAAGCTCTTCACGTAAACGATCGCCACGGATCTCCCTCTTCGCCTGCGCCCGACTCATCACTCTTCCGGCGCCGTGGCACGTCGATCCAAAGGCGAGTTCCATGCTCCCTGCCGTGCCCAGGAGAACCCACGAAGCGGTCCCCATGCTGCCCGGAACGAGCACCGGCTGGCCGTGGAGCTTGTACTCCTCCGGAAGGCCCTCGAACCCGGGGCCGAACGCCCGGGTGGCTCCTTTGCGGTGGACGCACACGTGTTCCCGCACCCCGCCGACCGAATGGTCTTCGATCTTTCCCATATTGTGGGCAATGTCGTATACCTGGGTGAGCTCGGTATGCGCCACGCGCCCGCGCAAGGTTTCTTCGAAGGCTTGGCGCACATGGTGTGCCAGCAGCTGGCGATTCGCGAACGCGAAGTTCGCGGCGCAGGCCATGGCCGCCAGGTAGCGTTGCCCGTCCGGGGACTTGACCGGCGCGCACACCAGCTCGCGATCGGGCAGGCGAATGCCATATCCGGCCAGCGTCCCCTGAAAATCGCGCACGTAGTCGGAGCAAACCTGGTGACCAAAGCCGCGTGACCCGCAATGAATCTGCAGCGCCAGCATCCCCGTTTCGAGGCCCATGGCTCGCGCCGCGGCCGCATCGAAGACGGCCTCGACGCGGTCGACCTCGATGAAGTGATTGCCGGCGCCAAGGGTCCCGAGTTGGCCCCGGCCTCGATCCATCGCGCGTGCGCTGACAGCGGCCACATCGGCTCCCGGCATTCGGCCGCCCTCTTCGGTGCGCTCGAGGTCGTCGAGAGTCGCGTAGCCATTTCGTTCGACCCACACCGCGCCTTCGCGGCAGACCTGCTCCAATTCTTTCTTCGAGAGGGGCAGGCTGCCTTTGACCCCCACCCCGCTGGGGCAGTGCGCGTACAGCGAGGACGCCAGGTCGGCCAGGTGGGGCGCCGCAGCTTCGGCCGGGATCCGGCTGGCGAGCAGACGTACCCCGCAGTTAATGTCGTAACCAATCGCGCCGGGGGACACGACACCGTCCGACACCCGCGAGGCGGCGACGCCCCCGATCGGAAATCCGTATCCTTGGTGAACGTCGGGCATGACCGTGATGTGGCTGACCAGCCCGGGCAGGCAGGCGGCATTGACGGCCTGATCGAGGGATTTGTCCCCGAGTGCGTCCTCGAGCAGCGGCTCATCGGCGAAAAGGCGCACAGGGACGAGCATGTCCGAACGATGGGTGGCCGGAAGCTCCCACAACACCGGCCCCAAGCGGCGGAAGTCTTGAACGCGGATCCTACGCCCCTCGCCCGGTCTCACGACCGTATCCTGGCCCGGTTCAAGGGGGGGAGCGCTTCAAACATCGAATACGACGACCGTCTTCCAACCGGAGGGGCCGTGTTCCACGCGCAGGTCGTGAAAGGTCACGGCCTTGATCATCTTCTCAAGGTCGCCGCGAACGCCTTCGCGCAGTTCGGCCTCGAGCTCGGTGGAGTCGGCCACGCGGACCTGAAAGTCGGAGAACGTTACGGGGGCGAGCTCCATCCGCACCAGGATTTCTTCCAGCCACGCCACCAGCAATGCTTCGGCATCCGCGGCTTGCACATGAAGATGGAGGGTTCGCGACGGGCCGGGGGCGGTCTCGGCGCCCATGAGGTCGAGCATCCCCTCGGCGGCGTGGACCAGCAGATCGGCCAGCGAACCGCCGCGAACCTCAAGGGCCCAGTCGGCGGTGTGCTCGATCTCCGTGTACGGAAGTTCGTCCACCTTCCGGAGTATACCCGCGGGCCTGGCGTATAATCCCGCCGATGACGGATCGAGACCTGTGTCTCAACCAGAATTTGTTCGCGGGGTTGGCCGGTATGCCGGCCACGTTCCCATCGCTGGCGTGGCTCGCGCCCGAGGTCAGCCGCCTGTTCGCGGATGAGATTGGACGATTGATCAAGGAGGATGAGAGCGGGCACGCGTACGCTCCGGATCAATACACCCTCAGCCTCGCTCCCCGGGATCTGGAGCAATTGGCGGCGCATGCCTCGCAGCTACAGATCGACATCGCCCGAGGACTGCGCGGAGCGCTGAAGAGCTGCGGCCTGCTCGTGATCCGGGAGCCCCATGTAACCCTTGCCAGCGACCCTACCCTTTCGAGCCGCCAGGCCCGCGGCATTGCCTGGCACAGCCGCGACCCGGTGAAATTCAGCAAGACCCAACCCGGAGGCGATCCATCGATGCCGGGGCGGCCGCCGCCTGGAGCGTTCTTGATCGTCGAGGGGCGGAGGCACTTCCGTGTCGCCGGAGAGCGGGTCACGATCGGGCGACGCTTGGACAACGACCTCGTGCTCGACGATCCCCATGTCTCGCGACGGCACGCCGAAATACACCTGGAGGCGAACCGGTACTTCCTGCTGGATATGCAGTCGACCGTCGGAACATTGATCAATGGCCGGCCCATCCAGCGCCAAGCTCTGACTCCGGGCGATGTCATCACGATCGCCGGCATGCAACTGATCTACGGTGAGGATTCAGGGCCCGCCTCGGACGAAACGCCTCCTTATTCGCCTCCCTTCCGTCCGGAAGACCAGGACCCGATCACTCCCTTGCATCTGCGTTTGCCCACCCACGGGACCCGCGGCAAAACGTAAACGGGCCGGGGACGCGGAGCCCGGCGGTTTCATGGGATCCAACTTCGATCGTTTGGAAAAGCGTCTGGAAAGCTGGGTCGAGAGCGCCCTGGCCAGCTGGTTGGGCGGGGACGTGCCCGCGGCGGTCGTGGCGGGCCAGTTGGCCCGGGCGATGGAGGAGGGTGTGGCCCGAGGTGAACGCGGGCAGATGCGCGCCCCAGACCAATTCGCGCTGGCGCTGAATCCTGACAATGTCCAGGTCCTCTTCGAGCGCGGCGCGGAGTGGACCTCTGAGATGGCCCACGAGTTGCTCGTGGCAGCCCAGGCGCATGGTTTTTCCATGTCGCGCGAGCCCCACATTACGCTGGCGGCGGATCCCGGGTTGGGGAGCTGGCAGGTGCGGGTGCTCGCCTGGCATAGCGAAACCCCACTGGACTTCACGCAGACGATCGAAGTACCCGCCTCGGCCGTGGCCGGCCGCGTGCCCGCCGGCGCATTCCTGATCGTGGAGGGCGAGAGGCACATGGCCCTCGACCGACCGATCCTCAATATCGGCCGCCGCCTGGAGAACCAACTCGTCCTCGAGGGCGCCCACGTTTCGCGCACGCACGCGCAGCTGCGCGCCCGGGAAGGTCGGTTCGTCCTCTTCGACCTGGGATCGACTGCCGGAACGGCCGTGAATGGCCGTCCCGTCCGCCAACACATTCTGCGCCCCGGTGATGTCATCACGATCGGCGCCACGCGGCTTGTCTACGGCGAGGATCCTCGCGGAGGAGTCGACTCCACAACGGCCTTCACGCCTCCTTTGCCGAGACCCCATGCTGAGCCGGGCGAGGGCACGCACGGCCCGGGGTCGCAGAAGGGAATGTGAGCCCAGAAGGCGTTTTGCTCGCCGCCCGACTCCTTCTCGCGGTGGTGTTGTATGCATTTCTGGGGATCTTGCTGTGGTTTCTGGCTCGGGACCTGCGGCAAAACATGCGGGCGGGGGACCCGCTCCCCACGGCCCACGTCCTCGTCGCGAATGAGAGCGAAGGGCCCAAAGGTTATCGACTGAGCGTCACGAATCTGATCGGACGCGCCGCCGACAATTCGATCTGCCTAGACGACTCCACCATCTCTGCGTACCACGCCCGCCTGTCGTTCCAGGGTGGCCAGTGGTGGCTCGAGGATCTCGGATCCCGCAACGGCACGGGGGTGAACGATCTGGCCATCGAGGAGCCTCTCGTCGTCACCTATGGGGACCGCATTCGTGTGGGTCGAGTGGAAGTGAAACTCGTGGCGGGAGACCCGCCTGGCGACGCGGCGGGAAAATGACCTCGTTCTGGAACTCCCTCCCGGAGGCCGTGCTAAGATCGGGTTCCCAAAACTCAGGAGGGATGGCGTGAGATCCGTGCTCGGGATCATCGGCGGGACAGGGCTGCAGGAAATTCGCGGCCTGAAGATCGTCGAGCAACGCACGCTGGAGACGCCCTTCGGGTCGCCCAGCTCACCCGTGACCTTGGGCGAGCTCGAAGGTGAACCGATCGCGTTCCTGCTTCGTCACGGGGAAGGCCATCACATTCTTCCCTCCGAGGTGAATTACCGGGCCAACATCCACGCGCTAAAACAGCTGGGAGTGGAACGCCTCCTGTCGATCAGCGCCTGCGGCTCCCTGCGCGAGGAACACGCGCCGGGACAGGTCGTCATCCCGGACCAGATCTTCGATCTGACCCGTAATCGCGTGCGCACCTTCTTTGGCGAGGGTCTGGTGGCCCACGTCAGTGTGGCCGACCCCTTTTGCCCGGTGTTGTCGGCGTGGTCGGCCGAAAGCGTGCGGGCTGCAGGCGGCGATGCCCATCAGGGCGGGGCGCTGGTCACGATCGAAGGACCTCGATTCTCCACCCGCGCCGAATCCAACGTCTTGCGCGCCTGGGGGATGGCGTTGATCGGGATGACGGCCTCGCCCGAAGCGTTTCTGGCGCGCGAGGCGGAGATGTGCTTCGCGGCGATGGCCCACGTGACGGACTACGACGTCTGGCATGCCACCCTCGAACCCGTCACGGTCGAGGTCGTCGTTCGCACCCTACTCGCCAACACAGAATTGATCCAGCGTTCGATCCTCGATTTGGTGCGCCGCCTCCAGCCCGATCGCACCTGCGCATGCGGCCATGCGCTCGAGGGGGCGATTGTCACCCGTCCGGATCGGATCCCTCCGGAAACACGCCGTCGTCTGGCCCTGCTTGTCGACCGCCACCTCGACTGAATCGCTAGCCCGCCCTTCTCGAGCGTGGGCGTGGCTCCTCGGCGCCGGAGCCATATTCCTCGGCCTCCAGGCTGCCGCTTTGGTGCTGGCGCCTTCCGTCCGCCGCGGAAACTGGAGCCTCGAGCTACCCCAAGTCGCACCTCTTGGCCTGTTCGCGGTGTGGCTTGTGGCCGCGGCTCTCACGATCTTTCTTGCGCGCCGGCTGCGGCCCGACGCCGACCCCACGCTTCTGCCTGTGGCCTATCTTCTTGCGGGGTGGGGGATATTGGCTATCTGGCGCGTCTCGCCTGTGTTCGGTTGGCGCCAAGCGATTTGGCTTTGTGCTGCTTCGGCCGCCCTCTTGCTGGTCCTCCGCAGCCCGGGGGACCTCCTGTGGCTGCGAAAGTACCGATACGTCTGGCTCGCGTTCGGACTCGCCACCATTCTCCTGACCCTGTTCTTGGGGACCAATCCCTCCGGCGGAGAACCCAAATTGTGGTTGGGGTGCTGCGGTGTTTATTTCCAACCTTCTGAGCCACTCCGCCTATTGTTGGTCGCATTTCTGGCATCCTTCCTCGGCGAACGTGTCCGCGGTTCCTGGAACGCCCGTCAGCCGCCATTGGCTCCGACCCTGGCTCCTCTCCTCGCTGTGTGGGGAGTGTCCGCCCTGCTTCTCCTCGTCCAAAGGGACTTGGGCACCGGAAGCCTGTTCCTGGTCCTGCTTGCGGTCCTGCTGTACTTGGCTTCGGGCCGATGGAGTGTTTTAGCCGCGGCCTTCGGGCTCACCGCCATGGCGGGCGTGTTGGGATACGCAAGTCTGAGCCTGGTCCGACTGCGGGTGACGACTTGGTTGAATCCTTGGGCGGACACTTCGGGCGCGGCGTACCAGATCGTGCAGGCCCTCATCGCGTATGCATCGGGAGGCTTGTTGGGTCGCGGCCCCGGGCTTGGGTCCCCCGGATTTGTTCCCCTGGCCCACTCTGACCTGATCTTCGCCGTCGTCGTGGAGGAGGCCGGCCTCTTGGGCGGCTTGGCCGTCCTTGGCCTTCTGGCCTATCTCGTCCAACGCGGACTTCGACTCGCGCTGCACCGGAGAAGTCCCTTTGAATCGATGCTGGCTGCAGGAATTGCGCTGACATTGGGTCTTCAGTCGATTCTCATTCTCGGCGGAGTCCTTCGTTTGCTTCCCCTGACGGGCGTGACGGTCCCTTTTCTTTCCTATGGTGGGTCATCGCTGGTCACCAACTTCCTAGCGCTCGGTCTGTTGCTCGCGACTCGGGATGGGAGCTTCGGTAGGGAGGCGATCGGGCCTCGGCTCAGTCAAGTCCAGCTCGGTTTGACCGCGGCATGGGTGGCTCTTGCAGCCATGCTGGGCTGGTGGACTCTGGTGAGGGGGCCGAATCTGGTCATACGGGAGGACAACCCGCGTCGGGGATTGGCCGAACTTTACTCGCAGCGCGGGTCTATCCTCGACCGGACCAGGCGCCCGCTGGCCGAGACGGCGGGAGAGCGAGGGGAATTCGGTCGGTTCTACCCTGATCCCAGTGCGTCCTCCGTCGTCGGCTTCGATTCGCGCCGGCATGGACAAGCCGGAATCGAGTCCACCCTCGACTCATGGCTGAGGGGCGAAGCCGGATACCCTCCAACGATTCGATGGTGGTCCGAGCTTGTTCGCGGCGTCCCTCCGGATGGGCTGGATGTTCGCCTGAGTTTAGATCCCAGTCTACAAGCGGTGGCATGGGAGACACTTGGCGATCGACCGGGCGCGGTCGTGGTCCTGGATGCGGAGACGGGAGAGATCAAGGCCCTGGTCTCGTCCCCCGGATTCGACCCGAGTCAGATCGATCAAGACTGGGAGGCACTGCGCGCGCGCCAAGACGCGCCGCTCCTCAATCGCGCCACGCAGGGCGTCTACCAGCCCGGAATCGCAACCGCGCCGCTATTTGTCGCGTGGGCCCAACGGTTGGGGCTGGTCGATGTTTCGAATAGGGTGGGGGGCATGACGGCTCCTCAGCCGGTGGATGGGCACGCCCTTCCGTGCGCGTTTTCGCCACCCGAAGACACCCCAGGCACTCTCGCCGGGACCCTTCGATACGGGTGTGCCACACCTCTTTCCGTTCTGGGCGAGTCAATGGGAACGACGGGCCTGGAGGAAGCCGCAAGAGCTTTCGGAATGGGTGAGGGTGCTCTCTCTGATCTCCCCGGCGCGCCCCCGATCGCACTAGAGCGGGTCATCCCGGCATCGCAGCCGAACCTGGTGGCGATCGGGCAGGGCGACTTGACGGTCACGCCCCTACAGATTGCGCGGGCGTACGCCGCGATCGCAGCCGGCGGGAATCTGCCAACGCTGCGCCTTGTCCTCGAGACACAGACGCCGGAGGGCGAATGGCAACCCTGGGGCGATCGTGAACCGCCGGTCCCAGCCGTACCTGCGGATGTGGCCTCGGCGATCCTCAACTCTCTCCGGCGCGATTCGCTAGGGAATGCAGGCTTTGGAGCCTACGCGATCAGCGGCCCGACCGGAGAACGTTTGGCGTGGTACGTGGGAATCGTCGGCCAAGGAATCTCCCGACACATCGGTCTGGTCGTGTTGGAGGGGGGGACTACGGACGAGGCAGGGGCGATCGCCCTCGACGTATTGGGTCTCCGCGGTCCTGCGGCTCCTCCTTGACCGTCGGGGTGATCCAGACTAGAATGTCGCTGGCAATCGCAGGGGACTCCGCCGGCCGCGGAACGAACCGCTGACCGGCGCTCTTTTCGCCCCGACCTATGGAAGGAGAAGGTACGGATGGTCCGAATTCGTCTGCGGCGTGTGGGATCGAAGCACCAGCCCAGTTACCGAATTGTCGCCGCGGAAAAGGAAACCGCCCGCGACGGGCGCTTCCTTGAGATTCTGGGCGAGTACAACCCGCGCACAGAACCGGCCACTCTGAAAGTTCGGGAGGATCGCCTGTTCCACTGGCTCGGCCACGGCGCGCAGGCCTCCGATTCGGTCGTTCAAATCCTCCAGCCCGCCGGCGCATGGGATCGCTGGCTTCGCTTCCGAAAAGGCGAAGCGATCGAAACGCTGCTTGCCGAGAGCACTTCCTCGGCCCGCGCCATCAATCCGAAGACTCGCCGCGAGGGCCCGGCCGCCGGCCAAAGCACCCGCAAGGTGCGTGACGAAAAAGCCGGCCCCGAGACCGCGGCCGAATCGCCGGACGCCTGACCGATGCGAGAATTGATCGAGTACGTCGCCCGTGCGCTGGTGGACTCGCCCCAAGACGTGCGAGTTCGAGAAGAAGATCGGCGCGGAACGATCCACCTCGAGCTCGAGGTGGCGGAGGAAGATCTCGGACGGGTGATCGGCCGGGGAGGCCGGGTGGCAAACGCGATGCGGGCGCTGCTGCGCGTGGCGGCGGCCCAGCGCGGTTCCCGGGCTGAACTGGATATCATGTGAATTCGGAGTCCGAGCCCTCTTCTCGGAGCGCCTCCCGCGCCCGACGAGCCAGTCCCTTTCTGGTCGTCGGGCGAATTGTTCGCCCCCACGGCCTGCGCGGCCTCGTCATCGTGGAAACGCCAATGGATTTACTGGGGCGTCTGCCCTCCCAAGCGGTTCTCTATCTCGGCGCCGATCATCAGCCCGCAAAAGTAGAGTCTCTTCAAATCCATCAAGGTAGGGTGTTGATGGGATTGGAGGGATGTGCAAGCCGTGAGGGTGCAGAGGCGCTTCGCGAAACGGTCGTCTCCGTTTTGGAGTCAGACCTTGCACCCCTAGCTTCCGGCGAACACTATCGTGAGGATGTGGTCGGTCTGGCCGTGAAGACGGAGGACGGGGAGATGGTCGGCCGGATCGAGCGCATTCTGCCTTCGGCTGCCCACGACCTGTTCGAGGTGCGTCAGGCCGACGGGAGCTCGTTCCTCTTGCCAGCGTCAGAGGCGTTCGTCTTGGCGCTCGATCCGGAGGCAGGGACGGTCACCGTCCGCCTTATCCCCGGCCTCCGGCCGGGCGAGTAAGCCGGCCTCCGGCCGGGCGAGTAAGCCGGCCTCCGGCCGGGCGAGGTAGCCGGCCTCCGGCCGGGCGAGGTAGCCGGCCTCCGGCCGGGCGAGGTAGCCGGC
>JBBDZX010000005.1:369352-417938 GCA_040899905.1 Anaerolineales bacterium | reverse complement strand
CTCCGGCCGGGCGAGGTAGCCGGGGCTGCGTCCCCAGGATTGAAACCGACCCTCGACTAAGGCTGGACGTCCGACAAGGGATCGGGGCGATTCGGATCCAGACCGAGGGATTGGGCCAAAGCTTCCTGGCTCCGATCCAGCCGGAATTCCGTCCACAGCGGGAAGTGGTCCGAAACGCGGAAGGCCATATCTCGTAGCGGCATCTCGCGGTAAACGGAGCCGGCGAAGTCGATCACCCCGGACCGGTCGGTGTAGCGCAGGTCCATCTCCCCCATGAACCAGGCGATCTGGTCGTAATACTTGGGCACCGTCCCAAAGGCCGTCCGCAGGTCCCGGATCTGGAGGGGCACCATGAGGCCGCTTGAGACAAAGGCCTGAAAGCGCGGGTCGTCTCCCCGCGTGTCGATATTGAAATCACCCAGGACGATCAAGTTCTCGTCTTCGGTTTGAGCCTGGCGTGCCCGGTCGCGCATGTCGACGGCGACATGGTTGGCGAGGGCGCGAATCTCGGGCTCCCTTTCCTCGGCCCGCTTTCCGTATCGGATGTGGGCGGTCACGAGGACAAAGCGGCTCAGGCCGGCCCGGAATCCGACCGCGTACGGAGTCCGATCGAACTGTCGACGGGGGGCGCCATCGTCCCCGCCCGCCAACACGATCTCACCGGCCAGACCGGAGGGCTGGACTCGCCGCCGATCAAACAAGAAAGCCAGCCGCTCGGCATTCCCTTCCGGCCCGAGTGTGACATCGGTGACGATCAACCCCCACTCGGGACCCAGGAAGTCCATTAATCGGCGCACACCGCTGAGGTCCCGTTTCACTTCCTGAACGGCCACCACGTCCATGCGATGGATCACCTCGGCGAGATATGCGAGGCTGCGTAGGTTTCGCTTGGGACTTCCTGGATTCTCCTCCCAGGAAGGGTGGACTCCTCCGAACGCCTTGATGTTCCAGGTTGCGATCAGAAGGTTGGAGTCGGTCGCCTTGGGCGGGAGGCCCGAGGCCTCGATTCGACGGCGCAAGAGGACGATTTCTTTTGCGATCGGTGGGGGCAGCGCGGCGTAATCCAACATGGAATGTGCTCGTTCGCAGTATACCGCTCGTCCGCGGGCGCTTGCCCGGCCCGCTCGTGCATGGTAGACTGCCATGTCACCCCGACAGAGGCCGACCGGCGCCATGGCCAAGTCATCCACGGACCTCATGGTCGAGCGTCTGCGGGAATTGGAAAACCGAACCCCGGACGTCGAAGCCTCCGCGGTGGTCAGCGTCGACGGGCTGATCATTGCCTCTGCTTTGCCGGAAAACGTCGAAGAGGATCGGGTATCCGCCATGTCGGCGGCGATGCTCAGCCTGGGGGAGCGCATCTCGGGCGAACTCGGACGAGGCCTGCTGGAGCAGGTGTATATCCATGGCAATGACGGGTACGTCTTGCTCATGGCGGTGGGGAGTGATGCGGTGCTGACCGCCCTGGCCCGTCCGAAAGCGAAGTTGGGGCTTGTCCTTCTGGAGATGGAACGCGCCGCGCAGGATTTGGCGCAGTGGGTGGAAGAGTGAGGGCAAGATTTCGAACCAAATCTGGATCGCCGAGTCAGACGGTGGGGAGGCAACCGGAACACCGGCCCTCCCCACCGCCCTTTATAGCCGGGGGCACGCCCGGCCGGGCGGAGAGGCGAGATTGGCCAAATACATCTTTCTAACCGGAGGGGTTGTCAGTTCCGTCGGTAAGGGGGTGACCGCCGCCGCCATCGGGAAGCTCTTCAAGGAGCGAGGATTTGCGGTCACCATTCAAAAGCTGGACCCTTACATCAATGTCGATCCAGGCACGATGAGCCCGTACCAACACGGCGAAGTGTATGTGTTGGAGGACGGCGCGGAGACCGACCTGGATCTAGGCCATTATGAGCGTTTCATTGACACGGATCTGCGCCGGGTGTGCAATGTCACCACGGGTCAAATCTATTCCGAGGTGATCACCCAAGAGAGACGGGGCGATTTTCTGGGCGGGACGATTCAGGTGATCCCACACATCACGAATGAGATCAAACACCGCATCGGCCTGGTCCCGCGCCAGACGGGTGCCGAGATCGTGATCGTCGAGGTGGGGGGCACGGTGGGCGACATCGAGTCCCTGCCATTCCTGGAGGCGATTCGACAAATGCGGAAGGACGTGGGACGGGAGAACACACTCTACGTCCATGTGACCTGGCTGCCGCACATCGGCGCCACAGGCGAACTCAAGACCAAGCCCACCCAGCACTCCGTGCGTGAGTTGCGCTCGATCGGGATTTCGCCAGATGTGATCGTGGCTCGATCGGACCAACCCGTGGCCGAAGACTTGCGTGAGAAGATCGCCCTGTTTTGTGATGTCGATTTGAAGGCGGTCATCCCATTGACCACCACGGCGGTCCTGTACGAAGTGCCACTCGTGCTCGAGAGGGAAGGCCTGGGGGATTATCTCGTTCAGCGGCTCGGCCTCAAGGCGCCGCATGCGCCCGACTGGACCTCCTGGGAGGCCCTCGTGGCGGCGGAACGCGCCGAGAGACCGCGGATCAAGATCGCTCTCGTCGGTAAGTATGTTGAATTGAAAGACGCATACATGAGCGTGCGGGAGTCCATTCGCCACGCCGCGCTGGCGGTGGGCGTCGAAGCGGAGATCCTCTGGCTCCACTCGGCCGAGCTGGAGAAGGGCCGCGGCTGGACGGAGCTTGAGCAGGCAGACGGGATTCTGGTCCCCGGCGGGTTCGACTCGCGGGGCATCGAAGGCAAGATTGCCGCCGGCCGTTATGCCCGGCAGAATAAGATTCCCTATTTGGGATTGTGCCTCGGCATGCAAACGATGGTGATCGAATTCGGCCGCTCCGTACTCGGATCGGAGGACACGAACTCAACGGAGTTTGACCGCAACACACCCCATCCTGTGATCGACCTTCTGCCGGAGCAACGCGGCATCGGCGACATGGGCGGGACGATGCGATTGGGGATCTACCCCTGCCAGCTGGTCCCCGGGACTCGTACGGCCCAGGCCTACGGCGTGGCGGAAACCCAAGAACGCCACCGCCATCGCTTCGAATTCAACAACACCTACCGGGAGATCTTGGGCGAGCACGGGATGCGGTTCTCGGGGCTGTCCCCGGACGGCCGGTTGGTCGAGATCGCCGAGCTGGCCGACCACCCCTTCATGGTGGGGAGCCAATTCCATCCCGAGTTCCGGTCCCGACCGGGTCGGCCTCATCCGCTCTTTCGTGCGTTCATCCAGGCAGCGGCGGACCGGGCCGGAGTGCCGGCGGCGAGCCAATCCGTGGGCAAGGTTGTGGTCGAGAGCTAATCGCGGCCGAGCCGAGGACAAAAGGAAGCCGGGAGGCGGTCGCCTCCCGGCTTATTGTTTACGGTACGCTGCTCGGGGTACCGGCGCTCACGGCTCCTCGAGTTTTTCGGCGCTGCGCTCGAGCTGACGACCCTGGCGCTCCGTGGTCAGTTTGGCGATCCCGTTTCGGGTCTGGCCCATCAGGCGCGTGAGTTCCGCCTCCAAGGCGCCAAGCGACTCCAGGATGTAGTCATCGGCATCGCGGCGGATCGCCTCACCATCCGAGCGAGCCTGGGCCAGAATCTGTTCGGAACGAGCCTGTGCCGCTTGAACGATGGCATCCCGGGCCATAAGCTCCTCGGCCTTTTGCTTGGCCAGCGCGATGGTGCGGTTCGCTTCCTCTTGCGCTTGCGCAAGGATCCGGTCTCTCTGCGCCAGGACCTGCTGGGACTTCTTGACCTCTTCGGGAATGGAGATTCGCATCTGGTCGATGATTTCCAGAATCCGGTCCTCATCGACGATGACATTGTGCGTGAGCGGAATCGGACGGCTCTCGTTGAAGAGCTCTTCCAGCCGGTCCACCAGGTGCAGGATGTCCATGAACTCCTCCGGGCCTCCTCGCCGGTCGGCCGGCGCCCCGCCCGCCTCGGAGCCCTCTGAAAGAGGGCTGCCGGAGCGGACGGTGCCGCGGTAGCCTACACCGAAGGGCGGTCCCGGTCAACCCAGGGCCCCCAGAGGCCCCTCCGGCGACCGCCTCGGCAGCTTACGGTCTCGCCTAATCCCTCAACGACGTGAAGGGGACGGCCGCCTGGCTGTCATCCCCGAGCTCAAGAAATCGGGCGCGGATGGCCTCTCCGACGTGAGGCGGGACCAGGCTGCTGACATCGCCACCCAGGGAAGCGATCTCTCGAACGGTCGTCGCGCTGAGGAAACTGTGCTCCTCCTGGGTGATCAACGCCACAACTTCGATCTCCGGAGCCAGACGATGGTTTGCCAGGGCCATCCGGAACTCGTGCTCGAAGTCTGAGAACACCCGCAACCCGCGCACAATCACCCCCGCCTCGACCTGCTCGCAAAAGCTGACGGTCAACCCCCGATATCCCAGGACCCGGATCTTGGGCTCGTCGGCGAAGGAACGCCGCACTAGGTCCAGCCGGGTCTCCGGGGGAAAGAGCAAGGCCTTGAGGGGCCGGTCGTACACGGCCACGATGACTTCATCAAAGAGCCTCACCGCGCGTCGCGCAATGTCAATATGCCCGTAGTGAATGGGATCGAACGTCCCCGGAAAGACGGCGCGGACCATCAGCTTCTCTCTCCCTTCTGCGAGGGCCAGAACTCGGCCCATCGCTCCGCCAAGATGCTGTGCTCGGGCAGGGCGAGTTCGGGATCTCGCTCGAGGATCTCCGCCGCGGTGCGGCGGGCTTTTTCGATCAGGGGCAGGTCCGTCAGCCGGGCCAGCCGGAGCTCGGCATACCCGGATTGCCGGGTCCCCAGGAATTCGCCGGGACCGCGCTGCTCGAGGTCCATCTCGGCCAAGCGGAACCCATCCTGAGTCCCTTCCATAGCTTGCAGTCGCGTGTTCTCCGCCTCGTCGTCGGTGTCGGGCACCAGCAGGCAGTAGGAGGCATGCCCGCTGCGGCCGACCCGGCCGCGGAATTGGTGGAGCGTGGCGAGTCCGAACCGGTTCGCTCCCTCGACGAGCATCACGGTCGCATTCGGAATGTCAATGCCGACCTCCACCACCGAGGTGGAGACCAGGATGGCCGTGGTTCCGGACCGGAACGCCTCCATAGCCTCATCTTTATCTTCCGCTGAGAGCCGGCCGTGCAAAAGGCCCATAGGGACGCCGGGAAAGACTTCGAGGCGGAGACGTTCAAACTCCTCGACGGCCGCCTTGGTGGCGACCTTCTCCGACTCTTCGATGAGTGGATAGATGAGGAAGGCCTGGCGGCCCGCCTCGATCTGACTTTGAACGAATCGATGGGCCCGGCCGCGCTCTGCCGGGAGCAAGACACGCGTCTCTACCGGCAGCCGGCCGGGCGGCATCTGTTCGAGCACGGACAAGTCGAGGTCCCCAAAAATCGTCAATGCAAGAGATCGCGGGATCGGCGTCGCGGTCATCACCAAGAGGTGGGGAGCGGTTCCCTTCTGCCGTAGGGCGGCGCGCTGCGCCACACCAAAGCGGTGCTGCTCATCCACGACGGCAAGCCCCAACGCGGAGAAGCGAATTTCCTCCTCGAGCAGTGCATGCGTGCCGATCACCACACGAACGCGGCCATCCGCCAGGCCCTGCCGAATGGATTCCTTGTCGGCCGGAGAGGTCGCTCCGATGAGGAGCCGGACGGAATCGGCAGGAACCGCGGCCGCGCGGGGCAAGAGGTCCCGCAAGGTCTGGAAATGTTGTTCCGCCAAGATGCTTGTGGGGGCCATCACCGCGGCTTGGGCACCGCCCGCGGCCACGATCCCGATGCCGACCGCCGCCACGACCGTCTTCCCGGATCCGACCTCGCCTTGGAGCAGACGGTTCATCGGGCGATCCTGCGCCAGGTCGTTTCGCAGATCCTCGATGGCTTTCTCCTGATCCGCAGTCCATTGGTAGGGTAGGGCGGTCCGGAAGGATTGCATCCACGCGTCGTCCACCCGGTAGCTTCGGCCTCGAAGCCCGACCCACTCTCGCTTTTGCCGGAGGACGCCCAGCTGAAGGAGGAGCATCTCATCGAAAGCGAGCCGGTGCTGGGCTCGTTCCAGGGTGGGGAGATCGTCTGGGAAATGGATTTGCTGGACGGCTCGGCTCAGGGGGAGCAGGCCGGCCGTCTCCCGAACCGCGTCTGGCAGTGGATCGGGCAAGCGAAGGGCGTAACGTTCGACGACGGCGTGGATCACACGCCGGATCCACTTCGACGTGACGCCGGCCGTGAGCGGGTAGACTGGGACAATTCGCCGAGTGTGTAGCTGCTGCTGATCGAGAGGTTCCCACTCCGGTTCCTTGAGGACGAGCCGGCCCAGGTACTGATCGACTTTTCCCGAAAGCGCGACAGCTCGACCGGCCGGGAGTTTCTCGGCAATCCATGGCTGATTGAACCAGGTGGCCCGGATGGAGCCGGTGCCATCGCTGATCACGGCCTCCACCAGCTTGAGCTTGCCGCCGCGCATCGGTCGCACCTCGATCTCTTCGACCGTGCCCAGAACCGTGACCTCCTCGCCGAACCACAGCCGGTGGATCGTCTTCAGCCGAGAGTAATCGTCATATCGACGTGGGTAGTGCTGGAGAAGGTCGGCCAGGGTGTGCAGGTCGAGACGCGCGAGGGTTTCAGCCGACTTGGGTCCAATGCCCGGGATCGCCGTCAAGGGAGCGGTCAGCCCCGCCTGGAGTGACGAGTCGGGCGCGCCATGGGCGGCCGCGCTTTCCGAAGCTTCTGGGTCCCATGTTTCTTCCGCGACGGGTACACCCTCCGCCGCGGGATCGCCCGACAGCCGACTCAGCAGATGGCGGACGGCGCGCCGGCGCAGCTCGCCGGTGAGAGATGGATAGCGCCGCAGCTCCTCCAGGACCGTTTGAATCACGTCGTTCGGCAGGCCTTCTTCGCGGGCTTCTCGTTCCCAAGATTCGAGGATCTTGTCCAGGCCGCCCAGGACGGCGCGGTTGTCATAGCCGCGCTGCGCCTCCAGTCGGAGGAATTTCGTCAGCTTG
Source organism: Anaerolineales bacterium (assembly GCA_040899905.1). Taxonomy (GTDB): domain Bacteria; phylum Chloroflexota; class Anaerolineae; order Anaerolineales; family E44-bin32; genus JBBDZX01. The sequence continues at coordinate 410,946 of JBBDZX010000005.1, read as the reverse complement.
TCGGCGGCCGGAGTCATCGGTCCGCGGGCGGTCGTCATCGGTTCCATGCGATCGGCCTCACGCGCGGGTCACGGTCGACCGTTGGTGTCCATGACCACCACGCCGAGGCCCGTCATCCCCACGTAGGTGGCGACGGCCGGCCCGTAAGAAGTCATGCTGATCGGCATGGCGGTGTGGACGGCTTGGATTCGTTCGGCCAGCTGCATCGTTTCCTCGTTGGGCCCGCGGCCGGGGTACAGAATCCCGAGATGCTCCAGATCCGAGAACTCGGAGACGAATTCAACGAGCTTCTCGACCGCCCGCGGGCGTGAACGGACCTTCTCCATAGGAAGGAGTTTCCCCTGCTCGATGGTGAGAAAGGGGAGGATCCCGAGCATGTTCCCCAGGACGGCCTGGGATCGACTGACCAGGCCGCTGTGTTCCAAGTAGGCCAGGTCGTCGAGGAAAAAGACCAGGTACAAGCGAGGGATCATCCCCCGCACGACGCGGACGACCTCATCCAGCGACTCACCCCGGTCTCGGGCGGCCGCGGCGGCCTGCACAAGCAATCCCAAGCCGACCGAGATGGATTGGGAGTCGATGATCTGGATATTGGCGCGCCCAAGAAACTGTTCGCTGGCCTGCCGGGCGTGGTTCACGGTGGCGCTCATGCCGGAAGAGTTATGAAGGGAGAGGATCTGGTCGGTCTCTCCGCTCAATCGGCGATAGATTTCAGCAAACCGTTCCGGCGCAGGAGGTTCGGCAACGGGTAGCGCCTGCTGGGGCGCGAACAATTCCTGGAACTCATCCAGATGGCTGCCGGGGGCATCGTCGCGGGAACCATGGCCGCCGCGAATGGTCATGGGGATAATCGTCACCGGGTGGCTGCCCAGAAAATCCGGATCCGGGAAGCGCGCTGAACTATCCGTGACGAGATGCAAGCGGGGCATGGTCACTCGATCGAGATGATGAGGGGAAAGACCGGCTGGCCGCCCTCGTGCAGCTCGACGGTCGCCTTCCCCCAGCGGCCCCGGACCTGATCGGCGATCTCGTTGGCCTGACGCGGGCCCAGGCCGGCCCCGTAGTACAGCGTGATGAGTTCCGAGTCGTCCGCCCCGGCACGCTCCAGCGTCGCCGACGCCGCTTCGGCGATCCCGTCCGAAGCGGTCACGAGGCGCCCGTCGAGAATTCCGATGATCTGCCCCTCGCGGACCGGAACCCCATCGAGCTCCACCGACCGAGTCGCGGTCGTGATTTCGACCGTCCGCACATGGGAAAGAGCCTGGGTCATCTCGCTCACCGTCGACTCAAATTCGCCGTCCGGTCGGTGGGCGAGCATCGCGGCCAACCCTTGCGGGACCGACGTAGAGGGGATGACGGCGACGTGCTTCACCGTCAGCTCCGCCGCCTGGCGGGCCGCCAGCAAGATGTTCTTGTTGTTCGGCAAGAGGATGACATGATCGGTGGGGAGGTTCTCAAACGAGTGCAGGATCTCCGCGGTGCTCGGGTTCATGGCCTGGCCGCCTTCGAGAAGCGCGTGCGCGCCCAGACTAGAGAAGACCCGGGCCAGCCCTTGCCCGGGTGCGACTGACACGACAGCGATCTGGCCGGGTTCGAGAGGGGCGGGCCGGTGCGGGGAGGCGTCGCCCGCCTGCGGCCCGGCGACCTGGGCGAGAAGATTCTCAAGCCGAACCACGGTGACGGTGCCGAGCGAACGAAGGTAGTCGACCATCGCGTACTCGCTTCCCAGGGGCACGTGAATGTGGATCCGATACAACCCCTCGCCCTCACCGATCTGAATCGACGTCCCACGTTCCGCCAGCTCCCCGTGCAGGGTGGGTAGGGAGAATCCTTCGCCCGGCACGAGATCCGCGACCACTTCCCAATCCTGTCCGGGCTCGATCATCTCCTGCGCCCTCTTGCGATCGAGCTCGCTGAGCGGTTGGATCGAAATCACCGGCTGGTCGAGAGGCAGGCCGTAGATCGTGCGCAGGGCCCCTTCGAGGAGGAAGAACAGGCCCTTGCCTCCGGCGTCGACGACTTTGGCCTGACGCAGGATGTCCAGCAGCTCCGGCGTGCGTTGGACGGATTGGTCCGCGGCTTCGACCAGCACCTCGAGAAGCTCGAAGGTGGAAAGGGTCCGCTCGCCAACGGCGGTCTCGGCTGCCATGGCGATGTCCTTGGCGACGGTCAGGATGGTGCCCTCGACCGGCTTGGGCACGGAGCGATACGCGGTGTCCCGCGCCGCGCCAAAGGCTCGCGCGAAGTCGGCCGCACCGGCCCGCTCGAGATCCACCAGCGCCTTCGAGAAGCCTCCGAAGAGGTTCGACAGGATCACGCCGGAGTTCCCCCGCGCGCCCATCAGCGCGCCGTAGGCGAGTCTTTGAGCGACGTGTCCGACCGATCGCTGCCGGCTGGAGGACGCCTCACTCAGCGCCGATTCCATCGTCAACACCATGTTCGTCCCCGTGTCGTTGTCCGGGACCGGGTAGACGTTGAGGGCATTGACGCCGGCCTGATTCGCGCGCAGCCACATCAACCCGCCCTCCGCCAACCGATGGAGAGCCTGGCCGTCGATTTCCCGGTAGCGTTCGACCAGCCGCCGACGGATCTCGCCGCGCAATCGCGTCTCCACATTGCCGGTCGCGGAGTCGGGGGAGGTCATGGGCCGGGACTCATATGGAGCGCCTGGACGTGCACATGGATCGACGTGACCTGCAGCCCGAGAATGCGCTCTACCTGGAAACGAACGGCCTTGGTCAGGTTCTCGGCCACCGCCGCGATGGGACTTCCGTATTCGAGGACCACGTAGAGCTCGATCGCCATTCCCTGGTCGTGCACGTGGATCTCGACCCCGTGCCGGGGATCCTTGGCCAGGAGATGGGCCAGGCCATCGGCGAAGTTCTTGGGGGCCATCCCCACCACGCCGTAGGATTGCAGCGCGGTCTCGGATGCGATCGTCGCCACGGCGCGCGGGGCGAGGGCGATCGAGCCCAGGTGGGTGTGCTCATCCGCCATGGGCAACCCGCTTCCATTTCGGTGCGATGGAGGGAACGGTCATTTGTGGTAAAATTCACTCTCGCGTTTCTGCAGAATTGGATTGGAAAGGGACGAGCCACGATGGCCAGATGCGCCAACTGCGGCAAGACCACGACCTTCGGTCATAACCGGAGCTTCTCCATGCGGGCCACCCGCCGGACGTTTCGTCCGAACCTGCAGCGGGTGCAAGTGATGGAAGACGGCCAGCTCCGTCAGAAAGTCTTGTGTGCCAAGTGCATCAAGCGGATCGGGCGTTTGTAGGGCCCCGCTTCTCCCCTTCGAACCTACCCCAAGGGCCGCCGCGAGGCGGCCCTTGGCTTTCGTCAAATCAGCCCGAAGGCGTTTCGACCGCCGTTCGGAGCTCGGCCAGTCCGGCCCGGATGCCGCGCGGGTGGGCAAAGACGGCACTGGCCGCGACGAACACCTCCGCCCCGGCACGCGCCGCCTGAGCGGCGGTCGTGACGTTGATCCCGCCATCGACCGCCAGGGTGGCGCCGGCATGAATCTCATCCCTTCGTAGGCGCAATTCACGGAGCTTCGGCAAGACGTCCGGCAGGAAGGCTTGTCCGGCCGCGCCGGGATGAACGGTCATGACCAGGATGGTATCCGCTACCGCCAGGACGTGCTGGATGGCATCTGCCGGCGTTTCTGGATTGACCGCCACCCCAGGGCGGGCTCCCAGATCGCGGATCCTGTCCAACGTCGCCGCCAGGTCGTCGTCCGCTTCGACATGGACCGAGATTCGGTCCGCCCCCGCGCTGACAAACGCGGCCACATAACGCCGCGGGGTCTCGACCATCAGATGCACATCCAGGGGAAGGCGGGTGACTCGGCGGCAGGCCTCGACGACCACCGGCCCCATCGTAAGGTTCGGGACGAAGTGACCGTCCATGACATCGAGGTGGATCCAATCGGCGCCGCCGGCCTCGGCTTCCTGAATCGCCTCCCCCAGCTGCGCGAAGTCCGCGGCCAGGATCGAGGCGGCGAGGAGAGGTCGCGCGCCCACTTAGGCAATCATACTTTCGCGACGATGAAAAAACAAGGCGCGCCCATGCGCGCCCACGAAAAACCACTCCGCGAGGAGTGGTGTCTCGACCTTGCAGTCGGGGCGGAGAGATTTGAACTCTCGACCTCACGGACCCGAACCGTGCGCTCTAGCCGGGCTGAGCCACGCCCCGTCGTCATCCAGGGAGGATTATAGCCCAAGAGCAGTGACGAGTGGCGAGTGGCGAGTGGCGAGTGGAGCCGGAAGCTGGCGGCTGGAGGCCGGCGGCCGCTGTCAGGCCGTCTTGAAGACTTTGGCGGCCGCGGAGGCTTGTTCCTCCGTCGAAGGGAGCATGATACAGAATAGACTTCCCACGCCTTCCCGGCTCTCGCACCAGATCTGTCCGCTATGCATTTCCACCATCGCCTTGGCAATCGAGAGCCCCAGCCCCATGCCGCCGTGGCGGCGGGTGAGATGCGACTCGACCTGATGGAAACGCTCGAAGACCCGGCCCACTTCCGTCGAGGGGATGCCGATGCCGTTGTCCACGACGAAGACCTTGACGAAACCCGCCTCGCCCTCCGCTTTGATCCCGATCTGACCGCCCGAATCCGTGAAGGCGATCGCGTTGCGGAGCAGGTTGGCCAGGGCGATGTCGATCTTCTCCTTGTCGGCTTCGACGAGCAACAGGTCGCGCGGGGGGATGTCGTACCCCAACTCGATGGTCTTGCTCCTGGCGTTCTCGCGGAACCGCTCCACCACCTCCTGCACGAGTTGGGCCATGGAAAACCGGGCGCGCCGAACGCGGGACTGGCCGTCGTCCTTTTGGGCGATCGTGGAGAGATCCTCCACAATCGATTTCAACCTCATGGCGCTGCGGATGATCACCTCCATCTGGTCCTGCAAGTTCTGCGGGATCAGCTCTTTAAGGAAGGTGGCGTGACCCAGGATCAGCCCCAGGGGCGTCCGCAGTTCATGCGAGGCGATGGCGATGAAGTCGGACTTCATCCGATCGAGACGCGTGAGCTCGGCGTTCGCGTCCTGAAGCTTCGTGAGCAGGCGCGCGTTCTCGATGGCGACGGCGGCATGCCCGGCCAGCGCCTCCAGAATCGCCTGATCGTCTTCGGTATAATGATCCACGCCCCGTTTGTTGACCGCCTCGAGCACGCCGATAGGCTGTTGTTTCACCAGCAGCGGGACGGCCAGAATGGAGCTGGTCTCGAAGTGGATCGCGCGGTCCACGTTGCGGAACACGCGTGGGTCGGCCGCGGCATCCGGGACGATAAGGGGTCGGGCGTGGGTGAACACCCAGCCAGCGATACTGGACGCAATCGGGACGCTGACCTGGCTCAGCCCGGCGCGAAGCTGGCTCGGCGCGGCCTCGAAGCGAAGCTCTCCGCTGGCCGGATCGTAAAGCAGGATCGACGTCGACTCGCTTTCCGTGAGCTCGTCCGCGACATCGACGACCTTTTGCAGCACCTCGGGAAGCTCGAGGGTCGAAGAGAGCGCCCGACTCACGTCGAGCAACCGGCGCAGTTTGTGAGCTTTGATTGGAGTCGACGGGCGTTCGGGCACCGAGTTGTCCAGCCGAGGTGAATTGGATTCTAGCACAGCCGCCTCGGCGGACCGGATTACGGTCAGCTAACGGAGCCCGGCCCGCGCGGCCGGCCGCAGGAAGGAGAGTCGGTGTCGGATAGGAAGAAGGTCCGGAAGCCAGCTCGCCCTACTGGGCCGGCCGCTTTCGCGAACGCAGCTTGCCGATCATCGGCGACGATATCAAGACCCAGGTGGGCGCCACGATCACGCATCGGGTTCTGACGGCCCTGTTTCGCGATCGAGGCGTGCGGCTTGACCACACGTATCAACTCAACTTCGGTGGCAACATGGACTTCTACAACATGCTCGAGCGGGAGCGCTTGGAGTCCAAGAAGATCTCCAAGACCGGAGCGGTGACGAGCGTGCTGCCGTACGCCTTGCCCGAGAAGGACATTCACATCGGGCCGAGCGACTACGTCCCCTGGCTGAACGACCGGAAGTGGTGTTACATCCGCATGGAAGGCACGACCTTTGGAGACGTCCCGCTCAACCTTGAGCTCAAACTCGAGGTCTGGGACTCGCCGAACTCCGCAGGCGTGGTGATGGATGCTCTCCGCTGTGCCAAGCTGGCCATGGATCGCGGCCTTTCCGGGCCCCTGATTTCGCCGGCGGCGTATTTCATGAAGACGCCTCCCGAGCAGCACGACGACGATCTCGCGCGCCAAATGACCGAAGACTTCATCGCGGACAAGGCCGCCGCTTGATCCAGATGGGGGCGCGCGGCCCGCAATCCCTGGCGGGAGGTGGGGCGGGTGGGGGCCCTCGAGTTGCGCGATCCGCAGCGGATTGAGCCATCCCCCCTCGTGGAGGCGGATCGGACACCCCCACAACCGGGCCTGGGCCAACTGCCCGAGCCGGCTGCAGCCCACGTCCCTTGATCCGTCTCGGACCCTCCGGTTTCTCCTACGATGATTGGGTCGGTACGGTTTACCCACCGGACCTTCCGCCCCGCGAATGGCTCGCGTATATCGCGCGTGAATTCTCGACCATCGAACTCAACGTGACCTACTACCGGGTCCCGGGTATTCGGACCGTCGTGGGGTGGGCGGAACGGACGCCGGAGGGATACCTCTTCTCCGTTAAGGCTCATCGAAGCTTGACCCACGAGCGCGTCCAACCGGACTTTAAGGCATTTCGGCGCGGGATCGAGCCGCTCCGGGAGCGAGGCAAGCTGGCTTGCGTGTTGGCTCAATTCCCCCACTCCTTCCACCCTGGGTCGAAGAATCGTTCTTATCTGGTCCAACTCCGCGAGGGCCTGGCAGACCTGCCCGTGGTCGTCGAGCTTCGCGATCGGGCATGGCTGACCGAGGAAACTTTCGATCAACTGGAGGAACTTCGGCTTTCCTATTGCTGTGTCGATGAGCCTGCGCTCCCCGGCCTGATGCCACCCATTTCGCGAGCGACGGGCCCCTTGGCGTATGTCCGATTCCATGGCAGGAATGCGCGTCAATGGTGGGACCACGAGCAAGCATGGCAGCGCTACGACTACACGTACTCCGAGTCGGAGCTCGCCGAGTGGATCCCACGACTCCAGCAGTTGGACGCGGAACGCCCGCTCACCCTCGTGTATGCCAACAATCACTATCGCGGGCAAGCCATCGATGCCCTCCGCAAGCTGCAGGCTATGTTGGCGGGCTGAGGTCCACCCAAAACCGTAGCGCGTACCTTGACGTGCCCAGCCCGGGTTTGGGGATAGAAGGGGATCAGAAAGCCCGGCGAGAATTGACCTCGGCCTCGGCTGTATAATCCAGGAAAGTGCCGCCGTCCTGAAGCCTTTCGGGGATTTCCACAGGGACGCCATGTCCGGTCACTCCAAGTGGTCGACCATCAAACGCAAGAAGGCCGCCAACGACGCCAAGCGCGGGAATCTCTTCACGCGCCACGCCCGCGAGATTGCGTTGTCCGCGCGCACCGGCGGAGGAGATCAGGAATCGAACTTCGCCCTCCGGCTGGCCGTCGACCGCGCCCGCGCCTCCAACATGCCGAAAGAGAATATTGATCGAGCGATCCGGCGCGGGACGGGGGAGGACAAAGAGGGCGCGGCCATTGAACAGATCCTGTACGAGGGATTTGGTCCTCACGGCGTCGCCCTCTTGATGGAGGTCGTCACGGACAATCGTAAGCGGACTGTCGCCGAGCTTCGCCACATTCTCACCCGAATGGGCGGGAACCTGGCCGAAGCGGGAGCGGTCGCGTGGCAGTTTCGCCGGGCGGCCTACTTCTCGCTTCCCGCCGAAGGCGTGGACCCGGACCGGGTCTTCGAGCAAGCCGTGGAAGCCGGAGCCGAGGACGTCATGGTCGGCGACGACATCGAGATCGTAGGTCCAGTGGAGGCCTTCAAGCAGATCAGCGACAAGCTGCAAGCGGCCGGGATTCGGCCTCAAGAGGCCGCCCTCAAGATGCTCCCCACCTCGACGGTCGAGCTCAAGCCGGAGGCCGCACTTCAGGTGATGCGGCTCTCCGAGGCACTGGAAGAGCTGGACGATGTCCAGGGTGTGTTTTCCAACCTTCACGTCACGGATGAGGCGGTGGCCCTCCTCGAGACGGCGTGACCTTCGGCGAAGGCGGGCGCCGGATGTTGGCCATCGGGATCGACCCCGGGACGGCACGCACCGGGTATGGGTTGGTCCAGCTCGAGACGGACGGCGGCCTTAAGGTGATCGCGTTCGGAACCGTCTCCACCGCACCGGACGAGTCCATGCCCGATCGCCTTCAGCACCTTCACGTCGCGCTATCCGATCTCCTCGCTCTCCACCGTCCGAATACAGGCGCGGTGGAGAAGCTTTTTTTCTCAAGAAACGTGACCACGGCCATGTCCGTGGGCCAGGCGCGCGGGGTCGCGCTCCTGGCGCTTGCCCAGGCGGGGGTTCCGACGTCGGAATACTCGCCTCGCGAGGTGAAGATGGCGATCGCCGGTTATGGAGGGGCGGGGAAGCGACAGGTCCAGGCGATGGTCCGAGCGCTCTTGGAGCTGGCCGAACCGCCGACCCCGGACGACGCGGCCGATGCCCTGGCGGTGGCGATTTGTCACCTTCACACCCGAACTTCCAGGTTGGTGCAAGAGGCCTCGGCATGATCGCCTCGCTGCGAGGCCGTCTCTTGCGGGTCGGGGACGGTGAAGTGGTCCTGGAAGTCGGCGGAGTGGGGATCCGCGTATTCGTGCCCGTCACGACGGCAGCTCAGCTCCCTGGCGTGGGAGAAGTGTGTTTCCTATCCACCCGACTGATTGTGCGGGAGGATAGCTTGGCGCTATATGGGTTTCTCGACGCGGAGCCCCTGGACGTCTTCGACATGCTGCTGCAGGTGAATGGCGTCGGCCCGCGGTTGGCGCTCTCGGTCCTCTCGCATCTTTCGCCGGACACGATCCGGTCTGCGGTGGCGCGTCAAGACACCACCGCCTTCGGAGGGATTCCCGGCGTGGGGCGGAAGACGGCCGAGAAGATCCTCTTCCATTTGAAGGACCGGATTGGATCCGTTGCGGCCGGGCGCAAGGCGGCCAGCGATGCCCACGGAGAGGTCCTCGCCGCCCTCACCGCGCTGGGGTATTCGTTTGGCGAAGCCCAAGCCGCGATCCAGGCGCTTCCCGAAGACGTCGACGATAGTCTTGAAGAGCGTGTTCGGCTCGCTTTGCAGTTTTTTGCCCGGCCCTGATCGGCCGGATCCGCAACCTCAGGAGGCTCAGCATGAACCACAAAGGGGCGCCCCTCGATTCGGCCAGGATCGCGTTCTTGGGCCCGGGCGTGATGGCCGAGGCGATTGCAAGCGGGCTACTCAGCCGCGCAGGTCTGCAGCCGGAACAGCTTACGATGAGCGGGCCGAGACCGGAACGACTCGAAGAGCTTCGGGCCCGATACGGAATCCACATCGCCTCGGACAATCGAAGTGCGGCGGCCGAGGCCGACGTCGTCGTCCTTGCGGTCAAGCCCCAATCCTTGGCCTCGGTCCTGGAGGGGATCCGCGGCGCGGTCTCCGCGCGGGCCCTGGCGATCTCGATCGTGGCCGGAGCCCGGTTGACGCAATTGAGGCAAGGCACGGGCCACGCCGCGTGGGCGCGCTCGATGCCGAACACGCCGGGCCAGATTGGAGCCGGGATCACGGTGTGGACCGCCACCCCGGAGACGGCGCCGGACCAGCGAGAGACGGCTCGGTCGATCCTCGAAGCGCTGGGCCAGGAGGTCTACGTCGAGGACGAGAACTACCTGGACATGGCGACGGCGCTTTCCGGCACCGGACCGGCGTATGTGTACCTCTTCATGGAAGCCATGGTCGACGCCGGCGTGCATCTCGGGTTCCCGCGTCGGCTCGCGGAGCAGCTCGTGGTTCAAACGGTGAAAGGATCGGTCGCGTTCTATGAACACTCCCCGAGTCATCTGGCCCGCTTGAGGAACCAGGTGACCTCTCCAGGCGGAACTTCGGCGGCCGCGCTTTACTATCTGGAGAAAGCTGGGTTCCGGACGGCGCTATCACGCGCGATTTGGGCCGCCTATGAGCGTTCCTCCCAGCTCGGCTCGGGACGGAAGCGCGGTCAAGTGGGCGAGAGCTAGCAGCCAAAGCTAGCTCCGATTGTGAAAGACTGGACAAATGGGGGGCCCCCGGCTATCATGGCCTCGCCGCGGGCGGCGCCGGCCGAAGGACTCACGTGGACAAGACCGCGGATCTCCTGAAAGAGCTGACCGAGGCCTGCGGCGTCCCAGGTCACGAAGCCGAAGTCCGAGCTGTCGTCCAGCGGCACCCGCAGCCCTTCGGGACCCTGGCTCGCGATCAAGTCGGAAGCCTGATCTGTGAGCTGACCGGCGGAGTCGAACGCCCCCGGATCATGCTGGTCGGCCACATGGACGAAATCGGCTTCATGGTCCGGCACATTACGCCGGATGGTTTTCTGCGTTTCCTGCCTCTGGGTGGATGGTCAGACCAGGTCCTGCTCGGCCAACGAGTGGCCGTGCAGACAACTCGCGGGAAGATACTCGGTGTGATCGGAGCCAAGCCGCCGCACCTGACCACACCGGAGGAACGGAAGAAGATAGTCGACAAGAAGGGCATGTACATTGACATCGGCGCTGGCTCAAGAGCGGAGGTCGAGGCCACCGGCGTTCGCGTGGGAGATCCGGTCTTTCCCTGGGCGGACTTCCACATCCTGGCCAACGAGAATACCTACCTGTCCAAACCTTTGATGACCGCGTGGGAACCGCTCTGATGATCGAGGCTCTCGACCAACTCCACCGTCGTGAACATCCCAATCGGATCGTCGGCGTGGCCACGGTGATGGAGGAAGTGGGGGCGCCCGGGGCGACCACGGCGGTGGAGGCGGTCCAACCGGACGTGGCGCTGGTCCTCGAATCGGACATTGCCGGGGATGCGCCCGGGATCACGCCGGATCAGTCGGCGGTGAAACTGGGCGGGGGCCTCTCCGTTCTGCTGTACGACACGCGCATGATTCCCAATGGGAAGCTGCGCGATCTGGCCCTCGACACAGCCGCGGAGATGGAGATTCCCGTCCAAGTGTCTCTGATCGAAGGCGGATTCACTGACGGAGCGCCGATCCACCTGCATCGGACCGGCGTACCGAGTCTGGTCCTCGCCGTCCCCGCCCGGCACATCCATACACCCAGCGCCATCTTGCACCGCGATGAGTACGATCAAGTCCTGCGATTGTTGGTGGGTCTGGTTCAACGCCTGGACGAGTCCACCGTGGCCGGGCTGACGACGGATACGCCTGTGGAGGCTCTATGACCGACATGATGAAGAACCTGACCGCGGATCTCCACCGACAGATCGAGTCATTTGCACTCGAGACCGAGGTGCGGGAAGTCGGGGCGGTTCTTCAAGCCGGCGACGGCATCGCCCGGGTCTCCGGATTGCGTGGGGTCCAATCGCAGGAGCTCGTCCGGTTTGCGAATGGGATCCAGGGAATCGCCTTCAACCTGGAGACCGATTCCGTGGGTGTGATTGTCATGGGGGAATACTCCGGGATTGAAGAGGGCATGGAAGTCTACGGGACGGGCCGAATCGCGTCGGTCCCGGTCGGCGATGGATTGATCGGCCGCGTCGTGAACGCGCTCGGACAGCCCGTGGATGGGAAGGGCCCGCTGGCGTTCGAATCGTATCGCCCGATTGAGCGTATCGCTCCCGGTGTGGTGCAACGGCAGGATGTCGATACGCCGGTACAGACCGGCATCAAGGCGATCGATGCCATGATCCCCATCGGTCGGGGGCAGCGTGAACTCATCATTGGCGACCGGCAGACCGGGAAGACGGCTCTGGCGATCGACGCCATCATCCATCAGAAAGGCAAGGACCTGATCTGTATCTATGTGGCCATTGGACAGAAGCGGGCCGCCGTGGCCAGGACGGTCGCCATCTTGGAGCGCGCCGGGGCGATGGATCACACGATCGTCCTGGTAGCCGCGGCGGATGAACCCGCAGCGCTGCAGTACATCGCTCCCTATTCCGGCTGCGCGATGGGGGAAGAATTCCTCGAAACCGGTCGCCACGCACTCGTGGTCTACGATGACCTTTCGAAGCATGCCTGGGCCTACCGGCAGGTGTCCCTGCTCCTGCGCCGGCCGCCTGGGCGGGAGGCCTATCCGGGCGATGTGTTCTACCTCCACAGCCGCCTGCTCGAGCGCGCGGTCCGGCTCGGAAATCGTTACGTGATCACCCCTGCCAAGCTCGAGGGCAGGGTGGATGAGAAGGACGCGGTAGATGGGAAGGTGTTTTCGGGCCCTTTGGCGGGCAAGGAAGCCGAGGCGGCTCGTCAGGCATCCCCGAATGCGGCTTCGCTGCGCGCGGCGCAGGTGAAGGGATCCGGCGGATCCCTCACCGCGCTTCCGATCATCGAAACACTGTTGGGAGATGTGTCGGCCTATATCCCCACGAATGTGATTTCCATCACCGATGGCCAGATCTACTTGGAAAGCGAGCTCTTCAACGCAGGGATCCGGCCGGCGATCAACGTGGGCCTCTCGGTATCCCGGGTGGGAGGCGACGCACAGCGCAAGGCCATGCGACAGGTGGCCGGGCGTCTGCGATTGGACATGGCCTCCTTCCGTGAGGTGGCGGCCTTCGCCCAGTTTGGCTCGGACCTGGACAAGGCCACCCAGGCTCAACTCGCGCGGGGTCAAAGGCTGCAGGAGATTCTCAAGCAGCCGCAATACCAACCCCTCGATTTGGAAAAGCAGGTCTGCGTGCTCTTTGCCGGCGCGCAGGGGTTTGCCGACCAGGTGCCTGTGGACCGGATGAAGGAATGGGAGGCGGCGCTCATCCGAACGCTGGAGACTTCCCATCCCGATATTCTGAGCGCTATTGCCGACCAGATGCTGATCTCGCCCGAGACCGAGGCTTCGCTGCGGAAGGCCCTCGAGGCCTTCCAGCGAGCCTGGACCGTCTGAGGCGGGGAAGGGCGGCGGAGGATCCATGCCCTCAGCGCGTCAAATGCGGCTGCGGATTCGGAGTGTGGGCAATATCGCCCAGCTCACGCGTGCCCTCCAGGCGGTCAGCGCCAGCCGCGTGCGGAAGGCGGAACAGGCCGTACGGGCGACCCGCCCGTACGCAGACAAAGCCTGGCAGGTCCTGCAGCGATTGGCGGAGGAGCCGACCCGCAATGTCCTTCATCCTCTGCTGACCGAGCGCGCCGAGGTCCGGAACAGCCTCGTCGTTGTGATCACCAGCGACCGGGGCCTGGCCGGCGCCTACAACACCAATGTCCTGCGCTTCGCATTGCAGGAATTCCGGGACGCGCCGCATCCTGTGGCCTACGTAATCGTAGGCCGCAAGGGCCGCGATGTGATGGCCCGGCGTCGGGTCCAAATCCGAGCGGAGTTCAGTGGTCTGCCCGCCGAGCCGTCGTTTGCCGACGTATCTGCGATTGGCCGAATCGCGATCGACGATTACCTGAGCCGGGCCGCGGATCAGGTTCACCTCGTCTACACCGACTATGTGAATCTGCTCACGCAAATCCCTAGGCGCAAAAAGCTCCTTCCTTTGGAGGTGCCGGCAGCCCCCGACCAAGCGGAACACAAGTCGGCGGGGATCCCGGCTGCCTACATCTATGAGCCGAGCGCGGCCGAGCTGGTAGATGCCATTGTCCCCCGGCTGACCTCGCTCCAGATCTTCCAGGCCGTACTCGAGTCGATGGCCAGCGAGCACTCCGCCCGTATGGTAGCCATGCGCAATGCGACCGAGAACGCTCGAGAGCTGGGGGCGGCTCTGCGTCTCACGTATAACAAGGCGCGTCAACAGGGAATCACCAGCGACATTCTAGACATTGTGGGCGGCGTGGAAGCCTTGGCCGAAGCGAATGCGCAGGCGGCGTGAGCCGCAAGGATGAATCCATGAGCGAGGCGGTCGGGAAAGTGGTCCAGGTGCTGGGCGGAGTGGTCGACTGCGAGTTCGAGGGCGGGAGCCTACCTGAGATCTACGACGCGATCGAGGTGGACCGCCCTGGTAAGCCCCCGTTGATCCTCGAGGTCCAACGGCACCTGGGGGACCGTTCGGTACGGTCCGTGGCGATGGACACGACGGATGGGCTGCCGCGCGGTGCCCGCGCGGTCTCGACCGGATCGCCCATTCGCGTCCCGGTGGGCGCCGCCACCTTGGGCCGCGTGTTCAACGTGCTGGGCGAGCCCGTGGACGGACGCGGGCCCGTGGAAGCGGACACGACCTACGAAATCCACCGCCCCGCGCCTTCGTTTGAAGAACAAGCGACACGCGTGGAGGTGTTTGAGACCGGACTCAAGGTGATCGACTTGATTGCGCCGTTCACCAAAGGGGGCAAGACCGGCATCTTCGGCGGCGCCGGCGTAGGGAAGACCATCATCATTCAAGAACTCATCCGGTCGATCGCCACCGTCCACAAGGGCAATTCCGTGTTCGCAGGAATTGGGGAGCGGACGCGCGAGGGGACGCAGATGTACCGGGAAATGATCGAATCAGGCGTGCTCAAGGACACGGTCCTCGTCTACGGCCAGATGAACGAGCCCCCCGGCGTCCGGCTTCGCGTGGGATTGACCGCCTTGACCATGGCGGAGTACTTTCGGGACCAGGGCCGGGACGTTCTCTTGTTCATCGACAACATCTTCCGCTTCAGCATGTCCGGTTCGGAAGTCTCGGCGCTGCTGGGCCGCATGCCTTCTGCGGTGGGCTACCAACCGACGCTGGCTACCGAGATGGGCGAGCTCCAAGAACGGATTACCTCCACCCGCACCGGATCGATCACCTCGATGCAGGCCGTGTACGTCCCGGCCGACGACTACTCCGACCCGGCGCCGGTGACGACCTTCACCCACCTGGACGCCACCATCGCCCTGGAACGGTCGATCGCGGAGAAGGGCATCTATCCCGCGGTCGATCCGCTGGCATCGACCTCGCGAATTCTCGACCCCACGATCGTCGGCCAAGACCACTATCAGGCTGCTCGCGAGGTCCAGCAAGTCTTGCAAAGGTACAAAGACCTCCAGGACATCATCGCCATCCTCGGGATCGAGGAGCTCAGCGAAGACGACAAATTGGTGGTTTCTCGAGCGCGCAAGATCGAACGATTCTTCTCCCAACCGATGTTCGTCGCCGAACAGTTCACGGGCCAAGAAGGGCGCTACGTACCCCTGCGAGAGACCATCCGCGGGTTCCGGGAGATCCTCGACGGTAAGCATGATGACCTGCCGGAGCAGGCCTTCCATCTGGTGGGCCCAATCGACGATGCGGTCGAAAAGGGAAGAAAGCTGGCCGCCGCCTGAGCGGCCGACCCGAAATGCCCATCCACTGCGCCGTCGTGACCCAAGACCGCCTCCTCTTTGAAGGCGAGGTCGACATCGTCGTCGCGCCCGGCTCCGAGGGGGAGATGGGTATCTTGCCGAATCACGCCCCCTTGCTGGCACAGCTGGCGTACGGAATCGTGCGCCTTCGGCGTGGCGGCGAGGAACAGGCCTTCGCGATCGCCGGAGGGGTCTTAGAGGTCCGGCCGGATGGGGTCACCGTCCTGGCGGATGTGGGAGAGAACGTGCAGGAGATCGACCTGGCGCGTGCGGAAGCCGCCAAGGCGCGGGCGGAGGAACTGCTAAGTCAAGGTCCGCCACCCGACACCGATGCATACCTGGCGCTGGAGGCCGCGCTCCGCCGATCGAATCTGCGGCTGGAGGCGGCTCGGCGCTATCGCCGCGGCGCCCGACGTCCCCTCGAGGTCGGAGATCGAGGGGAGTCCTGAGGCGCATGGGCCTCCTGGGCAAGGATCTGGGGATCGATCTCGGCTCCGTCAACACCCTGATCTGTGAGGGGGACGAGATTGTCCTGCACGAGCCCACCGTCGTCGCCGTCGATATCGAAGAGATGAAGATCGTCGAGGTCGGCCAGGCGGCGCGGGAAATGGACGGCCGCGTCCCGGAGACGATCGAGGTCATGCGTCCCGTGCGGGATGGCGTGATCGCCGACTTCGAGATCACGCACCGGATGCTGGGCCATTTTCTGGAAAAAGTGTGCGGGCCCGCTCGGCTCTTCAAGCCGCGGGTCATGATCACGGTCCCGTACGGCGTCACCAGTGTCGAGAGCCGAGCGGTGCACGAGGCCGGCCTCCAGGCTGGCAGCCGAGAAGTCCACCTCATCCAAGAGCCTCTGGCGGCGGCGATCGGCGTCGGTTTGCCGATTGCGACTCCTTCCGGCAATCTGATTGTCGACCTCGGTGGCGGCGTGACGCAAGCCGCGGTCTTGGCCATGAGCGGTATCGTGGCGGCCGACGCGATCCGCATGGGCGGGACCCGTCTCGACGAGGCCATCTTGAGCTACGTTCGAAAGAAGTATGGGCTGGTCATCGGAATTCGGACCGCCGAAGAGGCCAAGATCCGGATCGGAGCCGCCATCCCTCAGGAAGAGAACCGGACCTTGGAGATCCAGGGGCAGGATCAGGTGACAGGGCTGCCTCGGCCGATCCACCTCTCGACCGACGAAATTGTCGAGGCCGTGCAGGAGACCTTGCACCTCCAGCTCGTGGCGGTCCGCCATGTCCTCGAGCGAACGCCGCCCGAGCTGGCCTCGGATATCATCGATCGAGGCATGGTGATTTGCGGAGGCGGAGCGGCGTTGCGGGGGATCGACAAGTGGTTGACGCGCGAGACCGGAGTTCCCGCGTACACCGCCGAAGACCCAGTGGCTTGCACGGCCCGAGGCGCGGCACGCGGTCTGGGCATGCTCGAACGCCTGCGCCGGACGTTGCCGCAAGTCTAAGAGCTGTGGTTAGTGGCGAGTGGCCAGTGAATAATGGATAGGGAATAGTGAACAAAACGTGGCGTGCCTTTAGAATCACCTGTGACCTGAAAACTGAAAACTGAAAACTGAAAACTGAGGCGTGGAGCTGGAAGCTGGCGGCTGGGTGCTGGTTCCTGCCTTACGGCAGGTAATACGTCATGCGTTGCATGTGCACGACCGGGTCGATGTACTGAACATGTATGTTTTGGGGGACCGACAACGACGTGGGTGCGTAGCACAAGACGGCCTTCACACCGGCCTTGACCAGGCGGTCGGTTACCCCTTGGGCTTCGGTTGCGGGGACCGCGAGCATAGCGATGTGGATCGAGCGCGCGCGCAGCTCGGACGCCAGGTTCGACGCGTCCAAGACTGGATATACCCCGACTCGCTTGCCGACTTTGGCCGGATCCTTATCGAAAACGGCCGAGATTCGAAACCCGCGGTCCTCGAACCCTCCGTAGTGCACCAGGGCGCGTCCGAGATCTCCCGCTCCCACCAGTGCGACCTCCCACATGCGATCGACCTTCAGGATCCGGCGGACCTGATCCGTCAGGAAACCGATCGTATAGCCCGTGCCTTGCTTCCCGAACTCACCGAAGGTCGATAAGTCTTTCCGGATCTGGGCGGAGGAGATCCCCAGGCGCTCCCCCAATTCCTGCGAGGAGGTCACTTCCTTGCCTTCGTTTTTCATATCCGTGAGTGCACGCAAGTACAGGGGAAGCCGACCGACGACGATGTCCGGTACGAGGCTGATATCCACGGACGCCTCTCGCTTGGACGCCACGAGCGAACTTTATCATACCTACCACACAAGTGCAAATTGGCGCAATCGGCTCACCGCGGGGGAAGCGTAGTATCATCGCCGCGCGGCCTCCGCCCCGCCGCACATCCCAGCCCAACATGTCATTCGATGAAGCAGATCTTGAGGTCACCTCGGGGAAGGGTGGGGATGGGATGGTCCATTTCCGCCGGGAGAAGTACATCCCTCGCGGGGGACCCGATGGAGGCAATGGGGGCAAAGGCGGCGACGTCGTGCTCGAGGCGATCGCCGGACTGACCAGCCTGTCCGCTTTCCATCGCCAAAGTCGGTTCGAGGCGCAGGCAGGACGCCCCGGCGGGCCCAGCGACCGGACGGGCAAGAACGCGCCCGATCTGGTCCTGCAGGTCCCGCCCGGGACCGTGGTGCGCGACCGCGAGACCGCTGACCTGTTGGCGGATCTAGTGAAGGCGGGCCAAACGGTGATCATTGCCCGCGGCGGGCGCGGCGGGCGGGGCAACGCACGCTACGCGACGTCACGCAATCAGGCGCCGCGAATGGCGCAGCGCGGTGAGCCGGGCGAACGGCACACTCTACACCTCGAGCTACGGCTCATCGCCGACGTGGGAATCGTCGGCTTGCCGAACGCAGGAAAGTCCACCCTGCTCGCGGCCCTCACGCGAGCACACCCCAAGATCGCCGACTACCCTTTCACGACCCTCGAGCCCAACCTGGGGGTGCACGAATTCGATGATGGCGCGACGATCGTTCTGGCAGACATCCCGGGATTGATCGAAGGAGCTCACCGAGGAGCCGGGCTGGGTTCTGGGTTCCTCCGCCACATCCAAAGGACACGCGCCCTGATCCACCTGGTGGACGGGACCTCGCCGGACCCGTTGGCGGATTTCTCACAGATCAACACCGAACTCGCTCTCTTCGACCCGGACCTGGCCGGGAGACCCCAGGTGGTGGCGATCAACAAAGCGGACCTACCTGGATTCGCCGACGCGTGGCCGGGCGTCCGGGCCTCGTTTCAAAAGCGTGGGATCCCGGTCCATCGTGTTTCCGCTTTGACCCGAACCGGCTTGGAGGCGGTGGTCCGGATGATCCAGACCTCGCTCGCCCAGCCGCGTCACGAAGGGCCCGCTTCGCGCGAGCTACCGGTATTCCGCTTGACGCCTCAAGGGCCGGATTTCGAGGTGCAGCGCGAACCCGACGGAGCCTGGCGCGTGGTAGGCAAGGCCATCGAACGATCCGCCGCGATGACGTATTGGGAATATGAGGAAGCCGTGCGTCGGTTTCAGCGCCTCCTGAAACGAATTGGCGTGGACAAGGCCTTGCGCGGAGCCGGGGCCCGGACCGGGGACCGGGTCCGAATTGGTGAATTCGAGTTGGAATGGCAGGACTGATTGGGGTTTTCGGGGGCACGTTCGATCCGCCCCACCTCGGGCACCTGATTCTGGCCGACGAGGCGGCTGCGGCGTTGGATCTTGAAAAAGTGCTCTGGGTCGTAACCGGGGCACCGCCCCACAAACCAGAACCGCCACGCGCCTCTGTGGAGGAGCGATTAGAAATGGTGTCCACAGCCATTGCGGACGCGCCGAGTTTCGAGATCTCGCGCGCCGACGTCGATCGACCCCCACCGCACTATGCGCTTGGGACTCTCGCTTGGCTCCGCGAAAGGCAGCCCTCCGCCCGATGGGCCTACCTGATGGGATCCGATTCGCTGGTCGACCTGCCGCGCTGGCATCGGGCCCAGGACTTCCTTGGGGCGCTGGAGCTTCTCGGCGTCATGATGAGACCCGGCCAGACCTTGGACCTGAGCGCCCTGGAGGACGTGTTGCCCGGACTGGAGAGTAAGTGCAGGGTGTTTGAGGCGCCGCTCGTCGGGATTTCAGCCCGAGACATCCGCCGACGGATCCGAGGGGGATTGCCGTTCCGTTACCTGGTGCCTCCGGGGGTCCCTGACGTCATCCTGCGGCATCACCTGTACACCGGTGCGCCGTCCGCCTAGGCGGGAGGGGGTTCGGCTGGAGGGGCCGCCTTCGGCGCGGATCGGCGAATCTGTTCCGCCGGGACCTTGTTCACCGTCCGGCAACGCGGACATCGAGCGTCGTAGTGGGAGGACTGGGCGAGGTCGATGGCCTCACGTGCGAACGCGACTTCCTCATTCGACAATCCGAAGTTCCAGCCGCAACGGTAGCAACGGATCTGCATCACGGCCTCCAGGCCGGCGTGGAAGACGGGCGGGCGAGGGCATCTAAATCCGGTTGGCTTGACAAACCCGCAAGCCGAAGACTACAATCGCTCGGACCGACCGCGGTGTTCATGCTAGCGGATTCCGTCTGCGGGGTCAATCCCAAGCAGCGCGGGGCGGGTCCCAAAGGAGCAAATCCAGAATGGCTTTTCAAGTTCCCAGCCTACCGTACGCGTTGGATGCCCTGGAGCCGCACATCGATGCCCGCACCATGGAGATCCATCATGGCAAGCACCACGCGGCGTATGTCACGAATCTGAACGCGGCTCTAGAAGCCCACCCGGACCTTCAGAAGAAATCCGTCGAAGAATTGCTGGCAGGCTTGACTTCCCTGCCGGAAGGAATCCGGACGGCGGTGCGAAACCACGGCGGGGGGCATGCCAACCACTCCCTGTTCTGGACATGGATGGGGCCCGGAGCCGGGGGCTCGCCGGGCGGCGCGCTGGGGAAAGCGATCGGCCAGAGTTTCTCCGACTTCAAAGCGTTTCAAGATGCTTTTGCGAAAGCCGCCATGGGACGTTTCGGAAGCGGCTGGGCCTGGCTTTTCGTGGGCGGCAAGGGTGTGGAGATCATGTCCTCTGCCAATCAGGACCATCCCATTCTCGAAGGAAAGAAAGCCGTCCTGGGGATCGATGTCTGGGAGCACGCGTACTACCTCCACTATCAGAATCGGCGCGCGGACTATATTGCCGCGTGGTGGAATGTGGTGAATTGGAAGCAGGTCGAGCAGACGTACCAGTCTGCCATGGGCTGAGATTCCGCAGGCGCAGTCCCGGCCTGCACCTTGGAGGTACACCGAGATGACCCATATCATCACCAGTCTGTGCCTGCGGGACTCGGGTTGCGTGGACGTGTGCCCGGTCGAGTGCATCATCCCCGGGAAGCCCGTCGAACAGTGGCCGTGGTTCTACATCGACCCCGATACCTGCATCGATTGCGGGGCGTGTATCCCGGAGTGCCCGTACGAGGCGATCTTTACCGAAGAAGAAGTCCCGTCCGCCTATACGCCCAAGAAGGAAGCCGAGCGGCAGAGCATGCCGGTGGGGACTGCCGGTTTCACAGAATCGTTCGAGGCCCACAGCAAGAGCGGGTCTCCAGAGCACATCCCCGCAACGCGGGTCCTGGCGATGGGCGAAACGGTGGACCTCAAGCCGGATATCAAGCCCAACTACGACTACTTCAAGACCGGCCCAGGCTACAAGGCACTGGAGAAGTAGCTCGGGTGTCACAGGTATGTCAAGAGGGAGCCGCAAGGCTCCCTCTTGCGTTCCGCACCACGATCGAGGCCGCGGCCGCGTCCGACCGGGCGAAGCGGGAGGCATGATGACTCCAGGATCTGCATTTCGCATCGAAGGCGATTCGCTGGGGCCCGTGCAGGTGCCGGCGGACGCTTACTATGGCGGTCAGACCCAAAGGGCGATCGAGAACTTCCCGATCTCCGGGCTGCGGCCGTGGCCGGCCTTTGTCTGGTCTATCGCTCTGGTCAAGCGAGCGGCGGCGGAAGTGAACCGCGACCTCGGTCTACTCGACGCCGTGAAGGCCGGCGCGATCGTCGAGGCAGCCCAGGAAATTCTGGATGGAAAATGGGTCGACCAGTTTGTGGTCGATCCCTTCCAGGCCGGAGCGGGCACCAGCCACAACATGAATGCCAACGAGGTGATCGCCAATCGCGCCACCCAGCTCCTCGGCGGCGCGCTGGGGGAATACCGCGTGAGTCCGAACGACCACGTGAACATGGCCCAATCCACCAATGATGGGATCCCGACCGCGATTCGTCTGGGTTGCCTGTGGCGGCTGGACGAACTTCTACGCGCCCTCTCCGAGCTGTCGGAAGCGCTGGAAAAAAAAGCGGTGGAGTTCGATGGGATCGTCAAGTCCGGACGGACCCACCTTCAGGACGCGGTCCCGGTCCGCTTGGGCCAGGAGTTCGGGGCCTACGCCGTGGCCGTGGCGAGGGATGCGGAGCGAATCCAGCGCGCCTCGGATGGCCTTCGCCGGCTGGGCATCGGGGGGACCGCCGCGGGCACGGGCCTGAACGCCCATCCTGACTACGCGGCCGGAATGGTGAAGCGACTATCCGAGCTCACAGGCTGGGATCTCCAGCTCTCGGATAACCTGTTCGAGAGCATGCAGTCGATGGCGGATCCGGCGGATTTCTCCGCCAGCCTGAAGATTTTGGCCCTCACGTTGACGCGCATCGCCA
This sequence comes from Anaerolineales bacterium, assembly GCA_040899905.1. Classification (GTDB taxonomy): domain Bacteria; phylum Chloroflexota; class Anaerolineae; order Anaerolineales; family E44-bin32; genus JBBDZX01. Next base: position 388,898 of record JBBDZX010000005.1, on the reverse strand, counting down.
ACGACTTCCGGCTCCTCGCCTCCGGGCCCGCCACCGGCATCGATGAGATCCGGCTTCCAGCGGTCCAACCCGGTTCCAGCATCATGCCCGGGAAGGTCAATCCGGTCATGGCCGAGATGCTGAATATGGCCATGATCCACGTCCAGGGTTGCGATGCGGCGGTGGCGTTGGCAGCGCAGGCCGGGCAGCTGGAGCTGAATGTGATGATGCCCGTCCTGGCGCATAACCTCTTCGAAAGCATGCAGGTAACGATCGGGGCCGTGCGGGCATTCACGGAACGCGCCGTCTCCGGTGTAACGGCTAACGGCGAAAAAGCTGAGGCGTGGCTCGAACGCAATGCCATTGTAGTGACCGCACTTAATCCTTTGATTGGGTATGCGGCTGGCGCCGAGTTAGTCAAAGAGGCGATCTCTCGAGGGGTTTCGATCCGCGAGGTGGCGGTCGAGCGGGCGGCTGCGGGACGATTGCGGCACCGCGATCGTGATCGGGCCGTGACCGCTCCGGAGGTCGAAGCCGCGTTGCGGGACCTGCGTCGGCTCACCGAGGGTGGGATCGTCGCGTAGCTAGCGAAGTCACCCGGCGCCGGGTCCAGCTCCGAGCCATAGGACTTGGAAAGGTCCGCGGCTTGGATCGCAATCGGGGGGAGTCATGGGCCGATTCTATTCCCGAGGCCCGGCGTTGTCACGCCTGCGCGGGACGGCGATAGAATCTCCGGGCGAATGGCCCCCCGAGAGTTATTGATTTCCTCGGATCTCATGCGAGACGTCCGGGCTCACCTTCAGGCATGTTTGCCGGAAGAGGGATGCGGCCTGATGGGCGGTGTGGATTTCCGGGTCGAGCGCGTGATCCCGATCTCCAACGCGGCCCACCGAACGGATCGCTTTCGTATGGATCCTCGCGAGCAGATCGAGGCCCTGGCCTCGCTGGAGGCCGACGGCCTCGAGCTCGTCGCGATCTACCACTCCCATCCCCAGGGCCCCGCAGAGCTGTCATCGACCGATCTGAATGAAGCTGCGTACCCCGACTCTGCGTACCTTATTTTCTCCTCGCCGGAGGCGGGCTGGGTCGCGCGGGCGTTTCGAATTGCCCGGGGGAACGCCCACGAAGTCGTGATTCGGATGGAGCCGGAAGGCGGTTGACCCGGGGCGCCTGCGTGCCTACTTGGCGAGGAACGACGTCAGCGCGACGACCACCGCCGCCAGCGCGCCGACCTCGGCCGCCGACCGCCACCCAAATTGCTGGCCTCGGAGATCGCGAATCAGCACCACTCCCAGGTACGCCCACAATGTCAGGAGGATCGAGACCTGGATTGGATGGATCGGCCAGTAGTGAAGTCCCAGGGCAAGCTCCGCCGTCGTCCCTCCCACCGCGGCCGGGTATCGTGCGCCGGGCCAGCCTCCGGAATCCAGGAGGAGAACCCGCGAGACCACCGCCGCGGTCGCCACGGTCACGAGTGGAAAAAGAAAGACGGCCCGCGTGCCGGACGCCCGCGCATCGAACAATCCAACGGCGAGGATAAGAAACGCCGCCCCGGCCAGGGCCGAAGCCGCAAAAGGGACTCGAGGATCCTGCGGGTCCAAGAGAATGTATTCGAGGCGGATGCTTCCGAGCACAACGGCGGTCGCCAGGAGAAGTCCGGCCCACCAGCCAATGCCAAAGGGTAAGCGGGCCAACGCGTCTCCAAAACTCAGCGCGGCCAGTCCGGGCAACAGCCACGTGATGGGCTGCGCCCGGCTCGCGGACGGGTGGGTCCGGAGAACACCCGCGCACCCCGACACCGCCACTCCGGCGGTCAAGAGCATCATCACGGTCCTGGAATTCACCTCGATCGAAATCAAGAGCCCCAATAAGGGTATTTGGATCCCCAGCGGGGGCAGAAACGCGAACCGCGACAGCCCAAAAGCGATGAGCAGCAGCGCAGCCAATGCGCTGAGCCGGTCGGATTCGGGTCTTGGGTTCGGCTCAAGCATGGTGGGATTCTAGCATCGGGCGAAGTGGGTCGAGGGGTTGGTGGGCCCAACGGTCAAAGGGTCAAGCGGTCAACGCGCAACGTTGGCAACGGTCCCGCGCCAACGGGTGCATGGGCGGAAGGTGGGGGACGATGACATGCCTCGACACCTTGACCCCTCGACGTCACGGCCCACTATAATCGTCGGCCATGCCGTGGATCTATGGAGCACTCGGTTGGATGGTGGGCGTTGTCGTGAACGTATTGGCGGATGCCCTGCCGAGCCGTGAGCGAGTCGGCGCCCCACGCTGCCGAAATTGCGGCGCTCCCCGGGTCCCCGCGGCCTGGTCCGGACTTCTAGGGTGGCTGCTCGTGCGTGAGGGTTGCCGGTATTGTGGATCTCCGCGTGGTTACCGATCGCCCCTGGTCGAGTCCGGTCTGTTAATTTCCTTCTTGGTCCTCGCATCGATGCGACCACCTGCGGAGGCCCTGATCGAAGGAGCCGTCGTGGCCGTTTTCGTCCTGATCGCTGTAATTGACATTGAACACCGCCTGATTCTGCATGTCGTGAGCCTGCCCGCTGCGGCGGTGATGGCCGCGATCGGCATCCTCGATCCCACGCGAGGCGCAGCCAAGACGCTATGGGGCGGACTGGTGGGCGCGGGAGTGGTAGGTGTCATGTACCTGGGAGGCATCCTCTTCTCGCGGACTCTGGCGAGGATTCGAGGTAGCCGGCTGGAGGAGGTCGCCTTCGGGTTTGGGGATGTGACTTTGGCCGCGTTGATCGGATTGACCGTCGGCTGGCCCGGGATCATCTTGGCCCTCTTGCTGGGAGTCTTCGCCGCGGGTGCGTACGCTTTGGTGTATCTAGTGGGGAGCTTGCTCCTTCGCCGGTATGTGGCTTTCACGGCCATCCCCTACGGGCCCTTCCTTATCTTAGGCGCGCTCGCGGTCTACCTGGGTTGGGTGACGAGCCTGGTTCGGGCGGGCGGGGCGGGCTAGCCTGCACGGCGAACTGCTCCAATCCCGTTACAATCCCGTCTCGACGGGAACACAGATGAGGCCTCCTGCCACTTCGGTACTAGCCTTTCCCCTAGACCCCGTCTTATACTGGTGAACGTGAATAGCTTGCGCGGCAGACTGATTCGAATTCGGGATCTCTTGCGCCGGCGTGGTCGCGGCGGCAAATCGGTCGGGCAGAGCCTGGTGGAATTCACCGTGCTCCTGCCGGTCCTGCTCATGATGCTTTCGGGCCTCATTGAGTTCGGGTTCATGTTGAACTATTACTTGGATCTGATCGACGCCGCGCGCGAGGCAGCCCGCTTTGCCGCAGGCGATGATCCTCTCCGTGACGCGGCCGGGAACTGGAGCGAACCCAACTGGCCCTTCTACTCGCGTGTTCAAACGATTGCTTTGCAATCGTTGGCGCTGAGTTCCGATGGGCGGATCACGATTGACTGCGCGATTGATGACGTGATCATCTCTGCCTTCGGCGTGCGCAACGGCCAGGTCGGACCTCCGCCGTTGGCCGAGCCGAACCGGCGGTTCCCTACCGGATGGCCCAATGGCTTCAAGTACTGTGGAAACGGACTTAGTTCGGCCTTCACCAACGCGCAAATCGAGGCCAGGCTGATGGGGGCACCGGACAGCGGACTGGTCCTGATCGAAATCTACTACAACTACAACATGGTCCTGGGGCTTCCTTGGATCACGGCCTTCGTCCCCAACCCGATCCGGTTGCACGCCTACAGCATCATGCCCAACGTCAATGTCGAGCCGACACCCACTCCCTGAACGATCTACTTCCGAGCGCGGTCAGGCTCTGGTCCTGATCGCCCTGGCATTCGTGGGCTTGGCCGCCTTCATCGGCTTGGCTGTGGATGCCGGCATCTTGTTCATCAACGTGGGCCACTTGCGGCGGGCGGTGGACGCGGCCGCGCTCGCCTCGGCGAACCAGTTTCGAGAGAGCCGCACTCTCCCGGAGATGGAAGCCGCCGCCGACGAGCTGGTGAATCTGAACAGCCTGAACCCGGCCAGCGCTCGGATTTACATCTGCGACATCATCACCCCGAACGATCCTTACTACGACGATCCGACTCTTTGCCCGACGGGCGGCGAGCCGTACCGCAAGTTCGTCCGAGTCCGCGCCTCGATGGCCGTCGGTCTGGCTTTCTTGCCCGTCGTAGGCTGGAACACCGTGACTCTCAACGCGGAGGCGATCTCCGAGGCAGCCTCGATCGACCTGGTCCTGGTCATCGACACGTCGGCTTCGCAGGCGTTCGACCTGTGCAACGACGGGGAAGACAACGACGAAGACGGGACCGTCGACGACTGCGTCAGCAACAACCCGCCTAACCCGGCCGGCCCTCCGAACATGGGCGGCTCCACTTCCGAATCCGATGCCGACCAATGCAACGCCAACCGTTTCATCGCCGACCCGAACGGGCCCGGCTTGGATGCTCCGGGCCTTCCCCCGGACGGTGACCGCGAGGACGACTGCCACGCGTTCGAGGAAGTGCGTACGGCCTCGCTCGGCCTCTTGGGTCGGATGTATTTCCCCTACGATCGAATGGCCGTGATTACCTATGACGACACGGCCGCGGTGGCCGTGGACCTGGCCACCGGGGACAACTACACGGACGTATTCAACGCCCTCCAGGCGATGGAGGTCGGGGCGGACCCTCCGTGTTCCTTCGGGACCACAGGAGATCCGCGGGGCTGCACCAACACCAACACCGGCGAGGGCGAGCGGGTGGGGGGCAGCCAGTTCGGTGCCTTCACCCGAGAAGAAGCAGTCTGGATCGTGATCGTCTTGAGTGACGGCGCCGCGAACGCCGCCCGTGACTCCCTGAACGCCTGGATTTGTCCGGGGAACGTGGGAGCGACAACCTGGGTCTCTCCATTCTGTCGCGACGAAGACTTCGAGATCGGGAATGGGTCGGCGGGCTACGATGCCGAGGATGATGCCGAGTATTGGGCCGGATGGGTCGGCTGCCCGGATGCCAACACCTCGCCCCAGCCTGCCGCTTGCGCCCCGTACGCCCCCGGTGGCCAGGGCGCCGTCATCTTCACGATCGGCCTGGGCGATCTCGTGATCGACAGCCACGCCTGCGACCCCGTGGTCTACGCGCCCGGGTATCCGACAGGCTGTCAACCGGACGCCGGAGAGCAATTGCTGCGCTACATTGCCGGGGCCGGCGACGATGGGGATCCCCAGACTCCGCTCGCCCAGGAGCCCTGCAACGGCGTTGGCACCGGCAATTCCTGCGGCAACTACTACTTCGCCCCGCAAGGCTCAGCGCTCAACCAAGTTTTCGAGGCCATTGCTTCGAGGATTTTCACCCGATTGACTCACTAACGGAGATCTGACCTCTTGAACCAGCACGCGGCCGCCAGCCAGCCAGCCGCCCCTTCCACGAAGCGCCGCTACCGCGGCCAGGGTGTTGTCGAATTCGCCCTGGTGCTTCCCGTCATGCTCATGCTCGTCTTCGTCATCATAGAGATGGCGCGCCTGCTGCACGCCTGGCTGGCCGTCGAGAACGGAGCCCGTTTCGGCGTCCGCTACGCGGTCACCGGCGAGTACAACCCCACCTATTGCATCGATATCTCCGCCCCTCCGGACACGGCCTGCGGCGACGCCGACGAATTTGTGGAGGTGGACGCGGCCCGCATTCCTTCCATCAAAGACGCGGCCCGGTCAGGTGCGGTGGGCATCCTGGCCAATCCGCTCGTGCTCGCCGATGGGAACCCGGGCTATTTCAAGGTCACCATCTGCTCGAGCCGCCCGGGGTTCTCGCGCGTGGACCCGAACCCAGGTGCGCACATATCGGCAGCTTGCCTTCCGATTGAGGACGCGGGCGTCCCCGGGAACACCGTTCGGGTAAGCGTGGACTTCGATCATCCTTTGATCGTCCCGATCCTGAGCAGCTGGTGGCCCATGCTCCACCTCTCGGCCGCCCGAGAAGGGATCGTCGAGCAATTCCGCGTGGCCCGTATTATCGGGTTGCCAGCCACCATCACGGTCGCGACCTTGACTCCCACCCAAACCCTGACGGCGACGGTGACATCGACGGCCACAGAAACTCCCACGGTCACGGAGACGCCGACCATTACGCAAACCCCGACCACGACGGAGACCCCCACCGTCACTTTGACTCCGACGACGACCCTCTCCCCGACGGTTACGCCCACAGGGACGGAGACCCGAACCCCGACCGTCACGCCCACGCGAACGCAGACGCCGACTCGGACGTTGACGCCCACCGTGACCCAGACTCCTACCATCACGCCCACGCCTACCCAAACGCGGACGCCGACGATCACCCCCATCCCGAGCTCCACACCAATTCCATCCGCTACGCCCACTCGAACCGTGACGCCGACCCGGACCATGACCCCCACCGTGACCCGCACACCCACGGTGACGAACACCAGAGCGCCAACCTTTACTCCGACCCGAACGCCGACGCGGACCATCACCCCCACACCGACGAAGACCCCCACCCCCACGGCCACTCGGACGGTGACGCCGACGCGCACGATCACGCCTACCTCGCCGCCGGCCACCAACACGACAGTCCCCACGCCGACGCGGACCTCCACACCCTTCTGCTCCGACTGCTGACCGGCAACGGGGCCGCCGTCCCCTTCCGGGACTCCGCCCCGAACCTCGGTCGCCATGGCCGGCCGAAGGCGGGCCATGGCGTTGTTCCGCGCGTTCCCTGGGAATACAATCTCTTTCAGTTCCGCAGACGCGCAGACCTGGGCACATCGGTCCCGGGCCTCGATCGCGGTTTCCCCTATGCCGACCCTTTCTGATCCCTGGCTCTTCTTCTCAGCCCTCACCGTCCCGCTGGCTCGAGGCGCTGCGGCGCTCGCCTCGATCACGACCTCGCGCGGTGTAGAGGGTCAAAGGGCGCGAAGGTCCTGGCGTTACCTCGGGACAGGACTCGGACTCTGGGCTCTCGCCGGCGGGATCGCCGTTGTGACCGGCAACGTCTCTTCGATCGCCTCGCCTCCGACCGTCGCGGAATGGTTCGAGCTCGCGGCGGCGATCGCGTTGAGCGCCGCCATTGCCACCTACCCGATTCAGCCCCCGGACCGTTTCGGACGCATTCGCAGCTTGCTGGACATTACGATCCTGGTCTTGGCCGTGTTGGGGATGGCGTGGCTCGTCTTGCTCCGGCCGATTCTCGAGGTGGGACTGTCGGGCCCCGACTTGCTCTTCTGGCAGGCCGTCCGGCTGGCCTCCGATTTGATCCTCGTGGCCCTGCTGGTGCGGTTGGTCCTACTGGCGCGCCGGCGTTCGGAGATCGTCGGGTTCCAGGCGATCACGTTGGCGGCCATGGTGCAGACGGGGGCGGACCTGTTTGCCGGGTATCAGCAAATCTTGCGCGCCCCGGCAGGGGCGCTAGTCGGGACGCACCTGGCCGAAATTGCCGGCGCCCTGCTCATCGCGTATGGAGCCTGGCGCATCGGAGCTCGTCGCGAAGGGGAAAGGCGAGCTTCTCCTGAGGCCCGGCCTTTAGGGCCGAATCTCGAGGCCTTGCTTCCTGTCGCCATGACCTATTTGGTGGTCGGTTTCACGGGCGTCGACTATTGGTTTCGCGGTGAAGTGGATCTCGCCGGCCTGTTGATTTCCGTGGCCCTTTGCTTACTTCTTGTCGCCCGGCAAGGCGTTATCGCTGGGCAAGTTGAGATGCGCCAGTTCGCCGCCCTCGTAAACGCCTCCACCGACCTCGCATTCATCGCTCAAGCGGACGGCAGGATCATCCTTGCCAATCCCGCGCTCCGGAGCGCCCTCGCCAGGGGGGACTCCCCATCCCCTTCGCCATTGGAGCTGAAAGATGTGATCCGGGAGGACCTGTCGGGGCGGGGGGATCTCGCTCGCGCGGCCGAGACGGGTTGGTTCGGCGAGGTCCACTTGCGTCGTGCGGACGGAGGCGAATTTCCGGTCTCCCTGTCCCTTCAACCGGTCCGTGATGAACGCCGATCCGCACCCCTCCTTGCTGGAACTGCGTTTAACATGACCGAAGTGAAGGCTCGGGAGGAGAGGCTCCAGCATGCGCTGGAAGAGGTCGCCCGCGCCAGGGGCGAGTTGGAGGGGATGAACGTGGCCCTGGAGACCAAGGTCGAGCGTCGAACGAGCCAGCTGGCCCGGACGGTCGCCGATCTGGAACGAGTGAACCGAGAGCTTCAGGAGCTGGACCGGTTGAAGACAGAATTCCTCGCGCTCATTTCTCACGAACTTCGGTCGCCCCTGACGAACATACACTCGGGACTGGAACTTCTGCTCTCCAGAGAAGCCGAGATTCAAGGCTCGGTCCGCGAGTCGCTGGCGTTGGTCCAGGAGGAAACGGACCGCTTGGCCCGATTTGTCGAGGCGACGCTGGATCTCTCCTCCCTCGAGGCAGGCAAGTTTCAGTTGGCGATCGCCTCAGTCTCCTTGGCCGAAGTGGCCGAAGCCGCCCGCCGTCGATTCCCGCTCCACAGTGGCTCGTCCCGGCTTCGCCTGCGCGTCCCCTCCGATCTTCCCTCCGTGCGTGCCGACGAGCGGGCGCTCGGGAGTGTTCTCTACCATCTCTTGGATAACAGTTTGAAGTATTCCGATTCCGGCGATGTTGTGGTCGAGGCGGAAGCTCAGGATGGGATCATCCGCGTGTCTGTGGAGGACTCCGGACCCGGGATCCCGGAAGAGGAGCGGGAACGCGTCTTCGACATGTTCCATCGACTCGATTCCTCCGACGCGCGCCGTGTATATGGCCACGGCCTGGGCCTCCCTTTGGCTCGCCGCCTGCTCGAGGCGATGGGGGGAGGGATCCGGGTCGAGCCGGGTTCTGGGAGTAGGGGAACGCGCATGCGTTTCTGGCTGCCGCGAGCAGATGCGGGATGAGTGATCCAACGACCTCGCGTGAGCGACGCGAGAAGAGCTCCAAGATCCTCCTTGTCGATGACGACCGAACGCTGCTCCATTTTGTGGGCGAGTTCCTGGAGCGGGAGGGCTTTGCGGTCGTGACGGCAGGCAGCGGTGCGGACGCTCTTCGGCTTCTTTATCAGGAGCGCCCCGACTTGGTGGCGTTGGATGTCATGATGCCCGGGATGGACGGTTGGGAAGTGTGCGCGCGAATGCGGGAACTCTCCGACACGCCCGTCATCCTCATCACGGCCAAGACTTCGGAGAATGACAAGCTGCGCGGATTTCGCCTGGGCGTGGATGATTACATCACTAAGCCTTTCAGCCTGGCCGAGTTGGTCGCCCGGATCCGGGCGATTCTCGCCCGAGCCGTCCCGCACAGGGAAGGGGAACCGTCGGTCTTTCGTTTTGGCGACCTCGTGGTGGACCTCGGACGGCGGCAGGTGACCCGCAACCAGGCTCAACTCGAGCTAACTCCCACGGAGTTCCGATTGCTCTCGGCGCTCGCCCGGCATCCCGGTCAGGCCATGTCCCAGAAGGATCTCGTGCGCGAGGTCTGGGGAGAAGCACACGAACAAGGATGGAGCGCGCTGCGGCGTTACATCTGGTTCCTCCGCCAAAAGATTGAAGCCGACCCCGAACGGCCGGCGCTTCTTGTGACCGTGCGTGGATTTGGCTACCGCCTCGAGCCTTAGCGTTCCTCTGCCCTCGCTCTCGTAGGACTTCGGTCCCATCTCGTCGACCCATCGCGCTCCGGTACCGCGGTCCCAGCCGGGTGCGCGCATGTAATCGAATTGTAAGGCGATCCCAGAAGCCAAGGACGTAGACTGAATGAGAGCCCGTTGGACCTCCGTGGCCCGGCCGGCGTGGTGGTATGCATTCTTTGTTCTCATTCTTGAATCGTCGTCTCCCTCGCCGCGCCTCCCGCGCCCAAGGCTTGATTGAGTTCGCTCTCATCCTGCCCCTCCTCTTGCTGATCGTGTTCACGATCATCGAGTTGGCCAGGGTTTTGTTCGCCTGGATGTCGGTGGAGAATGGCGCCCGCTTTGGCGTCCGCTTTGGCGTGACCGGCGAGTACAACATCGCCTACTGTGTCGATGGCGCAGATCCAGGGACCGTAGCATGCGCGGGGTCCGGCCGCATCGCCGAAGAAGAGGCGGCTCGCCAGCCATCGATCCTGGACGCGGTCGATGCCGGCGCGGTCGCCTTGTGGCGCGACCCCCTGGCCACGACCGATGGGACTCCTGGATACTTCCACGTGACGATCTGCTCCAGTGCCCCGGGGTATGTCTACACACCTGCGGATACCAACATCCCCTCTTCGGCGGACTGCGCGCCAGGAGACAATGCCGGTCGGCCCGGGGATCGGGTGTCGGTGACGGTGGACCACGACCATCCTTTGATTACGCCGCTGCTCAGTGTCTGGTGGCCAGGCCTCCGGCTTTCGGCGCGGCGCGAGGGAATTGTTGAACAATTCCGTGTGGCGCGTGTGGTCGGCTTGCCGGCCACGATCGCTTTGCCCACCTTCACTCCGACTGCGTCCTTCACGCCCACCATCACTACGACACCCACCGAGACCTTGACCCCTACCGTTGTTTCAACGGACACGCCCACCCTCACGCTTACGCCGACCGAGACGACCACGGTCACGGCGACGATCACGCTCACGCCCACCATCACCCGGACACCGACCGTCACCCGGACACCGACCGTCACCCTGACGCCCACCCTGACGCCCACACCCAGTTGCGCTCTAATAACCGTCCAGTCGTTCGTGTTCTTTGGCTCGAACGAGATCCGCATGTCGGTGCGCAACGGTAACCCGACGGCCTTCCAATTCCTCAGCTCCAACCTGGATTGGACCAAGGCCTACCCGACGCAGTTCGTCGATTGGTTCCGTTGGGGTGGGACGCAGTACTATGGCGGAAACGACTCGACCCCGCCCACCGGCGCCAACCCCGGCTCGCCCCTGAATTTCGCCGCCGGAGCGACGGTGACCTGGCAAGGACGCTTCGGCAACGTGCCCTCAAACCTCGGGCTGGATGGAACGTTTTCGGTCAACCTCGGTTTCAGCAACGGGTGTTCGGTGAGCGGCAGCATCTCGCGCACGGCTCCGACGGCCACGCCAACGCGCACCGTAACGCCCACACCTACGATCACTCGCACACCGACGCAGACGCCCATCCCGAGCGCCACGCTCGTCCCTTCCGCCACAATGACGCCGACGGTCACACGCACGCCGACCGTCACGCGAACGCCGACGCGGACACCGACGGTCACCCGGACGCCCACCATCACGCAGACTCCCACCGTGACCAGGACACCGACTGTCACGCGGACACCAACTAGGACGCCGACCCGGACCATCACGCCCACGTCCACGCGGACGCCGACGCCGATGACCCCGTCCGCGACGCCGACTCGGACGCCGACGGCCCTGACGCCGACGCCAACCATCACCGGGACGCCGACGCCGACGCCCACGCCCTTCTGCGCCGACTGCTAAAACCTTCGCCTTGAAGTCACGCGGCCCCCTGGATCCGGGGGCCGCTATTTTTTTTCGGGCCGTGGGACCGCAAGACGAGGGTGAAGAGCGTACAGAGATAGGGCGGGGGTAGAGATCTTGCGCTGAACCCTTCGGCAGGCTCAGGGCAGGCTCCTTCGGCGCTTCGACTTCGCTCAGCGCTCAGGGCAGGCTCCTTCGGCGCTTCGACTTCGCTCAGGGCAGGCTCCGTCGAAGGGCTCAGGGGGAGTCTTCCCCGCGCAAAAAATACACAGGACCGAAGGACCAGCCCGTGCCATGGGGGTGTAGGCAGATTGAAAGGTGGCTCGTCAGGGGCTGCCAAGTATCATAGAATGGAGGCGCGCCGAGATTATGTTCGCCGCGCCCGACGGGGAGGGGGGGCCTCGCACTTGCTCGATTCGGGCACGGGAGGATGACGTTGGTCGACGAGAAATCGGAGAACCTCGCTCCGGTCGGACAGATTTTGATCGCGGACGACGACCCGGCATTTCGGGGCCTTCTTGTCCGTCGCGCCGCGCGCATGGGGCTTGCCGTCACCGAGGCCGAGGACGGGAAGCAGGCCGTAGAGCTGCTCCAGCGTCAGCGGTTTGACGTCATCGTCGTGGATTTGTATATGCCGGGGCGAACCGGCCTCGAGGTTTTTGGGGAGGCCCGCAAGATCGATCCTTCCCTTCAAGCCATTGTCCTGACCGGCAGCGCGACGGTGGAATCCGCCGTCGAAGCCCTGCGGGCGGGGGTGTTCGACTACTTGATCAAGCCGCTTGGGTCCCTGGCCGAATTCGAAATGGCCGTCACCCGGGCATTGGAGCACCACTTCTTGCTCCTGGAGAACGCCCGCCTATTCGCCGAAGTCCAGCGCCTGGCGGTCACGGATCCACTCACGGGGCTCTTCAATCGGCACAAGCTCAATGAGGCATTGGAGGTCGAACTCGAGAGGGCTCGCCGGTATAGCCGGCCCCTTTCCCTCATCATGATCGACATGGATCGGCTGAAAGACATCAATGACACCTTCGGGCACCCCGCCGGCGACTCAATCCTGCAGGACGTGGCAGCGGCGATCACGGCGCACGTCCGCAAGGTGGACCTGCCCACGCGATTTGGCGGGGATGAGTTCTTGATCCTTCTTCCGGAAGCCGACCATGTGGAAGCATCCCAGGTGGCGGCGCGGATCTCCGACCGGGTCTCGGCGATGCGCATTGGGGAGAGGCCGGTCTCGGCGAGCGTCGGGATCGCCCAGTGGGCGGCCGGCTTGGATACGCCGGACCGTTTCTTGCAAGCCGTCGACCGCGCGCTGTACGACTCGAAGCGCGGGGCCGTTCGCACGACGGGGGCCGGAGCTGAGGAGCCTCCACGCATCCCCCGGACCAAGGACCGAAACCGAGCCCGGAGGTAGGCCGCCTCGGATCGGACCGCACCGATGACTCCTTCCCGCAAGCCCTCCCCTTCAAATCCTGCCTCCCCGCCTGCGGGCGCGGGCCGAGTTTCCCAATGGAAAGACCGGATCCGGGGATCCCTGGGATCGCTCCGCGGACAGCTCATCGTCCCCTACGTCCTGCTCACCCTGCTCACCGCTATGATTGGCACGTTCATCATCACGCGACTCGTCGCCTCCTCGGCGCGCGAGCGCTTTCTCAACCAGCTTCATCAGGCCGGCGGCGTGGCGGCGGACAGGACCGTCCGCCAGGAGCAAACGCACCTTCAGGCCCTTCGCTTGATGACGTTCAGCGACGGAGTCCCCCAGGCTTTCCAGGCGCATGATGTCGAGGCGCTCGTCCGCTTTCTGTGGCCGCTCGCCTTGAACGGGGGCACCGAAGCGGTGATCGCCCTGGACTCGAACGGCGTCGAGATCGTCAGCCTTGTCCGGAAGCCGGGGACGAACGAATACGAACGGACTCAAGGCTCCGATTTTGCGGGGGTGGCGCTCGTCGATCGCGCTCTCGCCGGCGACTCCGACTCCTTCGGGGATAAGTTCGTCGATATCCTCGATACCTCGTATGGTCTCTTCCTCTACACGAGCGCGCCTGTCTTGCAAGGCGACCAACGGGTAGGCGTACTCCTGGTGGGGACGCGGGTCGAAAGCCTCGTCAACGAGGTCAAGGCCCTCTCCCTCGCGGATATCGTTCTGCTAAGTCCCTCCGGAGCTCTGCTTTCCACGACAATGCCCGCGATGGGACCGGCCACCGACCTGGACATTCTTGAGCTGACGCCGGGGCAGATTGACTCGGTCTCTCGGGAGCCTCTGACCCGCCGGTTCCGCATGTACGGCAGAGATTACGAGGCAGAGTATGCGCCGTGGAAGGTACGCGGCGACCCCGAAGGGATCTTGGGCGTCGTTCTTGCCAGTAGTTTCATTGTGACGGCCGAAGCCACGAGCCGTTTCGGCTTCAGCGCTCTGTTCGCCCTGGGGACGGTGGCCATGATCGTCCTGGGGTACCGACTGGCTCAAAGCATTGCCGGCCCGATCCTCCGCTTACGTTCCATGGCGCAAGCCGTCGCCTCCGGAGACTTGGAGCAGCAGAGTGGCTTGCGGCGGCCGGATGAGATCGGCGATCTGGCCGTGGCGTTCGATGTCATGACCGAGCGGCTGCAGACCCGCACCGCGGAGGCCGAACGCCTCTACGGGGAGGCGGTGGATCGAAACCGCCAGCTGGCGGAAATGTACGAGCGGCTGCAGCAGGCGCAGATGCAGTTGATCCAGTCGGAGAAGCTGGCCGCGGTCGGCCAGCTGACCGCCGGCATCGTGCACGATGTCAAGAATCCGCTGGCGGTCATCAAGGGGATGGCCGAGGAGCTTTTGGAAGATTCGAATGGACGACCGGATGTCCATGAAGCGGTGCAGGTCATTCGGGACAATGCCAGTCGCGCGAACTCGATCGTCACCGACCTGCTCAAGTTCGCCCGCCAGTCGACCCCCGAACTCGTCCGCCGCGATCTGCGCGAGACGGTGGAAGGCGCTCTGCGTTTGACTGGGTATCTCTTGCGCAAGGGGAAAATTCGGTTGGAACAGAAACTGCCGGCACGGCCCGTGAACATCACCTATGACGCGCAGCAGATCGAGCAGGTTCTGATCAACCTGATTCAGAATGCGGTCCAGGCCATGCCCCAGGGGGGAGCCCTGCACATCCAGCTGGCCTCGCGCCATGGGGGCGCAGAAGTTCGCCTCCGCGACTCTGGCACGGGAATCCCGGCGGAGGTCTTGCCTCGGATCTTCGATCCTTTCTTCACCACCAAGGCGGAGGGCCAGGGGACCGGGATGGGCCTGTCCGTCAGTTACGGCATCGTCTCCCGCCACGGCGGCCGCATCGATGTCGAGAGCCAGATGAACAAGGGGACGACATTCACAATCCTCCTGCCCGAGCGCCCTCCGGAAGGCGTGGGCGAGAAGGAAGCCGTCGCGTGAACGCCTCGTTGCGCGGCCGCTCCAGGGTGGCTCCGTCACGTGGATCGCTTCCCACCCAAGCGGATTCTGCGAACGAGCTCATGCACGGGCTGCCTATTCTTGATCCGCGCTTCAACTCCGCCGGGGCAGACCCCGGCGGAGCCCGCCCTGAGCCCTGGCCTGAGCGCAGTCGAAGGCCTGCCGAAGGGTTCAGCGCGCTTCTCGACAAGCACCCTGAGCGAAGGGCGTCGTGAGCAGACGCGGACGACGCCCGCAGTTGAAGGGGCGATCACAGGGATAGCTCCACTGGCTTAAGCATCGCCTCTCTCTGACGTCCTCCCGTCGGCTGCCAGCCCCGGCGTTCCTGAACCGAGAAATCCCGCCCTCGCCCCCCGGGCCGCCACCGTCCCGGATGGGTAGGACCTGCGTCCCGGTAGCCGGGTGTGGGAGCGGAACCTACAATCGAAACTAGGACTCGCGAAGGGTCTGATGCAAGAGACGTTGCCGCTCCGAGACACAGAACGAGACGAGGACCGCCGCCGGCCTACCGGGCTTTGGGTCTGGCTGTTGTGGGCCGTGGTCGTGTTCTGCGTCCTATTCTCTTGCGGCCAGTTGGCCACGCGCTGGATGACAGGCGAATCCGGCGAAGGCGGAGAGTCCAAACTTTTGGCGAACTATGGGCCTTGGCCACCGCTCTCATTCCCCAGGATCGGGCCGGGGTTCTTGGCGGACCTGCAAGTTCTGTTCGGGATCACCGGCACCCCTTCTAGCTCGGGGCAGTGCCTTCTCGGGGGAAACTGCGCGACGTTGACCTCCACTCCTTCGAGCACCCGCACGATGACCCCGACGGTCACGCAGACGCGCACGCCCACGGTCAGCCCGACGGCGACGCGGACGCGCACTCCCACCCGCACTCCGACGCCCTCGAGTTCCCCCACGATCACGCCGACGCGGACGAACACGCCCACCGTCACTCCGACGCCGACGAATACCTTCACGCCGACGCCCCTGGTGTATCCGGTCAAGCTGGCCAATCCCGAGAACATCCCTCCCGGTGGATCGACGGTCGAATTCGACATCCGAGTGATTAACTTCGGGAGCGTACCTCCTGCCGATCTCACCACCGTGATCGATTGCCTGCCGGCTAACATGTCCTATTCGGGGGTCCCAGGCGGGTATCCGGCCCCGGCTATCAACCCGGATCCCTCCCAGTATTCATGTGCCAACGGAACTCCACCCCTTGTGTGGTTGGTGAGCATCTCCATTCCGCAGGGTGGCTTCGCCCGATTCCGATTCACGGCGAGTGTTGAAGGAGCGGCCGCGGGGGAAGTCTTGCAGAACGATGTTGAGGTCCGAGGCGGAAACTTTGCAACCGCCGTCAACTGGCGGAGAGTCTATGTATATACGCCCACGCCGACGCTGACCTCGACGGTCACTCCCACACCCACTCAGACGTTCACGCCCACGTCCACGGCGACATCGACCTCGACGCCCACAGTTACCCCCACGTCCACTTCCACACCAACACCCACCGTCACCCCGACCGTCACAGATACCCCCACAGTGACGACGACGCCCACGCCGACGCCCACCGTGACCCTCACCCCGACTGCGTCTCAGACGCCGACGGAGACCGTGACTCCCACTGTGACCTCCATTCCGACGGACACCCCCACGCGCACGCCGACGGCAACGCCGAGCTGCGGCGGAGATGTCCCGCCCGGAAACCTCAACATCGGTTCGCCTGACGGAAACATCCTCCTCTTGGGCTGCGGGGATTCATATGTTGTCGACCTAGTTGCGCTGGGCGGCAGCCCGATCGACACTCAGCCGGGTTACGACTTTGTCTACTACGAGCGCTATATCGTGGATGCGACCTTTGGGCCGGGGATCTACCTCGACTCGGTTGTGGTGGAGGTTTGCACTAACGCGTCCTGCTCGACTGCGTACCCTGTCTTCAGCTGGCCAAGCGCCAGGGATAACGAGTTCGTCGCCGAAGCGAGTCTGCACGGGACGCCGCCCCTGCAGACGGGCATCGAGATCGATGTCGACGCGAGTGCCCCACCTGGACCGTATGGGTACGTTCGGCTCTCGGCGCCAAACGGCCTGACCGACGGCGCCGATATCGACGCATTGGAGGTCATCCCGGTTCCGCCTACCGCCACACCAACCAATACCCCCACCTCGACGGCTACGCTCACCCAAACTCCAACATCCACCCCAACGGAGACCGTAACACCCACGGTCACGCCGACGGCGACGATGACACCCGCGCCCACGGACACTCCCACGGTGACGCCGACGCCAACCGAAACGCTTACGCCTACTGCGACGCAAACCCAAACTCAGACACCCACGGCCACGCTAACTGGGACACCCACCGAGACGCGCACCCCCACTGCCACACCGACAGATACGGCCACGTCCACGGCCACAGCCACGCCGACGCAAACACCGACTTCGACATCGACGGCGACCGCGACCTCCACATCTACTCAAACCCACACGCCCACCGTGACACCGACGGTGACGAACACGCCCATCCCGCCGCCCGTCATCGGGGTCGACAAATCTGCCGACAGCGGGAGCGCCACCGTCGGAGACACCATCACGTTCACCGTTGCCTGGTGGAACGACGGCCCAGGGACGGCCCTGGACATTACGATCACAGACTCCCTGGGCGGACCGTGTTCATTCGTCACCAACCCATTCCCGATGTCCATCCCGGCCCTCGCCCAAGGGCAAGCGGGTTTCGATGACGTGGTGGTAAGCGCGGATGGGGTAGGCACCTGCACGAACTCTGTCACCATCACCTCGAGCAACGCCGATTGTGCGCCGTGCTCATCCTCCGCCACAGTCACCATCAACCCCTCGCTCTTGGGGGGGTTGGTCTTGGGCCTAACTTCGACCTCCTTGGAACCCGTGGCCGAGCCGATTCCCACGCCACCGCCACCTTCCCAGACGCCGACTGCAACGCCGACTCCTGGGCCAACTCCCACGGCGACGCCTACCCCGACCGCGACGGCGACACCCGCGCCCACAGACCCGCCGTCCACGGATTCCCCCACTGCGACACCGCTATTGGATCCGGTCCCTTCGGAGACGCCCACGCCGGAAAGTGCTACGCCCACCCCAACTCCCTGGGACCCTTCTCCAACGCCCGCGGGTGCAGCGACTCCCCAAGCGACCCCGACGGCGGAGTAACGGCTTTGGGGATTCGCGAATCAGCCGGGAATTACGGAGCGGAGAGAGGTGCAACCATGGGCGCGGTGAGGGCCCCCAAGATCCTGGTCGCCGATGATGAGAGCGGGCTCCTCGAGCTCATGCGCCGGCGCATCCAGAGGCTGGGGCACGCCTCCGACGAAGCCCACGACGGGAAAGCCGCCGCCGATCTAATCGAGAAAAACGCCTACGACCTGATTGTGGCCGATATCACCATGCCGGGTCACACGGGCCTGGAGTTGCTGGCGTTGGCCAAGGAGCGCGACCCTCAGGTCCAGGTGGTGATCATCACGGCGGATGCGACGATGGAAACCGCCATCGAGGCCCTGAATCGAGGCGCCTTCAGCTACCTGGCCAAGCCCTTCCCGCACCTGAGCGTCTTCGACCAAACGATCCTGCGGGCCCTCGAGTTCCGCCGGATGGTCATGGAAACCTCGAAGATGGGGGCGGCGCAGCGCAGGCGAGGTGACCTGCTCGAAGAGGAAGTGCAGGATCGGTTGCTTCAGGTCAGGCGTCTGGATCGCGAGACACGCCAGATGCTGGCGCACATCCCGGAGGGGATTCTCGTCGAAGTGCGCGGCCGGGCCATGCCCAGCAACACCCACGCTGAGAAATGGCTTTCCCACGATGCAGCTTCTCCGGACCGGCCACTTTCGGCGTTCCTCGAAGCGCTTTCAGAAGGCTCGGGGGACCGTCAAGAGCTCATCCGGTTGGACGGGACGACGCTCGAAGTCAAAGCGGTCGACCTCGGCCCGTCCGGCGCCTCCGGACATCTTGTGATCCTGCGTGACCTCAACGAGCCGGCCCGAGAGCTGGCCCGCCGTCTCGGTCCGGCCCTGGCCTCGATCCGGCGCGACCTGGATGCCGAGGGCGAGGCCTGGGCGCCGGGTAAAGCTCTGCGAAAAATTGAGCGCCTGGAATCCCTCTTGCGTCTGCGGAGTCGACCCTCCGCCAAGAAAGAGGCGGCCGTGCCGGCGCCCCGCCAGGGCGAATCGTCCTAGCACCCTGAGCGGAGCGCGTCGTGAGCGCCCGCGAACGACGCCCGTAGTTGAAGGGGCGACCCTGGTTGTGCTCCAGCCTCGTCTCGGTTTCCAGAGCCCGATATCGATGCTTCATTCAAGCGCTACGGACCGTGTCCGCGCTTCAACTTCGCTCCTTCGGAGCGTCGTTCAGCGCGCTTCTCAAGAGGCGTATCCCCTCTTCAACTTTGCGCCGTCGGCGCCGGACCTGCCCTGAGCCCTGGCCTGAGTGCCTAGAGGCACCTACTCTTGGCGAAGTCGAAGGGCCGTCGGTGCGCTCAGCGCGCTTCTCGAGAGATCAAGCACCCTGAACGGAGGGCGTCGTGAGCGCCTGCGAACGGCGCCCGTAGTTGAAGGGCGACCACAGGATCAGCTCTATCACGCCTCCACTAGGTCTCCATCCTTGGTCCGCGCTTCAACTCCGCCGGGGAGAGCGCCCGGCTCTCGTTCAGCGCGCTTCTCAAGTGATCTAGAGCTGTGGATCGTGTCCGCGCTTCAACTCCGCCGGGGAGAGCGCCCGGCTCTCGTTCAGCGCGCTTCT